>CAMEYM010000001.1 GCA_945947575.1 Rhizobium sp. Q54
CGCGCGTCGCCCTCGACATCGGCGGCGCCACCGGCGCGCGCGACCCAGCCTTCCGCGCACTGCCCGCCGGAACCAACCTCGAGGCCGCTACGTTTCTGGCGGCCGCGATGCTGCCGGCGGACGCCGCGGGTCGCATCGTCCTTGCCACCGACGGCAACGAAACGGCCGGGCAGGTCGCCCGCGCCGTCGCCGCGGCCCAGGCACGCAACATCGCCATCGACGTTGCACCGATCACCGAAGTGCCAGCCGGCGAGGTGCTGGTCGAATCCGTCCACGCGCCGCAGCGGGTGTATCTCGGTGACACGTTTCTCCTCGACGCAGTGATCTATGCCCAGGCGGCGGGCAAGGCGCACGTCACCATCCAGCGCGCCGGCGCTACCGTGCTTGAGCAGGACCTCGACTTGCTGCCCGGGCGCAACCGCGTGGAAACCGTGGTGCCCGCACGCGAGGTGGGCGAGCTGTTGCTCGAGGTGTCGATCGAATCGCCGCGCGACACGTTCGTCCAGAACAACCGCAACGGCGTCATTGTCCAGGTCGGACCAAGCCCCGCCATCGCCATCGTCACCGCGGACACCGCGGCGGGCGAATCGCTCGCCCGCGCGTTGGCGGTGCAGGGGCTCACGGCCAAGGTCGTCGGACCGTACTCCGCACCCAAGAAGGTGGACGGCTGGCTCGCCTACGACGCCGTGGTGACGATGAATCTGCCGGCCATCCAGCTCGACACCGAGCAGCAGGACTCGCTCGAGCAGTTCGTGCACGTGCACGGCCGTGGGCTGCTGATCCTCGGTGGCGAGAACTCGTTCGGTCCGGGTGGCTACTTCGGCACCGCGTTCGAGCGCATGTCGCCGCTCTCCAGCCGCATCCCGCACGAAACGCCCGACGTCGCCATCGTGTTCGTCCTCGATCGCTCAGGCAGCATGGTGGCGTGGGCCGATCCTGCCCGTTCGTACACCCGCCTCGATGTCACCAAGGAGGCGACTCTCGCCGCGGTCGAACAGCTTCCCGACGAGGCGCGCGTCGGCATCGTCGCCTTCGACCACGAGGCCCACGTGGTCCTGCCCCTGCAGGAACAGAAGGACGAACCGGCGGTCGCCCGCGCCCTCGGCGCGCTGGTGGCGGGCGGCGGCACGTTCATCTATCCCGGTCTCGCCGCCGCCGTGGACATGCTGCGCAGCGCCGACGTCACCGCCCGGCACATCGTCGTCATGACCGATGGCCTGTCCCAGACCGCGGATTTCGCCCCCCTGTTCGCCGAAGCGAAGCGCCTCGGCATCACCATGTCCGCCATCGCCGTCAGCAGCGCGGCCGATCCCGCCCAGCCGTTGCTCATCGCCGAGGGCGGCGGCGGCGGCTTCTACCGTACCGATGACGTGCGTGCTCTGCCCAGCATCCTCCTGCAGGAGACCTTGATGCTCTCCAGCGCACCGCTGAAGCGCATGACCGCGCCGGTTGCCTGGGTGAGCGCCGCACCGTTCCTGGCAGGTCTGCCCGCCACCCTGCCGCCCGTCGAAGTCTATGTGCGCACGACGCTGCAGCCCCAGGCCGACCTCCACCTCACCGTGACCGACGAGCGCGGTGAGCACGAGCCGTTGCTCGCATCCTGGCGCTACGGCAACGGCCGGGTGCTGGCGTTCGCCACCCACGGCGCCGGACCCGGCACTGTGGGCTGGCTGCAGATGCCCGAGTATCCTCTGCTGTGGGCGCAAGCGATCCGGCATTCCTTGCCCGATGCAAAAGGTCCCGGCCTTTCCGTGAGCGTGCATCGCAGCGGCGACAGCGTGCGCGTCGCCGCCGACGCCCTCGACAAGCTCGGCGCCCCGCTGCGGGATCGCACCGTCATCGCCGCGTCGGCGGAAGTTGTCCCGGTCGTTTTGAAGGAGATCGGACCCGGCCGCTACGAAGGCACGCTCGCGCTGCCGGAGCCGGGCGTCCGCCGCATCGCCGTCACCGCCGGGGATCTGCGCGCCGCCGCATCGATCTACGTCGCCTATCCGGCGCGTTTCGACTTCGCCCGGGCGGATTTCGACAAGCTGCATGCCCTCGCTCTCGCCACCGGCGGCCGCCTGCTGGTCGGCGACGCGCCGACCTTCAATGAGCGCCGGCGGTGGGTAGCGAGGCCCGGCTGGCGCCTGTGGACAGTTCTGGCGCTGGCGCTCGTCCTCCTCGAACTGACGCTACGCTACGCGCCGCAGGCGTTCGCGCTCGTTCGGCGCTTCCGCGCGATCACGGCTGTAACCAAGACATCAACGAACCATCATTTACCGGCAAGCCCGCTGTAACCCGGCGCACCTACGACTCCGCGGTCCGATCCTTCGAACCGGGAGTGCCCTCGTGCACAGCTTGAACATGTACGACAACCTGGTCGCGCGTCTGTCGCGCCGCCAGCTGATGAATGCCGCAGCGATCTTGGGTGTCGCCGCGGTCGCCTCGCCGATCGTGTCGCGCAAGACGTCTGCGGCGCCGATCTTCATGGACTATCCGTTCCAGCTCGGCGTCGCCTCAGGCGATCCGCTGCCGAACGGCGTCGTGCTGTGGACGCGTCTCGCGCCCAAGCACCTGGAAGGCGGCGGCATGCCGTCGGTCAACGTCGAGGTCGAGTGGGAAGTCTCGCCGACGGCGAACTTCGCCACCATCGCCCAGCGTGGCGTCGCCATCGCGCGGCCCGAGCTCGGCCACTCCGTGCACGCCGAGGTCACCGGCCTCGAGCCGAACCGCGAGTACTTCTACCGCTTCCGCGCCGGCAATGAGCTGACGCCGACCGCCCGCACCAAGACCGCTCCCGCCGCCGGCGCCAACGTCGATCGGATGCGCTTCTGCATCGTCGGCTGCAACAACTACCAGAACGGCTTGTTCACGGCCTACAAGGGCGTGGCGGATGAGCGCTTCGACTTCGTCATCCACACCGGCGACTACATCTACGAAGGCCGCGACGACGGCAACCGCTCGCCGCCCGAGACGGTCGTGCGCCGCCACAACGGCCAGGAAATCCATACCATCGTCGACTATCGCAACCGCTACGGCCTCTACAAGAGCGACCCGAACTTCATCGCCGCGCACGCGTCCGCGCCGTGGCTGGTCACCCGCGACGACCACGAGGTCGAGAACAACTACACCGTGGTGGATGAGAACGACATCCCGCCCGAGGTGTTCGCTCTGCGCAAGGCGATGGCCTACCAGGCGTACTACGAGAACCAGCCGTTCCGCGCCGCCGTCATGCCCAAGGGCCCGAGCCAGGTCGTCTACCGCCGCCTGCAGTTCGGCAACCTGATGGACGTCAGCCTGTTGGACACGCGCCAGTACCGCTCGGACCAGCCGTGCGGTGACGGCTCCAAGACCAACTGCGCCGGCATCAACGACCCGAACGCAACCATGCTCGGCGCCGAGCAGGAGAAGTGGCTGTTCGACAACCTCGCCACGGTCCGCGCCAAGTGGACCATCCTGTCCCAGCAGATCCCGATCTTCATGCGCGACAACATCAAGGCCGCGCCCGAGGGTCAGTTCTCCATGGACAAGTGGGACGCCTACACCGTCGCCCGCTCGCGCCTGATGAACCGCCTCAAGGAGACCCAGGCGCCGAATCCGGTCGCGCTGTCCGGTGACGTGCACTTGGCCTACGCGTCCGACCTCAAGATGGACTACCGCAACCCGAACTCCGAGACCGTCGGCGTCGAGTTCACCGGCACGTCCATCGCATCGGGCGGCGACGGCGCCGACGTCAGCGCGACGTGGGAGACCATCAAGGGCGACAACCCGCACATCAAGTACCACTCGGGCAAGCGCGGCTACACCGCGATCGGCGTGACGCAGAACGAGATGCGCGCGGAGTACAAGATCGTCGATCGCGTGACGATCCCGAACCAGCCCATCCGCCTCGGCGCTACCGCCGTGGTGGTTGCCGGCAAGCCCGGCATCTCGATGGCGTAAGCTCCACGTCTCCAGCGTGGATGGTGCGGCGGGCGCTCCCTTCGGGGAGCGCCCGTTTGCGTTTCAGGCCGCCGGGACCTCGCAGAACTCCTCGCCCGGTTGGGCGTGGCCGATCAGCGACTGGGAGAGGTTCTGGATGGTCGGCGCCGGGCCGCACAGCGCACACTTGGCATCGCGCCGCACCTTGACGGTGCGCCACGCCGCGTTGAGGGCATCGTAGATGACGAGCTTGCCCGATAGGCTCTCGCCGATGCCGACCACTTCCTTCAGCACCTCGACCGCTTGCAGCGAGCCCACGACACCGGCGAGCGCGCCGAGGATGCCGGCCTCGGCGCACGACGGCGCCAGGCCCGGCGGCGGCGGCTCGCGATAGATGCAGCGGTAGCAGGGATGGTCGCCCGCGGCGTACGGCTTGAAGGTGGCGATCTGCCCGTCGAACTGCGACAGCGCGCCCGAGACCAGCGTCTTCTTGGCAAAGAACGCTGCGTCGTTCACGAGGAAGCGCGTCGCGAAGTTGTCGGACCCGTCCGCGACGATGTCGTACTGCGAGATGAGCTGCAGGGCGTTCGCCGCGTTCAGCCGCTCGTTGTGCTGCACGATGCGGACGTCCGAATTCAATTCCTGCACCGCGCGCGCGGCGCTTTCGACCTTGGGCATGCCCACGCGCGCCGTGGTGTGCAGGATCTGGCGCTGCAGGTTGGAGAGGCTCACCTCATCGAAGTCCACCGCACCGATGGTGCCGATGCCGGCGGCCGCCAGATACATGATGATCGGTGAGCCGAGCCCGCCCGCGCCGATCACCAGCACGCGCGCGTTCAACAGACGCGCCTGCCCCGGCCCGCCCACTTCCTTCAGGATGATGTGGCGCGCGTAACGCTCGATCTGGTCGTCGCGCAGATCCATTTATGGGTTCTCGAACAGAGCGGTCGAGAGATAGCGCTCGGCGAACGACGGCAGCACGCACACCACGACCTTGCCTGCCATGCCGGCGCGGCCCGCCACCTCGAACGCTGCGGCTAACGCAGCGCCGGAGGAAATGCCGCATGGCAGGCCTTCGATGCGCGCCGACAGGCGCGCCGTCTCGAAGGCGGTCTGGTTGCCGATGGTGATGACCTCGTCGATCAGCTTGGTGTCGAGGATGGCCGGCACGAATCCGGCGCCGATGCCCTGGATCTTGTGCGGCCCGGGCTTGCCGCCCGACAGCACCGGGCTGCCCTCCGGCTCGACCGCGACCACGCGCAGAGAAGGTTTGCGCTTCTTGAGAACGTCGCCGACGCCCGTGAGGGTGCCGCCCGTGCCGACGCCCAGGACGAGCACGTCCACCTTGCCTTCGGTGTCGTTCCAGATCTCCTCGGCCGTGGTGATGCGGTGGATCGCCGGGTTGGCCGGATTCTCGAACTGCTGCGGCATGAACGCATCGCCGAGCGTGCGGATGATCTGCTCGGCGCGCGCGATCGCGCCCGCCATGCCCTGCTCGGCGGGCGTGAGCTCGATCTCGGCGCCCAGCAGCTCCAGCATCTTGCGCCGCTCCAGCGACATGCTCTCCGGCATGGTCAGGATCAGGCGGCGGCCCTTCGCGGCGGCCACGAACGCCAGCGCGATGCCGGTGTTGCCGGAGGTCGGCTCGACGATCACCGTCTTCGGCCCCAGCCTTCCGTCGCGCTCGGCCGCCTCGATCATGGCGAGGCCGATGCGGTCCTTCACCGACGACAGCGGATTGAAGAACTCGAGCTTGCCCAGCACGTCGGCCTTGGCCTTGAAGTGCGCCGACAACTTGGGCAGGCGCACCAGCGGCGTGTCGCCGATGGTGTCCAGGATGGACGCGAACACGCGGCCGCGTCCTGGCTTCGGATCTTGGGGGCGGCGGCTGACCTCGGGCTTGTTCACGGTCTCAAGTCCTCAGATGTCGAACTGCACGCGTTCGGCGGTGCGGCCCTCCACGCCCTTGGCATGGGCGCGGCGGCACAGGTCTTCGATCGTGATCTTGTCGAGCTCGCCGTAGAACGTCTCGCGAATATCGCGCCAGAACGGGCGAATCACCTTCTCGGCAAGGTCCGATCCCGCCTCCATCGTTACCAGGTCGCGGGTGGTGCGCTCCGTGGAATAGACCACACGGACGATCTCGCCGACGGTGATGCGCCGCCGCTCGCGCGCCAGGCGGTAGCCGCCGCGCGGCCCGCGCACGCCCTTCAGGATCCCGGCGCGCACCAGCTTCTGCATGACCTGCTCGAGGTAGCGCTGGGGAATGCCCTGGCGCTTGGTGATCTCGCGCGCCTGCGCCGGATCGGCGGTGGTGTTGTAGGCGATGTCCACGACTGCCTCGAGGGCATAGAGCAACTTGCGCGTAAGCTTGATCATCGTCCCGACAATTCCTGCCCGTCTATTCCTGCACTTCTTCCAGCGTCTGGCCGAGCGTTCCGCCCAGCGTCAGCCCCGTCGAGCCGAACCCGCCCTTGCCGCGCGCCGTGTCGGCAAGCTTGCCGTAGGTGAGCTGGGCGCGTTCGCAGCGGGCGATCACCAGCTGCGCGATCCGCATGCCGCGCCGCACCGTGAACGGCACCGGGCCGAGGTTGGCGAGCAACACCTGCACCTCGCCGCGATAGTCGGAGTCGATGGTGCCCGGGCTGTTCAACACAGTGACGCCGTACTCGAACGCCAACCCGGAGCGCGGACGCACCTGCGCCTCGTGTCCTTCGGGCAAGCCGAGCCGCAGCCCGGTCGGAATGAGCGCGCGGTCGCCGGGCTCCAGGATCACCGGCTGCGCGACGGCGGCGGCGAGGTCCATTCCCGCCGCGCTTTGCGAGCGATACTCCGGCAGGCCCAAATCCTCGGTGCCCGGCATGCGATCGACGATGACTTCGGTCATGCCGCCGGCGCCCCCTTCTTGGAGGCCGCCGCGAGCGCGGTTGCGATGCGGTCGGCGAGGCGTTCGGCGACCTGGGCCTTGTCGAGGGTCGGCCACGACTCCGCGCCCGCGCCGGTTACCACATGCACGGTGTTGCGGCCGCCGCCGAGCACGCCCGTTCCGGGCGACACGTCGTTGGCGACCACCCAGTCGCAATTCTTGTGCGTGCGCTTGGCGGCGGCGCGCTCGATCAGTCGCGCCGGATCGGACTCGGTTTCGGCCGCGAAGCCGACTACCAGCCCCGGCCGCTGCGCACCCGGCCGCGCCAAGGTGCCGAGCACATCCGGATTCTCGATCAGCGCCAGGTTCACGCCTGCCCCCTTCTCGGTCCCTTGGCCGGCCTTCTTGATCTTTTGTCGTTGCGCCTGCTCCGGCCGCCAGTCGGCGACCGCGGCCGCGAACACCGCGACGTCCACGGGCAGGACAGCGCGACAGGCCTCCAACATTTCGCGCCCGGTCTCGACGCGCCGCACGATGACGCCCGCTGGATCGGGCTCCGCCGTCGGCCCCGTCACCAGCACGGTCTTCGCGCCGCGGCGGGCGAGGGCCGCGGCAATCGCGTGGCCTTGCTTGCCGGAAGAAAAATTGCCGAGGTAGCGCACCGGGTCGATCGCCTCGCGCGTCGGCCCGGAAGTCACCAGAGCGCTCAGACCCGCAAGGGACTGGGCCGGCGCCGCCAGCAGCGCCTCGATGCGCGCGGCGATCTCGTCCGGCTCCGCCATGCGGCCCGCGCCGATCTCGCCGCAGGCAAGGTCGCCGTCATCCGGCCCGACCATGTGCACGCCGTCGGCGCGCAGGCTCGCGACGTTGCGCTGGGTCGCCGGGTGCTTCCACATCTGCACGTTCATCGACGGTGCGACCAGGATCGGCTTGTCGGTGGCCAGCAGCACGGTGGTGGCAAGGTCGTCGGCCTGGCCGGTGGCCATGCGCGCCAACAGGTCGGCGGTCGCCGGCGCCACCACGACCACGTCACAGTCGCGGGCGAGCCGGATGTGGCCCATCTCGCTCTCGCCCACCTCGTTTTTTGGGGTCAGCGAGAACAGGTCCTGGTGGACCTTCTCGCCGGATAGCGCCGCCACCGACAGGGGCGTGACGAACTCGGCCCCCGCCCGGGTCAGCACGCAACGGACGCGAGCGCCGCGGTCCCGCAACCGGCGGATGAGCTCGAGGCTCTTGTACGCCGCAATACCGCCCGCGATGACCAGCAGGACCGACCGTATTTCCAAGGCAACGGGAGCGGGCAAAGGACGCATTCTCCGAAAGGGCTCTGGGAAACGGTCCAAGTGCCCTGGGGCAGCAAATTCCCCAAATTGGGTGTGTTATTAAGGTAGTGCGCGCTGCGGGCTCCGGCAAGACGCGATTCGCTGCTCCGCGCGCGCGGCTGGAAGCCGGCCGCTCCAGCCGATTTCAGGCCGTCTGGGCCTAGCTCACGCCCCGGAAGAAGACGTAGACCAGCAGCACCAGGGTCAGGCCATACATAAGCATGCGGGTGCCGTTGATCGGGCTTTTCCGGCTCGAGCCCGTGGTCGGCACCTCCATCGATGGCGGCAGCAGCTTGAGCCCATCCGGGGTGAACGAGGCCCCGGCGCGCTCGGCGGCCTCGATCAGGCCTGGGATGCGCCGGACGGTGGCCACGAGCTCCTCGGCGCCGGCCCGGGCCTGCGCCGCCATGCCCTGGGGCAGCCATTGGCGCAGCCAGCTCCGCGCCGTGCCCCACAGGTCGGCGGTCGGGGTGAGTTCCCGGCACAGCCCCTCGACCACCACCAGGGTCTTCTGCAGCAACAACAACTGCGGCTGAGTCCGCATGCGGAACTGCTCGGTGGTGGTGAACAGGTGGGCCAGGAGCTTGCCCATCGACACCTCGGCGGGCGGCCGGTCGAAGATCGGCTTGGCAATGGACCGCAGCGCCTGGGCAAACGCGTCCACCGACTGGTCGCGCCTCACGTAGCCCGCCTGGAAGTGCACTTCGGCGGCACGCCGGTAGTCGCCGGTCAGGAACGCCAGCAGCATGGCGCCGACGTAGCGCCGCTCGCTGTCCTCCAGGCGCCCCATGATGCCGAAGTCGACGGCGACGACGCAGTCGTTCGGTCCGACGAACAGGTTGCCGTGGTGCATGTCGGCGTGGAAGAAGCCGTCGCGGAACGCCTGGTTCAAGAACGCGGTCAGCAGGTTGGCGACGACGCGGTCGAGGTCGTGCCCCGCGGCCAGGAGGGCGGCGCGATCGGCGATGGGAATGCCGAGCACGCGTTCGGTGGACAGCACCCGCTTCTGCGTGCGGCGCCAATCCACGTCCGGCACCTTGAAGGTCGCATCGCCGGCAAAGTTCTCGCCGATCTCCGACGCCGCGGCGCCTTCCAGGCGCAGGTCGAGCTCGTCGCTCACGGCGCGCCGGAACAGCTTCACGACCTTGACAGGTTCCAGGCGGCGCGATGGCTCGACGACGCGCTCCAGCAGCTCCGCGCCCCACTGGAACAGGTCGAGGTCCTCCTCGAACTCCTGCTCGATGCCGGGCCGTAGCACCTTCACGGCCACCGGATCGCCGTCGATGGTGGTGGCGAAATGCACCTGGGCGATCGATGCGGCGGCCACCGGCTGCTCGTCGAAGCTCAGGAACAGCTCGCCAATCCGCTGGTCGAGTTCGGCCTCGATGCAGGCCACCGCCTCGGCCGCCGGGAAGGGCGGCAGGCGGTCGCGCAGCAGGGCCAGGTCGGCAGTGATCTCCTCGCCAACGATGTCGGGCCGCGTCGATAGGGTCTGGCCGAGCTTGATGAAGCTCGGCCCCATCGTTTGCACCGCCGCCGCCAGGCGTTGCCCCGGCCGCATCGCCGTGAACTCAGGCCGCGCGCGCCCCGCCAGGCGCAGAGCGACCCACAGCAGGGACGGCGGCAGGCCGAAGCGCTGCAGCACGTAGGTCGCATCGTGCGCCCCCAACGTGCGCAGGATGCGCAGGCCCCGCCGGGCGTTACGCAGTCCGCGCACGGCCGCCCCGATGCGCCGCGCCGACTATAGGCGCCACGCCGAATAGAGAGTTGCAATGCCGCCGGCCAGCACGCGGGTGCGCACGCGGCCGAGGCCCGCGCGCTCCATCGCGTCCACCACTGCGGCGCGCGGCGGGAAACTGCGGATGCTGTCGACCAGGTACTGATACGCGTCGCCGCGTCCGCTCACCCACTCGCCGAGGCGCGGCAGCACCGTCTGGGAATACAGGTCGTACGCCTTCTCGATGCCGGGCGCGACCGGGCCGCCGAACTCCAGGCAGATGAATCGCCCACCCCAGCGCAACACGCGGCAGACCTCGGCGAGGGCCACGTCCATGCGCGTGACGTTGCGCAGTCCAAAGGCGTTCGTGCAGGCGTCCTGGCTGGCGTCGGGCAGCGGCAGGCTTTCGGCATCGCCGGCCACGAACTGGATGCCGCTCACCAGCCCGCGGTCGAGGGCGCGGTCGCGCCCCACCGCCAACATGGGGGCGGAGGCGTCCACGACCGTGACCGTGCCGCCCCTGTCTCCCAGACGGTCGATGACGCGAAAGGCGATATCGCCGGTCCCGCCGGCGATATCGGCCAGCACCAGGCCGGGGTGCGGATTGAGCCAATCGACCATCTCGGACTTCCACAAGCGGTGCACGCCCCCGCTCATCAGGTCGTTCATAAGGTCGTAGCGGCTGGCGACGCCGGCAAAGACGTCGCGCACGAGGGGGGCCTTTTCGGCCAGGGGCACCACGCGGGCCCCGAAAAAGGTGGTGGGCTCGGTCGGTTCGCTCGGACGCCGTGTCATGGCGCGGACAATAGCGCCCGGCCGTAAGTCTTGCTACGAAGCCCGGCCCCATGCCCGAACTGCCCGAAGTTGAGACGGTCCGCGCCGGCCTCGCCGCCAAGATCACCGGCTTGCGCCTGGCCCGGGTGGAGCAGCGTCGCAAGGACCTGCGCGTGCCGTTCCCGAAGGGATTCGTGCGCCGTCTCGAAGGCCGGCGCGTCGTCTCGGTCGGCCGCCGCGGCAAGTACCTGCTGTGGACGTTCGACGACGACACCGTGCTGCTCGCGCACCTCGGCATGTCGGGCCGCATGATCCTGCGCACGGGTGCGCCGCAACCTGCCGCCGCGCACGAACACGTCGCCTTCTATTTCGATGGCAACGTGTCGGTCGCTTTTTCCGATCCGCGCCGCTTCGGACTGATGACGTTGACCACCGTTGCCGACGCGCCGGCGCATCCCTTGCTGGCCTCCATGGGACCCGAACCCCTGGAGCCCGCCTTCGACGGCGAATACCTGGCCGCGGCGTTTCGCGGGCGCAAGGCGCCGCTCAAGTCGGCGCTCATGGACCAGCGCCTGGTCGCCGGTCTCGGCAACATCTACGTGTGCGAGGCGCTGTACCGCGCGCGCCTGTCGCCGTGGCGGGCGGCCGGTTCGGTCAAAGGGGCGCGTGCCACAGCCTTGGCCTCGTCCATCCGGTCGGTGCTGACCGAGGCGATCGCCGCCGGCGGTTCGTCCCTGCGCGATTACGTGCAGGCGTCCGGCGAGCTCGGCTACTTCCAGTCGCGCTGGTCCGTGTACGGGCGCGAGGGGGAACGCTGTCCCGATTGCGCGGCCACCGCGCGCTGCCGGGTCGAGCGCGTCACCCAGGCGGGCCGCTCGACGTTCTATTGCCGGCGCCTGCAGCGCTAGCCGCCGCCAGCCCGAGCGGGGCTCCCAGGGCCCGCGTTGACCGCCCTGTCTTGACTAGAAGGGGGCCTGTGGATATACACCCGCCCTCGGCCCCGCGCGGGTTTTCGCGCCCTATGGCCGGTACCTAAGGAAACCGATGGCTCACCATAAGTCCGCGATCAAGCGCATCCGCCGTAACGCGCGTCACGCAGTCGTCAATACCGCTCGCGTGAGCCGTCTCCGCACCTACGTGCGCAAGGTCGAGGAAGCCATTGCTGGCGGCAACCGCGAGGCGGCCATGGCCGCGCTCAAGGAAGCCCAGCCGCAGCTGCAGCGCAACGCCGGCCGCCACCTCATCCACGCCAACGCCGCCGCCCGCAAGGTCTCGCGCCTCAACGCGCGCATCAAGGCGATGGGGTCGCGCGCCTAGCGGGCGCCCGCGGGCCATGCCCGCACAAAGTTTCCGCGCCTAGCGCGCGCCCACGGGCCAAGCCCGCACAAAGTTTTCGGCCTAGCGCGCGCCCGCGGGCCAAGCCCGCACAAAGTTTCCGCGCCTAGCGCGCATCGTTCTTAAGCGGGCGCGAGCCCGCTCTCCAAACCTCCGGTCCTCGTCGCACGCGCACTTCGCGCGTGCATTCGTGTGTGTGGTGACGAACCGCGCATATCTGTGTTCGTCGTCACAACGATGCGTGCAGATCGCTGCGCGCAACGTCGCTTCCTGCCGCAACGCGCGCGCGCCGCACAAAATCTGCGCTGCGCGCACCTGCGCGAAGCAACACAGGTTGCGCAGGCTTTGTGCGCGAACGAATGTTCGCCAACGCAACGGAATTGCGCGCGCGCGGTTTGCGGCGCGCGACTCCGCGGAACGTCGCGCTTTTTTGCGCGCGCGTTGCACGCGTGCATCGCGCGCTTCACAAATCGCGCGTTCGCGCTTCGGACATGTTGCAAGCATCGGCGCGCTCCACTACGCTTCAATTCTCCCAAGCGGGAGATCACAGAAATTGGGCAAGTAATTCCGACCACCTCCGGCACACCGTTATTTGTCGCCGGAAAGAAAAGAGTGGTCGGAGTTGATTGCGTGGAAGTTCGACGGGGGCATCAACTTCAGTGAGTACTGCGGAGCGTCTTGTTTCACTCCGCAGCAGCTCTTGTGCCAATCCGCTTTCGAAGCGGCGGCCGCTCTTCGGAGCGGTGGGATGATGGGGCTCGCGCGCATGGTGGAGGGGAAACCCGAACAACATTCGCCGCTGCGTGTGACTCCCGCGCAAGGGTACGCAGGTGACGTCGCGCCGACGGAAGCGTGGCGACTGCTCACGGAAGATCCGAAAGCTGTGCTCGTCGATGTGCGGACGATGGCGGAGTGGACGTACGTGGGCACCCCTGACCTCTCCTCGCTCGGCAAGCGGCCCCTTCTGGTGGAGTTCCAGACGTTTCCGGAGCGCGACCTCAACCCGGCCTTCGTGGCCGACGTCGCCCGCTCCGTGCCTGACAAGGAAACCCCGATTTTGTTCCTGTGCCGTTCTGGGGCCCGCTCGGCCGCCGCCGCGGCCCTCGCCACCGCCCGCGGCTACAGCCGCTGCTACAACGTGGCCGAGGGCTTCGAGGGCGATCCCGACCGTACGCGCCATCGCGGCGCCGCCAATGGCTGGAAAGTCGCCGGCTTGCCGTGGGTGCAGACGTGACGCCCCCGCGCCGGCCTGATTCGCGCCCCGTGGCCGTGCCCGAGGCAGAGCTTGAGGCAGTGAGCCCGGTCGCGCCTCTCACCGCCGAGCAGCGCGGCCGTTGGGAGCGCGTGCGCGCCCGCCTGCGTGCGGAAGTGGGCGAGGCCGCCTTCAACAGTTGGCTGAAGCCGCTCGAGATCCTCGACGTGGCCGACCGCAGTGTGCGCATGACCGTGCCGACGCGCTTCATGCGCGACTGGGTGGTCAAGCACTACGCCGACCGCATCCGCGGCCTGTGGCAGGGCGAAGACCAGGTCTGCGACTCCGTCGACATTTTGGTTTCGACCGCCGCCGCCGCGCCGCGCCGCGCCCTGCGCGAAGGCGCGAAGATCGTGGGATCCGACGGCACCGAGGTCGAGGCACGCTACGCGCTGCCCGCCGCCGAAGCGGCGCAGAAGCTCACCTTCGAGCACTTCATCGTCGGCAAGCCGAATGAGCTCGCCTACGCCGCGGCGCTGCGCGTCGCCGAGGCCGAGACGGTGCCGTTCAATCCCTTGTACCTGGCCGGCGGCGCCGGTCTCGGCAAGACGCACTTGATGCACGCCATCGCGCATCACATGCAGCAGAAGTTCCCCGAGCGGCGCATCGCCTATCTCTCGGCGGAGCGCTTCATGTACGAATTCGTCCGCGCGCTGCGCGACAAGAACGTCATGCCGTTCAAGGAGCAGCTGCGCTCGGTGGACATGCTGATGATCGACGACGTGCAGTTCATAGCCGGCAAGGAATCGACGCAGGAAGAGTTCTTCCACACCTTCAACGCGCTCATCGACCAGAACCGCCAGATCGTCATCTCCGGCGACCGCTCGCCGTCGGACCTCGACCACATGGAAGAGCGCATGCGCTCGCGCCTCGGCTGGGGCCTCGTGGCCGACATCCAAGCCACCGACTACGAGCTGCGCCTCGGCATCCTGCAGTCCAAGGCCGAGCAGCTCGGCGCCAAGGTCCCCCAGCAGGTGCTGGAATTCCTGGCCCACCGCATCACCTCCAACGTGCGCGAACTCGAAGGCGGCCTCAACCGCGTGCTGGCCTACTCCAACCTGGTCGGCCGCCCGATCACCCTGGAAACGACCCAGGAGGTCCTCAAGGACCTGCTGCGCGCCAACGACCGCCGCGTCTCCATCGAGGACATCCAGAAGCGCGTCGCCGAGCACTTCAACGTGCGCTTGGGCGACATGCACAGCCCGCGTCGCGCCCGCGCCGTCGCGCGGCCGAGACAAGTGGCGATGTATCTCTGCAAGCAGCTGACGACGCGCAGCTTGCCGGAGATCGGCCGCAAGTTCGGCGGCCGCGACCACACCACGGTCATGCACGCCGTGCGCAAGATCGACGAGCTGAAGCGCGAAGACTCGGCGTTGGCCGAGGACATCGAGCTCCTCAAGCGCTCCCTCGAAAGCTAGTTCCGCCGCCCCGTCCGCGGGGTCCGCAACGGCCTCCTAAGTCCCTGATCTAGCGGCCGAATTCGGGCCTGAAAACGCATGCGGGTTTGCCGCCCGTGTGCTAGTGTTCCGCCCCGGTTGCAGCACGTGTCTCGCCCCTCTCTCGGCCCCGCCCGTCACGTCCTTTTGGGCGCTGGGCACCTGCCTTCACCGGGCGCTTCCGGCGGTCTCGCCGGCGGTTCGGTCGTCGGTCCATCCATCAGGAAGTCATGAAGCTACGCATCGAACGGGCAGCTTTGCTCAAGTCGCTCCAGCACATGCAGAGTGTCGTCGAGCGGCGCAACACCATCCCGATCCTGTCGAATGTCCTGCTCGATGCCAGCGCGGGCAAGCTCGCGCTCACCGCGACGGACCTCGATCTGTGGATGGTCGAGCATGTGGACGCGACTGTGGAACAACCCGGCGGAACGACGGTGCCGGCGCAGACGCTGTACGACATCGTCCGCAAGTTGCCCGACGGCGCCGAGGTCGAGCTCTCCACCGAGACCGACGGCCGCCTGCGGGTAGCGGCGGGGCGCTCGCGCTTCCACCTGCCCAGCCTCGACCGCGAAGACTTCCCGCTGATGCCGGAAGGCGACCTGCCGCACCGCTTCAACCTCGCCGCCGCCGACCTGCGCCGCCTGATCGAGAAGACGCGCTTCGCCATCTCCACCGAGGAGACGCGCTACTACCTCACCGGCATCTACTTCCATGCTGCCAAGACGGATAGCGGCTCCTCGTTGCGCGCTGTTGCCACGGACGGTCATCGTTTGGCGCGCATCGAAACCGCGCTGCCCAAGGGCGCCGCGCAGATCCCCGGCGTCATCGTGCCGCGCAAGGTCGTCACCGAGATGTACCGCCTCATCGAGGGCGCCGACGAAGACGTCGCGCTGTCCCTGTCGGATTCGAAGATCCGCGCCGAGTTCAACGGCGCCGTGCTGACGTCCAAGCTCATCGACGGCACCTTCCCCGACTACCAGCGCGTCATCCCGAGCGGCAACGACAAGATGCTCGAAGTGGACGCCAAGGCGTTCTCCGCCGCTATCGACCGCGTCTCGACCGTCTCGACCGAGAAGTCGCGCGCCGTGAAGATCGCTCTCGATAAGGGCAAGGCGACCTTGTCCGCCTCTTCGGCGGAAAACGCCTCCGCCACCGAGGAGCTCGCCGTCGGCTACGACGCGGCGCAGATCGAGATCGGCTTCAACGCCAAGTACCTCATCGAGATCCTCGGCGAGATCGACGGCGAGTCGGCCGAGTTCGCCTTCGCCGACGCGGTGTCGCCGACCATCGTGCGCGACACCACCGACCCGGGCGCGCTCTACGTCCTCATGCCCATGCGGGTCTGAACTCCCCAGGGATCTGGTTTTTGACAGTCGAACCGTTCCGCGTTGTTCCGTCGCCCACCGCGCAGCCGGCACCGCCGGCGGCCGTCGCGCTGACGCGACTCTCGCTCACCGACTTCCGCAATTACGCGTCGCTGCGCATCGAAGTCGAGCCGGCCTCGGTCGTGCTCGCCGGCCAGAACGGCGCCGGCAAGACCAACCTGTTGGAAGCCATCTCGCTGCTGGCGCCCGGCCGCGGCTTGCGCCGCGCGCGCCTGTCCGACCTCGTCCGCCGCGATGCGGGCGGCACGGAAGCTCCCGGCCGCACCTGGGCGGTCGCCGCCCACGTCGCTACCCGCCTCGGCGAGACCGAAGTCGGCACGGGCCTCGTGCAGGGCGTCGCCCCGGAGGGGCGCCGTGCGCCGGAGGCGCGCGATCCGCGCGACGCCACCGAATCCGAAGACGACGATGACTCAACGAGCGCCGCGCCAGAGAGACGAGTGGTCCGCGTCGATGGCCGCACCCGCGGCCCGGCGTCCCTGGCCGGCGTGCTCGCCGTGCGCTGGCTGACGCCCGCCATGGATCGCCTGTTCGTCGAAGCCGCCAGCGCGCGCCGCCGCTTCTTGGATCATCTCGCCGCCGGCCTCGACGCCGGTCATGGGCCCCGCGTCAACGCCTACGAGCGCGCGCTGCGCGAACGCAGCCGCTTGCTGCGCGATGGGGTCGGTGACCGCCACTGGCTGTCCGCCCTCGAAGGTACGCTGGCCGAGCTCGGCGTCGCCATCGCCGCCGGCCGCCGCGAATACGTCGCGCGCCTGGCATCCGAGATCGCCGCCGAAGCGGTGACGCCGCTGCGCCTCACCGTCACCGGCAGCGTCGAAGACTCGCTCGCCGAACTCCCCGCGCTCGCCGCGGAAACGCGCTTCCGCGAGGCGCTCGCCGCCAGCCGCGACCACGACGCCATCACCGGCGGCGCCTCGGTCGGTCCGCACCGCAGCGATCTATGCCTTTGGC
Organism: Rhizobium sp. Q54; assembly: GCA_945947575.1. Classification (GTDB taxonomy): domain Bacteria; phylum Pseudomonadota; class Alphaproteobacteria; order UBA2966; family CAIVPW01; genus CAIVPW01. The sequence goes on from CAMEYM010000001.1 coordinate 16,942, forward strand.
ACGGCTCCGGCCTTGCCGCCGCCCAGTGCTCGACCGGCGAGCAGAAAGCGCTGCTCCTCGCCATCGTGCGCGCCGACGTGCGCCTGCTCACCGCCGCCCAGGGCCGCCCGCCGCTCCTGCTCCTCGACGAAGTCGCGGCGCATTTGGATGAGCGCCGCCGCCGCGAGCTGTTCGACGCCGCGTTGGGGTGCGGCGCCCAGGTCTGGGCGACCGGCACCGATCGCTCGCTGTTCCGCGCCCTCGAGGGACGCGCCCAATTCTTTGCCGCCGCGAACGGCGCGCTGGTACCCGCCTAGGTCATGACTCAAGAAGCAGAAACTCCTCCCGCCGCCGACTACGGCGCCGAAAGCATCACGGTGCTGAAGGGCCTCGACGCCGTGCGCAAGCGCCCCGGCATGTACATCGGCGACACCGATGACGGCTCCGGCCTGCACCACATGGTCTACGAGGTCGTCGACAACTCGGTGGACGAAGCCCTCGCCGGCCACGCCAGCCTCGTCGAGGTGCAGTTGCTGCCCGACGGCTCGTGCCGCGTGCGCGACAACGGCCGCGGCGTGCCGGTCGGCATCATGAAGGAGGAAGGCGTTTCGGCGGCCGAGGTCGTCATGACCCAGCTGCACGCCGGCGGCAAGTTCGACCACAACACCTACAAGGTCTCCGGCGGCCTGCACGGCGTCGGCGTGTCCGTCGTCAACGCGCTCTCCACCTGGCTCGAGTTGCGCGTCTGGCAGAAGGGCAAGGAACACTGGATGCGTTTCCGCCATGGCAAGGCGGAAGCGCCCTTGAAGGTCGTCGGCGAGGCCGGCAAGCGCACCGGCACCGAAGTCACCTTCCTGCCCTCGACCGAAACCTTCACCAACGTCGAGTTCGATCTGCCGACGCTCGAGCATCGCCTGCGCGAGCTCGCGTTTCTGAACTCAGGATTGGCGATCGTTCTCGAAGACAACCGCGGCGTCGAGCCGAAGAAGTTCGACTTCCACTACGAGGGCGGCATCGAGGAGTTCGTCACGCACCTCGACAAGAAGAAGACGGCGCTGCACAAGCCGCCCATCGTCGCCACCGGCGAGAAGGACGGCATCGTCGTCGATGTGGCGCTGCAGTGGAACGACAGCTACCACGAGAACATGCTGGTGTTTACGAACAACATCCCGCAGTCCGACGGCGGCACGCATCTCGCCGGCTTCCGCGCCGCCCTGACGCGCACCATCGCGCGCTATGCCACCGAGTCGGGCGCCGGCAAGAAGAAGAAGGACGAGGTCCACCTCACCGGCGATGACGCCCGCGAAGGTCTCACCTGCGTGCTCTCCATCAAGATGCCGGATCCGAAGTTCTCCTCGCAGACCAAGGACAAGCTGGTCAGCTCGGAAGCGCGCGTCGTGGTGGAGTCCATCGTCGGCGACAAGTTGGGCGAGTGGTTCGACACCCACCCCAGCGAAGGCCGCGCCATCATCTCCAAGATCTTCGAGGCCGCCGCCGCCCGCGAAGCCGCGCGCAAGGCGCGCGAGCTCACCCGCCGCAAGGGTGCCCTCGACGTCTCGAATCTCCCCGGCAAGCTCGCCGACTGCCAGGAGCGCGACCCGGCCAAGTCCGAGATCATCCTGGTCGAGGGCGACTCCGCCGGCGGCACCGCCAAGCAGGGCCGCGACCGCCGTATCCAGGCGGTCCTGCCCTTGCGCGGAAAGATCCTCAACGTCGAGCGCGCCCGCTTCGACAAGATGATCTCCAGCCAGGAGATCGGCACGCTCATCACCGCGCTCGGCACCGGCGTCGGCGAGGAATTCGACATCGCCAAGGCGCGCTATCACCGCATCATCATCGCGACGGACGCCGACGTCGACGGCGCGCACATCCGCACGCTGCTGCTGACGTTCTTCTACCGGCAGATGCCGAAGCTGATCGACAACGGTTACATCTACATTGCCCAGGCGCCGCTCTATAAGGCGACCCGCGGCAAGTCCGAGGTCTACCTGAAAGACGACCGCGCCATGGAGCGCTACCTGGTCGATACCGGTCTCGACGACGCGGTCCTCGAGGTGCACGGCGGCGGCCGGCGTTCCGGCCCCGACCTGCGCCAGCTGGTCGAGCACGCCCTCACCGTGCGCCGCCTGCTCAAGAACGTCGCCCAGCGCTACCGCGTCGCGGTGGTCGAGCAGACCGCCATCGCCGGCGCCCTCAATCCCGCCGTGCTCGAAGACGCCGAGAAGGCCAAGGGCGCCGCCGCCTACGTCGCGCGCCGCCTCGACCTCCTCGCCAACGAGCACGAGCGCGGCTGGGAAGGCCAGCCCACCGCCGATGGCGGCCTGCAGTTCACGCGCACCCTGCGCGGCGTCAAGGAAGTCGAGCAGATCGACGGCCGCCTGATGCGTTCCGCCGAGGCGCGCAAGCTCGATGAACAAGCACCCGAGCTGCAGGAGACCTACCTCAAGCCCGCGCTCCTCAAGCGCAAGGGCGAGGACCGCACCGTCCTCTCGCCGACCCAGCTTCTGGATGCCGTCTTCGCCTTCGGGCGCAAGGGCCTCTCCATCCAGCGCTACAAAGGCTTGGGCGAAATGAACGCCGAGCAGCTCTGGGAAACCACCCTCGATCCCGAGGCCCGCTCGCTGCTGCAGGTGAAGGTCGCCCACGCCGACCAGGCCGACGACGTCTTCGCGACCCTGATGGGCGACGATGTGGAGCCCCGCCGCGACTTCATCATCGAGCACGCGTTGGAAGTCGCCAACCTCGACATCTGAGTTCGTTCCCTCTCCCGCTCGCGGGAGGGGGCAGGGGTGAGGGTGCCCACCACCCACCCAACCTGTTTGCTTGGTTCCGCCATGCCCGGGCTTGACCCGGGCATCCACGCCACGCCATCCCGGGCAGATGAAGTCGTACGTCGTCCTCCTGCGCGGCATCAACGTCGGCGGAAAGAACAAGTTGCCGATGGCGGCGCTCAGGTCGTTCCTGGAAGAGCAGGGCTGCGCGGACGTGCGCACCTACATTCAGAGCGGCAACGTCATCCTGCGGTCAGCCCGGGACACGAAATCGCTGGGGGCGAGAATCGAGAAGGGCCTGTCCACGAGCTTCAAGCTCGACAGCGCCACGATCCGGGCGCTGCTTCTGACCAAGAAGCAACTGCAAGCGGTCGTCGAGAACCGGCCGCACGGATTCGGCGATCAGCCCGGCAAGTACCACAGCGACGTGATCTTCCTGATGGGCATCGGCGCAGGCGAAGCCATGAAGGCCTTCGCACCCCGCGAAGGCGTCGACACGGTGTGGCCGGGAAAGGGCGTCATCTATTCCCAGCGCCTCAGCTCCCAGCGCACCAAGAGCCGCCTCAACAAGATCGTCGGCACGCCCGCCTACCAGTCGATGACCATCCGCAACTGGAACACGACGACCAAATTGCTGGCGATGCTCGACGAGTAGCCGCAAACGCGGGGCCTCCCTCCCCCTGCAAAGGGCGACTATATACTTCGCAAATACGGGCCTTAGCCCGTCTTCCTACGGAGGCTCCGGACCTCGGTCTCCAAGGACGTGACCTTCTTCTCAACCTTGTGAAGTTGGGTGGCCATTTCGGCCAGGCCCTTGGCCATCGTCTTCATGACGTCGTCGTTGGCCTTCTTGGCGGCGGCCAGAAACATCTTTTCAGCGACGGTAAACGACATCCAAATCCCCCCAGCATCCAGCGCCACGCCGCACGTGTGCGCGGCGACTAATCCACAAGAAATCCTAGTTTGTACGCCACCGCACATTGGCGACTACTAAAAATCGTATGGGTCGCGCAACCCTCGGAAAATCAAAGCGTGACAACGGCTTCCAGTGCCGGGTCGGGTAAATACCCCCCCTTTTGGCTGTTCCGTGTGCAATTGCGGACATGGCGACGGGGCTTACGGGTCCGGCGGCTTTCCGCGAGAAAGCACGCGAGTTGCGGAAGATAGCCGAGGGTTTGAGCGACCCCGATTCCTCGCCCTGCAAAGGGGGAGGGCCGGGGTGAGGGTCAAGAAACTGCGCCGGGTTATCGCGACCTCTGCCTCGGCAACCGGGAGGCAGACACATAACGTGACTGACGCGGCGGGCCGGCCCCGCCGAATCGTTGATATCCGTAGAGCATACCCGGCAAAGACATATACGTTATGTATTGCCACGGAACAGGTTGTGCGCTACATTGGCTCGGAGATTGACCCCTCGGAGCGACACCCATGTCCACTCCCGACAGCGCGACTATGTCGCCCACCGCCGCGGTAGAGCCCCGCAGCGCCCCCGTTTCCGCCGTTGTTTGCAGCGAGAATTCGATCGGCCGCGACATCGCCACCGGGCGCTTCACCGCCGGCAATCGCGGCCGGCCGAGGGGTTCGCGCAACAAGGCGACGCTGCTGCGCGATGCGCTCGCCGGCGACTCCGAGCGTCTTCTGCACCAGCTGGTGGCGTCGGGAACGTCCGGCGACTCCCTGGCGTTGCGCATCGCCGTCACGCGTCTGCTGCCGGCCCGGCGGGACCTGCCCGTTGCGGTCGAGCTGCCGGGGATCGTCACCGTCGCCGATATCGCCACGGCTGGCGCTCGCACCATTGCCGCGGTCGGCGCGGGCGAGTTGACGCCGACCGAAGGGCTCAAGCTCGTCACGATGCTGGACAAAATGCGGCGCGCGCTCTCCAGCGCCGCGCGGGTGACTTCGCGTGCTACCAGTTCGCGCGGATGATCGGCGCCATCTCGTAGGCGGGCATGCCTTCGCGGAGATGCAGCTTGTATCGCCCGTCGCGCCCCAGGAAGAACACGACGCCCGTATGGGCGACGACGTATTCGACCTGCGCCTGATACCCGGGCGCGCCGAAGTTGCCCGCGATGCGCGCCGCGCCGAACGCTGCCAGCGCCGCATCGATCTGCTCGTCGGTGCCGGTCAGCGCGCGCACGTTCGGGTGCATCCCGCGCACGTACTCCGCCAGAACCGCGCGGGTGTCGCGGCCCGGGTCCACGGTGATGAAGTAGACCTGGATGTTGTCCGCCGCGGTGCCGAGCTCCTCCAGCGTCAGCTGCAGGTTCTCGAGCGTGAACGCACAGATCTGCCGGCAGCGCGTGTAGCCGAAGAACACCAGCGAGTAGTGGCCGCGCAGCGAAGCGTCGGTGACGACGGCGCGCTCCTGGTCCATCAGCCGGAACGCACCCACCGTGTCGAGCGCCACGTCCGGCCGGTAGGGCAGAACGTCGAGCAGGGCAGGCGCGGCCGCGGCGACCGTCGCGGCTGCCTCGATGGGTGGCGCGGTGCGTTCGGCCACGACGCGCCCCAACCACGTGCCGAGCGCCGCCACCGCCGCGAAGAACGCAACGAGAGCCGCGATGCCGAGGATCGCGCCCGCGCCGCGTCGCATGCCGGGTGCGGCCTACAGCAGCCGGCGCAGGCGGTCGGTCATCTCGGCGGCCGACGTCGCGTGGCTGAAGCTGGTGACGAACTTTCCGTCCGGTCCCATCAGGTAAAGGATCGACGTGTGGTCCACGAGATAGTTCTCGTTGCCTTCCTCGGCGCGGATGGCGCGGTACACCCGGAACGCTTTCATGGCGCGATCGATCTCTTCCTCGCTGCCCGTCAGGAACCGGGTGCGCGGGTGGAAGTGCACGGAATACTCCTTCAAGCTCTCGACCGTGTCGCGCTTCGGATCGACCGTCATGAACATCGGCACGACGCGGTTGCCGGCCGTGCCGAGCGCCTCGATCGCCGTCGCCATGTTGGTCAGTGTTACCGGGCAGACGTCCGGGCAGAACGTGTAGCCGAAGTAGATCAGCGTCCACCGGCCGGTCAGATCGTTCTCGGTGACGGCATTGCCGTCCTGGTCCACCAGGTTGAAGGCGCCGCCGACCAGCGCCGTCCCGGCCGTCGCGCCGTTCCCTGGGCCGGTCGCCTCCAGGCGACGCCCGCGTTCCGTCTCGGTCTCGCTGAAGTACAGGGCCCCCGCGACGCCCGCCACGGTGACCACCAGGAGCAACAGGAAAAGCCAGTCGGTGCGCCGCATGGCCGCATCCTAGCGCATCGCCGCCATGCCCCGGCGCACCCAGATTGCCGCAGGTTGACGCGCGCCGGGCGGCGGCGGACTCTGGCCCCCGTTGGGGGACCTCGATCTCAGTCTGACCGGCTTCGCCGCCTCGCCCGAGCCGCTTCTGTTGCTGGCGCTGGCGATCGTGCTGGACCTGGTTTGGCCGACGCGCCGCCGCCCCGGCATCTTCGACCTCGGCGCGCCCTTCGCGACTCTCGCCTCCGGGCTGGCGCAACGCCTCCACCGCCCCGGCCGCAGCCAGGCCAAGTGGTTGTTCCGCGGCACCTTCGTCACCCTGGTCGTGGCGATCGTTGCGATCGCGGTCGGCGTCGCCGTCGCCTACGCCATGACGGCCGCTCCCTTCGCCTGGATCCTCGCGCTCTTCTTGTTGCTCGCCGCGATCGCCGCGCGGCCGCCGCTCGAGGACGCGCGCGCGTTGGCCAAGGCGCTTACCACGCGCGACTACCGCACCACCGCACTGCAGGTCCTCGGCGCCGAAGCCGCGACCCTCGACGAGGCCGCGCTCGCCCGCGTCACCGCCGTCAATCTCGGCCGCCGTCTCAGCGCCGGCCTGCTGGCGCCCGCGTTCTGGTTCGGCCTCGCCGGCATGCCGGGGCTGTTCTTCGCCGTCGCCGCCCTCGCCACGGCGCGCGTCCTCCCCGAAGACTCACCGCGCTTTGCCGAGTTCGGCCTGGCGGCAACGCGCCTCCGCATCGCCGTGCTCATCCTGCCCGACCTGCTGGCCGCGCTGCTCATCGCCCTCGCCGCGCTGCTCACGCCCAAAGCTTCCGCGGGCCGCGCCTTCGGCGCCCTCACGGCCGGCCGCAACCGCTACCGCCTGCCGCGCGAGAGCCTGGCATCCGCCGCGATGGCCGGCGCCCTCGACATGCCGGTGCCGGTCCAGGCGCTCGGCAGCGGCGAACGGCCCACGCCACGCTGGAGCGGCGATGCGGGGGCGGTACTGCGGGCGGCCGCCCAGTCCGATTTGCGCCGGGGGGCCTACCTCTACGGCGTCACCTGTGTGCTCACCCTCGGCGCGATAGTTCTCCTGGTGCTGGCGAAGTTCGCGGCCTGAGAGGCGACGCCGGCCCGCGCGCCGTCGTTGTCATCAAAGGCTGCTGCCGCGTGGTTCACGTCGATCTCGGACTTGCCCGCGTTGCCGCCAAGCAGCGCCTGCGCGTCGTCAAGCCGTGGCACACGGCCCACGGCTTCCGCAATCTGCCCGGCATGCGCCAGCGCACCGTGCCGTGGCGCGCCTACCTCAAGTTCCTGCTGCAGCGCACGTTCCGCGACACGCAGCCCATTCCCATCCCGGCGGGTCACGTCATTCCCGAACCCATCGCTGTCGGCGTTCTCGACGCGCTCGCCGACCACGACACCATGACGTGGCTCGGCCACGCGACGTTCCTCGTCCGCCTCGGCGGCACCACGGTCATCACCGATCCGTTCTTGAGCGCGCGTGCCTCGCCGTTCTCGTTCCTCGGCCCGCGCCGCTTCGTGCCGCCCGGCATCGCGCGCACGAACCTGCCGCAGATCGACATCGTGGTGCTGTCGCACAACCACGATGAGCACCTCGACCTGGGCACGCTCGCGCGCCTGCGGCGCCGCGACCGCATCACCGCGGTGGTGCCGCTCGGTGTCGGCCGCTCCCTGGCGAAGCTCGGCTTCCGCCACGTCTTCGAGCTCGACTGGTACGAAGCGGTCACCGTTGCCGGCGTGACGATCACGGCGCTGCCCGCCCAGCACTGGTCCAACGCCAACCGCACCCTGTGGATGGGCGCCGCCATCGAGTCGCCCCATCATCGCGTCTACTTCGCCGGCGACAGCGGCTACGGCCCGACCTTTGCCGAGACCGGCCGCCGCCATGGTCCGTTCGACGTCGGCCTGGTCGGCATCGGCGCCTACGAGCCGCGCGCACTGATGGCCGCCGGCCACACCAACCCGGAAGAAGCCATCGCGCTCGCCCGCGACATGCGCTGCCGCCAGGTGGTCGGCATGCGCTGGGGCACCATCGCCCTCGGGTCCGAGCCGCCCTTCGAGGCGCCGCTGCGCTTCCTGCGCGCGGCGGCGGCCGCGGGCTACGCCGAGGACGACGCCATGGTCTTCCGCATCGGCGAAACACGTATCCTGGTCCAGCGGTTTGCCGGGGTTGGCAGTCGCCGGGCGCGACCTTGTCAGCCCATCGCATCCGGGCCATCTCCCCCTTTGCGCGCTTGGCCACGCCCGAGTACAAACCGCGTCCCCGCCGCCCTAGAGTAAGGACCGAATGACTGCGCTGGCCGAAGGGTCTCCGACCCAGGGCACGAAGGCGCGTAGCCGCCTTTGGCAAAGCGACCGCCGCGGACCGGGGCGGGTGCGCTTGCAGACGCTCGTCGTCATCCGCTGGCTGGCGGTGGCGGGCCAGCTCGGCGCCCTCATGTTCCTCTCCTTCGGGCTCGAGTTCGACGTGCCCATGGCGCTGGCGCTGGCCGCGGTCGGCACGTCGGCCTTGCTCAACGTCATCGTCGGCCTGCGCTACCCGGCCTCCACGCGCCTCAAGGATGCCGAGGCGGTCCTGTTTCTGACCTACGACACGCTGCAGCTGGCCGTGCTGCTGTACCTCACCGGCGGCACCACCAACCCGTTCGTCGTGCTGTTCCTCGCTCCCGTCGCCGTGTCGGCCACCGTGCTCAGCCTCCGCTCGACGCTGTGGGTCGGGCTGGTCGTCGTGCTGTGCGTCTCGGTGCTGGCGCCGTTCCACCGCCCGCTGCCGTGGCGGCCCGAGGCGCTCGACATGCCGCCGCTCTACGTGTTGGGACAGTGGTCGGCGATCTCCATCGCCGTGGTGTTCCTCTCGGCCTACTTGTGGCGCGTCTCCGCCGAGGCGCGCCGCCTTTCGGACGCGCTCGTCGAGACGCAGCTGACGCTCGCCCGCGAGCTGCGCCTGTCCGCCCTCGGCGGCCTTGCTGCCGCAGCCGCGCACGAGCTCGGCACGCCGCTGTCCACCATCGCGATGGCGGCGAAGGAAATGGCGCGGGCGATTCCCGCGGGCCAGCCGTTGCGCGACGACGCCGACCTGATCGGCCGCGAGGTGCGCCGCTGCCGCGAGATCCTCGGCCGCATCGCCCAGCGCCCGGAGGGCGTGTCGGAGCATTCGCTGCATCGCATGAGCCTCGCGTCGCTGCTGCGCGAAGCGGCGGGGCCGCATCACCGTGAGGGCATCGAGGTCGCCATCGTCGCCCCCGAAGGCCCGCCCGAGGTGGCGCGCCGGCCTGAGATCGTCCAGGGCCTCACCAACCTCATCGAGAATGCCGTCGACTTCGCCCGCACCAAGGTCGAGGTCCGCGCCGATCTGCGCGAAAAAGACGTGCGGGTGCAGGTGCTCGACGACGGCCCCGGCATGCCCCACGACGTGCTCGGCGCCCTCGGCGAGCCCTACGTTTCCTCACGCCAGGATGGCGAGGGGTTGGGTCTTGGCGTATTCATCGCCAAGACGCTGCTTGAGCGCACCGGCGCCGAGCTCAACATTTCCAATCGCACGACCGGTGGCGCGCAGTTCGAGATGATCTGGCCCCACGCCGCCCTGTTCACGGAGACGAAAGCATGAACCAGTCGCCCGTATCCGCGGCCTCGGCGGCCGCGCTCAAACCGGCCAGCGGCCAGCGCACGCTCCTCATTGTCGATGACGACGAGCCGCTGCGCACCCGCCTCGCTCAGGCCATGCGCGCGCGCGGCTATCACGTCGAGACGGCCGCCGGCGTCGCCGAGGCCCTCACGGCGGTGCGCTTGTCGCCGCCGGAGTTCGCCGTGGTCGATCTGCGCCTGATCGACGGCTACGGCCTCGACGTCGTGCCCAAGCTGCGCGAAGCGCGCCCTGACATGCGCATCGTCATTCTGACCGGATACGGCAACATCGCTTCGACCGTCATGGCGGTGAAGGCCGGCGCGGTCGACTACCTCGCCAAGCCGGCCGACGCCGACGAAGTCGAGGCGGCGCTGCTCGCTGGCGCCGACGGCAAGGCGCCGCCGCCCGAGCGGCCGATGTCCGCCGACCGCGTGCGCTGGGAGCACATCAACCGCGTCTACGAGCTGTGCGACCGCAACGTCTCCGAGACGGCGCGCCGTCTCAACATGCACCGCCGCACGCTGCAGCGCATTCTCGCCAAGCACTCGCCGCGCGAGTAGCGCCAACGTGACCGCCGCGCCCCGTGTTCCCGATCACCTGCGGGTCTACGCGGTCGGCGACATCCACGGCCGTGCCGACCTGTTGCGCATCCTTCTGGACATGATCCAGGAGGACGCGGCGCGCGCGCCGGCGGGGCCGCAACGGCGCATCGTCTTTCTCGGCGACTATGTCGATCGCGGCCCCGACTCGAAGGGCGTGATCGACATGCTGCTCGCCGAGGCGCCTGCCGGCTTCTCTGCCTGTCACCTGTCCGGCAATCATGAGGACATGCTGCTGACGTTTCTCGAACGTCCCGAGTCCGGAGGCCACTGGCTTTGGAACGGAGGCAAAGAGACGCTGCGCAGCTATGGCGCTGATACCGAGTCCGACCTGCCGTCGCTGCGCGATCGCTTCCGCGCGGCGCTGCCCACCGCGCACTACGACTTCTTGCGCACGCTCCGCATGCACGAGGTGATCGGCGACTACGCCTTCGTCCACGCCGGGGTGCGCCCCGGCGTCGCCATCGCCGACCAGGACCCGGCAGACCTCCTGTGGATCCGCGATGAGTTCCTCACCTCGGACGCCGAATTCGGCAAGGTCGTGGTGCACGGCCACACGCCTACCCGCCAGCCGGTGCTGGCTGCGAACCGGATCGGCCTGGATACCGGCGCCTTCTCTTCGGGCCACCTGTCGGCGGTCGTGCTGTCGGGCGCGACCCGGCGTATTCTCAGTACGTGATCGTTCAAGAAACGTCTTGCCCAGGTCGAATTCTTCAAGCACAGGAAGGCATCCGAAGACTTCATCACGGAAAAAAGGGGCGGGCCACGTGACTTCCTTCGACGCGAGCGCCTATCTGAAGAACGAGCATGCCGAGCACGTCGCCGTCACGACGGCGGTACTCGCCAAGGTCGCCGAACCGTTCGACCGCATGGTGAAGGTCGTCACCGACTCGCTCGCCAAGGGCGGCAAGGTGATGTTCTTCGGCAATGGCGGCAGCGCCGGCGACGCCCAGCACCTCGCCGCCGAGCTGGTGGTGAAGTACTCCAAGGACCGCAAGCCGCTCGGCGCCGTCGCGCTCACCACCGACACCTCGGTGATCACCGCGACCGTCAACGACTTCGGCCCGGAGCATGTGTTCGTCCGCCAGCTGCAGGCGATCGGCCGCAAGGGCGACGTCGCCTTCGGCATCTCGACATCCGGCAACTCGCAGAACGTCATCCTGGCGTTGCAGGCGGCGAAGGACATCGGCATCACGCCGGTCGGCCTCGCCGGCGGCACCGGCGGCAAGATGATCGGCCTCGCCGATCCGCTGCTCGTCGTGCCCAGCACCAATTCCGCGCGCATCCAGGAGATGCACATATTCCTCGGCCAGGTGATGTGCGGCGCGGTGGAACGCGCGCTCGGCCTCGTCTGAGCCTGCGATGACCGACCCGTCCGCGCTCGCCGGCGTGCTCGAAGCACTGCCGCGCGCGCGCGTGCTGGTGGTCGGCGACGTGATGCTCGACCGCTTCGTGTCGGGCGCGGTCGAGCGCATATCGCCCGAGGCGCCCATCCCGGTCGTGCGCATCCAATCCGAGACCGCGATGGTCGGCGGCGCCGGCAACGTCGCGCGCAACGTTGCCGCGCTCGGCGCGGCCGCCAGCCTCGTCGGCCTATGCGGTGACGACGCGACGGGGCGCGCGCTGCACGACCAGATCGCCGCGCTGAAGGGCCTAGAGCCGCATCTCGTGGTCGAGAGGGGCCGCGTCACCACCGAGAAGACGCGCTTCTTCGGCGGCAGCCAGCAGCTCCTGCGCGCCGATCGCGAGGTCGCCGCCAACCCCGGCGCCGACGCCGCCAAGGCATTGCTCGCCGCCGTGGACGCCGGAGCCAAGGGCGCTGGCGCCATCGTCCTCTCCGATTACGCCAAGGGAGTCGTGAGCGCTGCGGTCATTGGGCGTGCCATCGACCAGGCGCGCAGGGCGAACGCGCCCGTCCTCGTCGATCCCAAGGGCAAGGACTTCCGCCGCTACGCGGGCGCCGCCGTCCTCACTCCCAACGCCAGCGAGCTGGCCGCCGCCACCGGCATGCCGATGACCAGCGACGACGCCGTGGTGGCCGCTGCCACCGCCGCCCTGACCCAGGCCGACGTGCGCGCCATCATCGCCACGCGCGGCAAGGACGGCATGACCGTTGTCGAGCGCGGCCACCCGCCGGTGCATCTGCGCGTGCGCGCGCGCGAAGTCTTCGACGTATCCGGCGCCGGCGACACCGTCGTCGCGACGCTCGCCGCGGCGCTCGCTACCGGCGCGACACTCGTCCAGGCCGCCGAACTCGCCAATGTCGCCGCCGGCATCGTCGTGGGGAAGGTCGGTACCGCGGTCGCCAGCCACACGGAAGTCCTCGAGGCGCTTTACGCGCGCGACCTGTTGGCCGCCGACGACAAGATCGTCGACCTCGCCGGGGCGCTCGAGCGCGTGCAGCGCTGGCGCCGTAATGGCGAGACGATTGCGTTCACGAACGGCTGCTTCGATCTCGTCCACCCCGGCCACGTTTCGCTGCTCAACCAGGCGCGCGCCGCCGCCTCGCGCCTCGTCGTCGGCCTCAACACCGACGCCTCGGTGCGGCGGCTGAAGGGCGAGTCCCGCCCGATCCTGGACGAGGCCGCGCGCGCCACGGTGCTGGCGTCGTTCACCGCCGTCGATCTGGTCGTGCCGTTCGACGACGACACACCGCTCCGTCTCATCGAGACGCTGCGCCCGGATGTGCTGGTCAAGGGCGCCGACTACACCGTCGCCACCGTCGTGGGCTCCGACTTCGTGCAGTCCTACGGCGGCCGCGTCGTCCTTGCGACGCTCGTGCCGGGCGCCAGCTCCACCAACATCGTGTCGCGCATCGGCGCGTCCCAGCGCCGCTCCTAAGCCGGCGCCATGATCGTCGTCACCGGCGGCGCCGGCTTCATCGGCTCCAACATCGTTGCCGCGCTGGAAGCGCGCGGGCACACCGGCATCGTCGTCTGCGACCGCCTGCCCGGCGACGAGCGCTGGCAGAACGTCGCAAGCCGCACGCTCGCCGCCACGGTGCCGCCCGAGCGCCTGTTCGATTTTCTGCGCGCCAACGCTGCATCCATCGACGCAATCATCCACATGGGCGCCATCAGCTCGACCACCGAGACCGATGTCGGCCTGCTGCTCGAGAACAACTACTTGCTGAGCGTGGCGCTGTGGGACTGGTGCACCGACAACGGCGCACGCTTTCTCTACGCGTCTTCGGCGGCGACCTACGGCGACGGCGCCGAAGGCTTCGACGACGATTCGTCGCCGGGCGCGCTCGCCAAGCTGCGGCCGCTCAACGCCTACGGATGGTCGAAGCACATGTTCGACCGTCGCGTCGTGCGTCTGTTGGCGGAAGGCGCCGGCCGTCCGCGCCAGTGGGCCGGCTTCAAGTTCTTCAACGTCTACGGCCCGAACGAGTACCACAAGGGCAGCCAGCGCAGTGTCGTGCACCAGGCGTGGGGCACCGCGGTGGCCGCCAAGCCGGTGGTGCTGTTCCGCTCGCACCGCGCCGGGGTTGCCGATGGCGACCAGGCGCGCGACTTTGTCTACGTCGATGACGCCGTCGACGTCGTGCTGTGGTTCCTCGACCACCCGGAGGTGTCCGGCCTGTTCAATCTCGGCTCGGGCAAGGCGCGCTCGTTCAAGGATCTCGCCCATGCGGTGTTCGCGGCATCCGGACGCAAGGCGAACATCGAGTTCATCGACACGCCCGCCGCGATCCGCGAGCGCTACCAGTACTTCACCGAGGCGCCCATGCGGCGGCTGCGCGACGCAGGCTACACGCGCCCGTTCACGTCGCTGGAGGATGGCGTGCGCCGGTACGTTCAGGACTTCCTGGCGACCAACCACCCCTATCGCTGAGCTTAGAACTCGACGTCCTGCACCAGCGGCAGGCTCGGGTCATAGGTGCTGCTGAGGCGGAACGCGGCGGCGCGGGCGAAGCGCAAGGTCAGCGCCTTGCGGCGCGCTGCGGCGATCGGGAGCGTGCTGGGAGCAGCGCGCAGCACTTGACCGCCAAAGCGATCGGCGATGATCAGCCCGGTATCGGCCGGCAGCACGTCGCGCGGGAACGTCTCCGGCACGGCGAAGTAGAAGACGTCGCAGAAACCGAGGTACTCGGTCCACTTCTTGTCGGCGCGGAAGTCGGCCAGGCTCGACTTGACCTCGGCGATGGCGACGGTGCCGTCCCGGCGCAGGCCCGCCACGTCCACCCGCCGGCCGATGCCGAGGGGAAACTCCAGTAGCGCGCAGTAGCCCATGTCGTGGAACAGTCGCGCCACGCCGCGCGCCAGGGCCATGCCGTCCGGCGACAGCGGCGCCTCGTCATTGGGGAACGGCAGCGATTCATCCATGACGCCGTTCAGTGTATCTTCCGCGCCCGCCTGACCTGAAGAGTTGAGTGAAATGAGCTTGCAAGCACTGATCTGGGACGTCGACGGCACCCTCGCCGAGACCGAAGAAGCCCACCGCCACGCCTTCAACCGTACGTTCAAGGCGCACGGCTACGACTGGGAGTGGAGCCAGGACAAGTACCGCGAGCTCCTCAAGACCACCGGCGGCGTCGAGCGCATCACGCACTACCTGCGCACCGATCGCCCGGGAGCCCTCCCCGAAGGGGAGTTCATCGACATCGTCAAGAAGCTGCACAAGGCCAAGACCGCGACCTACGTCGCCGCCATCGAGAACGGCGAAGTGCCGCTGCGCCCGGGCGTCGCGCGGCTGATGCGCGAAGCGCGCGCCGCCGGCGTGCGTCTCGCTATCGCCACCACGACGAGCGCGCCCAACGTCGAGGCGTTGCTCAACAACTGCGCCGAGGGCGTGCGCATGGATTGGTTCGATGCCGTAGGCGCCGGCAACATCGTGCCCAAGAAGAAGCCCGCCCCCGACATCTACAATTGGACGATCGAGAAACTTGGGCCCGACCCGCGCGACTGCGTGGCGCTCGAGGACTCGCGCAACGGTCTGTTCTCCGCACAGGCGGCAGGCATCCCGTGCGTCATTACGTACTCCAGCTACACCGACGACCAAGAGTTCCCGGGAGCGCTCGCCGTTGCCGACACCTTCGGCGAGCCGAACGAGCCGGTGAAGATCGTCAGCGGCGATTTCGCCGGACGCAAGCATATCGACCTCGATCTCGTGCGCCGCTGGCACGGCGCGCGGAACACGCGCTAGGCGCGCGCAGCGCGCCTTCGGCACGACTGCTAGATGCGCGGCTCGACCTGGTTGCGCCGCAGGAAGTCGAACACCTCGGCGTAGTGGATGGCGAAGTTCAACCCTTGGGTCTCGCGCAGGCCCCAGGTGTTGACGCCGACGACGCGGTCGCCGAGGAACAGCGGTCCGCCAGAGTTGCCGGGATTGATCGCCGTGTCGGTCTGCAGGTAGCGGACCCTGGGACCGGCGGTGACGCCCGCCGCTTCCATGTCGCGCACGGCGCTGACGACGCCGCGGGTGAGCGAATAGTCGAGCCCCTTGGGATGCCCGATCGCCTCGACCGTGGCGCCCACCGGCAGCGCCGCCTCGCTGCGGAACAGCACGGGTTCTCCGCGCGTCTGCACCGCCACCAAGGCGAGATCGCGTAACGAATCCTCGGCGATGACGCGGCCGACGCTGTCGGCGCCCGAGAGCTGCTTCACGGTCACCAGGCGGCTTCCTTCGATGACGTGGAAGTTCGTCAGCACGAGGTCCGGCGCCACATAGAATCCGCTACCCGACCCGGTCGGCGTCTCGATGGCCACGACGCTGCCGAACCGCCGGTCGCCCGTGGCCGGTGCTGCCGCGCGCGGGGCGGCGGTGTTCGCCACGGCCGGCGCTGCGGTCAAGGCCGCCCGCAACTCTGCTGCGCTGGGCATGGGCCGGGGCGTCATGGCTTCCGCGGCGCGCAGGACGTCGGCAAGTCTGACGGTCACGACCGCATCCTCGAACGCCGTGACGTCGCGCTCGGTGCCAGTGCCGGCCAGATGCTGCGTTCGGTTGCGATCGTCGGCGTGCAGGTCGTAGACCAGGCGGAAGTCGCGCGACTCGCGCAGGTCCAGTGCGCCCGTGAAGTACGCGTTGCCCGCCCGGTCGAGCACGTGGAACGCCACCATCCCTGCCTTCTGGACGCCGATCGTGCCGCGCCAGAAGCGATACGAGCGCCACACCGGCTCATCGACCTGCTGCGGTGTGCGGCCTAGGGTGAGGAGTGCGTCGTCGTACTCCTTGCGCGCCTTCGCCAGTCCTTCGGTCGTCGGCGCGAACGCGCCGAGCAGATTGATCAGACGCGCCTGCCCGACCTCCTCACGCTCCACGGCCTGACGCGCGCGCAGAAGGTTCACCTCGGCGATCTGAAACTCGATGTTGGGAACCGTGCGGACGCCGGCTTTGTATTCCGAGTCAATGGCTTCGCGATTGCTCGCTGTGCGAGTGACGCGCGCCGCGCCGGGAGCAACGACGACCAGCAGTCCGTTGCCGGGTGTGCTCAAGGCAAGGTCGAGGGACGCGCGCTCGGCGGGGAACCCATCGTTGGCAGCAAGCGCCATCGGGAAGCCACCGCGCTGGGTGGGCGCCGTGGCGATCAAGTCGACCAACGTCAGCGGCGCGGCCGCGCTGGCGCCCATGGGCAACCCCGCGGCGCGCGCCTTCGCCTGCACTTCGCCGTTGGCACGCGCCGCAGCAACCGTGCCGCGCTGTCGCGCCGCCGCGATCTCGGCCGCCGCCAGCGCCGCGTGGCGCGTGACCAGCTCGGTGCGCGCCGCGTTCGGCAGGTGGTCGCGGTAGCGCGCATGCACTTCAGCGAGCTCCGCGCTGGTCGCGAACGCCACATAACGGGCTGCGGCGTCGGCGTTGTCCCGGTGGAACTGCGCGACGTCGAGCGCGACGGGATACGAGGAAAAGAAGTTCGGCTCGGTGAGCAGCGCGTAGCGCGCAAATGCATCCGCCGCGCCTGCGCGCATCTGCGCTTCGAGGGCGCGCACCTCGTTCTCGGTCCCGGGCACGGTGCGGGCCTGCTGCAGCGCAGTCTGGATCGTTCGCCACTCGCTCGGCGGCGCCGGCCAGCGCACCGTCGCGAGCGGCGACGGGGCGGCAACCGCAACGGCGGCGGGGGATGCGTTGGCAAGCCGTGCCGCGCCCGGCTCCGGCGCCGTGGTGGGTGCGCAGGCTGCGACCGACATCGCCAGCGCCGCCACGAGCATCCGTCCCCACAAACCCGACATGGCGCGAGCCCCTCCGCGATGAGAACAAAACAGGATCGCCCCGAATCCCAGCTCCGGTCAAGCCCTCGTCAGGGACGCCCGCGACTCGCCGGGCGTGCGGGAGTATCCTGGCCGCAGTACGAGTTCCGGGGGGTCTTCCATGCAGCGTAGCTTTGTTGCGGCTCTCGCCGGTGCCGCCGCCAATGTTGTTGTCGCGGCGGCCGCGTCCGCCAATCCCACAGCCTACAACGTCGCCCCACTGCTCCAAGCGCGCGATGCGTTCGCCGACCGCTTTTGGGGACTGCTGCAAGGACCGGTCGCTCCGGTGCAACCGCCCGCGACGCAGGGCCAGCTCTACGATTTCCGCCAGGTACTGGGTCAGCCGGATCCGTTCGCGCAGCGCTTCTACGGCCAGGCCATCCCGCCGCCGCCCGCCGCGACCGCGCCGCAGGCCCGGCTCGCGCCGGCACCCGCGCCCGTTACCGCGCCTCCCACTGCCGTCCTGGCCGCGCCGGCACCGGTGCCGGTGCAGATCGTCCAGGCGCCGGCGCCTGCCGCGCGTGCGATCCCGCCGGGTCTCGCCCTCGCCGCCGCAGCCGAGCCGAGCCGCTGGTACATGTCGGGCGCCGTCGGCGCCGCCACCCTCAGCGAGGCGACCACCACGGGCGCCGCCGTCTCCAACCAGTCTGCCTACGACGTCGGTCCGGTCCTGGCGTTCGCGATCGGCAACCGGCGCAATGCCAACCTCGCCTACGAAGGCGAGTTCTCGATGCGCACGTTCGGTCTTTCGACCATCACGCCGGCGGGCGGAGCGCCCGCCTCGGCGACGGGCACCGTTTCCAACGTGGCGCTGCTCGCCAACGTCGTGTGGAACACGAACTTCGGCTGGCGCTTCAATCCGTACCTGTTGGGCGGCGCCGGCCTGGCCCAGCACAAGCTCGACGCCGTCGATGCGCCGGGCATCGTTGCCACCACCGGCGACGATCTCGTCATCGCCTATCAGTTGGGATTCGGCGCGGACTTGCCGCTAAACCAGCGCTGGTCGCTCGACACGTCCTACCGCTATTTTGCGACGCTTGCGCCGGAGTTCACCGACGCGGCCGGCAATACATTTGAAACCGCGGTCGCGAGCCACAACTTCCTAGTCGGCGCCCGTTATCGCTTCTAGGCAGGATCGGACCCCCGGGGATGAGACACGACGCGATGTTCTTTGCCCGCTGGCTGCGCGATCCGCGCGGCATGGGCAGCGTCGTGCCCAGCGGGCGAACCCTCGCGTTGGCAATGGCCGAGCCCGCCGCCAAAGCCTACAAGACTCCCATCCTCGAGCTCGGCGGCGGCACCGGCACCGTTACCGAAGCTCTGCTGGAGTGCGGCCTCGACCCGAACGATCTGATCGTCTTCGAGCGCGACGTGCAGCTGCACCGTCACTTGGAGCAGCGATTCCCGCAGGTGCGGGTGGTGCTTGGCGATGCCGCGCACGCCGATCGCGTATTGGCGCAGATGGGCGTCGAAGCGGTGGGGGGAGTCGTCTCCAGCCTGCCGCTCCTGTCGATGCCGCTGCTGACGCGCCGGCGCATCCTCGGCTCGGCGTTCCGCTGCCTCGGGCCCGAAGGATTCCTGCTGCAGTTCACCTACGGTCCGGTGTCGCCGCTGCCCGATCGGATGCTCTCGAATCTCGGCCTGCGCGGCCGTGCCATCGACCGGGTTTGGCGCAACGTTCCGCCCGCCACGGTGTGGCGCTACGAGCGCCATCCATTCACCGCCGCAGTAGTCCCCAGGCCAAGTCCTTGACTTTCGCGGCAGATCGCCGCATATACCCCTCGTACTCCGGTCCTGACGCGCCAACTCGCCGCTGGTGAGGGCGCGTCTTGCGATAGATGGGGTACGAGTAGGTACCTCGACGATCGCGCGTGGCTCCAGTCCCTGGAAGCCTCGTCCCGAGTTCCCTAAAGAGTAATACGGCCAGGCCCCGATGCGCGCGGACCGGCCAAATGCCCAAGCAGGTTTTGCTGGGCCACAGAAAGAATCTGTCCACTTGAACGAGAATAACTTTGAAGCGCTCGGCTTGGCCGAGACGCTGATGCGTGCTCTTACTGCCGCCAACTTCACCACGCCCACTCCCATCCAGTCGCAAGCTATCCCGCCGCTCACCGGCGGCCGCGACGTCATCGGTCTGGCGCAGACCGGCACCGGCAAGACCGCTGCCTTCGCGCTGCCGATGCTGCAACGCATCGCCAAGCACACGACGCGCCCGACGCCGCGCATGCCGCGCGCCCTGGTGCTCGCGCCGACGCGCGAACTCGCGCTGCAGATCGCCGAATCGACCCGCACTCTCGGCCGCTTCACGCACCAGCGTGTCGCGGTGGTGATGGGCGGCGTCGGCATCGGCGGCCAGGCAAAAATCCTGAACCAGGGCGTCGACATCCTCATCGCCACGCCGGGCCGTCTGCTCGACTTGATGGAGCAGGGCATGGCCCGTCTCGATCGCGTCGAGTTCTTCGTGCTCGACGAGGCCGACCGCATGCTCGACATGGGCTTCATCCGCGACATCCGTAAGATCGTCGCCAAGCTGCCCAAGGAGCGTCAGTCGGCGCTCTTCTCGGCCACCATGCCGAACGAGATCGCCGGCCTCGCCCGCGAACTGCTGCGTGATCCCGTGCAGGTGTCGGTGACGCCCGCCCAGGTCACCGTCGACAAGATCGACCAGCGCGTCTACTTCGTCGATATGGCGTCGAAGCGCACGCTGCTGATGGAGCTGTTGCAGGCTCCCGAGATGTCGCGCGTCATTGTCTTCACGCGCACCAAGCACGGCGCCGATCGCGTCGCCCAGCACCTCGACAAGGGCGGCGTAAAGTCCGCCGCGATCCATGGCAACAAGAGCCAGGGTCAGCGCCAGCGTGCGCTCGGCG
This sequence comes from Rhizobium sp. Q54, assembly GCA_945947575.1. Classification (GTDB taxonomy): domain Bacteria; phylum Pseudomonadota; class Alphaproteobacteria; order UBA2966; family CAIVPW01; genus CAIVPW01. The sequence continues at coordinate 37,205 of CAMEYM010000001.1, forward strand.
AGTTCAAGGCGGGCCAGGCGCGCGTGCTCGTCGCCACCGACATCGCCGCCCGCGGCATCGACGTGATCGACGTGTCTCACGTCATCAACTTCGACCTGCCGATGGAGCCGGAAGCCTACGTCCACCGCATCGGCCGCACGGCGCGCAACGGCGCCGCCGGCATCGCGCTGACGTTCTGCGACCACTCCGAGCGTGGTCAGCTGCGGCAGATCGAACGGCTCACCAAGACGCCGCTGGTTGTCGCCATGGGCGACCACCATCGCGAGCCGGTGGCCGGCGAGCAGGCGGAGCGTCCGCGCCAGCAGCAGCGCCGTCCGCAACAGCAGCGTGGCCGCGGCCGCGGCAACCGTCCGCGCCGCGCCGCCTAACGGCTTGGAACGGTCCCCTCTCTTGGGAGGGGGAGGGGACCGTATCCATTCCTGCCAGACCTAGGATTTCTGCGGCTTCTCGGCCCATCGATTTTTCGATGGGCCGTTGTCGATTCCGGCCGGGGTAGCATCGAGCCCCTCCCGCCGGGAGTGACGCCACTTCGAATAGACGACGTCTATCGCAAGCATCATGTCTTGTGAGGAGTGGCGCGCCCGGCAGGATTCGAACCTGCGACCCCTGGCTTCGGAGGCCAGTGCTCTAATCCACTGAGCTACGGGCGCGCGATGGGGTCACCATACTCTGCCCAGGAAGCCGCGCAAACTGCCGCATACGCCTGCGGTGACGGGCCAAGTCCCGGGCGCTATCATCCGCCCCCTCATGACCGCGACCACCACCACCACCGACGCCCCCGAGATCGTCCAGTCGGACTCGACCAAGGTCATCTGCGACGGCAATGGCCTCGGCGGCCATCCGCGGGTGTATCTCACCATGGGCGCGGGCGACGGGGTCGACTGCCCGTACTGCGACCGCCGCTTCGTGTTGAAACCCGGCGCCAAGGCCGCGTCCGGCCACTAGGTCCCCCAGCATGCGTATTGTTTCCGTCAACGTTGGCGGCCTCAGCGAGATGCTGAATCGCCGCGGACAGCCGTATCTATCCGGCATCCTGAAGTCGCCCGTCTCCGGCCCCGTCAACGTCACCTTCGCCGGCGTCATCGGCGATGCCCAGGGCAACCAGAAGGTGCACGGCGGCCCCGACAACGCGGTGTACGCGTACTCGGCCGATCACTACGCCGCCTGGCGGCGCGAGGAAGGGCGCGACGACCTGGCGCCCGGCTTCTTCGGCGAGAACCTCACCGTCGCGGCGCTGCACGAACAGGACGTGCGCATCGGCGACGTCTATCGCGCCGGCTCGGCGCTGCTCGAGGTGACGCAGCCGCGCCTGCCCTGCGACACGCTCGGCGTGCGCGTCGGTGACAAGCATTTCCCCGATCGCTTCCTCAAGAGCCGCCGCACCGGCATGTACCTGCGCGTGCTCAAGGAAGGCACGGTGCACGCGGGCGACGAGTTTCTTCGCGAGCGCACCGGCAGCGTGACGATTCCCGACGCCGTCGACATCATCGAGGGCGACGCGGGCACCACCGCAACGCTGCGCAAGCTCTCCGCCGAATCGGCGCTCTCCAAGCGCTGGCGCGCCAAGGTGGACAAGAAGCTCGCCGACCTGGCCGCTCCGGCCGCCGCGCCATGATGCGCGGCGCCACTCTCGCCGCGCTGCTCGCCACGGGCGTGGCCTTCGTCGCGCTGGCGCAACAGGCGCCGCCCATGCCGGGGATGCCGCCGCCCGCCCAGCCCAACGCGCAAATGCAGCAGGCTGCCGCCGGCGGTCCCAACTGCCACCAGACCCACACCGCGCTCAGCCGCGACGGCATGGCCTTTAACGCCGAGGGCGAGATCCTCGTGCGCGCCTCGGTGCCCGATGGCGTGCGCCTCCCGGGCGGCACGCTCGGCGTCTACTACGTCACCGGCGGCGACGACCACGGCATCTTCCTGGGCAAGCCGTCCGGCAATCGCTGGGAGCGCGGCGAGAAGGTGCTGCTCGACGGAGTCTTCGACGGCAACGCCGTCGATCCCGACGCGGTCAACCTGCCCGACGGGCGCATCCGTCTCTTCTACTACAAGGGTTCGTTCGTCGGCGGCGCGGCGCCGTCGCCGATCGCGCCGTTCTACTCGGCGATCTCCACCGACGGCGTGCGCTTCACCGTCGAGGGCAAGGTGTTCGAGATCGAAGGCGGCACCGACCCGTCCGTCGTGGTACTGCCGGACGGCTCCTGGCTGCTCGCGGTGGCGCGCGCCCAGCAGCAGCAGATGGTGGTCGCGCGCTCGACCGACGGCACCCGCTTCGAGACCGTCGCGACGCTCGCCAACGGCGGCATCCCCGAGCTGCTCGTGCTGCCGAACGGCAGCGTGCGCCTGTTCTTCAACGGCTCCGGCGGCAATGGGGTGCCGCCCGGCATGGTCAGCCGCATCTCCACCGACGGCGGCCGCACGTGGCGCGACGAGCTAGGCACGCGCCTCAATCACCCCGGCTTCGCCGCCGATCCGTCGGTCGTGCGCTTGGACAACGGCCAGTACCGGATGTTCTACAAGACCGCCGACCAGGCCTGCGAGCAGGCCAATCGTCCGGCGATGCCGCCTGGCGCGCCCGCGGGCGCAATGCCCCCCGGCGCCCCCATCGGCCCGCCGCAGACGTTCGGCCCCGGTCAGCAGCCGCTGCCTCCCATGCCGGGCGGCCCCGCGGGCGGCGTACCGCAAGGCCAGCCAAAAGGCCAGCCCAAGGGCCCGCCCACGCCCTAGTTCGGGGCGGCACGGCGCGAACGCGAGTCTACTTCGGCAGCACCGCCGGTGCCGTGAACACGTGGTCGCGGTTGGCGACCGGTGTGTGACATGTCACGCACTCCTGGGAGAATTCGGCGTTGGCGCCGTACGGCCGCTGCTCCGCTGCCAACCAGCGCGCCCATCCCCAGCCGCGCGTCGCCGCATACTTCTGGGTGTCCTTGAACATAAACTCGGCGTGGACGAAAGCCCCCGGGCCCTTGGCGGTCGGCCAGCCGGGCACCTCGCCCTCGCGCCACACGACCTTGCCCAGGATGGCTCCGTTCGGCCACGGGTTGGTGTTGCCAGCGCGGGCCGCGGCAACGGCGATATCGTTGCCGATGACCACGCGAATGGTGTTGTTGTCGGTCCGGTAGCTGGGCGCGACGATCTGCCAGTTCTGCCAGCCGGTCGGATAGGCGATCCCGTTCGGCGCCGGATCTGCGGCGTACGCCGCGGAAAGAGTCATACCGACCACCATCATCGTGGCGGCGATGAGTTTCGACTGCATAGCGTCCCCCCTCAGGTTGCAGGAGCCTGATCATACCAGCCCCGCAAGCTCAGTCGGAACAGTTCGTCGCCGCGCAGGCCGGCACCTGCCGGTCGCGGTATATATCTGCCCGCATGTCCAAGCCCGCTGCGCCCGCCGCGACCCCGCTCTACCTGGTTGACGGCTCCGGCTACATCTTCCGCGCCTATCACGCCCTGCCGCCGTTGACGCGCAAGCGCGACGGCACTCCGACAGGCGCGGTGTACGGCTTCTGCAACATGCTGGCGAAGCTTCTCGCCGACATCGAGGCGCAGGGCGGAGCGGGCCACCTCGCCGTGCTGTTCGACGCCGGCCGCAAGACCTTCCGCTCCGAGCTCTATCCCGCCTACAAGGCGCAGCGCCCGCCGCCGCCCGATGACTTGGTGCCGCAGTTCAAGCTGATCCGCGACGCGGTGCGCGCATTCAACCTGCCGTGCATCGAGCAGGAAGGCTTCGAGGCCGACGACATTATCGCCACCTACGCACGCCTCGCGCGCGAGGCCGGCACCGACGTGGTGATCGTCTCGTCCGACAAGGACATGATGCAGCTCATCCGTCCCGGCGTGCGCATGCACGATCCCCTCAAGGATCGCGCCATCGGCGAGGCCGAGGTGAAGGAGAAGTTCGGCGTCGCGCCCGCCCTGCTCGCCGATCTCCTGGCGCTTACCGGCGATACTTCCGACAACGTGCCCGGCATTCCCGGCGTCGGCCCGAAGACCGCGGCCGAGCTTCTGACCGCCTACGGCAATCTCGAGTCGTTGCTGGAGCACGCCAGCGAGATCAAGCAGCCCAAGCGCCGCGAAGCGGTGATGGCCAACGCCGACAAGGCGCGCATCAGCCGCAAGCTGGTGGCTCTCGACGAGAACGTTCCCGTCGCGCACACGGTGGACGACCTCGCTGTGCGCATGCCGGACCCCAAGGTCCTGTTCCCGTTCCTCGAAGACCTCGAGTTCAGCAACCTGGCGACGCGCCTGCGCGCCCGCTACGGCACGGACACTGCCGCAACGAAAGCCGACAAGAGTCCGTCACCGGCCGTCGTCGAGTCGGCTCCGGTTCCCGCGCCGCGCGAGCCGTCGGGCGGTACGCCCGCCTACGGCGGGACCCCGCTCGCCGGTCCCGCCGTGCGCCTCACGCCGCCGACGCGCTACGCGACTCTCACGACGTTCGACGCGCTGGCCGCTCTCGCGGACGAGGCGCGCAGCACCGGCATCCTCGGCCTGCACGTCGAGATCGACCCGCCCGACGACAACGGCGGCGACATCGTCGGCGTCGCGCTCGCGGCGCAACCCGGCATCGGCTGGTACGCGCCTCTCGCGGTTGCGCGCTCGCAATCCTCGCTGGCCATCGAAGGCCCCGACGAAGAGCACGCCTTCGGCCTGGCCGAAGCCCTCGACATCCTCAAGCCGCTGTTCGAGGACCCCTCGGTCCTCAAGGTTCTCTACGACGCCAAGCGCACCATGAAGGTCCTGGCGCGTCACGGCGTGACCCTGTCGCCGGTCGATGACACACTGCTGATGTCCTTCGTTCTCGGCGGCGGCCGCGACGAGCACGGCCACGGCGACATCTGCGAGCGCGAGCTGGGCATGCGCCCGCCGCCGCGCAAGGAGATCGTGGGTTCCGGCAAGACCGCGATCTCCTTCCAACAGGTGCCGCTCGATCGCGCCACACCGTATGCCGCCGGCCTGGCCGACACCGTGCTGCAGAGCCGGGAATGCTTGCGCCGCCGCATCCTCAGCGAACGCCTGGTCTCGGTGTACGAGACCATCGAGCGTCCGCTCGTCCCCGTGCTGCTCGCCATGGAGCAGGCCGGCGTGCGGATCGACCCCGAGGCGCTCGCGGCACTCTCCGCCGATTTCGGCAAGCGCATGACGACGCTCGAAGCCGACGTCTATCGCGTCGCCGGCCGCGAATTCAACATTGGTTCCCCGAAGCAGCTCGGCGAAATCCTCTTCGACACCATGAAGCTCGAAGGCGGCCGCAAGACCAAGACCGGCGCCTGGAGCACCGATGCCGACGTCCTCGACGCCCTCGCCGCCGAAGGCCACGAACTGCCGCAGAAGATTCTCGACTGGCGCCTCGTCTCCAAGCTCAAGTCCACCTACACCGACACGCTCGGTCATCAGATCGACCGCGTCACCGGCCGCGTCCACACGTCGTACCTGATGGCCGGCGCCGCCACCGGGCGCTTGGCGTCGACCGAGCCCAATCTGCAGAACATTCCGATCCGCACCGAGGAGGGGCGCCGCATCCGCCGCGCCTTCGTCGCACCCCGCGGCCACAAGCTGGTTTCCGCCGACTACTCGCAGATCGAGCTACGGCTCTTGGCCCACGTCGCCAAGATCGATTCGCTGAAAGAGGCGTTCCACAAGGGCGTCGATATCCACGCCCTCACCGCGAGCCAGGTCTTCGGCATTCCGCTCGATCAACTCGACCGCGACACGCGCAACCGCGCCAAGGCGATTAACTTCGGCATCATCTACGGCATCTCGGCGTTCGGTCTCGCCCGCCAGCTCGGCATTCCGCGCGGCGACGCCGGCCGCTACATCGAGGCGTACTTCGAGCGCTACCCGGGCATCCGCGCCTACATGGATAGCGCCAAGGAATTCGCCAAGCGCAACGGCTACGTGGTGACGCTGTTCGGCCGGCGCGTGCACATGCCCGGCATCCACGATCGCAACCACTCCATGCGCTCCTTCTCCGAGCGCGCCAGCATCAACGCGCCGCTGCAGGGCACCGCGGCCGACATTCTGAAGCGCGCCATGGTGCGCATGCACCGCGCCCTCGCCGAGTCGCGCCTCAAGTCGCGCATGCTGCTCTCGGTGCACGACGAGCTCCTGTTCGAGGCGCCCAACGGCGAAGTCGAAGCGCTCAAGGCGCTCGCCAAGAAGGTGATGGAGGGGTCGGCGGCCCTCGACGTGCCGCTGACCGTGGAGACAGGCGCCGGCGACAATTGGGGCGAGGCGCACTAGGCGCACCCTTGGACACGGCGGCGGGCGTTCCCATCTAGGGGGCTCTCGCCTCGGAGCCACCCGCCATGTTCGACGCCAAACGCCTTCTCGATCAGTTCCTCGGTCCCAACTCCGTCGGAGGCCTGCAGCAGCGCGCCAACGCGCTCGGCCAGCGTGCCGGCGTCGGCAATATCGGCTCGCGCGACGTCGGAAGTGCCGCGATCGGCGCCGGTCTCACGGCGCTACTCATGGGGGCCGGGCGCGGCCGCCGCGGCATGGGCATCGGCGAGCTCGGCGGCATGGCCGCCATCGGCATGCTCGCGTACCAAGGCTACAAGAAGTGGCAGGCCGGGCAGGGCGCCACCGCGATTCCGGCCATGCCGTGGGGCGAGCCGCCCCCCAGCGGCACGCCGTTCAACCCCATCAGCGTGCCCGAACAGCAATCGCTCGGCCGGCACCTGCTGCGCGCCATGATCGCCGCCGCCAAGTCGGACGGTCACATGGACGCCGCCGAGCAGCAGACCGTCTTTGCCCAAATGGACAAGATGAACCTCGACGCCGCCGACAAGGCATTCGTCATCGACGAGCTGCGCGCCCCGCTCGACGTTGCCGCGGTCGCGCGCGGCGCGCGCAACCCCGAGGAAGCCGCCGAGATCTACACAGCGTCGTTGCTAGCGGTGGACGTGGACCAGCCGTCCGAGCGCGCATACCTCTCCCAGCTTGCGCAGCACCTGAAGCTCGATCCCAAGCTGGCGGAGCATCTGCACGCCACCGTCGAGCATGCGACAGTGACCGCATAGACTCTAGCGGTTCGGTCTGCCGGTTGACTTTCCCGACGGTGCTATCAAAATAGATAGCATGGCGCAGTTGCTGGTTCGCAATATCGACGATGCGGTCGTCCAGTCGCTGAAGCGCAAGGCGCGGCTCCACGGACGCTCGCTCGAGGAAGAGTTGCGGCTGATCTTGAGCGAGGCGGCGAAGCTTTCTCCTGAGGAGCGCGTCGCCGTCGCCAATCACATCCGCGCCATGACGCCATCCGCCGCGCGGCAGACAGACAGCACCGACCTCATTCGCGAGGATCGTGATCGCCGGTGACGCTCGTCGTTGATGCCAGCGTCGCGTTCAAATGGTTCATCGAGGAGCTGCAATCGGACGCCGCGCTGCGCGTGCCGGCGCTTCCCGAAGACCTGATTGCACCAGATCTCATCGTTGTTGAGGTGGCGAACGCGCTGTGGCGCGGCGTGAGGGACGGGCGGGTGCTTCCTGTGCAGGCCACGGAGGCTGTCACGTCTCTCCCACGGTTCTTTGCCGAGCTTGCGAGCTCGGCAAGCCTCGCGCCGCGTGCGTTTGCCATCGCCTGCGAACTGTCGCATCCGGTCTACGACTGTTTGTACCTGGCGCTGGCGGAGCAGCGCGACGCGCGCGTCGTCAGCGCGGACGCGCGACTCAAGAGCAAGGTTGCGGGGACCGAGTGGGCGCGACGTGTGGTCGGACTTGGAGCGCGGCGGCTTGGATAAGGAGGCCGGTCGGGCGCCGCGCTACCGCTCGATGCGAATCACCACGCGCCGGTTCTCGGCGCGATTCTCGGGCAGCGGGTTGCCGGCTTGGTCGCGGTTGGGAAGCTTGGGCTTCGTATCGGCATAGCCAAGCACCGTGATGCGATCCGCCTTGACGCCGCGGCTGATCAGGAAGCGCGCCACGGCCGAGGCGCGCGCGCTCGACAGTTCCCAGTTGGATGGGAAGGCCGCCGTGTTGATCGGCACGTCGTCGGTGTGGCCCTCGACGTCGATGCGATAGTTCGTTACGCCGAGGAAGATCAGGTTTTGCGCGACGCGGTCGAGGAGCGGCTCGGCCGCCGTCAGGATGGTGGCCTGGCCCACGGCGAACATGTCGCCGGTCTTGAAGTCGAAGGTCGAGCCGCGCTTGTTCACCTGCGCTTGCGCGGCGTCCATCTCGACGCCCTCTACCGCCAGCTCCTGCTGCATGTTCTTCACCAGCTGCTGGAACGGCGTCGGCGGCGGTGGCGCGTTCTCCTGGGTGGTGAACGCCTTGGTGATCGACTGTGCCGCGGTCTCGAACTTGCCGGGGTCCGGATCCGAGAGCGAGTACAGCACCAGGAACAAGGCCATCATGTTGACGACCAGGTCGGCGAAGCTGAGAAGCCAGCCCTCTTCTTCTTCCGCTTGATGCGGAGGGTCGGGCGGGCCGCTGCCGCCGCCGCTCATGCGGCCTTCTTACCCTTGCCGCCGCCACTCTTCTGGTCGATGTGGTAGTGGATCGCCGGGTCGAGGTAGCTGTTCATCTTGTCCTGGATGTAGCGCGGGCTCTTCTGGTCCGCGAGCATGGCGAACCCTTCCGACACCAGGAAGTTGCGGAAGCGCAGGATCGATTCCTTCTGCATCAGCTTCGACGCGGCGGGCATGAAGATCATGCGCGCGCTGATCACGCCGTACAGCGTCGCGAGAATGGCGACGGCGAAGCCCTCGCCGATGCCTTCCGGGTTGCTCTGCAACGACTGCAACATGACGACGAGGCCGACGAGCGTGCCGACCATTCCGAACGCCGGTCCGTTGCCCGCCATCGACTTGAGAATTTCGACCGGGATGGTCGCGCGGCTGAACGCGCCGTTCGACGCGGCGCCGAGCATCTGGCGCACCTCGTCACCGGAATAGCCGGTGATGACGAGCTCGATGCCGTAGTTCATGAAGTGGTCCTGGTTCTTCGCGCCCTTGATCTCCTTTTCGAGCGCGACCAGGCCGCTCTTCTTCACCAGGTAGCCCCAGCGAATGATCTTGCCGGTCTCGACCGTCAGCATCGAGCGGTTGGCCTTGCCACGGATGAACACGCCGCCAACGGCTCCCAGCGACTGCATCACGTAGCGGAACTCGTAGCCCATGAAGGCCGAGGCCAGCGTGCCGCCAAACACCAGCAGCATGCCGGACATGTGGAAGAACGACGCGAAATCCGTCGTGATCTCGATGATCACGATGAAGATGATCGCGATGCACGCGAGGAAGCCAAAAAGCGAGGCTAGTGACATCTGTGTCGTGGACCCCCGGGGCAGGGACTATACACGATCCATGCCGCGCCCTTGAAGGCTCCAAAGCCACGGAATCCCTGGTCAAGACCCAGCCACGGGGGGGCTGGCCGGGCCGTCTCTCCTGGACGCTGCATCGCCCCGTATGGAAAGGTGGCCGCCCTTCGCCTCAGGGCCCCGATGCGCAGCTTTTTCCTCCTAGTACTCACCCTGCTGTGTCTGACCGTCGCGCCGGCCCGCGCCCAGGACCTTGATGCCCTGGCGGTCCAGGCACGCGCCGCCTTCTTCGACACCGCCTGGGCCGAGGCCGAGCGCCTCGACCGCATCGGCTACGAGGGCGCGGCGCAGGAGTTTGGGCCCGAGTCTCCCGAGGCGGGGTGGTGGCTGGCGGCCCTCGCCGACGCCATGTGCCGCGCCGATTGGACGCCCGTGAATCGTCCGTGGACCGATCGCGCCCACAGCCAGGCGCTGCCTCTGGCCGAGCGCGCCGTGCGCATTCTCGAGCGCGCGTACGGCAAGGACGACATCCGCACGGCCAACGCCTACATGTCCCTGACGGTGGCGTTGGCGGGGCTCTATCGCCACCCCGAAGGCGACCCCTATGGGCGCGCCGCGCTGCGTATCGTCGAGAAGACGCAGCCCAGTGCCGAGCGCGACCTGCTGGTGCTGAAGCTTTGGTACTACGCGACGCACCTGCACATCATCGACCACAACGTCGAGGCGCAGGAATACGAGGAGCGTCTGAGCTTCGCGCAGTACGGGCGCCTGATCGACCCGGCGCGGATCGAGTAGCGGGGAGCGCTACTCCCCGATGGCGCGGCGGACGTCCCGCCACTGGACGTGGTGCAGGGACGCCTCCGCCCGGTCGAGCTTGGCGCACTCGGCGCACAGCCGCTTGCCGCCCGATCCGTCGATGCGCTGCTTACCCGCGAGTCCGCGACCGGCCCAGCAGTCGCTGTTGTCGTGATAGATGCCTTCCAATGGCGCGTGCCACGGCACGGTCCTCGACATGTTCGTACCCCTAAGCCCGAAAGCCCCTCGTTCCACGTACGGCTAGGCTAAGGCCTGGTGACGGGATACCACATACGGCACATACCTGAGCGGGGCCGTGCGAAGGGCATACCTCAAACGAGGCAGGCAGACCCCAGCGCCGCGAACCTGCTAGACGGGAGTGGTCGTTGCGGAGTCCAGCGCCGCTCGGATCGCGCCCGGATCCGGTAGCGCGTCGGCGAACGTCAAACGCGCGGTTGCGGTGTCGGCGCGCACGTCGATGCCTTCGGAATCGATGCCGCAGACCGTCCACTCTCCCGGCCCCAGCTTCCGCGTCAGCTGGGTGCGCACGGCCGAGTCGTCGTTGAGCATCCCGAGCATCTTGGCCTCGGCCGCCACGAACGCGGCGGCCGCCAAAGGCGGCAGCAGAATCTCGCGCTCGTCCACCCAGTGGATGCGCCCGAAGCCCGCGACCAGGTGGGCGCGTTCGACCGCGATGCGGAACAATCCGAAGTCGGCGAAGCCCGCGTAGGCCTCAGCCTCCGGGTGGCGCGCGATGAACCGCCCGAGCTCGCCCTTGTCCGGCGTGCGCATGGCGCGGCCCAGCACGGTGGCGCGGCTGCCGGCGAGGCGGCTCGGACTCGTCTCCGTGCCGTCGAACAGCAGCGACACGCGCGCGTCGCCGGCGATGTTCTTGGTGTGCTCGGCCAGGCGCGACAGCAGCAGCAGCGGCGCGCCGTCGCCGGCGGTCGCCACCAGCACCAGTGATGCATAGGGCCAGCCGCTGCCCGCCAGCTGGGTGGCCAGGGTAGCGGTGGCGCGGCCGCGCATCAGCCGGCGCACTTCGGTGCCAGTGCCCAGGGGTGCGGGGTTGTTCATGAGAGCTCGCAATTCGCCATCGAAGCGCCCAAATCTCCAGGCATCATGCTGATGTCTGTTCGGCTAGCAAGGACCGGCGCGCCCCGTGCGTACTGCACGCCAAAGGCGCAACGCCGGCCGTCCTCCCGGAGGCCCTAGTGTATACTCAACGGGACGAGACCCAGCCGGCTGCCTTGCTGGGGGATAACGTGCCGCACACCATTGCGCTGGTCGATGACGACTCGAACATCCTGACCTCGGTCTCCATGGCCTTGGAAACGGAGGGGTTCAAGGTTCGCACCTTCACGGACGGGGCCGAGGCTCTGCGCTCGCTGACTGCGAAGCCGGCCGACCTCGTCGTGCTCGACATCAAGATGCCGCGCCTCGACGGCATGGAGCTGCTCTCCCGCCTGCGCCGCATCTCCGACGTGCCGGCGATCTTCCTCACCTCCAAGGACGACGAAGTCGACGAGGCACTCGGCCTCAAGATGGGCGCCGACGACTATGTGCGGAAGCCGTTCTCCCAGCGCCTGCTGGTCGAGCGCATTCGCGCCGTGCTGCGCCGTGTCTCGACGGCCCCCGACAGTGCGGAGGAGGCGGCGGAGAAGCCGCTGGTGCGCGGCGACCTCATGCTCGATCCGATCCGCCACCGCTGCATCTGGCGCGGCCGTGAGGTCGCGCTCACGGTCACCGAGTTCCTCATCCTGCGCGCGCTCGCCCAGCGCCCTGGTCACGTCAAGAGCCGCGATCAGTTGATGGACATCGCCTACGACGACAACGTCTACGTCGACGACCGCACCATCGACAGCCACATCAAGCGCTTGCGCAAGAAGTTCCGCGAGGTCGATCCGGAGTTCTCCAGCATCGAGACGCTGTACGGCGTCGGCTACCGCTATAGCGAGCAAGGCGCGCCGGCCGGCGCCGCCGACTGAAGCGTGTGCGCGTGTCGCGCGGTACGCGCATCAGGCACGCGATGCGCGCTTTCGTAACGAACCGCCATGGTCGCTGAGACCGAAACTCGCCGGACGCCGCACTTCGGCGCGCATGCTGCGCCCGGGCGCGCCGCTGTCGACGAAGCGCACGTCGACGCGACGCGGGTGCGGCGCCGCTGGCTGCCGTCGCCCCTCACCGTCCGCATCCTGGCGCTCAACATTCCGGCGCTCGGCATCCTGTTGGGGGGCGCGCTGTTCCTCGGCCAGTACCGCGAGGGCCTGGTCGAAGCGAAGTTCGAGAGCCTGCGCGCCGAAGGCGCCATCATCGCCGCCGCGCTCGGCGAAAGCGCCGTGCCGCTCGATGGCCCCAACTTCGAGCGCGACCTCGCCCGCCAACTGGTGCGCCGCCTCGCCGCGACCGGCGCGTCGCGTGCCCGCCTGTTCGACACCGAAGGCTTTCTCGTCGCCGACAGTCAGGGCTTGGGTCCGGCGGCGCTCGCCGTGCGCGCCCAGAGGCTGCCGGAGCCGGGCCAAGAGTCTTGGTTCGATCGCGTCGTCGGCGGCATCGACGCGTTCATCCTGCGGGCTCCGCTCAATCCCGAGCGCCTGCCGCCGTACCGCGAGAACGCCGTGCAGCTCGCCCCCGACTACGACGAGGTGATTCAAGCCCTGTCGGGCGAGATCGGCACGGCGCTGCGGCTGCTCTCCGATGGTGAGCTGCTCGTCTCCGTCGCCATCCCGGTGCAGCGCTTCAAGCGCGTGCTCGGCGCGCTCATGCTCACCGTCGAGGGCGGCGACATCGAGGAGAAGGTGCGCGACGTGCGCGTCGCCATCCTGCAGGTGTTCGGTCTGGCGCTCGCCGTCACCGTGCTGATGTCGATCTACCTGTCCGGCACCATCGCCCGCCCGATCCAGAGCCTGGCCACCGCGGCGCATCGCGCCCGTGTGCGCTCGGGCCGCCGCACCGACATTCCCGACTTCACCGCGCGCAAGGACGAAATCGGCGACCTGTCCGGCGCGCTGCGCGAGATGACCGACGCGCTGTACAGCCGCATGGACGCCATCGAGGCGTTCGCCGCCGATGTCGCCCACGAGATTCGCAACCCGCTGTCGAGCATCCGCAGCGCCATCGAGCTGTTGCCGCGCACCGAGGACACCGAGCGCCGCGCCAAGCTGGTGGCGATCATCTACGCCGACGTGCGTCGCCTCGAGCGCCTCATCAACGACATCTCCGATGCCAGCCGCCTCGGCGCCGAGCTCGCCCGCTCCGAGTCGCACTCGGTCGACATCGTGCTCATCGTGCGCACCCTGGTCGAGGTGCTCGGCGAGACCGAAGCGGCGGCCAAGGCAGGCGTGACGTTCCAGATCGCCAACGACGGCCCGGTGCCTGTGCGCTGCGTCGAGGACCGCATCGGCCAGGTCCTGCGCAACCTGCTCGCCAACGCCATCTCCTTCAGCCCGCGCGGCGGCACCATCCGCATTGTGCTGAACCGGGCGCAGAAGGAAGTGGAAGTGGCCGTCGAGGACGACGGCCCCGGTGTGCCGCCCGACAAGCTCGACGCGGTGTTCGACCGCTTCTATTCGCTGCGTCCGCCAGGCGAGCCGTTCGGCTTGCACTCGGGCCTCGGCTTGTCGATCTCCAAGCAGATCGTCGAGGCCCACGGCGGCCACATCTGGGCCGAGAATCGCGTCGGACCCAAAGGCCACGGCCAAACTGCCATCCTCGGCGCCCGCTTCGTCTTCACCCTGCCGACCGACTAGCGCGGTGCGCGTTCACGCCACCTGCGTCGCCGTCGCGGACCGGGGCGCGCTGCTGCTCGGCCCCTCCGGCAGTGGCAAGTCGGACCTCGCCCTGCGCCTCATCGATGCCGGCGCGGTTCTCGTGGCCGACGATCAGGTTGCGCTCACCGTGCGCGGCGGCGTCCTGGTGGCGAGCGCGCCGCCCCTGCTGCCGTCGCTCCTCGAGGTGCGTGGCGTCGGCCTCGTCCCCATGCCCCGTCGCGCCGAGGTTGCCGTCGCGGCGGCCTTCGCCCTGCGTCCCGGCGGCCATCCCGAACGCCTGCCCGAGCCCGCTTTCTGGCGTCACGCCGGCGTCGCGGTGCCCCTGTACACTCTCGATCCGGTGGCCGCCTCGGCGGCGGCGCGCGTCCGCCTCCTGGTCAGGCAGGCCCCGCTTGCCGTAGAACCGCTGGAGGTGGAGTGGAAGTCCGATGAGCCGACCGGTCCGTGAAGGTTCGCCCGCCCTGGTAGCGGTGCCGTCGGCCGCCCGCACGCCCGTGGTCGTCGTCACCGGCCTGTCCGGCGCCGGCAAATCGAGCGCGCTGCACATCCTCGAAGACGTCGGCTACGAGGCCATCGACAACATTCCCGTCTCCCTGCTCGGCCGCCTGCTGTGGCCCGGCAACGAGCACAAGCACACTCAGCGGGAGCCGCTTGCGGTGGGCGTCGACATCCGCACCCGGGACTTTCATGCCGATGCGTTTCCGCGCGAGGTCGCGCCGCTCAGGGCCCGCGCCGACCTCGATCTGAGCCTCGTCTTCCTCGACTGCGAGTCGAGCGTGCTGGTGCGCCGCTTCACCGAGACGCGCCGCCGTCATCCCCTGCATCCCGACCGTCCGGTCGACGACAGCATCCGCACCGAGCGCTCGTTGCTGGCGCCGGTGCGCGAGGCCGCCGACGTCGTCATCGACACCTCGCAGCTGTCGGTGGCCGAGCTGCGCCGCCTGCTCGAGCGCAGGTTTGCGCCGGAGGGCCAGCACAGGCTCACCCTCTCGGTCGTCTCGTTCGCCTACGGCAAGGGCCTGCCGCGCGAGGCCGACCTCGTCTTCGACGTGCGCTTCCTGCAGAACCCCCACTACGTCGAAGCGCTGCGCCCGGGCAGCGGCCTCGATGCCAATGTTGCCGCCTACATCGAGCAGGACCGCGGTTTCGCGCCGTTCTTCGAGTCCCTCACGGTGATGCTCGGCGGCCTGCTGCCGCGCTACCGCGAGGAGGGCAAGAGCTACCTGACCATTGCCGTCGGCTGCACCGGCGGGCGCCATCGCTCGGTGCTGGTGGCCGAGCGCCTCGCCGCCCACCTGCGCGCCCACGGCGACAACGCGGTCCTGCGTCACCGCGACCTGGAACCGGCGCGCGCGCGTCCCGAAGACCCGCTATAAATCACCACGATGGTCACGGACGGTGAGCCGTCGGTCCGCGCGACCGTCGTCGTCGGCAATGTGCGCGGCATTCATGCTCGCGCCGCGGCCAAGGTCGTCAAGCTCGCCAAGACGTTCGAGGCGCGCCTGACCGTCACCAAAGACGGCGAAACCGTGGGTGCCGACTCCATCCTGGGGCTGCTGATGCTGGCCGCAACCCCCGGCACTACGCTCGAGCTCGCCGCCACCGGCCGCGACGCCGCCGCCGCGCTCGACGCGCTGGCCAAGCTGCTGTCGGCCGGCGACATGGGCGAGATATGAACGAAAGCGCCGACACCGCGCCCAAGGAAACCAGGACCGAGCGCGTGCTTGAAGGCCTCGGCGTCGCCCCCGGCGTCGCCATCGGCCCGGCCCACGTCATCGAGGTCGGCCGCCTGCGCGTGCGCGAATACAAGATCGGCGCGGGCGACGTTGCCGCCGAGCGCGAGCGCTTTGCCGAGGCGGTGTCTGCCTCCGTGCGCCAGCTCAAGAAGCTGCAGGGCCGCACCGAGGGGATGTCGGGCGCGGCTGCCGAGGAGCTCGGCTTCCTGCTCGAGGCGAGCCTGCAGATCCTGCAATCCTCGCGCCTGATCCGCCGGGTCGACGAGCGCATCGCCGGCGAGCGCGTCAACGCCGAGTCCGCCGTCCAGGTCGAGGTCGGCCGCATCGAGGCAGAGTTCGCCCAGCTGCCCGACGCGTACCTGGCGGCGCGTGCCCAGGACATCCACGAGGTTGGCGCACGCCTGATCCGCCGCCTGTCCAACGTGCCCTACGCCGGCTTCGCCGATC
This sequence comes from Rhizobium sp. Q54, assembly GCA_945947575.1. GTDB lineage: Bacteria > Pseudomonadota > Alphaproteobacteria > UBA2966 > CAIVPW01 > CAIVPW01. The sequence goes on from CAMEYM010000001.1 coordinate 53,203, forward strand.
TGCCCAAGGGCTCGATCATCATCGCCCACGCCATCACGCCCGCTGACACGGTCTTGATGGACCCCGCCCGCATCGGCGGCTTCGCCGCCGCGGTCGGCGGACCCGAAAGCCACTCCGCCATCATGGCGCGCTCGCTCGGCTTGCCGGCGGTGCTCGGCATCCAGGACCTCGAGGAGAAGATCCCGGCCGGCGAGACCATCATCATCGACGGCGCCATAGGCCTCATCATCGTCGCGCCGTCGTCTGCCACTCTCGCCGAGTACACGCGGACGCGCCGCAGGCTGGTGCGCGAGCGCGGGCTTCTCAACCGCCTGCGCACGCTGCGCTCGGTCACCCTCGACGGCACCAAGGTGATGCTGCAGGCCAACGTCGAGCTGCCCTTCGAGGCGGAGGCCGCCGTGCGTGCCGGCGCCGAGGGCATCGGCCTGTTGCGCACCGAGTTCCTGTTCATGAACCGTGACGAGCTGCCCACCGAGGACGAGCAGTACGCGGCCCTGAAGCCGTTCGTCGTCGCCATGAACGGCAAGCCCGTCACCATCCGCACCCTCGACGTTGGCGGCGACAAGCTCGCGCCGGCGTTGCGCGAGAAGATGCCGAGCGGCCCCAATCCGGCGCTCGGCCTGCGCGCCATCCGTCTGTCGCTCAAGTATCGCCCGCTGCTGGAGGCGCAGCTCGCCGCCATCCTGCGGGTCGGCGCGCTGGGCCCCGTGCGCCTGCTGCTGCCGATGGTCGGCACCGCCAGCGACCTCATCAAGGTGCGCGCTGCCATGGGCCGCGTTGCGGCGCGCCTGAAGAAAGCCAAGGTGCGCATCGCCGATCCGCTGCCACCGCTCGGCGCCATGATCGAAGTGCCCGCCGCCGCGCTCGCGGTGAAGTCTATCGCCGCCGCCGCCGACTTCCTGTCGCTCGGCACCAACGATCTGACCATGTACACGCTCGCCATCGATCGCGGCGACGAGCACGTCGCCGATCTCTACGATCCGCTGCACCCTGCGGTGCTGCAGCTCATCCACCACGCCATCCTGGGCGCCAACACCGCCGGCGTCCCCATCGGCCTGTGCGGCGAGATGGGCGGCGATCCGCGCTACACCTCGCTGCTGCTCGGCCTTGGCCTGCGCGATTTGTCGATGCGCGCCACCGGCCTCGCTCGCGTCAAGCAGCGCGTGCGCGCCGTGGACATTCACGAGGTGACGCGGCGCGCCCACCTGATGCTGGAGCAGCCGGATTCGGCACACATCGCCAAGCTCCTGGAACAACAGAAGGGGGCGTAGAGGGGCAGGATAGGGAGCGCCCCAGCGCGCTCTGCCACCCGTCGCGCCTCAGCGCCCTTCGCGGCCCATGTCCGGCAGCTCGGCGATCAGGTCCGCCAGGTGTCGCTCCGGTCGCGGCGCATGCCGGTTCCAGAATGGCAGGCGCACGCGCGCCGGGGGCGACAGCGAAGTGCCCATGTTGGCCAGGAACGTGAGCGAGGGCAGGGCGACCAGCTCCATCTGGCAGCTCGTGTTGAAGCCGCGCACCAGGTACGGAATGTAGTAGCCCGAGAAGCTCTCGGTGCATTTCACCAGCGCGACCGTGCCGACCTCGTCCGGCGTCTCTGCCCGTACTGTCTCCGGCAGGCGGTCGTGGATGCCATCGACGCGCAGGTTGTCCGCGTCCAGCACCAGCACCCGGCCGCGCCGCTGGAACGGCGCGACGCTGACCGTGTCTTCCTTCGGCGCAACGAAGAACGCCGCGATGTCGCCCTCGAACGCGGCGCCGCCGCGGTCCCAGCGCGACCAGACCAAGACCCCGGCCGCGACCACGGCCGCCACGACAACGATCTCCAAAGGCCTCATGGCGTCCCCCCGGGCGCGGCCGCAAGCAAGCGCGCAAGTCTAGCGCACCCGCCTGCTACCATGGAGCCATGTCGCGCCGCACGCTCGCCGCCCTCGTCCTCGGCCTCGCCGCCGCCGCCAGCATCGCCTTCTTTGCGCTTTCCGGCCGCGGGCCCGACGCGGCCGCGATCCTGACCGTGCGCCCCGACGACGTGACGATCGGTGCGGCCGACGCGCCCGTCGTCGTCGTCGCGTACTACGCGTTCACCTGCACCGCGTGCGCCGACTTCCATCGCACGACGTTGCCGGCGCTGAAGCAGCGGTGGATCGACACCGGCCGCGTGCTCTTCGTCTACCGCGACCTGCCGCGCGGCGAGCGCGACCTCGCCATCTCGACCCTGTCGCGCTGCGCCGCCGGTCTGCAGAAGGATCGCTACCTGGTTTGGCTCGACCTGTTGTTCGCGCGCCAGGCCGAATGGCTGCGCACGCCCGAGCCGCTCTCGACGCTGTTCGACCTGGCCCGCGAAACCGACTTCGTCGGCTTCGACCGTTTCCAGCTGTGCCAGGGCAATCCCGCCACCGAGGCCGCCGTCCTGGAGGCGGTCGCCCGCACGGAGCGCGCCGGCGTCCGCACCGTGCCCGCGGTCTTCGTTCAGGGCCGCCGCGTCGCCCCCGCCGCCCTCGAGCGGGCGCTGGCGGCGCTCTCCGGCTAGACTGCCCGCATGCGCCGCCCTCGTACGTTGATCGCGCTCGCGCTGCTCGGCGTCGTCGCCGCGGTCGCCGTGTGGCTGTGGGACCCCGTGCGCGCCGACGTCATGGCCGCGCAGCCCGATGATCTCGTGCTCGGCGATCCCAACGCTCCCGTGCGCATCGTCGCCTACGTCGCCCCGTCGTGCCTCGCCTGTGGCGCCTTCCATCGCGACCTGGTGCCGCGTCTCAAGGCCGAGTGGCTCGACTCGCGCCGCGCCGTTCTCGTCTATCGCAACGCACCCACCAGCGACACCGACCTCGTCGTGTCCAAGTTCCTGCGCTGCATCGCCCCGACCAGCCGCCCCGACCAGTCGCTGGCGTGGCTCGAAGTCGCCTTCCAAACCCAGGCCACTTGGCTCGCCGCATCCGATCCGGTCCAGGGCCTGCAGCGGGCCGGACGCGAGCTCGGTCGCTCCAACTTCGACCGCCTGTGCCTCGACCATCCGGTGGTCGAGGAGAGCGTCCTGCGCGCCCGCGATGCCGCCGCCGACGCCGGTATCCGCAGTCTGCCGGCGATCTTCGTGCAGGGCCGCAAGGTCGCGCCCGCCGACCTCGACCGCACGCTTGCCAAGGTCGCGAACGCCCAACGATAGGGTTTCGATCCGCCGCGTGCTACGCGAGGCGCGGGAACGGCGAGTCCGGGGGGACCACACCAATGACCAGAAGCCGGATCGCGTTTTGGCTGCTCTTCGCCGTGACGATGGCGGTGTACGCGACCATGCTGTTGTGGTCGCTGCCCATCGTCGCCGCCGCCGCCGGCGGCCAGGTGCCGTTCGACATGCGCCCTGGCGGCTACTCGTTCGCCGAGGCCCGCGCCTTCCTGATTGCATTGTCGGAGGAGGGACGCGACTTCTACCTCACCGTCCAGCATCGGCTTGATCTCGCGTACCCGGCGCTCATCGCCGCGACGCTGTTCTTCGCCATCGCCGCGTTGGTGCCGGCGCGCGCCAGGCCCTGGCGCTGGTGGGTCGCCGCACCCGCGCTCGTCATCGCGGCGTTCGACTACGCCGAGAACAGCGCGGTCGCCGCCATGCTGGCGGCGGGTCCCGCCGGCCTGTCGCCGGAGCTCGTCGAGCGGGCGAGCCGCTGGACGGTATGGAAGTCGACCCTCACCGCGGTGGTGATGACCGCGGTGCTCGTGCTGCTCGTCTGGCGTGCGGTCGTCTGGTTCCGCGGCCGCGCCTAGGCCGTCGCGCGGGGCGCCCGTACCGGCGCCAGGTGTGCGCCCACCGAGCGCAGCAACAGAATGTACGCCTGGTCGGCGACCTCGCCGATCGAGCGGGTGCGCGCGAACATGGCGCGCGCTTGCGCCAGACACTCCTCGCGGCTCGGCAATTGCGGCAGGTGCAGGCTCGCCAGCACCTCGTGGGCGCGGTCGCGGGCGTGCTCCAACTTGCCCTGCAGCGCGGCCAGCTCCGGCCCATGCAGCGCCGCGGCTATTGCCGCCGCGATGCGTTCGGAATTGAACTGCGCGGCAAGCTGCTCCGACGCGCGCTCGATGACGCGGCTGCCTAGGCGCTGCTCGTTGCGCACGACCGCCACGGGCGGCGTCTTCAGGTCCCACACCACGCGCACCCACGACAGCGCGCGCAGGATGTAATAGGTCGGATCGTATTCCCACCAGCGGAAGCCCTGGCGCACGCTGCTCTGATAGGCGTGGTGGTTGTTGTGCCACCCTTCGCCCATGGTGAAAATCGCCAGCAGCCAGTTGTTGCGCGACTCGTCGCCGGTCAGATAGCGCTTGGCGCCGCGCACGTGCGCCAGCGAGTTGATGCAGAACGTCGCGTGATAGACGAGCACCGTGCTCCACAGGAAGCCGACCACCAGGCCGGACCATCCGGCGATCGCGAAGCACAGCGCCGCCAGCGCGAACGCCGGCGCCAGCTCGAAGCGGTGCAGCAGCATCAGCTCCGGCGCGCTGGCAAGGTCCGCGACCTTGGTCAGGTCCGTCTTGTCGTGATGCTTGCGATCGAAGACCCAGCCGACGTGGCTGTAGAGGAATCCCTTGCGCACCGGCGAATGCACGTCGTCCTCGGTGTCCGAGTGCAGGTGGTGATGCCGGTGCTTGGCTGCCCACCACAGGATGCTCTTCTGCGCCGTGCTCTGCGCCAGCACCGCGATGACGAAGCGGAACACGCGGCTCGTGCTGTAGGCGCGGTGGGAGAAGTAGCGGTGATAGCCGGCGCCGATGGCGAAGATGCGCACCCAGTACAGGGCCACCCCCAGCACCACCGCCTCGACCGTCACGCCCGTCCAGATCGCCGCCAGGCAGCCGAGGTGAACGAGAACGAACGGGATCGCCTGCGGATACAGGATGTCGTCGTGGACGGCGGGCGCAACGGCGCCCTTCGGGGTCACGTGGTTCACGGAGGGCTACTTACTCCAACAGGATGCCGCGCCGGTTCGGGCGGGAACGAAGGCCTGCAGACATGCGGGAGCGCACAAGGTGCCACGAAGGCCCCGAACCGTACATAGCGCCAGCGCCCGATCTTGACACGAATAGTATCGTATGTTATACAAATAGTGCGAAGGCGTTGCGCGGCTGGGACGGCCTGAGAAACAAGCGGGCCATATTTCCCGTTATTTCCCCGCATTCACCGTACTTCGTAGAGAAATTCTCGAATCGTATCGAGCCCTCACATTCCTACATAAAGATTTCCTTATGCTTCGTGCGGGCCCGTGCTATATCGGCGGCGCCCTCCAGGGGGCAGCACGGGCCGACGCCAGGGCATTCAGCACGTGGCGCGCCCATTCCATTCCAGCGCAGAGAGCTGACCGCATCATGACCACCAAGACTGCCGCCGCGTCCGCGACCCCCATTGCGCCGCCCCAAGTCGTCCCGCCCAAGGGCTTCACCGACTACAAGGTCGCCGACATCAAGCTCGCCGACTGGGGCCGCAAGGAAATCGCCATCGCCGAGACCGAAATGCCGGGCCTCATGGCGATCCGCAAGGAATACGCCGGCAAGAAGCCGCTCAAGGGCGCCAAGATCGCCGGCTGCCTGCACATGACCATCCAGACCGCGGTGCTCATCGAGACCCTTTCCGAGCTCGGCGCCGACATCCGCTGGTCGTCCTGCAACATCTTCTCGACCCAGGATCACGCAGCGTCGGCAATCGCCGCGCGCGGCATCCCGGTCTACGCCTGGAAGGGCGAGACCGAGGACGAGTACTGGGAGTGCGTCAAGAACACCATCGAGGGCCCGAACGGCTGGCGCCCGAACATGATCCTCGACGACGGCGGCGACCTCACCGTCGTCATGCACGACAAGTACAAGGCCGACATGAAGAACGTGCGCGGCCTGTCCGAGGAGACCACGACCGGCGTGCACCGCCTGTACCAGATGCAGGAAGCGGGCACCCTCATGGTGCCGGCGTTCAACGTCAACGACTCGGTCACCAAGTCGAAGTTCGACAACCTCTACGGCTGCCGCGAGTCCCTCGTCGATGGCATCAAGCGCGCCACCGACGTGATGATGGCGGGCAAGGTCGCGGTGGTGTGCGGCTTCGGCGACGTCGGCAAGGGCTCGGCGGCGTCGCTGCGCAGCCAGGGCGCGCGCGTCATGGTCACCGAGATCGATCCGATCTGCGCGCTGCAGGCGGCGATGGAAGGCTACCAGGTCACGACGATGGACGATGCCGCGGCGATCGGCGACATCTTCGTCACCGCCACCGGCAACAAGGACATCATCACGCTGGAGCACATGCGCAAGATGCATGACCGCGCCATCGTGTGTAACATCGGCCACTTCGACGCCGAGATTCAGATCAGCAGCTTGCGCAACTACGCCTGGCACGAGGTGAAGCCGCAGGTCGACGAGGTCGAGTTCCCCGACGGCAAGCGCCTCATCGTGCTGGCCAAGGGCCGCCTCGTGAACCTGGGCTGCGCCACCGGCCACCCGTCGTTCGTGATGTCGGCGTCGTTCACCAACCAGGTGATGGCGCAGATCGAGCTGTGGACCAACCACACCAAGTACGAGAAGAAGGTCTACGTGCTGCCGAAGCACCTCGACGAGAAGGTCGCGACGCTGCACTTGGCGAAGCTCGGCGCCAAGCTCACCACGCTCTCGAAGGACCAGGCCGAGTACATCGGCGTCCCCATCAGCGGTCCCTTCAAGCCGGCTGCCTACCGCTACTAACGTCGCATTGTCACGGCCATGGCGGCGCATCCGCGCTACCATGGCCGCTGACGGACGCTGAACGAGCGCGGGGGATGCGCGCGTGTTGAGGCGAGGCGGAGCATGTGCGTGCGTGCTGGCGGGCCTGTTGGCGCCGCTTGCTTCAGCGCATGCGCAGGCCACCAGCCTCGCCGCCGCCCGCTCCGAGGCCATCGCCGCGCTGGCGCTGACCGGCGCCATCGTCCTCTCCATCATCGCGCTCGGGCTCGGCTTCCTCGTGGCCTGGCGCAGCCGCCGCCGCGCCGCCGCCGACCGCCGCCGCATCCGCGAGCTGTTCGGCACCCTGGCACGCACCACCGCCGTGCTTGACGCGGCACCCGCCGGCTTCTTCGAGTGGTCCGCGCTCTCCGGCCTCGAGACCTGCTCGTCCGGCCTCGCCCAGTCGCTGGGCGCATCGCCCGTCGCGGTGAAGACCTTCCGCGACCTGTCGCCCTACTTCACCGAGACCGACTTCGCCATGCTCGATGCCGCCGTCGATGCCCTGCGCGCCGAGCGCAAACCCTTCGACCGTGTCGTGCGCGCCAAGAACGGCCGCGTGCTCGAGGCGTGCGGCCGCATCGTGTTCGCCGCCGGCACCGGCGAGCCGCTGTCCTTCACCCTCTGGTTCCACGACGCCACTGCTTTCGCCGGTGACGTTGCGGTGGGCCGGGCCGCCATCGCCGCCGCCTCGGCCGAGCGCGATCGCCTCGCCGAGATCCTCAACCTCGCGCCCTTCCCGGCGTGGCGGCGCGACGCCGACTTGCGCATCGCCTGGGTCAACCGCGCCTACGCCGCGGCGGTCGAGTCCGACCTCGGCACCATCGTCGCCAACTCGGTCGAGTTCGCCCCCGGCGCCGGCCCGCAGCAGTCGCGCTCGCTGGCCGCCATGTCGCGCGAGACCGGCGTCGCGCAGACCGACACGCGCCGCTTCAACGCCGCCGGCGAGCGCCGCGTCTACGAGATCACCGAGGCGTCTCTGTCCGACGGCGGCGCCATGGGCTTCGCTCGCGACGTCACGGCCCGCGAGGAAGCGCACGCCGAGCTGAAGCGCCACACCCAGGCCCACGCCGCGGTCATGGACCGTCTGCGCTCGGCCATCGCCATCTTCGGCCCCGATCGCAAGCTGCGCTTCTTCAACGAGGCCTACTTCCGCCTGTGGAAGCTCGACGAGCCGTGGCTGCAGACCGGCCCCAGCCACGCCGAGATCCTCGAAGTGTTGCGCGAGGCGCGCCGCATCCCCGAGGCTGCCGACTTCCGCGCCTACAAGTCCCAGGTGATGGGCCTGTACGCCTCGGTGCTGGCGCCCGAGGAAGAGGTGCAGCACCTCCCCGACGGCCGCACCCTGCGCGTCATCACGTCGCCGCATCCCTTCGGCGGCCTGATGTTCCTCTACGAGGACGTCTCCGACCGCCTCGAGCTCGAACGCGCCCGCAACACGCTCGCCGAGGTGCAGCGCGCCACCTTCGACCACCTGTTCGAGGGCGTGGCCGTGTTCGGCGGCGACGGCCGCCTGAAGCTCTACAACAAGCGCTTCGCGTCCCTGTGGGCACTGGAGGAAATGTTCCTCAAGTCCGAGCCCCACGTCGCCGACGTCGCCGAGCGGTGCCGCGACCTGTTCCCGCACGGGGGCGCGCCGTGGCCGGTGCTGAAGGACAAGATCGTCAGCCGCGCCCTCGACCGCACCGCGCGCAACGCCCGCCTGACGCGTCCGGACGGATTGGTGGTGCAGTACGCTTCGGTACCGCTGCCGGACGGCAACACCCTCTACACCTACCTCGACATCAGCGAGGAGCGTCCGGCATCGGTGACTCACCGGAGGGGAGCCGCGGGCGCCAGCTGACGGGACTACTCCCGAAGGGCGCCCCGGGCCCGCTCGAGCCCGCGCTAGGCTCCGGCATGCGCCCAATCCTCGTCGGCCTCGCCATCCTGGCTCTCAGCGGCTGCGCCGCCGTGGGAGGTCCGGTTCGGCTCGCCACGGGCGTCGAGGTCCCGTGTGATCTGCCCGCCGAGGAGCTGCGCAACCTGCGCGGCCGCACCAGCGCCATGGAGCGCCTCGAGAAGGCGGAGCTGAGCCGCTCCCTGGCCCTCGTCGATGCCGCCGCGATCCTCGGTGGCGACGTGCGCGCCATCCGCCAGGGCCTGATCGACCGCTCCAACGCCAACCTGCGCTTGGCCATCGGCCTCGAAGCCGACATCGCCTGCGGCTACGCCGCGCCGCGTGCGCCGCTCGCCCAACCGGCACAGGCGTTGCGCCCCGCCATTCCCACCGTCCGCATTTGAAGGAGCCCCCGTGGTCATCAACAAGAACAACAACCCGGTGTGGCTTGCCGCCGGCATCGCGCTGGGCATGCTGATCGGGGTCAGCATCCGCACCACACCCGTGGTAGCCGATCAAGGCACCTACTCCGCCGGCAACTGGGTCGTGGTGGACGTGACGGGCGAGGCGCCGAACCGCGAAGTGGTGCGCTACAACGCCGCGACCGGCGTCATGCATCTGTGCAACTTCACGACACTAACCTGCGGCAACACCTTGTTGCCGTAGGCACTGCCGCTAGATCGGGTGGAGAACCCAGTAGCGCTAGTGAGTGTCGGTTGGCAGGCTAGCGAAGTACTCGTCCTCGCCGCCGACGTTGGCTTTCTCGAATCGCTGGTCGGCGATTCGTGCAGTGGTCCCTTGCATGTGGTACGCCGGGTCAAACGCAAACTGCCGTACGAAGTCCTCCCAGGTGTAGACGATCATTCTCCCGCTGAGCGCCACTATCAAAGGGAACTTCCCTTCACCCCAGAAGTGTCGTGAGGCCTCGTGGGACGGATCAGAGAACCGATGGACGACCCGGCCGGCGTAGCGAAAAAGTTTGCTCTCTAGGAGTAGGAAGTAGTCACCAACCTTCATCTTGCGGAGCACACGCTCTGCTCCTGCGGGCAGGCCCCAGATCTGAAAGCCGTCTGGGGCTAATCGCCGAATGCGCTCCGCTGCACCTGTCGTGTCGCCAACGGTGAGCGATGCTGGCAAGTCTTGCCACCCGAAGCGGCACATCCCGTGCACCGGATGTCGAATGGTCTGCGGGCAATCTCGTTGCCATAGGTGCAGGCCAATGTGCTGATAGAAGACGCTCATGTCCCGCCCTTCAATTCGCGCCCGGTACGCCCTTCGAGGTCGAGTACTCGAAGTGCAGCGCCTTGTCGGGGTTGAGGATGGGGTGGATGGCGTGGGCAGCCTGTGCAGCCTCGGCGAAGCCCGACAAAATGAGCTTCAGCTTGCCCGGATAGGTGGCGATGTCGCCGACCGCGAACACACCGTGCAGGTTGGTGGCGCACGTCGCCGGATCCACGACGATGTGCTTCATCTGGTCCAGCGTGATGCCCCACTCGGCGATCGGGCCGAGGTTGTTGACGAGTCCGAAGAACGCCAGCACCACGTCTGCGTCGAGCGCCTTCTCCTCGCCATCCAGGGTCGCGACCTTGACGGCACTGAGGTGCCCGCCTTGGCCTTCGAGACCGGACAGCTGATAGGGGATGACCATCTCGATGGCGCCGCTCGCCGCAAGCTCGTGCATCTTGCGCACGCTCTCGGGTGCGGCGCGGAACTTGTCGCGCCGGTGCACGACCCACACCTTGGCCGCGATGCCGGCCAGCGCCAGCGCCCAGTCCACCGCCGAGTCGCCGCCGCCGGCGATGACGACGCGCTTGCCGGCGAGGTCGCCCTTGCGTCGCACCAAGTAGAACACCGACTTGCCTTCGAACGCCTCGACACCCGGCAGCGGCAGGCGCACCGGTCCGAACGCGCCCGTACCGCCGGCGATGATGACTGCGCGCGCTTCGATGGCGGCGCCGCCGGCGATCTCGAGCCGCCAGCCGTCGTTGCTGCCGTCGGGTCGCGCGCGGATCGGCGACACGCGCAGCACCGGATGGCCGAGTCGATAGTTGGGCTTGAACGGGGCGGCCTGCTCCAGCAGGCGGTCGATCAGCTCCATCGCCATCACCGAGGGGTAGCCGGGGATGTCGTAGATCGGCTTCTCTGGATAGAGCGCCGCGCACTGACCGCCGGCCGTGTCGAGCACGTCCACCACGGTCGAGCGGAAGCCCAGCATCCCGACCTCGAACACCGAGAACAGGCCAACGGGGCCTGCGCCGATGATGGCGACGTCGGTCATGACATCTGCGTGCGCGTCCATCGGGTTACCTTGTAGGCAAGCGTAGGCGCCGCGCAAGGCCGCGCGGCGGGGCCCAGAGCGGGCCTAATTCCCCCAGTAGAACGTGCTGAAAAGGCGCAGGAAGTCGATGCGCCGCGCGTTGAACGCTGCGTCGGCCGCCTTCAGGTCGGCGCCCGTGGTCGCACAGGTCACGTGCCAGACGCGCCCGGGCGGCGTGCGCACCAGGAACATCATCATCACCGTCGGTTGCTGCGCCCTGGTGTCAGTGGCGGCGATCATCGACACGCGCGCCGGCAGGTTGCCGATCTTGGTGGGAAGGAGGTCGCGCACCTCTACGTTGGTGTAGCGCGCCGCCGGCAGCCCTTCGGCCATATGCTCGTTGAAGGTCGGGTGGTTGTTCATGCCCCAATCGAGCTGCGGTTGGGTCAGGCCCCAATACTCATCGACGTCGCGCAGGATGACCTGACAGCTCGCCGGGTTCGGACCCGGTGGCGAGTAGAGCACCGTCTTGACGGTCGGCTCGGTCGCCTCGCCCACGACCCAGTCGGCCGGGTGCGCCAGGCGGAAGCCGAACTCGGCATTGCGCAGGCTGCGCTGGCCAACGGCCTGAGCGAGCTGCACGCCCTGTGGTGCGCCCACCGCGGGTGCGGCGTACTCGGCCGTCACCGCCGGTGGGGCGCATAGGGCCACAGCGACGGCCAACAGGGATGCATGGCGTGCGTCCATTGCGCGTAGCTTGGCCGGGCGCGCGCGCAGGCGCAAGACCCGCCGAATCGGGCTACAAACAGGGCGGGGGACGGGCGTCTCAGCGCACCATGCACGTGAATCTGCGCAATTTGGATGACACCGAGCGCCTTGCGGCGCGCGTCGCCGTGCGGGCGCTGGCCGGCGACTTCATCGGCCTGTCCGGCCCGCTCGGCGCCGGCAAGACGGCGTTCGCCCGCGCCTTCCTGATGGCGATGGCGGCACGCCAGAGGGTGCCGGCACCGGCGGAGGTGCCGAGTCCGACCTTCACGCTGGTGCAGAGCTACCAGCTCGGCGCCATCGAAGTGGCGCACTACGACCTCTATCGCATCAACTCGCCCGAGGAAGCGGCCGAGCTCGGCCTCGATGAGGCGCATGCGCGCGGCATCGTCCTGGTCGAATGGCCCGAGCGCCTCGGCGATCGTCTGCCGCGCGACCGCCTCGATATCGCGCTGTCCGTGGACGCAACCGAGCAGCGCCAGGCGACCCTGACCACGCACGGCACGTGGCGGACGCGCGCCCTATGAATCCGACCCCGACGGTCTTCAACGTCCCGCCCGGCGTCGCCTTCGTCGACGCGCTGGTCGCCGGCATCCGCGCCAGGCACGGCATCGACCCGATCGCGCTCAGCGGTGTCACCGTGTTGCTGCCGACGCGCCGCGCCTGCCGTGCCTTGCGTGACGCCTTCCTGCGCCTGTCCAACGGCCGCCCGACGCTGCTGCCGGTTATGCGTCCCATCGGCGACGTCGAGGAGGACGAACTGGCGCTCGCGCTCGGCGAGCAGGATTGGGAGGGGGACGATCCGCGCGCAACGCTGGATCTTGCGCCGGCTCTCTCGCCCCTGCGGCGGCGCCTGCTGCTGTCGCGCCTGGTGCTCGCCAGCCGTCCCGACACGCCGCCCGACCAAGCGTTGTTCCTAGCGGGCGAACTCGCACGCTTGCTGGACCAGATGCAGATCGAGGAGGTCTCGTTCGACGCGCTGCATGGAATCGTGCGGCCCGACCTCGCCGAGCATTGGCAGAAGATCCTGACCTTCCTCGAGATCCTGTCGCACGCTTGGCCCGCCATTCTGCAGTCGGAGGGCATGCAGGATCCCGCGGTGCGGCGCAGCAAGCTGCTCGACGCGCAGGCCAAGGCGTGGGGGCGCCAACCACCGCACGGACCTGTGATCGCCGCCGGTTCGACCGGCACCGTACCAGCTACCGCGCGCCTGCTGCGCGTGATCGGACGTCTGCCGCAGGGTTGCATCGTGCTGCCGGGCCTCGACGGCGCCATGTCCGAGGCGGTGTGGGAGCAAATCGATCCGACTCACCCGCAATTCGCTATGAAGCATCTCCTCGATCGCCTGGGTGTTGCGCGCGGTGCGGTGCAGGATTGGCCGTCCGGCCTTGGCCTCGCGTCGTCACCCGCGCGGATTGCGTTGCTCGCCGAGGCGTTGAAGCCGCCGCCGGCGTGGGCCGAGCCATCGCCCGTGCGCATCGATGCGGCAGCCTGCGCGGGAGTGCATCGCCTCGACTGCGCCAATCCCGAAGAAGAAGCGCGCGCCGTCGCCCTCGCCATGCGCGAGGCCCTCGAGACCGAGGGACGCACGGCGGCGCTAGTCACACCCGATCGCGGCTTGGCGCGGCGCGTCACCGCCGAGCTCGCGCGCTGGGACTTGGCGGTGGATGACTCCGCGGGCACGCCGCTTGGTCTCACACCGGCCGGAACGTTCCTGCGCCTCACGGCGGTGATGATCGCGGACCGGCTCCCGCCGGTCGCATTGCTGGCGGCGTTGAAGCATCCGCTCGCCGCCGGCGGCGGCGAAGCGTGGAAGTTCCGCCGACTCGCACGACGCCTCGATCGCACCGTGCTGCGCGGTCCGCGCCCCGCGCCCGGCTTCGCCGGACTGCAGCGCGCCGTCGATCTGCTGCCCAAGGAGGCCGCCGAGACCGCAGCAGAACTGCGCCCCTGGCTCGCGCACCTCGCCGCCCTCGCCGCCCCGTTCGCGGCCGTGATCGAACAGGCCGATGTCGAGCTTCCCGCGCTGCTGCGCACCCATGTGCGCTTGGCGGAAGCGCTCGCCGCTGACTCGGACAAGGCCGACGCTGGCCTGCGGCTGTGGGCCAACGAGGACGGCGAGGCCGCCGCCGTGTGGCTCGAGGAGTTGTTGCGCGTCGCGGCGGGAGATACTGCGCCGCGGTTCGACGGCCGCCACTACCCGCGTGTGCTCGCCGAGCTGATGGCGGGAGTCACGGTCCGCCCGCGCTACGCAAAGCATCCGCGGCTGCACATCTGGGGTCCGTTGGAAGCGCGCTTGCAGCAGGCCGACGTGGTGATCCTCGCTGGCCTGAACGAAGGTACGTGGCCGCCCGATGTATCGACCGACGCGTGGATGTCGCGGCCGATGCGTCACAAAGCCGGCCTGCCCGTGCCCGAACGGCGGGTCGGCCTTGCCGCCCATGACTTCGTCCAGGCCGCCGCGGCGCCGCTCGTGTTGCTGACGCGCTCGACCAAGGTCGATGGCGCGCCGACCGTGCCGTCGCGCTGGCTCGACCGTCTGCAGGCGGTGCTCGGCGCCAACGCCCTCACCCTTCCCAGCGTGCACTGGCTCGACTGGCAGCGGAAGTTGGTCGACCCCGAGCGGGTGAATCCGCTGCCCGCCCCGGCGCCACGGCCGCCGGTTAGCAAGCGGCCGCGGGCGATGTCTGCCACCACTATCGAAAAGTGGGTGCGCGATCCGTACGAGATCTATGCAAAGCACGTTCTGCGCCTCAGGGCCCTCGACAAGATCGACGAGGACCCCGGCGCGCGCGAGCGCGGCCAGGTCATCCACGACGCGATCGACAGGTTCCTCAAGTGTGGCATCGACGCGCGCGCGCCCGAGGCCTTGGCGCAGATGATCGAGTCGGGCCGCATGGCGTTCGACGAGCTGCTCGTGCGTCCGGGCGTCTGGGCGTTCTGGTGGCCGCGCTATCGGCGTATCGCCGAGTGGTTCATCGCAACCGAACGCGGCCGCAGCCCCGAGGCGCGCCTGGCGGCGAGCGAGATCAAGGGCAGCCTCGATATCGGCGGCTTCACCGTCAGCGCCACGGCCGATCGCATCGACCGGCGGACGGACGGCAGCCTGGTCATCATCGACTACAAGACCGGCTCGGTGCCGACCGGCCCCGAAATCGAACGGGGCTTTGCGCCGCAGCTCCCCATCGAGGGGATGCTCGCCGCCGCCGGCGCCTTCCCCGGTGTGCCCAAGGACATCGTGGCGCAACTCTCGTTCTGGAAGCTGAGCGGCCTGCGCGAAGGTGGTGCCATCTCGTTCCCCGCCGAAACGCCCGATGAGGCCAAGGACCTCATCGACAAGTTGACGGAAGGGCTGCGCGCTTTCATCGACGCCTTCGACGATCCGAACATGCCGTACCGCTCGCGGCCGCGGCCCGAGTTCGGTCCGCGCTATTCGGATTACGACCACCTGGCGCGCGTGCGCGAATGGTCGGCCGGTCCCGGCGAGGACGACGTCATCGCCCTGGTGCCGCTGCAGGGGCCGCGGTGACCAAGCAGCACACCGCGCGACCTAAGGCGACGCTCGATCAGTCGGCGGCGTCGCACCCACGCGTCTCGTCGTGGGTGACGGCGTCCGCCGGCACCGGCAAGACCCAGGTGCTCACCGACCGCGTCCTGCGGCTGCTTCTCGCGGACGCGAGGCCGGGCGCCATCTTGTGCCTCACCTTCACCCGTGCCGCTGCGGCGGTGATGAAGGCACGCGTCACCACGGCACTCGCCAAGTGGGCCACCGCGCCCGACGACGTCCTGCAAGAAGACATCCGCCGCATGCGCTACGGCGAGGCGGCGACAGCGGCCGAGGTCGCCAAGGCGCGGCGGCTGTTCGCCGATGTCCTCGACGCACCGGGCGGGCTGCGCATCGTCACCATTCACGCGTTCTGCGAATCGCTGCTGGCGCGCTTTCCCATCGAAAGCGGCGTGGCGCCGCACTTCCAGGTGATGGACGAGCGCACTGCCGCCGAGCACCTGGAAGAGGCGCGCGACCACGTGTTGGAGCGCGCCCGCCAGGACGAGAGTCTGGCGACGCGCATCGGCGGCGTTACCGCCCGCGTCAACGAGCAGCGCTTTGGCGAACTCATGGCCGAGCTTGCCAAGCAGCGCGCCCGCGTCGGGCCCCTGGTCGACCCGAATCTAAACGCCGGGCTCGCCCGCATTCGCGCGTGCCTGTTATTGGAAGAGGGCGAGACGGCGGACAGCGTTCTGGCGGCGGCGTGCGCCGAGAGCGCCTTCGATGCGCTCGGTCTCGAAGGAGCCTGCCGCGAGCTCGCCAAGGGCGCCAAGACCTACATGGCCCGCGGCGCGCTGATCCGGTCGTGGCTCACCGCCGAGGTCGCGGGGCGCTCGGCGCGCTGGTCCGAATACCGGCACGCCTATTTCCAGAAGAGCAAACCCGCCGAGCAATACGCCGACCTGATCGCCAAGAAGGCGGCCGACGCGATGCCGCACGTCGAGCGCGCCCTGCGGCGAGAGGCCGAACGGATCGCGGCCGTGGTCGAGCGCCTGAACAAGGTCGAGGTGTACGAGGCGACCGCGTGCCTGCTCGCCTTCGGCGTCGAGCTGCTGGAGGAGTACCGGCGCGGCAAGCTGCGCCACGCGCTGCTCGACTACGATGACCTCATCCTCAAGACCATCGATCTGCTGGAGCGCGAGGGCGTGGCACCGTGGGTGCTCTACAAGCTCGACGGTGGCATCGACCACATCCTGATCGACGAGGCACAGGACACCAATCCGGGCCAGTGGCGCGTCATTCAGGCGATCGCGGGCGAGTTCTTCGCCGGCAAGGGCGCCTACGACGAGCGGCAGAACGGCGCCGCGCCGCGCACGGTGTTCGCGGTCGGCGACGCCAAGCAGTCCATCTACAGCTTCCTGCAGGCCGACCCCCATGCGTTCCAGGACATGAAGCACTACTTCGCGCAGCGGGTCACCGCTGTCGAGGAGGACTGGAAGCCGCAGGACCTGTTCAACTCGTTCCGCTCCGTCGAGTCCGTGCTGAAGGCGGTCGACTTCGTCTTCGCCGAAGGACCGGCCCGCGATGGCGTGGTGCCGTCGGACCAGCCCGCGATCCGTCACGTTGCCAGCCGCCGCGGCCAAGCGGGCTACGTCGAGCTGTGGCAGGAAGTGCGCGAGGAGGACCCGCCGGAAGCGCTTGCATGGGACCCGCCGCGCGAGCAGCAGCACCGCCACTCCGCCACCGCCATCGTCGCAGAGCGCATCGCGCGCACCGTGCGGGAGTGGATCGGCACCGAGTTCCTGCCGGCGCGGGGACGCACCGTGCGTGCCGAGGACATCCTGATCCTGGTGCAGCGCCGCGGCACCTTCGTCGAGGAAGTCATTCGTGCCCTCAAGACCAAGAACGTGCCGGTCGCGGGCACCGACCGCATGCTCATCACCGAGCAATTGCCGGTGCAGGACCTGATGGCACTCGGCGCGTTCGCGCTGCTGCCCGGCGACAGCCTCAATCTTGCCGCCGTGCTCAAGGGTCCGCTCGTCGGGCTGTCCGAGCAGGCGCTCTACGACCTCGCCGTCGACCGCACGGGGTCGCTATGGGAGGTGCTGCGCGCGCGCGCCGCCGAGCGGGCGGACTTCACGGCGGCGCACAAGTTCCTGAGCGGCATCTTGGGCCGCGCCGACTACGCCACGCCGCATGCGTTCTACGCCAACCTGCTTGCCACCGGGGGCCGGCGGGCGATCCTCTCTCGCCTCGGCCTCGAGGCGAACGATCCCATCGACGAGTTCCTCGCCCGGGCGCTCGAGTACGAGCAGGCGCACGCACCGTCGCTGCAGGGCTTCCTCGACTGGATCGGCCGCGGCCAGGTGGTCGTCGCCCGTGACCTCGAGGTCGGGCGCGACGAGGTGCGCGTGCTCACGGTGCACGGCGCCAAGGGTCTGCAGGCGCCGATCGTGTTCCTGCCCGACACGTTCTTCATCGGCCAGGGCGAGCCGCTGATCTACTGGCGCAAGCAAGACGCCACCGATGTACTGCTGTGGATGCACCTCGCCAAGAATGCCGACGCGGTTCTGACCGCCGAGCGCGAAGCCGCCAAGCGCCAGCGCGAGGAGGAGCATCACCGGCTGCTCTACGTTGCGATGACGCGCGCCGAGGATCGCCTCATCGTGTGCGGCTTCGCGCCGAAGAAGCCGAAGAGCGGCGAGAGCAAGCGTGAGGCGCGCACCTGGTACCATCTGATCGCCGAAGGCCTCACCCGCATGGGCGCAGGCATCCCGCACGGTCCGGACGTCTTGCGCTGGGAAAACGCCCAGACCGAGCTGCCCGACGGCGGCAAGGGAGAGGATGCGGCGGCCCAAGGGGCGCCACCGCTGCCCGCGTGGGCGCACCGCGCCGCCCCGGCCGAACCGGCGCCCAAGAGCCCGCTGACGCCGAGCCGTCCCAGCGGCATGGAGCCTCCGGCCTACTCCCCGCTCACCGGCGCCGCCGACAACGCCGGCATCCGCCGTGGTGTGCTGATTCATCGCCTGCTCCAGCTGCTGCCGCAGCTGCCTCCGGACGCGCGCACGGTGGCCGCGCAGCGGTTCCTCGCCGCGAACGCTGCCGAGTTCGCCGCTGCGGCGCGCGAGGAGATGGCGAGCGCGACCCTCGCCGTGATTGAGGAGCCGTCGTTCGCGCACCTGTTCGGTCCGAACAGCCGCGCCGAAGTGCCCCTCGTCGGTGCGGTGCGCCTGGGCAAGGATCACGAGGCCGTGCTGGCCGGGCAGATCGATCGTCTCGTGGTTGGGGAGAAGGACGTCCTCATCGTCGACTACAAGACCCATCGTCCGGCGCCGCAAGATCTGGCCGGAGTACCGCCGATCTATCGCCAACAGATGGCGGCCTATCGCGCCGCCCTCGCGGCGATATACCCCGGGCGGACGATTCGCTGCGCGCTTCTGTGGACCGATGGGCCGCGCCTCATGGAGCTGCCGGCGGCGCAATTCACTAGTGTCTAAAGGCTGCAGTCCGCGACCTTGACGATGGGGGGTGGCCTCCCTACTTTTGTGCACACGCCTCCGCGATGGCTACCGCCGCGCGGGGGCGCTTGATCCTAGGAGCGCACCATGAGCCAGGCCACCAGCGACGACACCTTCGATGCCGATGTGCTTGGCAGCAAGAAGCCCGTGCTCGTCGACTATTGGGCTGAGTGGTGCGGGCCGTGCTTGCAGATCGCTCCGGCGCTCGAAGAGATTGCCAAGGAGTTCGACGGCAAGCTGACCGTGGCCAAGCTCAACATCGACGATCACCCGATGACGCCGACCAAGTACGGCGTGCGCGGCATCCCGACGTTGATGCTGTTCAAGGACGGTCAGGTCGCGGCGACCATGGTCGGCGCTCGCCCCAAGGGCAAGCTGGTCGAGTGGATCAACTCGGTTATCGGCCCTGCGGCTGTCGCGTAAGCCTGCCGTCGCCTAACCGTCTCGCGAGCTTAGCACCCCCACCCCTGTCGCGCGGAACGCGCGCCCCTTGATTTGAGGGCGCGCCTCTGGCGCGGCGCGCGCTCCTCACGGGGCGCGCCGGGAACCTGTCTGCGATCGAGCTCCTCCCGCCATCCTGGGAGCTCGGCGGGTCATTGGCCTGCACGCGGATTGCGTTGTCCCCGGTCGACGCGCGCCTTGGACGCGTGCTGGCGCCGGGTGGGGGTGCGATGACCTATTTGGAGAGGTCGCGGCCGTCGGCCTCGAGGATGTGGCCGGTGAGGTAAAGGGAGCCGGTAATCAGCACGCGTGCCGGGGGGCCCTTGTCGGTCGCCGACGCAGCCTGCTCGTAGGCGTCCGCCAGCGACTTTGCCGCCTTCGCCTTGATGCCGGCCTTGGCTGCTGCGGCGGCCAGCTCCTTCGCCGGGATGCTCGCCTCCTGGCCCGGCACGTCCACCGTCACCAGCGCCTGCACGTGCGGCGCCAGCGGCTTGAAGTAGCTGACCGCGTCCTTGGTGTTGATCATGCCGACGATCAGCACCAGCGGCTTCGGCGACTTCTTCTTCCACTCGGCAAAGGTCTCGGCCAGAGCGGCCGCGGCGCCCGGATTATGCGCGCCGTCCACCCACAGCTCGGTGCCCTGGTTGAAGTTCTTGATGAGCTTGCCGTCGTCGATGCGCTGCAGCCGCCCCGGCCACTTCACGTCGCGCAAGGCCTCGGTCAGCGCGTAATGGCCGACCATGTACTCGCCGAGCTGGTCGACGGCGGTCACCGCGAGGCCGGCGTTGAGCAGCTGATGCGGCCCGGCGAGTCCCGGCACCGGCAGGCGCTCGTAGGTGAGTGTCGGCACCTTCACATGGATCTTGTCGTCCTCGTGCTCTGAGCGCCGCACCGACCAGTCGCGGCCGTGCAGGATGAGCTTCTTGACACCGACTTCCTCGGCGCGCTTCTCGATGGCGGCAAGCGCCGCCGGCTCTTGCGGCCCGATCACCGCGACGACGTTCGGCTTAAGGATGCCCGCCTTCTCCGCGGCGATACCGGCGAGATCGTCGCCGAGGAAGGCGACGTGGTCGATGGACACGGGAGTGATGACGGATAGGCGCGTCTTCGGAATGACGTTGGTGGCGTCGAGGCGGCCGCCCAGACCTACCTCGAGGATGACCGCTTCGGCGGGCGCGCGCGAGAACGCGAGGAACGCCGCCGCCGTGGTGATCTCGAAGAAGGTGATCGGATCGCCCTCGTTGACCTTCTCGACCTCGTCGAGCACCGCGACCAGCTCTTCCTCCGTGATCAGCGACGAGACGGAGGCGCGCCGGGCGAGGCGGATACGCTCGTGGAAGCGCACCAGGTGCGGCGACGTATAGGTGTGCACGCGCTTGCCGGTCGCCTCCAGCGCGCCGCGGATGTACTGCACCACGGAGCCCTTGCCGTTGGTGCCGGCGACGTGGATGACCGGCGCCAGGCGCTGCTCGGGGTTGCCGAGCTTGTCGAGCAGGCGCTGGATGCGATCCAGCGAAAGGTCAATCTTCTTGGGATGGAGCGCAGCCAAGCGCTCCAGGACTTCGTTGCTGGCCATGGGGGCTAGACTATTCGGCGGCGCGTTTCAGGTCGCTGTCTTCGTTGGCGCTATCGCCGCGAAAGACCGAGGGCGGGCTGAACGGAATGGCGATGGTGCCGTCCGCGTCGCTCGCCTCGCCACGCTTCTTGTTCATCAGCAGGTCGATGACGCGGATTAGCGTGTCGCGCAGTTCGCGGCGGTGCACAACCATGTCGACCATGCCGTGGTCCAAGAGGTACTCGGACTTCTGGAAGCCGGCGGGGAGCTTTTCCTTGATGGTGTTCTCGATGACGCGCGGGCCGGTGAAGGCGATCAGCGCGCCCGGCTCGGCGATGGCGATGTCACCCAGCATCGCGAACGACGCGGTGACGCCGCCGGTGGTCGGATCAGTCAGCACGACGATGTAGGGCAGGCCGGCGTCGCGCACCATGCTGGCCGCGACGATCGTGCGCGGCATCTGCATGAGCGACAGGATGCCTTCCTGCATGCGCGCGCCGCCCGAAGCGGACAGCGCGATCAGCGGCGCCTTGCGCGCCACGGCTTCGCGCGCTGCGGTCACCAGCGCCTCGCCGCCCGCCATGCCGAGCGAGCCGCCGAGGAAAGCAAAATTCTGCGCGGCCACGACGACTTCGTTGCGGCCCATGGTGCCGCGCGCCACCAGAATGGCATCGTCGTCACCGGTCTTGGCGCGGTTCTCCTTGAGGCGCTCGGAGTAGCGCTTGGCGTCGCGGAACTTGAGGGGGTCGGCGACGACGCTGGAGACCGCGATCTGCTCGTACTCGCCGCGATCGAACAGGCTCTTCAGGCGGTCGCGCACGCCGAGGCGCATGTGATGCTCGCAATGCGGGCACACCGAGAGGTTGGCCACCAGGTCGCGGTGGAACACCATCTTCTCGCAGCCGGTGCACTTCTCCCACAGGTTCTCCGGCAGCTCGCGCTTGCGCACGAGGGAGCGGATGGTGGGGCGAACGAAGTTGGTCAGCCAGTTCATGCGAACCTCATGAGCTACTGCCTGGACGCACGCCGCACGCCCCCCGCGAGCTCGCGGGTGAGCGCCGCTGCGCTGGCCACGATTTCCGCTGGTTTCTTACCCCCGGCGGCGGCCTCTCCGATGCAGTCTACCAAAGCCGAGCCCACCACGGCAGCGTCCGCGACGCGAGCAATGGCCTCGGCCTGGCTGGCGGTGCGAATGCCGAAGCCCACCGCCACCGGCAGGGGGGTCTTGGCCTTCAGGCGCTGGACGGCCGCCGCGACCGCCGCGGGGTCGACCGCCCCCACCCCGGTAATGCCCGCGAGAGACACGTAGTACAGGAATCCGGAGGTGTTCTGCAGCACCTTGGGCAGGCGCTTGGCATCGGTGGTCGGGGTCGCCAGGCGGATGAACGAGAGCCCGACGGCGCGGGTGGGGAGGGCCAGCTCCTGGTCCTCCTCGGGTGGCACGTCCACGCAGATGAGGCCGTCGCATCCGGCCGCCTTCGCGTCCTTCAGGAACGCCGGCACGCCGTACGCATGGATCGGGTTGTAGTAGCCCATCAGCACGACCGGGGTCATTTGGTCGGTTTTGCGGAACTGCGTCAGCATGGCGAGCGTCTTCTTGACCGTCACGCCGGCCTTCAGCGCACGCAAGTTGGCGCGCTGGATGGCGGGGCCGTCGGCCATCGGGTCGGTGAATGGCATGCCGATCTCGATCAGGTCGGCGCCCGCCGCCGGCAGCGCCTTCAGCACCTCCAGCGACGTCTCCATGTTGGGATCGCCCGCCGTCAGGAACGTGATCAGTCCGCTGCGCTTCTCGGCCTTCAGCGCTGCGAAGCGTGCCGCGATGCGCGGCTCCCCCGTGGCAACCATCAGATCTTGGTTCCCAGCGCCTTGGCGACGTTGAAGATGTCCTTGTCGCCGCGGCCGCACAGATTCATCAGCAGCAAGTGGTCCTTGGGCAGCGTCGGCGCAAGCTTCTTCACGAATGCCAGCGCGTGCGATGGCTCGAGGGCTGGAATGATGCCCTCCAGCTTGGCGCACATCTGGAAGGCGTCGAGCGCTTCGGTGTCGGTGATCGACGTGTACGTGACGCGCTTGGCATCGTGCAGCCACGCGTGCTCTGGCCCGATGCCCGGATAGTCGAGACCGGCCGAGATCGAATGCGCTTCGATGATCTGTCCGTCCGCATCCTGCAGCAGGTACGTGCGGTTTCCGTGCAGCACGCCCGGCACGCCGCCGGTCAGCGACGCCGCGTGCTGGCCCGTCTCGATGCCGTGGCCGCCCGCTTCGACGCCGTAGATCTTCACCGCGGCATCGTCGAGGAACTCATAGAAGAGTCCCATCGCGTTCGAGCCGCCGCCGATGCACGCGACCAGCGAATCCGGTGCGCGCCCCTCGGCGTCCATCATCTGCTGGCGCGCTTCCTTGCCGATGATCGACTGGAAGTCGCGTACCATCGCCGGGTACGGATGCGGTCCCGCCACCGTGCCGATGATGTAGAACGTGTCGGCGACATTCGTGACCCAATCGCGCAACGCCTCGTTCATCGCGTCCTTGAGCGTCCGCGAGCCGGACGTGACCGGCTTCACCTCGGCGCCCAACAGCTTCATGCGGAACACGTTCGGCTGCTGCCGTTCGATGTCCATCTCGCCCATGTAGACGGTGCACGGCAATCCGAACAGCGCCGCCACCGTCGCGGTCGCAACGCCGTGCTGGCCCGCGCCGGTCTCGGCGATGATGCGCTTCCGCCCCATGCGATTGGCGAGCAGGATCTGGCCGATGCAGTTGTTGATCTTGTGCGCGCCGGTGTGGTTGAGCTCGTCGCGCTTGAAGTAGATCTTCGCGCCGCCGAGGTGCTTGGTCAGGCGCTCGGCGAAGTACAGCGGGCTCGGCCGGCCGATGTAGTAGGTGTTGTAGTAGTCGATCTCGGCCTGGAATTTCGGATCGGCCTTCGCCGCGCGATAGGCCTCCTCCAACTCGAGGATGAGCGGCATCAGCGTCTCGGAGACGAAGCGGCCGCCGTAGATGCCGAAGTGCCCGTTCTCGTCGGGTCCCGCCTTGAAAGTGTTGGGGATCTGCTTCATCGCTAGAGCGCGCGGACTATCTTCAGGAATTCTGCAATCCGTTCGGGACTCTTGTGCCCGGGCTTGTCCTCGACGCCGGAGGATACGTCCACCGCGGCCGCTCCGCTCGCCTTCACCGCCTGGGCGACGTTGGCGGCGGTCAACCCACCGGACAACATCCACGGCTTGCGCCATTTGGTGCCGGTCAGGAGCTTCCAGTCGAACGACGTGGCGTTGCCGCCGGGAAGCGATCCGCTTGTAGGCGGTTTGGCATCGAACAGCAACCAATCGGCCACGCCCTCGTAGGCCTTGGCCGCCGTTACGTCCGCCGCGTCGCCGATGGATATGGCCTTCATCACCGGCCGGCCGGTGCGCGTGCGGATCGTCTCGACGCGCTGCGGCGTTTCGGCGCCGTGTAGTTGGATGACTTCGATCGGCACCTGGGCCAGCACGCGCTCGAGCTGCGGATCGGTCGGATCGACGAACACGCCGACTCGTTGCACGCTCTCCGCGCGCCCGGCGAGCTTGGCGGCGTCCGGCGTCGCGACGAAGCGCGGCGACTTCTGCACGAACATGAATCCGACGAAGGTGGCGCCACCGGCAACAGCGGCGTCGATCGCCGCGGCGCTGTTGACGCCGCAGATTTTTGCTTGCACGGGCATGGTCCTAATGTGCCTTGGCGCGGCGCGCCGCGGCGACTTCATCCCACAGCGCCGCTGCGGCGCTGCGCGGATCGGGTGCCTCGGTGATGGGGCGGCCGATCACCAGGTAGTCGGCGCCGTTGCGAATGGCGTTGGCGGGCGTGTCCATGCGCTTCTGATCTTCGTTCTTGGCGGCGCCGCCGCTGCGCAGTCCTGGCACCAGCAGCAGGAATTCCGGTGATAGCGCGTCGCGTAGCATGCGCACCTCTTGGGGCGAGCACACGACGCCGTCGCAGCCCGCGTCCTGCGCAAGCTCCGCGAGCGCACGCACGTGCGCGTGCACCGCGCGCTCGACGCCGAGGTCCTTGAGGTCGTTGAGGTCCAAGCTGGTCAGCATGGTCACGGCGAACACCTTCGGCGGCTTCTCGGCCTCGCGCGCCGCTTTCACTGCTGCTTCCATCATGCCGCGACCGCCGTTGGTATGGATCGTCGTCAGTGCGACACCCAGCTTAGCCACGCCGCGCATCGCCGCCGCGACCGTGTTCGGAATGTCGTGCAGTTTCAGGTCCAAGAAGATCGGCAGCCCTTCGCTGGTCATCGCCTTGATGCCGGCGGGACCCTCGGTGGCGAAGAACTCCAACCCGAGCTTGAGGCCGCCGACCGCGCCCTGCACTTGGCCGGCGAGCTTGCGCGCGGCAGCAAGGCTCGGCGTGTCCACGGCGACGAAGATCGGGTTGGCGACAGTGGTGCCGGCGGTGGCGACGGGACTCATGGGCCGGCCCCCGGAGCGGCGATACGCGGTGCCTGGGTGGCCGAGGGCTGTGCCGTGCGTGCACGGAAGCCCTCGATCTCGCCTTCCAAGTGCTTCACCCGGCGGTGCAGATCGCGGGCGCGGGCGCGCCAATGGTGCTGGCCGAACCAGGTGGCGACGCCACCGATCATCAGGCCGAAGAACACGGCGCCGATCAGCAACAGGTACAGAGGCATCTCCAGGGCGTAGGGCAGGGGCTGGAAGTCGACGAAGGCCGCCTCGCGGTTGTTGACCGCGAACACGGCCATGGCTACCGCAAGCGGCAGGATCACCAGCCAGAACAGGAATCGCACGGCCCCTACTTACATCAACTTTTGCGGCCCGGCACTGGCCGCGGGCCCCAGATTGCGCGCCCGGGCACGCCCAGGTGCGACGGCCGCAAGCTCAGCCGGGGACCTTGGCGCGGGCCGCCGGGGCGGGGCCGTCCGAATTCAGGCGCTGGCGCAGCTCCTTGCCGGTCTTGAAGAACGGCACATGCTTCTCGGCCACGTAGACGGCCTCGCCGGTGCGGGGATTGCGCGCCATGCGCGAGGCGCGGCGCTTCACCGAATAGGCGCCGAAGCCACGCAACTCGACGCGGTCGCCGCGCGCCAAAGCCCGGGAAATCTCGTCGAAGATCGTCGTGACGATCCGCTCGATGTCGCGCTGGAACAGGTGCGGATTCCGCTCCGCCAGACGCGCGATCAGCTCGGACTTGACCATTCGGGGCCTCCCGCCGGGGCCCCGACCCCTCCGGTCAAGGCTTAGCGAAGGCCTTCAGGTTGCCAGAGCGATATTAGGCCGTCAATCCTAAGTGTTTCAGAAAACAGCGTTTTTCGCACCAGACCGAACACCCCGGTGGGCACGTCGAGGCCGCGGCCGGGCTCGATCCGGTCGAGGGGGAGATCCCGGCTGACGTCGCGCGCCTCGGCCAGCCAGACCCGAGCCTCGTCGATCCCGCCGGTGGCGTCGATCAGGTTCAGGGACGCCGCTTGGCGGCCGGTGTAGATGCGGCCATCGGACAGCTGCAGGGCGGCGGCTGGGGCCAATCCGCGGCGCTGCACCACCAGCTCCACGAACCAGCGGTAGGTGTCGTCCACGACTGCCTGGATGGCCGCCCGCGCCGCCGGCGTGATCGGCTCGAACGGGTTCGGCTGGTCCTTGAGCGGCGCGCTCTTGATCAGGGTCGGCGTGACGCCGAGCTTCTGCATGGTTCCGCTCAGGTCGAAGGTCTGCAGGACCACGCCGATCGATCCGGTGATGGAGTTCTCGCGGGCGATAATGCGATCCGTGGCAAGCGCCACCATGTAGGCCGCTGAGGCGCCGGTGCCGGCGATGATCGCCACCACCGGCTTGGTCGCCGCCAACTCCCGCACCGCGCGATAGAGCTCTTCACCGGCGACCACGGTGCCGCCGGGGCTATCGATGCGCAGGATGATCGCCTTGACCGAATCGTCGGCGCCGAGCCGCGCCAGCGTACGCAGGCGTTCTTCGTCGTTGAGGATGACGCCGTCGATTTCGATCTGCGCGATGCGATCGCCAAGAGAGATGCGGTCGTCGTCCCACACCAGGAATCCGACCGCGCCGATCGCGATCACCACGGCGAGCAGGCGCCAGAAGACGAGACGGCGCTTCAAGCGGCGGCGGTCGGCAATTGCGTCGGCGTCGAGCGACATGAGCTTGGCCCTAACAATAACCCCTCGACGTCGCGCGTGTCGCGCGCCGGGCGCGCGGAGCGCGCCTTCGGCACGACGGCCGTCGAGGGGTTACTAGCGTTAACAGCGAATGTCGCCAGAGGGTTACTCGGCGTCGGCCTCGCCGCCGCCTTCGTCGTCCTTGGCCTTCTTCTTGGTGCCGGCCTTCTTGGGCTCCACGTCGCCCTTGGCGCGCATGGCGGCGCCGAGGATGTCGCCGAGCGAGGCACCCGAGTCGGACGAGCCGTAGGCGGCCATTGCCTCCCGCTCGTCGGAGATCTCCAGCGCCTTCACCGACAGCCCAATCTTGCGGGCGTCGGCGTCGATGTTGGTGACCTTGGCGTCGACCTTGTCGCCGACAGCGAAGCGCTCGGGCCGCTGCTCGGAGCGGTCGCGGGCGAGGTCCTGCTTGCGGATGTAGGACGTCAGGCCTTCGCCGAACGCCACGTCGATGCCGCCGGCATGGACCGCCGAGATGGTGCAGGTGACGGTGTCGCCCTTCTTGTACTTGACGACGCCCGCCTGTGGATCAGCGCCCAGCTGCTTGATGCCGAGGCTGATGCGCTCCTTCTCGACGTCCGTGTCGAGGACCTTCGCCTCGACCATGTCGCCCTTCTTGTAGTCGTTGATGACCGTCTCGCCCGGCTTGTCCCAAGACAGGTCGGAGAGGTGCACCATGCCATCGACGCCGCCGTCCAGGCCGATGAACAGGCCGAACTCGGTGATCGACTTGATCTCGCCCTTGATGACGGTGCCGGGCGGGTGACCTTCGGCGAACTGGCCCCACGGATTCTCGGTGCACTGCTTGATGCCGAGCGAAACGCGGCGGCGGTTCGGATCGACGTCGAGCACCATCACCTCGATCTCCTGGGAGGTCGAGACGATCTTGCCTGGGTGCACGTTCTTCTTGGTCCAGCTCATCTCGGAGACATGGACCAGGCCTTCGACGCCCGGCTCCAGCTCCACGAAGGCGCCGTAGTCGGTAATGTTGGTGACGCGACCCTTGAACTTGGCGTTCACCGGGTACTTCGTGTCGACGCCCTGCCACGGATCGGCCTCGAGCTGCTTCATGCCCAAGGAGATGCGCTGGGTATCCGGGTTCACGCGGATAACCTGCACCTTCACGGTATCGCCGATGGCGACGACCTCGGTCGGGTGATTGACGCGGCGCCACGCCATGTCGGTGACGTGCAGCAGGCCGTCGATGCCGCCGAGGTCCACGAACGCACCGTAGTCGGTGATGTTCTTGACCACGCCTTCCAGCACCTGACCCTCGGTCAGGTTGGCGATCAGCTCCTGGCGCGCTTCCGCACGAGTCTCTTCAAGAACCGCGCGGCGCGACACCACGATGTTGCCGCGGCGGCGATCCATCTTGAGGATCTGGAACCACTGGTCGGTGCCCATCAGATGCGAGACGTCCCGCACCGGACGCACATCGACCTGGCTGCCCGGCAGGAACGCCACGGCGCCGGAAAGATCGACGGTGAAGCCACCCTTCACGCGGCCGAACAGCACGCCCTGGACGCGCTTGTTGGCCTTGAACGACTTCTCGAGTTCGGCCCACGCCTCTTCGCGACGTGCCTTCTCTCGCGACAGGACGGCTTCGCCCTGGGCGTTTTCCATGCGCTCGAGGAAGACTTCGACCTCGTCGCCCGGCTTGATCTCGGCGGCGCGGCCACGCTCGGAGAACTCGCGCAGCGAGATGCGGCCTTCGGACTTCAGGCCGACGTCGATCAAGGCGGTGTCGTTCTCGATCGAGATGACGCGCCCTTTGACGACCGACCCCTCGAGGCCGTCGCTGGAGCCGTAGGACTCTTTCAGCAGGTCGGCAAAAATCTCTTTGGACGCGGAAGCAGCGGTGGTGGTGGGTGGGGTCATGAATGGGTGCCGGAATTCTTGCCCGCGGCGGGGGATTAAGGGTTGCAACAGGCGGGGACGCACACGTCTCAGGACGAAAGGGTCCCACCGTTGCGTCGCTCTAGCGACACAACCGCAGGACCTCTGCGAACCACGCTAGTTCTGGCCGGAAACAAAGGCTTTCGCGGCGTCGAACGCCGCGTCTATATCCAGTTTCGTCGTATCAAGCAAGAACGCCCCCGCGGCCATGCGGAGGGAGGACTGGGCCCGTTCCTGGTCGCGGCGGTCCCGCTCGACCACGGATTTCAGCACTTCTGCGAGGGTCACAGCCGCCCCGCCGGCCGCCAGTTCGCGCCAGCGCCGCTCCGCCCGAACCTCCGCCGAGGCCGTGACGAACAGCTTCTTGTCGGCATCGGGGAGTACCACCGTGCCGATGTCGCGGCCTTCGACCACAGCGCCCGGGCGGCCCTCGGGCGGGTGCCGGGCGAACGTGCGCTGGAACTCGAGCAGGGCGGCGCGCACGCCCGGTACTGTCGCCACCCGCGATGCGGCGTCGGAAACGCGCTCGGTGCGCAGGTCGGAGGCGCGCAGGTCGGTGCCGGTCAGCGCTTCCGCTTCGCGCGCCGCGGCGGCGGCGTCGTCGGGGCTCGCCCCGGCGCGCAGTACGCGCGACGCCACGGCGCGATAGAGCGCGCCGGTGTCCAGATGCGCGAAGCCATAGTGGTCGGCGAGCTTGCGCGCGAGCGTGCCTTTGCCCGCTGCGGCGGGCCCATCGATGGCGACGATCATCGCTTCGCCAAGATCAGCGGTTGGGAATCACGATGGAGGCGCCGAGGCTGCCCATCAGCGACGCGAACCCCGGAAAGCTGGTGGCGATGGTCTCGGTGCCATCGACGCCGATCGGCGATCTGCTCGCCAGTCCCAGCACCAGGAACGCCATGGCGATGCGGTGGTCGAGCGCCGCGTCCACCATCGCGCCGCCGGGCGGTGCGCCCCCCAGTCCCTCGACGGTCAGCGCGTCGCCGTCCTCGGCAACGCGCACGCCGCACGCCTTCAGGCCGACGGCGATCGCCGCAAGGCGATTGCTCTCTTTGACCTTCAGCTCAGCAAGTCCTTCCATGCGCGTCGTGCCCTTGGCGAGCGAAGCAGCCATGGCGAACACCGGATATTCGTCGATCATGCTCGGCGCGCGCTCGGCCGGCACGGAGATGCCCCGCAGCCGGCTCGCCTTGACGACGATGTCGGCGGTCGGCTCGTCGTCCTGGTCGCGGCGGTTCTCGAAGCGGATGTCGGCGCCCATCTCGCGTAACGAATCGAAGATGCCGGTGCGCAACGGGTTCATGCCGACGTTCTCGATGCGGATCTCCGATCCCGGCACGCTCAGCGCCGCGACGGTAAGGAACGCCGCCGAGCTCGGATCGCCCGGCACGTTGACCGCATTCGGGCGCAGCTCCGGCTCGCCCACGATGGTGACGTGGCGCAGCTTCTTGCCGCCCACCAGCTTGTCCCCGACGCGCACGGTGGCGCCGAAGCGGCGCAGCATGCGCTCGGTGTGGTCGCGGGTCGGCTCCGGCTCGATCACGGTCGTCTCGCCGGCGGTGCCGAGTCCGGCGAACAGGATCGCCGACTTCACCTGCGCGGACGGCACGGGCAGCGTGTACTCGATCGGCGTCGTCTCCTCGGAGCCGGTGATGGCGAGCGGCAGCCGCGCGCCCGTGCGCGCCAGCACCTGCGCGCCCATCTTGCGCAAGGGATCGGTGACGCGCGCCATCGGCCGCTTGCACAGCGACGCGTCGCCGGTGAAGAAGCTGGTGAACGGTTGGGTCGCGACGACGCCCATCATCAGGCGCGCGCCGGTGCCGGAGTTGCCGAGGTCGAGCACGCCGGCCGGCTCCTGGAACGAGCCGAGTCCTGGCCCATCCACCACCCAGCGGCCGTCGGGCTGGCGCTCGATGCGGGCGCCGAGCGCGCGCAGCGCCCCTGCGGTGGACAGGATGTCGTCGCCTTCCAGCATGCCCGTGACCGTGGTGCGGCCTGCCGCCAGCGCCCCCACGATCAGGGCGCGGTGGGAGATCGACTTGTCACCGGGAACGCGGACGGCGCCGCGGAGCGGCCCGGACGGAGATGCGCGAAGCTTTGCCATGGTCCAATGGGTTGGCCGCGAGCCTCGCGGCGGCCGGAGAAGCGGCGCGTCTGTAGCATACGCCTCCGGATGCTAGCCAGGGCGCCAGCGGCCCCCGGACGCGGCCGGCTACGCCGTCTGTCGAGGTGCCTCGGGGCGCGCTTCCGTGCAAACCTGTGGACATGCCGGTGCCTTCGTGGCACACGGACGCGCCAATTTTCAGTGCCCTCCGGCCCGTGGGCCGCGCTATTCCAGAGGTTGGCGATCGCGACTTGGCCAAGGGACATGGGCCGGAGGAACTCGCGGGGCAATGGCCCCGTGTGGGCTCGGCCGCAGGAGGTTCATAGGTGGCGAAAGCGGAACTCGGAGCCAAGCGGGAATGCCAGTCCTGCGGTACCAAGTACTACGACCTCGGCAAGGAGCCGCCGGTGTGCCCGCGCTGTGGCACCGTGTACAGCGCCACAGCCGCTAAGGCCGCCTCCGCGCCCGCACCCGTCGAGAAGCCGAAGCCGAAGCCGAAGCCGGCGCCGCGCGTCGCGCCGGTTGCCGCCGAGGGCGACGAGGAGGCGGAGCCGACCGTCGCCGACGAGGAGGCCGAGTTCGTCGACGACGAGGAGGAGTTCGTCGAGGAGGAGGCCGAAGAAGAGGAGGCCCCCTTCGAGCCGGAGCCGGAGGAAAAGTAAGCTCCTTGATTCCCAAGAACGGCCGGACATAAGGTCTGCCGCCGCCGGGCTCTCGCCCGCCCAAGACTTTCGCCCGGAGCTCACCTCCGGCCAAAGTGAGAAAGAGAAAGCACGCCGCAGGCGTGACGGGGCCATAGCTCAGTTGGGAGAGCGCTTGAATGGCATTCAAGAGGTCAGGGGTTCGACTCCCCTTGGCTCCACCAGTTCACGAAGGGCCCGGCCGCAAGGTCGGGCCTTTCTGATTCCGAGCATCCTTTCGCCGCGGTTACGAGGCGGCTAGAACGGACGCATGCCGGCACGGCCATGGCTGCTGCTTCCCGTCGAAGTCAAAGTCCGCGAATTCCACGCCAAGGTTCTGCAGGCGGTGGTCGCGGCCGAGCACGGCTTCGATGTGGTTCTGGGCGAGCAGAACGCGCTGCAGCGAGGTCTTGATCTGCTGCCGCGCGGCATCGTCATCGACAAGAGCGTCGATCGCTCCAAGGCGCCGATCTTCCGGCGCGCCGTTTCGTTCGGCGATCGCCTGGCCTCGTGGTGCGAGGAAGGCCTCGTGTACCGGGACCGCGACACCTACCTGCACGAGCGCGTGCATCTGGAATCGCTCGCCCAGGTCGATCGCTTCTTCGCCTGGGGCGACGTCCAGCAGGCCGACATCCTGCGCAAGGCGCCCGATGCCGCGTCGAAGATTCTTGTCACCGGCCATCCGCGCTTCGACTTGCTGCGCCCCGATGTGCGCGCCGTGCACGACCCCGATGTCGCCGACCTGCGCCGCCGCTTCGGCCGCTACATTCTCGTCGCGACCAACTTCAGCCGCTTCAACCACTTCATGGGCTACGACTTCTGGATCGAGGCGCTGCAGCGGCGCGGCACCATCGCGACGCCCGAGCAGCTCGCCTTCTTCCACCGCTGGCGCGACTACATCGAGGTTCTCTACCGGGCCTTCGTCGCCGTCATCCCGGTGCTGCGGCGGGCCTTCCCCGATCACACCATCGTGGTACGCCCGCACCCGTCCGAGAACCACGAGCGTTGGCGCCAGGAAGCCGCGTGGCTCGACCGCGTCGCCGTGGTGTTCGAGGGCAGCGCCATCCCGTGGATCGCCGGCTGCGACGCGATGATCCACAACAGCTGCACCACCGGCGTCGAGGCGTACCTGCTCCACCGCCCGACCATCGCCTACCGGCCCGTGACCGACGAGGTGCTGGATTCGCATCTTCCACACGCGCTGAGCGAACAGGCCGCGACCGGCGACGACCTTGTCGCGCGTATCACCGCTGCGCTCGCCGGCAACGCGCGCGTCCCCTCCGGCGCTGCCGCCGAGGCAGCCCGCTACATTGCAGCGATCGACGGGCCGTTGGCGGCTGAGCGCGTCGTCAGCGGCCTCGCTGCGTTGAACATCGCTCCGCACGACTACCGCCCCGGTGCACGTGTCTACGCGCGCGTGGCGTTCGATCGTGTGCGCGAGACCGTCGCGCCGCTGGTGCGGCGCTGGCGTATGGGCTCGGGCTACGCCGCGTATGGAAAGCAGAAGTTTCCCGGCATCGCGCTCGGCGAGGTCACCGAGTTCGTCGCGCGTCTCGACGCCGTGACGGGGCGCTTCGGCGACGTCCGCGTGACACCGCTGCCGGTCCCGAGCTGCTTCCGGATCGGCCTTCACCGATAGGCGCGTCGCAGCCAACAGCGGCTAGCGCCGGCGCAGCACCAAGAAGCGGATGTGGTAGGCGAACGGCGACAGCAGCAGGTTGCCGAGCACGTAGAAGGCGCGGAACGGTGGGAAGCCCTGGTGGGTCTCGACGTAGTGCAGAGCGCGGCCGAGCGGGCCGATCTCCTCGCGCAGTCCGATCATGCCGCCGCGGCCTTCCTCGTGCACGAGTTCGAAGCCGGCGCGGGCGAAATCCGCCGCGATGGTCGCGCTCGGAAACGCAAACTGCCAGAAGGCAGCGCGCTGCTCGGGGCCGTCGCGGTACTCCGGGTAGGCGCCGCGCCGGATCCCCAGCCGGTTGAGTGGCGACAGAGACGGGAAGGTCAGGAAGAGCGTGCCGCCCGGCCGCAGCACGCGCCGGATCTCCTCCTGAATGTTGCCATAGCCGCCGAAGAAGTGCTCGATGACGCCGAGCGACCAGTAGCCGTCGAAGCTCCCGTCACCAAAGGGTAGCCGCCGCACGTCGCCGCACACGATCGGCATCTCTGGCACCGCGGCGTGCACCGCGCGCACCGTCTCCGGCGCGAAATCGAGGCCGACCGCGTCGAACCCGGCGCGCCGCAGGGCATACACCTTGTCGCCAAGGCCGCAGCCGCCGTCGAGCACGCGCGCACCTGCCGCGAGGTGCCTCTTGCTGTTGCCGACGACGAACCAATTGCGCGGCGCAGTCACGGCGCGGCGCAGCGCGTCGTCGCCGCCCTTGGCGGCGCTATTCGCGCCGACGCCGCCCTTGGCGGCGCTATTCGCGCCGACGCGCCACCAGTCGTCCCATGCTGCCGTGGTGGCGGCGCGCCCGACGTACACGAGGCGGTCGTTCGCGCGGTCGTAGTAGCGGACGTTGGTGGGCGGCGCGCCGGTCATCGCGCGGACGGTAGCATCGCCGCCCGGCAGGGCGCGAATGCGGGGTCAGGTGTCACGCCGAAAGAATGCTGTGCGGGCCTAGCGTGCTCGCACGACGTCCGCGTTGACGCCGGGCTTCTGCCTGGGCATGGTCCGCGCGCCGCCCCCGCTCGCAAGGAATCGCATCGATGACCACCACCTGGTTCGACGAGACGCTGTACCCGTTCTATCGCCAAGGCATCCGCGTCGACGGCGTGCTCTTCAAGGGCCAGACCAAGTTCCAGACCGTCGAGATCCTTCAGAACGAGCGCTTGGGGCGAGTGCTGTGCCTCGACGGCGTCGTGCAG
Source organism: Rhizobium sp. Q54 (assembly GCA_945947575.1). Classification (GTDB taxonomy): domain Bacteria; phylum Pseudomonadota; class Alphaproteobacteria; order UBA2966; family CAIVPW01; genus CAIVPW01. The sequence continues at coordinate 87,533 of CAMEYM010000001.1, forward strand.
ACCACCGAAGGCGACGAGTTCTACTACCACGAGAGCATGACCCACGTGGGCATGCTGGCCCACGGCCGCGTCGAGAGCGTACTCATCATCGGCGGCGCCGACGGCGGCATCCTGCGCGAGGTGCTCAAACATCCGAACGTCAAGGAAGTGGTCATCGTCGACATCGACGCCGAGCTCATCGACATGTGCAAGGAGCACCTGCCGCTCCACCACGCCGGCGCGTTCGACGATCCGCGCACCATCAACCTGCCCGGCGACGGCGCCGCCTACGTCGCTGAGACCGACAAGCGCTTTGACCTGATCCTGGTCGATTCAACCGACCCCCAGGGCCCCGGCATCGTCCTGTTCCAGGCGCCCTTCTTCCGCAACTGCAAGCGCGTCATGAAGAAGGGCGGCCTGATGGTCACCCAGAACGGCGTGTCGTTCTATCAGCAGGACGAGTTGCGCGACGCCCACCACCACCGCCTCGAGGTGTTCAAGAACGCTGGCGCGTATCTGTCGCCGGTGCCGTGCTACGTCGGCGCCCACATGGCGTTCGGCTGGGCCAGCGACTCGATGATGCTGCCGAGCATTCCCCACGCCACCATCGCGCGCCGCCTGAGGCAGTCGGGTATCGAGACGCGCCACTACAATCCAGAGATGCACGCGGCGTACTTCGCCATCCCGAACAACCTGCGGCCGTTGCTGGCCGAAGGCCACGAGCGCACCGGCCTCGTCGGCCTGGTGAAGGCGATCGCCAGCCGCCTGGGCCGCAAGGCCAAGAAGGCCGCCGCCAAGGCGGCCCCCAAGAAAGCCGCTCCCAGGAAGGTTGCCGCCAAGAAGCCGGCGGCCAAAAAGGCCCCCGCGAAGAAGGGCGCGGCGCGCCGGTCTGCCCCAAAGGCGAAAGCCAAGCGTTCTGCCCCCAAGGGACGAGCCGCAGCCAAACGGGGCACCAAGGCGAAGAAGTCGGCTCGTTCGCGCCGTTCCTGACGCTTCTTGATCGGGGCGGCTCTGCCCCCAATATTGGTCTTCTGACACAGCCGGTACCGCATGTCGGGCCTGCGGTGTCATGGGCGGCGGGAAGGTGCCGAATTCGGGTCTTCCCGCGCCACTCGCTCTGGACGAGGAGACCTGTATGACGCTGTTCGAAAGCCCCTTCCTGCTCGGGTTCGAGCAGTTCGAGCGAACCTTGAACCGCATAGCCAAGTCGGCGGGGGACGGCTACCCCCCGTACAACATCGAACAAGTCGGTGACGACGGCATTCGCATCACCATCGCCGTTGCCGGCTTCACCAAAGACGACCTCGATGTTGCGCTGGAAGAGAACCAGCTCGTCATCCGTGGCAAGCGCCGCGGCGAACAGGACGAGCAAGATCGCGTCTTTCTGCATCGCGGCATCGCCGCGCGCCAGTTCCAGCGGGCGTTCGTGCTCGCCGACGGGATAGAGGTGGTCGGAGCGGCCCTCGACAGTGGCCTGCTCAGCATCGACCTCCGCCGCCCGTCACCGGAAACGGTGAGCCGGAAGATCGAGATCAAGGCCCCCGCCAAGACCGAGACGGCTATCAACGCCCCACGTCTCAAGGCCACCGGTTGAACCGGTCGCCTCTAGGAGGAGTTGGATCATGGAACGCATCGAATTTGGACGCGCGGAGCTGCCGCCGCTGATCGATCCGACGGTAGCGTACGTCAAGGCCGTCACCATCGAAGGTGTGCGCGCCTATGGCATCTACCTCGCGGACGGCACCCAGCTCGCGATTGCGCCGAGCCGCGACGTTGCCTTCGCCGCCGTGCGCCAGCACGAACTGGAGCCGGTGTCGGTTCACTAGGCCTGCTGATCGCGGGTTGGGCTTGCGTTCGGCCCATACCCTGGCACGATCAACCCCCACAAGCTGAAGCGGAACACGCGCCGAAACGCGCACGGCGCCGGCAGCATTTGCTGTCCGGCGCCGTGCGCTCGTATGGGGGTCCGCTAGGCCGCGTGCGGCGTCGCGCTCTCCGTGAGCAGTGCGTACAGCGCGTCGGCGTTGCGCGAGCCGCGCAGCTTCTCGCACATGGCGCGGTCGCGCAGGACGCGGCTGACCTTGGCGAGGGCCTTGAGGTGATCGGCGCCGGCGCTCTCGGGCGCCAGCAGCATGAACACGAGGTCGACGGGCTCGCCGTCGATGGCGTCGAAGTCTACGGGCGTCTCGACGCGCGCGAAGAATCCGTACAGCCGATCGAGGCCGGGCACTTTGCCGTGCGGAATGGCGATACCGCCGCCGATGCCGGTGGTGCCCAGGCGCTCACGCTCCTGCACCACCTCGAAGATCAGGCGTTCGTCGAGCTTGGTGACCTTGGCGGCTCGCGCCGCCATCTCGGCAAAGACCTGCTTCTTGCTCGTAGCTTTGAGCGTCGGCACGACGTTGCCAGGGCCAAGCAAAGCGTTCAAATCCATGATCGAACCTCGCCCCCGTACTGAAAATGTGGGCAACACACGCGTCTTCGGCCGGCGCTCATCGGCGCTGTCGGAGGACGCCATCCGTTCTGGGATCAGGCCGCGAATGACGACGACCCATGGAAACGCACCCGGGGGGGCTCCGTGCCGGCCACGATCATGGCCGGCCAAGCCAGACTCCGTCGAAAAAACGGGCACCCGGCGCATTTGGGACGCGGGACCATAGGCCCGCCCCCTGGGGGTGTCAACCGAACAGAATATGACAGTTTCGCAAGGGTCTCCGGCCGATTCCGCGCCTCCGGCGTGGCCTTGGCGGCGCACTCCTGCGACCGTTTGGCGCGGGAGGGGTGCCCCGCAAAGCGCCCCCGCCGGCGACCGAGTTCTTGGTTACGGTGCGTTGCCGTCGAACCGCCTGTCACGTGTTGTTACAAAACAGCCCTCCCTGCTACCCGCAGTGGGCATATTGCTGGCACCGCAAGCGCTTACATGTGATCGAGCGCAGCGCGGCGTGCCGATCGGAACACCCTGTCCTGTCCTCCCCGGGGTTCCCCGGCGCGCCACGCGCGCACTCGTTTGTCCGGGACCCGTGATGGGATTGGTCGGCAGAATGGTACGGCTACGGTGGCTGCAGACCCGGTGGCGGTGGACCGCCGCCGGCTTGGCGCTGGTGGCTGGCGCAGGCGCCATGTGGGCGATCACCCGTGGCGGCGATGCTGGCAGTGCCGCGCTCCGTACCGCCACCATCGACCGCGGCTCCATCGTCACCGCCATCCCGGCGAGCGGCGCGATCCAGGCGATCGGCAGCGTCAACATCATGACGCAGGTCAGCGGCCAGCTCACCGAGGTCAACGTCGACTACAACACTCCTGTCACCGCCGGCATGGTGGTGGCGCGTCTCGATCCCGAGCTGTTCCAGTCGCGCCTCAATTCGGCCGAGGCCGACCTGGTGATGGCGCGCGCCGGTCTCGTCTCCGCCGAAGCGGCGGTCGATCGCGCCCGCACCGACATCCGCAGCTCCGAGGCCTCGCTCACCGCCAACCGCGCCCAGCTGGCCAATGCGCAACTGGCTCTGGAGCAGGCGCAGCGCGATCTCGATCGCGCCGCCGAGTTGTTCTCGCGCAACGTCGTCACCCAGGTCGCCGTGCGCGACGCCGAGACCAAGGTCAACCAGGCGCGCACCCAGATCGAGCAGACGACCGCCAACATCAACGGCCAGATCGCCAGCCTCGACGGCCGCCGCTCGTCGCTCATCATCGCCGAGGCCGGCGTGACGTCGGCGCGTGCCACCATTCAGCAGAAGCAGGCGTCGGTCACCGAGGCCAAGACCGAGCTGGAGCGCACCGTCATCAAGGCGCCCGCCGACGGCGTCATCATTGCCCGCAACGTCGAGGCCGGCCAATCGGTCATTGCCGGCACCAACCAGCCGACCATTCTGTTCAGCACCGCCCGTGACCTCGCCCAGATGGAGCTCCTGGTCAGCGTGGACGAATCCGACATCGCCAAGGTGCAGGTCGGACAGCCGGTGATGTTCACGGTCTCCAGCTACCCCGGCCGCAACTTCGCCGGCCGGGTGGCGCAGGTGCGTCTCGCCGCCAAGACGGTGCAGAACGTCACCACCTACCAAGTCGTCGTCGCCATCAATAACAGCGACCTAGCCTTGCTGCCGGGCATGACGGCAAGCGGCAGCATCGTTCTCGCCCAGCGCGACGTGCTGCGCGTTCCCAACACGGCGCTGCGCTATGCGCCGGCCGGCGCCGTCACGGTCACCAACGCCCAGGCGCCCATGCAGAACGGCGGCCGCGCCGGCCGCGTGTTCGTCGAGGACGAAGCGGGCAAGCCGCAAATGGTGGCGATCGCCATCGGCGTTACCGACGGCCGCTTCACCGAGGTGCTGGCTGGCAATCTGACGCCCGGCCAGAAGATCATTACCGGCACCACCGCCGATGTGGCGGCGCCCGCCGCGCCACAAGGTCCGCAGTTCCAGGTGTTCGGTCCCGGCGACGCCCCGCCGCCCGGCTTCCAGGCGCCGCCGGGCGCGCAAGTGCAGATCCGGATCGGTGGATAGCGTCGTCCCGAAGGGGCGCAGCTAGGCGATCATCTTCTTCAGACGCCGGCGATCCACCGACGAGGGAATGCGCATGGCTTCGCGGTACTTGGCGACCGTGCGGCGCGCGATGTCGATGTCGGCGCCGCGCAGGATCTCGACGATGCGATCATCGGACAGGATCGACTCCGGCGTCTCGTGATCGATCAGCTGGCGGATGCGCGCGCGCACCGATTCGGCCGAGTGATTGGCGCCGCCGTCGGCGGACGCGATCGCCGACGTAAAGAAGTACTTCATCGGGAAGATGCCGCGCGGCGTCGTCATGTGCTTGTTCGCCGTGACGCGGCTCACCGTGCTCTCGTGCATGCTGATCGCCGTGGCGATATCGCGCAGGTTCAGCGGGCGCAGATAGGCGACGCCGTGCGTGAGGAACTCTTCCTGTTGCGCCACGATCTCGGTCGCAACCTTCAGGATGGTGTTGGCGCGCTGATCCAGCGACTTCACCAGCCAGTTGGCCGAGCTCAGCTTCTCCGAGAGATACGACTTGTCCGCTTCGGAGTTGGCGGATGACGAGATCCGCGAGTAGTAGCGCGTGTTGACGAGGACGGAGGGGAGCGTGTCGGCGTTGAGCTCGATCAGCCAGCCACCCTTCGGCCGGGCGCGCACGAACACGTCGGGCACCACGGTTTGGGCGAGGTCGGTGCCGAACGCCAGGCCCGGCTTCGGGTTGAGCGATTTGACCTCGGCGATCATGTCGAGCACGTCTTCGGTGCTCTGGCTGCAGACCTTGCACAGCGCCGGCACGTCATTGCGCGCCAACAGGTCGAGACGGCTCAGCATCGCCTGCATGGCGGGATCGAGGTGGTCGCGCTCCTTGAGCTGGATCGCCAGGCACTCCGCCAACGTGCGTGCGAACACGCCGGGGGGATCGAAGCGCTGCAGGCGCGACAGCGTGCCCTCGACGCGCTCGACGGTAGTACCGACCGAATCGGCCACCGCTTCGAGGTCGCCGACCAGGTAGCCCGCCTCGTTGACGAGGTCGATGAGCTGCACTCCGATCAGCCGATCGACCATGTCGCCGACATCGAGGCCGAGCTGCGAGCGCAAGTGATCCTGCAGCGATTCGTCCTTCGACGTGGACTGCTCGAAGTCGAACTCCTCCGAGTCGAAGTCGCTGCGCCCGCCCTTGCTGTGCATGTAGAGGTCGCCACCGACGCCGTCGCCGGCGGACGGCTCGTCGGCGTTCATCGCCTCGTGCATGCCGACATCGAGCGGCGTGTCGTCCGTCTTACCCTCGCGAACAATCTGATCGAGCGTCGTCGTGGAGGAGTCGCCCGTCGTCTGGGCGACCTGGTCGCCCGGCTCGTTCTCGACCGTGCGCTCGGCCTCGCGCTTCTCCAGCAGCGGATTCTGTTCGAGCTCACCCTCGACGTACTCGGCAAGCTCAAGATTGTTCAGCTGCAGCAGCTTGATTGCCTGCTGCAACTGCGGGGTCATCACCAGGGTCTGTGCCTGGCGGAGCTCTAGTCTGGGTGTGATTGCCATGGCGGGGTGCGCTAGAGGCTGAAGCGCTCTCCCAGGTACACACGGCGCACGTCCTTGTGCGCGACGATTTCGGCGGGCGGGCCCTCCATGAGCACGCGACCCTCGTGCAGGATGTAGGCGCGGTCGACGATGTCGAGCGCCTCGCGCACGTTGTGGTCGGTGATCAGAACGCCGATGCCGCGGTCCTTCAGGTGCGACACGAGATCGCGGATGTCGGCGACGGCGATCGGGTCGATGCCGGCCAGCGGCTCGTCGAGCAGCATGAACGACGGCCGTGTCGCGAGCGCGCGCGCAATTTCCACGCGGCGGCGTTCGCCACCGGACAAGGCCTGCGCCGGCGTGCGGCGCAAGTGGCTGATGGAGAATTCGGCGAGCAGCTCGTCCAAGAGCGCCTCGCGCGCGTCGCGCATTGGCTCGACCACTTCGAGCACGGCGCGGATGTTTCCCTCGACCGTGAGGCCGCGGAAGATCGACGCCTCCTGCGGCAGGTAGCCGACGCCCAGCCGCGCGCGGCGGTACATGGGCAGATTGGTGATGTCGTGGCCGTCGAGGAAGATGCTGCCGTAGTCCGGCGCGATCAGTCCCGACAGGATGTAGAAGCAGGTCGTCTTGCCGGCGCCGTTCGGACCCAAGAGGCCGACCGCTTCGCCGCGCTGCAGCGACAGCGATACGTCGCGGAGAACAGGGCGCTTCTTGTAGGACTTGCCCAGCATGTTCGCGAGCAGGCCGTCGTTCGAGGCAACTAGGCGTGGACCGTTCGGGTCCTGGTTGGCGGATGAACCGGGAAGAGTGCCTGGGGCGCTCATGGGTACCGCGCGGCGACCCCTACTTGGGGTTGCCGGCTGCCTCCGGAACGAAGACGCCGCGGACCCGGCCATCGGCGCCCACTCCGGCGGCGCCTTCCATGCGGCTTGTGCCATTCGCAAGGTTCAGTACCAGTCGTTCACCACGCAGGACGTTCTCGCCTCGGGTGAGTACCACGGCACCGGTTAACGTAATGATACCGGGGGCCACCTCGTACACGGCGGTGTTGCCCTGGGCCGTTTCCTGGGGCGTCGAGATGAAGACCTTCCCCTTAGCCTCGAGCTTGTCGAAGCTGTTGGCGCCGCCCTGGGCGCCGTAGGACACCTGGACGCGGTCGGCCTTCAGCATCATGACGCCCTGGGTCGCGACAACCGCGCCGGCGAACGTCGCGGTGCGGCGGTCCTGCTGGACGTCGAGGGTGTTGGCGACGATCTCGATGGGCTCGTTCAGGTTCACTTGCGGCGGCGCGATCTGCGCCACGGCAACGGCGGCGCTGAGCGTGAGCGCGGCCGCAACGAGCAGGCGTGCGGGAGCGAGCTTCATCCGGCGGCACGCGGGTTCATGACGACGCGCACTCCGCCAGACAGCTGCAGGCGCTTGCCGTCAGCGGTGTAGATCATCGTGTCGGCGCGCATGGACCCGATCGGTCCGTGGCCTTCGACCGGGCGCGTGCTGCGTACCGTACCGTCGCCGAGGTTCACCACCGCTTCGGTGGCGTGCATCTCGTAGCCGACGTTCGAGTACACATCGATGATGCCGCCCAGGACCAGGACGCGGTCGGCGCGCCGGTACTCGCCGGTGTCGGCGGTGATCGACAGCCAGGTGCCGTCGCCGGTGGTGATGTCGGCCTGCAGGGTGGTCAGCTCGAAGACCTCGAAGCCTTCCTTCTGCAAGGCGCGGTCGGCGGTGACGGTGAAGGGCCGGTTGGCCGAATCCGTGCCGGCGAAGCGCGCCTTGGTGACGCCGAGGGCGCCCGTATTGTCGCGCTCGAGGTCGGCAAACGAGAAGCGGAACGACCCCTCCTCGCTGCCATAGATCTGCGGCCACGCCAGGATCATGACGATCAGGGCCAGCGCTACTACGGGCAGGATGAACTTCATCGCGCCGACGAAGCGGCTGTAGCGGCGGCTGTTGCGCACGTCCTGCATGCGCCGCCGCCCGAAGCCGATGCGCGGTTCGCCGGAAGGCTTTTCGGTGATGCCGCTCGGCGCGTCTACGGTCATTCGTTGTCCCGGGTGCGCGCGTCCATATCGACGCCGGCGCGCAGGCAGTCGTGCACGTGCAGGATGCCAATAGGCTGGCCGTCCGTGCTGTTGTCATCGACGACGAACAGGCTGGTGATGCCGCGGCCCGAGTTGGCGACCGTCATCCAGCCGAGCGCGTCGGACGCCAGGCTGCTCTTGGCGATGGTCTTCGGGTTGGGCGTCATGACGTCGCGCGCTCGGCGGTCCAACAGGTCGCGCGACATGTGCCGGCGCAAGTCGCCGTCGGTGATGATGCCGACCAGGCGCGCCCGCTTGTCGGTCACGCCGACGCAGCCCAGGCTCTTGCGCGTCATCTCGATGAGGGTGTCGGCCATGCTGGTGTCTTCCGGCACCAGCGGCAGCGCCTCGCCCGTGCGGTACAGGTCGGAAACCCGCACCAGCTTGCGGCCGAGACGCCCGCCCGGGTGCAGCTCCTGGAAGCGCTCGCTGGAGAAGCCGTTGCGGTCCAGCAGCGCCACCGCCAGCGCGTCGCCGAGCGCCAGCATCATGGTGGTTGAGGTGGTCGGGGCGAGGCCCATCGGGCACGCCTCCGGGTGATTGGGGAGCACGAGCACTGCGTCCGCCGCGCGCGCCAGCGTCGATTCGGGGCGGCCGACCACGGCGATCAGCGGAATCGCGAAGCGCCGGCAGTGCGTGATGATGTCGGCGAGTTCCGCCGTCTCGCCGGAATTCGACAGGAGCACGACCGCGTCGCCCGGCGCGATCATGCCGAGGTCGCCGTGGCTCGCCTCGGCGGGATGGACGAACAGCGCCGGTGTGCCGGTGCTGGCGAAGGTCGCGGCGATCTTGCGTGCGACGTGGCCGCTCTTGCCCATGCCGCTGACTACGGCCCGGCCTTTGGCCGCGAACAACAGGTCGATGGCGCGTTCGAAGGCAGCGCCTAACCCGTCACCAAGGGCGGTCTCGATCGCCTTGACTGCGTCCGCCTCGATCTTGAGCACCCGCGCCGCCGCTGCCAGCGTCGTGCTGGTGCGGTTGGTCTTGGTCGCATTGGCGGTGCCGCGAGCAGGGTTCATGGGGTCCCGAGAGGCCGGAAACGGCCGAAATCTGCGGGAACTATGGGCGGCGCCGCCTCAAAAAGCAAACGGCATGAGTCTTGCTGTACCGCCGCGCCGTTAACTACTTGTTAACGTTTGGGGCTAGCTGGGCCTCGAGCCGGTCCTGGGCGGGGCTAGTGGGCGAAGACGTCCATGTCGGCCCAACCGCCGAGATCGAGCTCGCTGCGGATGGGCAGGAAGGCGAAGGCGGCCTGGGCCAGGTGCAAGCGGTTCTCGCGGGCCAGCATGCGCTCGAGTTCGGCCTTCAGCCGGTGCAGATGCAGGACGTCAGAGCCGGCATAGGCGATCTGCTCCTCGGTCAGGGTATCGGCGCCCCAGTCCGAGGACTGCACCTGCTTGGACAGCTCGATGCCGAGCAGGTCCTTGCACAGGTCCTTGAGGCCGTGGCGGTCGGTGTAGGTGCGTGCCAGCTTGGAGGCGATCTTGGTGCACCAGATCGGGCTCGCCAGGATGCCGAGGTAGTAGCGCAGCACGGCCACGTCGAAGCGCGCGAAATGGAACAGCTTGGTGACGTTGGGGTCGCCGAGCAGAGCCCGCAGGTTCGGCGCCGCGTACTCGCCCCGGCGCAGTTGCACCACATGGGCGTTGCCGTCGCCGGCCGAAAGCTGGACCAGGCACAGCCGGTCCCGCGCCGGCGCCAGACCCATGGTTTCGGTGTCGATGGCGACGGTGTCGCCCAATCGCAGGCCGGCCGGCAGATCGCCGCGGTGGAGAGTGACTGCCACCCGCTAGCGGGCCCCGTCGCGTGCTTGCTGCAGTGGTGCCCAGGAGAGGACTCGAACCTCCACGACCTCGCGGCCGCTAGTACCTGAAACTAGTGCGTCTGCCAATTCCGCCACCTGGGCAAAGGGGCTGTTTGCGAGGCTTCCCGGTACCCGTAGCAGGAGACGATGTCAACGATTGCGACGGGGAAGCTCAAGTCTCGCGACAGTACGCGCATGCGCTTGGCCGTTAGGAGCGGCTAGTATCCCGGCGCGCGGGGGGAGGGGACATGAGCGGCTTGGTGACGATCTTTGGCGGCTCGGGCTTCATCGGCCGCTATTTGGTGAAGCGTGTGGCCGCAGCCGGCTACCGTGTCCGCGTCGCCGTGCGCGATCCCGAGGCCGCGCTGTTCCTCAAGCCCATGGGCGCCGTCGGCCAGGTCGAGCTGGTTGCGGCCAACGTGCGCGACGACGCGTCCGTGGCGCGTGCCGTGCGCGGCGCCGACGCGGTGGTCTACCTGGTCGGCATCCTGGCCGAACGCGGCAAGCAGACCTTCAGCGCCGTGCACGCCGATGGCCCCGGCCGCGTCGCCCGGGCCGCCAAGGCCGCCGGCGCCAGCCGTCTGGTGCTGGTCTCGGCCCTCGGCGCCGACATCGCCGCCAAGTCGTGCTATGCGCGCACCAAGGCGGCGGGCGAGGGGCTGGTGCGCGGCGCGTTCCCGAATGCCACCATCGTACGCCCTTCGGTCGTTTTCGGTGACGAGGACGGCTTCCTCAATCGCTTCGGCGCCATCGCCGAGATCTCGCCGGTCCAGTTCGTCTTCGGCGGCGGCGAGGGCCCGCGCTTCCAGCCGGTATATGTCGGCGACGTCGCGGAGGCTTTGTTCCGTATCCTGGAGCGTCCTGAAACGGCCGCGCAGACGTTCGAGCTTGGCGGACCCGACGTGCTCAGCTGGCGCGCGCTCGTCGCGATGGCGCTGCGCGAGACCGGACGCAGGCGTGCCATCGTGCCGCTGCCCTGGCCGCTCGTCTCCCTGATGGCCACGGTCGGATCGGTCCTGCCGATGCCGAGACCCCTCAAGATCACCCGCGATCAGGTCCGCTCGCTGCGCCGCGACTCGGTCATCGCGGGCTATCAGCGCACGCTGCGCGACCTCGGCATCGCGCCGACGCCGATCGCGACGCTGGCGCCGGCGATTCTGTCGCGCTACCGCCGTAACCTGGATGTTCCGAAGATCAGCGTCCTCTAGGGTCTACGTGTCAGCGGTGTGTCGCGCCGCAGGCGCGCTACGCATAGACCGAGTAGAGCAGCGCCGCGCCGACCAGCAGGCGGTACAGGGCGAAGGGCGCGAGCGTGCCGCGCTTCAGCCACTGCATTAGGAAGGCGATCGCGGCCAGCGCGGCGACGAACGCAACGCCCGCGGCGATGGCGCCGTCGGTGCCCATCGCCCACCCTTGGGTGCGCGCCAGAGTCCACGAATGCCATGCCGCGAAGGCGAGGATCGGCACGACGCCGAGCAGCATGGCGAAGCGCGCCGCGTCCGTGCGCTCGAAGCCGAAGAGGCGCGCCGCCGTCATGGTGATGCCGATGCGTCCCGCCCCCGGCACCAGGGCGATGGCCTGGGCGAGACCGATCGCCAGCGCCGTGCCGCTACTCATGTGCTCGATGCGGCGCAGGGTCATGCCCATGCGGTCCGCCAGGAACAAGAGGGCGCCGAATCCCACCATCGTCCAGCCGAGCATCAGCAGCGAGGTCTCGCCGTCCGGCTGCATGTCCAGCAGGATCAGCGCGACGCCGGCCGCGATCATCGGCACGGAGCCGATGAACAGTTTCACCGTCAGGCGCGCGCTGTCGCTCGAGCGGCCGATCGCCAGGTGATACGTGCCGATCACCGCCGACAGCAGCTCGCTATGGAAATAGACCAGGACCGCCAGCACGGTGCCGAGATGCACCGGAATCATCAGGCGTTCCACGAGCGGGCCAAGAGGCAGGACGCGGCTTGCCAACGCCACATGGGCCTCGGAGCCGACGGGCAGGAATTCGGTGACGCTCTGGACGACAGCCAGAGCGACGATGTTCAAGAAATCCACGCGCCTGGCCCCACGCGGGAGAAGAGCAGGGAGAGTTTCGCCCATTGCAGCCGCGCACGCAATTCATGGTGGCCGTCTTGGTGACCCCTATCGCATCGATTGCGATGCGATGGTTGCCGCAACGGGCCGAAGGCCGGATGTGATGCACACACGTTTCGCTAGTCGCGGGACGCGCGCCTTCGGCTTGTTAGTCGCAGGACGCGCGCCTTCGGCGCGACGGGGCGTGCGCCCGGCCCCGCCGCCCTGTAGATAAGAGCCGGCAGCACGGGAACTCGATGCGCACGCTGTATCACGGCTGGCTTTCGCCCTTTTCGCGCAAGGTCCGCATTGTCCTCGGCGAGAAAGGGCTGGAGTTCGATCTCGTCGTCGAGAAGGACTGGGAGCGCCGCCGCGAGTTCCTCATGCTCAACCCGGCCGGCACCGTGCCGGTGCTGGTCGAGGCCGACGGCGCGGTCTTTTCCGACACCAACGCCATCTGCGAGTACCTCGACGAGACGCATGCGCTGGGCACGCTGGCCGGCAGCGACGCCCGCGAGCGCGCCGAAGTGCGCCGCCTGGTCGCCTGGTTCGACCAGAAGTTCTATCGCGAGGTGACCAACAACCTCGTCGGCGAGAAGCTCTATAAGCGCTTCATGGGCATGGGGACGCCGGACTCGGGCGCCATCCGCGCCGGCCACGCCAACCTCGGCGCGCACCTCGAATACGTCGCCTGGCTGTGCGACCGCCGCACCTGGCTGGCGGGCCCCACGTTCGGGCTGGCCGACGTCGCCGCTGCCGCCCAGATCAGCTGCGTGGACTACCTCGGCGACATCCCGTGGAACGACTTCGCCGGCGCCAAGGACTGGTACGCCCGCGTCAAATCGCGCCCGAGCTTCCGGCCGCTGCTCGCCGACTATATTCCCGGCCTGCCGCCGCCCAAGCACTACGCCAACCTGGATTTCTGAGATGGTCGCGCGGGACGCGCGCTTTGGTACCAGCGACGCCCGGGCCGCGATTCGGGCGCGGGCTCTGGCCGCTGGGTTCGACGCTGTCGGCTTCGCGCGTCCCCAATCGGCGGCCGCTGCGGGCGAGCGCCTGCGCCAGTTCCTCGCCGAAGGCCGCCACGGCGAGATGGCATGGATGGAGGATCGCGCCGACTGGCGCGCCGACCCCACCGCGCTGTGGCCCGAGGCGAAAAGCGTGATCGTGTGCGCGCTCAACTACGGCGCGCCGGAGGCGACGACCGATCCCGGCCGCGGCGTCATCGCCACCTACGCTCGCGGCCGCGACTACCACGAGCTCTTGAAGGGCAAGCTCAAGTTCGTCGCCGACGCGATCACGGGTCCGCTCGGGGGCGACGTGAAGGTGTTCACCGATACCGCGCCGGTGCTCGAGAAGCCGCTCGCTGCCGCAGCGGGCCTCGGCTGGCAGGGCAAGCACACGAATTTGGTTTCTCGCACCTTCGGCTCGTGGCTCTTGCTCGGCGAGATCTTCACGACCCTCGACCTCGAACCCGACGCCCAAGAGTCCGACGCGTGCGGCACCTGCTCGCGCTGTCTCGAAGTGTGCCCGACTGCCGCGTTCCCGGCGCCCTACCAGCTCGACGCGCGCCGCTGCATCTCCTACCTGACCATCGAGTACGACGGGCACATCGCCGACGAGTTCCGTGCCCCGATCGGCAACCGCATCTTCGGCTGCGACGATTGCCTCGCCGTGTGTCCGTGGAACAAGTACGCGCACACTGCCCATGAGGCGAAGCTGCACCCGCGCGCCGAGACGACGTCGCCATCGCTCGCCGAACTCGCCGCATTGGACGACGCCACCTTCCGCAAACGCTTCGCCGGTACCTCCATCAAACGCACCGGCCGCGACCGCTTCGTCCGCAACGTCCTCATCGCCATCGGCAACTCCGCGGACGCCGCACTCGTCCCAGCCGCGCGCGTTCGTCTTACGGATTCCTCCCCGCTGGTTCGCGCGATGGCCGTGTGGGCGTTGGGGCGTCTTGATCCCGCCGCCTACGCGGCTGAACGCGCGCGAAGGGTGGCGACCGAATCCGACGAGGGCGTGCGCGCCGAATGGAACCGGGCCGCGTGAGACTCTTCTGCTTCGGCCTCGGCTACAGCGCCCTGGGCCTCGCTGCCGAGCTGCTCGAAGAGGGCTGGCAAGTCGCCGGCACCTGCACCGGCGAAGAAAAGCAGGCGGCGTTGCGCGAGGCCGGCATCGACGCACATCTGTTCCGTCGCGATCACCCGCTCGAACCTGCGGCACTCGCCGGCACGACTCATCTGTTGTCGAGCATTCCGCCCGATGACTTCGGCGACCCGGTGGTCGATGCTCACGCCGCCGATATCGCCGATCTCGTGCCGCGCCTCGCCTGGGCCGGCTACCTGTCCACTACTGGCGTCTATGGCGACCGCGCCGGCGCGTGGGTCGACGAGACCGCCGACCTCGCGCCAACCGGTCCGCGCGGCGTGCGCCGCGTGCGCGCCGAGGCGGCGTGGTTCACCCTGCACACCGAGTCGAGCCTGCCGCTGCACATCTTCCGCATCGCCAGCATCTATGGCCCCGGCCGCAGCACCTTCGACCAGTTGCGCGCGGGCACGGCCCACCGCATCGACAAGCCAGGCCAGGTGTTCTCCCGCATCCACGTCGACGACCTCGTCGCCGTCCTGCGTGCGTCCATCGCGCGTCCGCACCCGGGCCGCGCCTACAACGTGTGCGATGACGAAGCAGCGCCGCCCGCCGTGGTCGTCGAGCACGCGGCGCGGCTGTTGGGCGTGGACCCGCCGCCGCTCGTGCCCTTCGCCGACGCCAAGCTCTCCGAGATGGCGCGCTCGTTCTACGCCGAGAACAAGCGGGTGCGGAACGACCGCATCAAGCAGGAGCTCGGCGTGCGCCTGCGCTACCCGACCTATCGCGAGGGGCTCGCCGCCCTGCTCGCCGAGGACTCGGCCTGACGCACCAGCTCGTCGACCGCGCGCACGATGTGGCCGAGCTCGTGCGGCTTGGACATCCGGTGGCCGCCGCCCTTCACCAAGGTCAGCGTCGCGTCGTCGCAGTCGAGCTGCTCCAGCAGCTGCTGGGACAGCTGCCACGGCACCGCGCTGTCCGCCGTGCCGTGCAGCAGCCGCACCGGCTGGGCGATGGCGACGCGATGCTTCAGCACCAGGTGCCGGCGCCCGTCCTCGATCAGCGCGCGCGTCACCACCGTCTCGCTGTCGCCTTCCGCCGACGGCCCGCGCCAGGGCGTGCCGCTCAGGATCTTCATGCGCCATTCGGTGTCGAAGGCGTCCCACATCAGCGTTTCAGTGAAGTCCGCCGCCGTGGCGATGCCCACCAGCCCGGCGACGCGCTCCGCGCGCGCCAGGGCGACACGCACCATGATCCAGCCGCCCATGCTCGAGCCGACCAGGATCTGCGGACCGTCGGTCGCTCCGTCGATGATCGCCAGCGCGTCGCCGATCCACGTGGACAGCGTGCAGGACTCGAAGTCCCCGCCGGTCTCGCCGTGCCCCTGGTAGTCGAAGCGCACGTACGCGCGGCCGGCGGCCCGGCAGTACGCTTCCAGCGCCAGCGCCTTGGCGCCCTCCATCGACGAGCGATACCCGGTCAGGAACACCACGCCCGGGGATTTGCCGGGGATGCGGCGATACGCAATAGTGACGTTGCCACTAGGCCCACCGCTGCCTGCCGGCGTCTCGCCGGGCTCGATGCGGCGGCGCAGGCGACTCACGGTAGCGGCCACGGGGGCGGGACTTCCTGGGACGGCTGCCATTGATCTTGGGCCAAATTGACGTTCGCAAACACTAGCACCGCCCCGTCACACGCCGCCCAGGGTACTTCCGTGGCCGATGCCCCTGCCGTCCTGCAGGTGCTGCCCTCCATGAACGGAGGCGGCGTCGAGCGCGGCGTCATCGACGTCGCCGCGGCGCTTACTGCCGCCGGCTGGCGCGCCATCGTCGCCTCAAGCGGCGGTCCGCTGGTGCGCGAGCTCCTGCGTGCCGGCGCGATCCACGTGCAACTGCCCATCGAGGCGCGCAATCCGTTCCTGTTCGCGCGCAACGCGCGCCTCATCGGCGCGGTGGCGCGCGAGCACAACGTGTCGTTGATCCATGCGCGCAGCCGCGCCCCGGCCTGGGCGGCGCGCGCCGCGGCGCGCCGGCTCGACATTCCGTTCGTCACCACGTTCCACGGCTACTACAGCCACGCGAACCCGGCCAAGCGTTTCTACAACTCGATCATGATCAAGGGCGATCGCGTCATCGCCATCTCCGAGTTCATCGCCAAGCACATCCGCACGGTCTATCGCGTCAACGACGACCGCGTCGTGACGATCCCGCGCGGCGTCGATCCCGTCGTGTTCGATCCCAGCGCTGTCAGCCCGCATCGTCTCGCGCGTCTCTCCAAGGCATGGCGCCTGCCCGACGGCCTCCCTGTCATCATGCTGCCGGGCCGGCTCGCGCGCTGGAAGGGCCAGCGCGTCCTGCTGGAAGCGCTGCCGCGTATGAAGCGGCGCGAGTTCGTCTGCATCATCGTCGGTGGCCGCAAGGGCCACGAGCGCTACCGAGCGGAACTCGAAGACCTGGTGGCCAAGCGCAAGCTCGAGTCGGTGGTGCGCTTCGTCGACCACGAGGCCGACATGCCGGCCGCCTACATGCTCGCCGACGTCGTCGTCTCGGCCAGCACCGAGCCGGAAGCCTTCGGCCGCGTCAGCGCCGAGGCCCAGGCGATGGGCCGCCCGGTGGTGGCCACCAGCCACGGCGGCACCATGGAGACGGTGGTCCCGGGTGAGACCGGATGGCTCGTGCCGCCCAACGATCCCGACCTGTTGGCGATGTACCTCGACCAGGCCCTCGATCTAGACATCGCCGCCCGCGAGCTGTTGGCGCGGCGCGCCCGCACCCACATCCTGCGCAACTTCAGCCTGCAAGGCATGTGCGCCTCGACCCTCGACGTCTACCGCAGCGTCCTAAAGAACCGGCGAGCGTAAGGAGCGGATGCGGCGCATCCTCGTCATCAAGCATGGCGCGCTTGGGGACTTCGTCTTGGCGACGGGTCCGTTCACTGCAATTCGCGCGCACCATCTCGGCGACAACGTCACCCTTCTGACGACGCCGCCCTACGTCGACTTCGCCCGTCAAAGCCGCCTGTTCGATCAGGTGTGGGTCGACACGCGTCCCGGCATCGTCCAGGTGAGCGCGTGGTGGTCGCTGCTGCGGCGGTTGCGCGACGAGCCCATCGCGCGCGTCTACGACCTGCAGACCTCGTCGCGCTCGAGCTTCTACTTCCGCCTGCTGCCGCGTCCGAAGCCCGAGTGGTCCGGCATCGCCCGCGGTGCCTCGCACCCCCACGCGGGGCCGGAGCGCGTGCGCCTGCACACCATCGATCGCCAAGCCGAGCAGCTGCGGCTCGCCGGCATCGAGCACGTGCCGCATCCCGATCTGTCGTGGGCCAAGGCCGATATCAGCCACCTGACGCTGCCGCGCTCCTTCGCCCTGCTGGCGCCCGGTGGCTCCGCCCATCGGCCCGAGAAGCGCTGGCCCGCGTCCCACTTCGCCGAGCTCACTCGGGAGCTCGCCAAGTCCGGCATCGCTGCCGTGGCGATCGGCGGCAAGGAGGACGCAGGCGCGACGCGCGCGGTCGCCGAGGCCGGCGGCATCGATCTCACGGGCGGCACCACGCTCGCTGAGGTGGTCGAGCTGGCCCGGCGCGCCAAGGTCGCCATCGGCAACGACACCGGTCCCATGCACCTCGCCGCCACCGCCGGCTGCCGCTCGGTCGTGCTGTTCTCCCATGCCTCCGACCCGGCCCTGTGCGCCCCGCGCGGGCCGGTGGTGCGGGTCCTGCGCAAGCCGGTCCTCGCCCAGCTGCCGGTGGCCGATGTGGTGGAAGCCGCCTTGAAGGGGATGGACGCCTAGCCTACTTTCCCGCCAGCTTTTCCCGCTTACAAAGCAGGCTCTCTCGTGGTCGCCCTGACGCTTCCGGACGGCAAGGTCCGCAATTATCCCGGCCCGGTAACGGGCGCCGAGCTGGCCAAGGACATCGGTCCGGGCCTGGCGAAAGCCGCCATGGCGATTCGCGTCAACGGCAAGGTGTGGGATCTCTCGCGCCCGATCGATCAGGACGCGGCGGTCTCGATCGTCACGCGAAAGGACGACGACGCGACGGTTTACGACATCATCCGTCACGACACGGCACACATCCTCGCCGAGGCCGTGAAAGAGCTGTACCCGGAGACGCAGGTCACGATCGGCCCGAATGTCGAGGACGGCTTCTACTACGACTTCGCGCGCAAAGACCCGTTCACGCCTGAAGACCTCGCGCGCATCGAGGATCGCATGCGCGAAATCGTCAAGCGCAACGAGCCGCTGGTGCGCGAGGTGTGGGACCGCACGCGCGCGGTCGCCTACTTCGAGAGTCTCGGCGAGAAGTACAAGGCCCAACTCATTGCAGGCTTCCCGCCCAATGAGGACGTCAGCGTCTACCGCCAAGGCGAGTTCATCGACCTGTGCCGCGGCCCGCACGGTCCGTCGACGGGCCACATCGGCCAGGGCTTCAAGCTGATGAAGCTCGCCGGCGCCTATTGGCGCGGCGACTCCAAGAACGAGATGCTGCAGCGCGTCTACGGCACGGCGTGGCGCGACGAGAAAGAGCTCGCCGCCTACCTGCACCGCATCGAGGAGGCCGAGCGCCGCGACCATCGCCGCCTGGGCCGCGAGATGGACCTCTTCCACTTCCAGGAAGAGGCCGCGGGCATGCCGTTCTGGCACGCCAAGGGCTGGACGTTGTACCGCGTCCTCGAGGACTACATCCGCGCCCGCCTCAAGACCGCCAACTACATCGAGGTGCACACGCCGCAGCTCATCGACCGCTCCTTGTGGGAGCAGTCGGGGCACTGGGAGAAGTTCGGCCAGAACATGTACACGACCGAGTCGGAAGACCGGACGTGGGCGTTGAAGCCGATGAACTGCCCGGCGCACATCCAGATCTACAAGCAGGGCATCAAGAGCTACCGCGACCTGCCGCTGCGCATGGCAGAGTTCGGCTGCTGCCACCGCTTCGAGCCATCGGGCGCGCTGCATGGCTTGATGCGCGTGCGCGCCTTTACGCAGGACGATGCACACATCTTCTGCACGGAAGAGCAGATCACGCCGGAAACGAAGGCGTTCTGCGAGCTCTTGCTCGACGTCTACAAAGACTTCGGCTTCACGGACGTGCGCGTGAAGTTCTCCGATCGTCCCAAGGTGCGCGCCGGCTCCGACGAGACGTGGGATCGCGCCGAGGGTGCATTGAAGGCGGCCGCGGAGGCCGCCGGCCTCCAGGTCCTCCTCAACCCCGGCGAAGGCGCGTTCTACGGACCGAAGCTCGAGTTCGTGCTGCGCGACGCCATCGGCCGCGACTGGCAGTGCGGCACGCTCCAGGTGGACTTCGTGCTGCCCGAGCGCCTCGGCGCCCAGTACACGGCCGAGGACGGCACGCGCCAGCGCCCGGTCATGCTGCACCGCGCCATCCTGGGCTCGCTCGAGCGCTTTACGGGCGTGCTCATCGAGCACTACGCCGGCCGCATGCCGCTGTGGCTGGCTCCGGTCCAGGTCGCCGTGGTCACGATCACGCAGGAGGGCGACGCCTATGCCACGGAGGTGGACGGCCTTCTGAAGGCCGCCGGCCTGCGCCCGGTGCTCGACCTGTCCAACGACAAGATCAACTACAAGATCCGCGAGCACTCTCTCGCCAAGGTCCCCGTCATCCTCGCCATCGGCAAGCGCGAGGCGGCGGAGCGGACGGTCTCTATCCGAAGGCTAGGCTCCGAGCGCCAGGAAGTCCTTGCGCTGGAGGAGGCCCTGGCTAGACTTACGGCAGAAGCTCAGGTCGGTGGCCAGCGTCTGGCAGCCGCCGCCGAGTGACCCCATTTCAGCGGAACCGGGCCAACAAGACCGCGGACCGTTCACAGCCAAGGGAGCGATAGATTCGGAGACCACAGACGACGCCGCCCGTTCGCAAGGGCCCGCGCATCAACGACATGATCAACGTCGCCACCGTGCGACTCATCGATGAAACAGGCGAGAACGTCGGCGTAAAGACCATCAGCGAGGCCATCGCCATGGCCGTCGCGGTGGGACTCGACCTCGTCGAGATTTCCCCAAACTCCGACCCGCCCGTCGCCAAGATCCTCGACTTCGGCAAGTTCAAGTACGAGGAGCAGAAGAAGGCGAACGTCGCGCGCAAGAAGCAGAAGGTCATCGAGATCAAGGAGATCAAGCTTCGCCCCAACATCGACATCCACGACTACGGTGTGAAGATGAAGGCGATGAAGGGCTTCCTTGAGGAAGGCGACAAGGTGAAGGTCACGCTGCGCTTCCGCGGCCGTGAGCTCGCCCATCAGCATCGCGGTCTCGAAGTCCTGCACCGCGTTCAGGGCGACCTCCAGGAGCTCGCCAAGGTCGAGCAGTTCCCGACGATGGAAGGCCGCCAGATGACCATGGTGATGTCTCCGAAATAGGCCACCGTCATGCCCGGACTTGATCCGGGCAACCACGCACCGACAACAAGCGCGGCCTCCGCACCGGATGCCGCGCTTTTCGTTTTCATCTCCCCTTCCCGGGGGAGGGCAGGGTGGGGATACGCTGTGCGGGACACGGTGCCGTATGCGGAGCAAGCTCGGATGGATTCTCTTTCCCTCTTCGGCCTCCTCGCCGTCTCGGCGATGCTCGTCTTCTACGCGCTCGAAGAGCGCAACCCGGTCTACGTCCTGTGGTTCGCGCTCGCCTGCATCGCCGCGAGTCTCTACGGCTTCTTGCAGGGTGCGTGGCCGTTCGGCCTGGTCGAGATGGTGTGGGCCTACGTGGCCTGGCGGCGCTACCGCGCTAAGGTCACTCCGCCGCGGCCACCGTCCGTGGCCTGAGCTCGCCCAGCGCCTGCCGGATCACCTGCACCGAAGCGATGAGGGCGAGTGTCGCCATGCCGGCGCCGACGATCAGGTCGGGCCAGTGCGTCGCCGTTCCCCACACGCCCGCCGCTGCCGCGAGCACGGCGACGTTGCCGATCGCATCGTTGCGGCTGCACAGCCACGCCGAGCGCAGGTTCGATTCCGCGGCACGGAAGCGATAGAGCAGGACAGCGCACGCGACGTTGGCGGCCAGCGCGAGCGCACCCACCAGTCCCATCGTGCCGTGCGCCGGCGCCTCGGCGTTGCCGAACCCGATCGCGGCGCTCGCCAAGATCACCAGCCCGATGGCGAACATGGCGCCGCCCTTCACGAGCGCCGCGCCGGCGCGCCACGTCAACGAGCGCGACAGGACAAAAAGGCCGACGCCGTAGGTCGCGGCGTCGCCCAGGAAGTCGAGCGAGTCGGCTTGCAGCGCCAGCGAGCCCGCCGCCACGCCCGCGCTGATCTCGGCGACGAACATGCCGCCGTTCACCGCCAGCACGGTCCACAGCACGCGCCGCACGCTCCGGTCGCGCGCTGCCTCAACGTCGACTTCGCAGCAGTCGTGGCCCATCAGTCCGCGCCCCCGCGATGGTCGTCGTGCGTGTGATCGGACTCGGGGGGCTCGGCGACGTGGGCCACCAGGTCGCCGATCACCGAGCGCACGTGGTCGTCGGCCGCCAGGTAGAACACCTGCTTGCCCTGCTTCCGCGCCCGCACCAGACGCGCGGCGCGCAGCAGGCGCAGGTGGTGGCTCACCAGCGACGGCGCCAGGCTGAGCTCGTCGGCGATCGCCCCCACCGCGCGTTCCTCATCGAGGCACACCAGCAGGATGCGCAGCCGGTTGGCGTCGCCCATGACGTGCAGCATCTCGGCAAGCTCGGTGGTCTGGTCGGGGGAAAGGCGCACGGCTCACTCAATACATTTGAACACCTGTTCATATATCATGAGGAGGCCCGCGTGGCAAATTGCTCGGCCGCCCCCGATTTCCCGCGCCTTCGCTTGCGTGCCCAGGGTTCGGTCGCTATAAAGCCGCGTCTTCCGGGTGGTCACCAGGGCCCCCGGAGCCAGGATTCCTGTCATGTCCAAGATGAAGACCAAGAGCGGCGCCAAGAAGCGCTTCAAGATCACTGCGAGCGGCAAGGTCAAGACCGCCCAGGTCGGCAAGCGCCACCGCCTCCTCAACAATTCGCCCAAGCGCACGCGCAACCTGCGCGGCACCGCGGTGTTGGCGGAGCCGGATGCGAAGCGCGCCAAGAAGTGGATGCCGTACGGCTAAGCTAGAAACGTAAAGGTAAGCAGATGTCTCGCGTCTCCCGCGCCGTACCGCGCAAGGCCCGCCACGCCAAGATCTTCAAGCTGGCGAAGGGTCAGCGCAACCGGGCGAAGAACAACTACCGGATCGCGTTCCGCCGCGTCACCCACGCGCTCAAGTATGCGTACCGTGACCGCCGCAACAAGAAGCGCGACTTCCGCGCGCTCTGGATCCAGCGCATCAACGCCGCCGCGCGCGAGCACGGCCTCACCTACGGCCGATTTATCCATGGCCTCAAGGTCGTGGGCATCGAGTTGGACCGTAAGGTTCTCGCCGATATCGCCGTTCGCGACCCTGCGGCCTTCAAGATCCTGGCCGAGCAGGCGAGCGCGGCCGGAGCGTCCTAGGCGCAGCGGCATCCTCATTTGATCCGAAGAAGGGGCCCGTTCCGCGCGGCCCCTTTTTCTTTGGTGCATAGACGATGGAAGACCTCGACTCACTGACCGCGTCCCTGCTGGCCGAGATCGCGCGCACCGACAACGCCGCCGCCCTCGAAGAGCTGCGCGTTTCTGCCCTCGGCAAGAAGGGCACCATCACCGGCCTGGTGAAGACTCTCGGCGCCATGGACGCCGAGGAGCGCAAGGTCAAAGGCGCTGCGTTCAACGCCGCCAAGGACCGCATCGCCGCCGCCCTCGACGCCCGCAAGGCCGAGCTCGCCGTGCGCGAGCTCGACGCGCGCCTCGCCTTCGAGCGCGTCGATGTCACGCTGCCCGTCCGCCACGAAGCGCAAGGGCGCATCCACCCGGTGAGCCAGGTCACCGAGGAGATCACCGCGATCTTCGCCGACATGGGATTCACCGTCGCGGAAGGTCCCGACATCGAGGACGACTGGCACAACTTCACGGCGCTCAACATCCCGCCCAACCATCCGGCGCGGCAGATGCACGACACGTTCTATCTCCCGTCGCGCCCTGCGGGCGCGCAAACCAATACGGATGCGCAGGGCGAGACCATGCTGCTGCGCACGCACACCTCGCCCGTGCAGATCCGCCACATGCAGTCGGGCCCGCCGCCGCACCGCATCATCGCGCCCGGCCGCACCTACCGCTGCGACTCGGACATGACGCACACGCCCATGTTTCATCAGGTCGAAGGCCTCGTGATCGACCGCGACATCCACATGGGCCACTTGAAGGGCTGCCTGGAAGAATTCC
This sequence comes from Rhizobium sp. Q54, assembly GCA_945947575.1. Classification (GTDB taxonomy): domain Bacteria; phylum Pseudomonadota; class Alphaproteobacteria; order UBA2966; family CAIVPW01; genus CAIVPW01. Next base: position 110,828 of record CAMEYM010000001.1, read on the forward strand.
TGCGCGCCATCTTCGGCGTGCCCGATCTGAAGTACCGCCTGCGCCCGTCGCACTTCCCGTTCACCGAGCCGTCCGCCGAGATGGACATCGGCTGCTCGCGCAAGGGCGGCGTGCTGAAGATCGGCGAGGGCGACGACTGGCTCGAGATTCTCGGCTGCGGCATGGTTCACCCCAGGGTGCTGGAGTACGCCGGCGTCGATCCGAACCAGTGGCAGGGCTTTGCGTTCGGCCTCGGCATCGACCGCATCGCCATGCTCAAGTACGGCATCCCCGATCTGCGCGCCTTCTTCGACGCCGACGTGCGCTGGCTGCGCCACTACGGCTTCGCGGCGAACGACGTGCCGAGCCTTGCCACGGGGTTGAATCGATGAAGTTCACCCTCGGCTGGCTCCAGCAGCACCTCGACACCCCGGCCACCGCGCAGCAGGTTGCCGACAAGCTGACCGCCATCGGCTTGGAGGTCGAAAGCGTCTCCGATCCCGCGTCGGCGCTGGCGGCGTTCACCGTCGCCCACGTCTTGGAGGCGAAGCCACACCCGCAGGCCGACCGCCTGCGCCTGTGCACCGTGCAGACCGCCACCGGCACGGTCGAAGTCGTGTGCGGCGCGCCCAACGCCCGCACCGGCATGAAGGCGGTATACGCCCCGATCGGCGCGACGATTCCCGCAAGCGGCGACGTCCTCAAGAAAGCAAAGATCCGCGGCGTCGAATCGAACGGCATGCTCGTCTCCGAGCGCGAGCTCGGTCTTTCCGACGAGCACGAAGGCATCATCGAGGTCGCTAGCGACGCCGCCATTGGAGCTTCGTTCGCGTCGATACGCGGCCTCGACGACGCGGTCATCGACATCTCCGTAACGCCGAACCGCGGCGATTGCCTCGGCGTCTTTGGGATCGCGCGCGACCTCGCCGCCGCCGGTCTTGGGCGCCTGAAGCCGCTGGCGATCAGGCCCATCGCGGGCAAATTCAAGTCTCCCATCGGCGTGTCGCTGCAATTCACGCCCGACACGACGAGCGCCTGCAGCTACTTCGTCGGCCGCACCGTGCGCAACGTCAAGAACGGCCCGAGCCCCGAGTGGCTGCAGAAGTTCCTGCGCGCCGTCGGCCTGCGCCCGATCTCCGCCCTGGTCGACATGACCAACTACATGTCGCTCGCCTTCGCGCGCCCCCTCCACGTCTTCGACGCGGACAAAGTGTCCGGCAACCTGCACGTCCGTCTCTCGCGCAACGGGGAAAAGCTCGCCGGCCTCAACGGCAAGGAGTACGTGCTCGACGACCAGGTCACCGTCATCGCCGACGACTCCGGCGTCCTTGCCATGGGCGGCGTCGTCGGCGGCGAACCGTCCGGCTGCACCGACGCGACCAGGAACGTCTTCATCGAATCCGCGATATTCGACACCCTGCGCACCGCCTCCACCGGCCGCCGCTACGAGATCATCTCCGACGCGCGCTTCCGGTTCGAGCGCGGCGTCGATCCGGAATTCGTGGGTCCTGGCATCGAGGAAGCGACGCGCCTCGTCCAGGAAATGTGCGGCGGCGAAGCCTCCGAGCTCGTCGTCACCGGCACCAAGCCCGCCTGGCAGCACGAGATCAAGGTGCGCCCGGCGCGCGTAAAGTCGCTCGGCGGTCTCGATCTATCGCCGCACGACGCGAGCCGCGTCCTGCAGGCGCTCGGCTGCCGCGTCGAGGATCGCGCCGGCGAAACCTTCGTCACGCCGCCGTCCTGGCGCCCCGACCTCGTTGGGGAGGCCGACTGCGTCGAGGAAGTCGTGCGCATCGTCGGCATCGACAAGGTGCCGCCGGTCTCGCTGCCGCGCGCCCGCGGCGTGCCGCGCCCCGCCCTCAATCCGTTGCAGCGCCGCGCCGGCATCGCCCGCCGCACGCTCGCCGCGCGCGGCCTGCTCGAGGCCGTGACGTTCTCGTTCACCGCGGCCAAGCTCGCGCGCCTGTTCGGCCACACCGATCCGAACCTCGTGCTGCAGAACCCGATCTCGGCGGACCTCGACGTCCTGCGTCCCACCGTGCTGCCGAACCTCGCCGCCGCCGTCGGCCGCAATCTCGACCGTGGCGCCGAAGACGTCGCCGTGTTCGAAGTAGGGCCGGCCTACGTCAGCGCCACGCCCGAAGGCCAGCTGCGCGTGGCCGGCGGCGTCCGCCAGGGCTCCGCGACGCCGCGCCAGTGGGCCGGCGGCGCGCGCCCCCTCGACGCGTTCGACGCCAAGGCCGACGCCCTCGCCGTGCTCGACGCGTGCGGTGTCGCCGGGGCAAGCGTCGAAGCCGGCGCTCCCGCCTGGTACCACCCCGGCCGCTCCGGCACCGTGCGCCTCGGCCCGAAGGCCGCGCTCGCCCACTTCGGCGAAGTGCACCCGCGCATCCTCGCCGAGCTCGGCCTCAAGGGCCCGCTCGTCGCGTTCGAGGTGTTCCTCAACGCCTTGCCGGCGTCCAAGGACAAGGGCACGACGCGCGCCAAGCTCAACGCGCCCGACCTGTTGCCCGTGCTGCGCGACTTCGCCTTCGTCGTCGATGCGGCCGTCGCCGCCGCCACGCTCGTGCGCGCCGCCGAGAAAGCCGACCCGCTGATCGCCGGGGTGTCGCTGTTCGATTCCTTCTTGGGCAAGGGCATGGAGGCCGGCAAGAAGTCGCTCGCCATCACCGTCCGCATCCAGCCCGTCGAAAAGACCCTGACCGACCCCGAGATCGAAGCCATCGCCGCCAAGGTCGTCGCGGCCGTCACGAAGGCCACCGGCGGCACGCTGCGCAGCTAACCCCAGAAAAGCAAAAAGGGCGCGCCCGGGAGGGAGGCGCGCCCTTCTTCTTTGCTCAACAGGGCACCGGGGGAAGGTGCCTTCTTCTTCGTTACCTAGAGAGCACCCGGGGGGGGCAGGCGCTCTTTCTTCTTCTTGGTCCGCGGCCTTCGCGGGGGAGGGGAGGCCGAAGACGATCGGCTCAACGCAACCGATGCATGCAATCTATGCGGACCCGCCCAAGCTCCCTATTCGGAGGATGCCCTACGCGCGACTCGGCATCGCCTTAGCTTCGCCTCGTCGCACTCCCTATGCCGCCCCCGGGCCATGGCGTAGGCCCAGCTAGGCGCGCCCCGAACTTGGTGCATCCTTCGAGGTACCCTCCCCCATACCTTGGGGGAGGGTTGCGCAGGCTTACGAGCGCAGCGAGTTAGCCGCAGCTGGGTGAGGGGAGAAACAGACCGAGCAGGAGCGCGATGGCGTCCGCCGATACTGCGCGCCGTGCGCGAGCGCATGCGCGACATCGGCACCCCCGCGCGCGCTCGGCTGCGAGCGCGATGTGCAACGCACCTTCGTCCTCGAACGCATGCTCACCGCCGGCATGGGAGTCGTCTTGGGCACCATCGCCGGCCTGCTCACCGCCCACAGGCTCCGGTACCGCGCCCGGCGCAACTTCGGCGGACCCTTCGAGCCGCGCTGTCTCATCTTCGCCGGCATGGCGGTGGCCGTCCTCGGCATCGCCGCCTGCGCCTCCTCCTGCCCCGCCCTCTGCTCCGCGCGCCTTGCGCCGGCGATCGCGGTGCAGCACGTGGAGTAGCTCGGCAACCCGCAGGAAACGGCCGCGGCTTGGCCATCTGCCGCTCCACTTCGCCTACCATCAATCCGCCTATGGTGTTGCAGAAAGGCAACGCCGCGACACAAGCCGGGAGAGCTGTCTCCCTAGATTACAGGAGCTCCTTGCAGAACGGGTGGGAGCTGCTAAGGTAACGCTCATGAGCTCCCAAGCGGCGTGAGCGATTGTCGCTCTTCAACCGCCGAGCTCTCGTTAGGAGAAGACAAATGTACGTCCATGTTCCCGCGATGCGTGGCCAGCTCGGCAGCCGTACCTACTACTCGTGCCTGATGCCGCTGAGCGCAGTTCCGCAAATGTTCAAGTTCACTGACTGGTCAGAGGTGACTCCGGAGGCCCGCGAGCAGCGGGTGCTCAATACGAAGAGAATTCCCGAGCTCGCCAACTACATTTTGGAGAACGAGGACGACTACCTGTTCGCCTCGATTACCGCCTCGTACAAGGGCGAGCCCATCTACAGCGAGCTTCAGAACGGCGGGGACGGATCGCTGGGAATGTTGAAACTGCGGCTCGGCGACGAGTTCATCATCAATGACGGACAGCATCGGTGCGCAGGGATCGCCGAGGCGATCAAGAAGAACCCGTTGATCGGAGATCATACGATCTCAGTCCTTCTGTTTCCCTACGAGAACACCGATCGGGTGCAGCAGATGTTCTCGGATCTCAACCGCTACGTTGAGAAGACCTCCAAGTCGCTGGATATTCTCTTCGACAAGCGCGACCCGTTTTCCATCGCCACGATGTTTGCCCTCGACAGAGTTGAGGTTTTCAAACAGTTGACCGAGAAGGTGAACATGGCACTCAAGTCCAAGGACACGAAGCTGTTCACCTTGGCGGCGCTCTACGACGCGAACCGCGAGCTCCTAAAGGGGTACGAAAACGCGGATATCGAAGAGAACGCGAATCGCTTGGTGGAGTTTTGGTCGAGCGTCGCTGAGCACATGCCTGACTGGAAGGACGTTCTGACGCGCTTCAAGACGTCGGTCGAGTTGCGCGCAGAGAAGATTTCTGCCCACTCCACGGTCTTACGAGCACTCGGCGGCCTTGGTTCAGAGCTGATGAAGGATCCTGACTGGAAGCAGCGCTTGGCAGGTCTCGAGAAGATCGATTGGTCGAAGAAGAACTCCGACTGGGAGAACGTCTGCATCATTGCCAACTCAGTCGTATCTAACCGACAGGCGCGTGCGGCGACCAAGACCTACATCAAGGCGAAGCTCGGAATGCCCCTTACCAAGGCAGAGGCGTCGGTGAACGAAGTGAGCACGATCGTGGCGTCGCTGAAGCAAGCAGGGGTGACGTTCCCGGTCGATCAGGCGTCGTCCAACTAGCAGGAGGGAAGAGGGCCGCGGGACTCCCGCGGCCCTCAACTCGCGCCGCAGCGACAACGGGGGATTTGATGAAGGGTGACCACGAAACGAGATCGGCGAAACACGGCGAGAAGATGATCGAGGTACGTCTGCGGTTTTGGACTGACGGTCTAGCCGCGAAGGACTCTGTGATCCCGAAGCACGCTTGGACGGGTGGTGTGGTGCGGATCGAGGCGAATCAGACACACGGGATCAAACCGGCCAAGCCCGTACCCTTCAATTCGCTCATGGATGTTGGCGCTGTAGTCGAAAAGGTCCTCGTCGCGCACGGTGTGATCCTTCATCCCAGCCGTCGCATGCAGAAGTACATTGCGAGCGAGTAATCAGTCTGCACGTTGCGCGCTCAATTGACCCCGGCCCCCGAAAGCGGAACTACGCGGAGGCTACTGGGGACGATTGAAGCTGCCGAGTGAGACCAAGCACTCGTGATTGTCTCAACGCTTGATCGGCGCCGTGAGACGCACGACTTCCCGCCTATGCTGCGCACCCCGCCCTTCGACGCCCGCGTCCTTCCCGCCACCGCGCCGCAGTCTGGCTCCGGTGAATCGCCCATATTTACGGTGGGTACGGTGGCCAGCGAGGTGCAGCGGCCGCGGCTCGCCCCCCATAAATCGCCCATATCTATGGTGATGCGCCGGGTGCCGCTGGGCCCGGGCACCGGCCGCCCTCGGCCCTCGGCCTAACTTGTTACCCCCACCCCTAGCTGCTACAAGCCCGGCCCATGGCGGCAATCCCGCACATCCGTAATTTTTCCATCATCGCGCACATCGATCACGGCAAGTCGACGTTGGCCGACCGGCTGATCGAGGCGTGCCATGGCTTGGAGGCGCGCGAGATGACCGCGCAGGTCCTCGACTCGATGGATATCGAGAAGGAGCGCGGCATCACCATCAAGGCGCAGACCGTGCGCCTCAACTACACCGCCCGCGACGGCCAGCAGTACATCCTCAACCTGATGGATACGCCCGGCCACGTGGACTTCTCCTACGAGGTCAGCCGCTCTCTCGCCGCGTGCGAAGGATCGATCCTGCTGGTGGACGCAAGCCAGGGCGTCGAGGCGCAGACCCTCGCCAACGCCTACCTCGCCATCGAGGCCGGCCACGAGATCGTGCCGGTGCTCAACAAGATCGACCTGCCGGCCTCCGACCCTGACAAGGCTCGCGCGCAGATCGAGGAAGTCATCGGCCTCGACGCATCCGAGGCCGTGCTCATCTCCGCCAAGACCGGCCAGAACATTCCGGAAGTGCTCGAAGCGCTGGTCAAGCGCCTGCCGCCGCCCCAGGGCGACGCCACCGCGCCGCTCGCAGCACTCCTGGTGGACTCCTGGTACGACCCGTATCTCGGCGTCGTCGTGCTCGTGCGCATCAAGGACGGCGTCGTCAAGAAGGGCATGAAGATCCGCATGATGGCGGCGAGCTCCTCGCACGTCATCGAGACGGTCGGTGTGTTCACGCCGAAGCTGAAGAACACCGACCAGCTCGGTCCGGGCGAAGTCGGCTTCTTCACCGCCGGCATCAAGGAAGTCGCAGACACCCACGTCGGCGACACCATCACCGAGGACCGCCGCCCGGTAGCAGTGCCGTTGCCGGGCTTCAAGCCGTCCATCCCGGTGGTGTTCTGCGGGCTGTTCCCGATCGACGCCGCCGACTTCCCGCGCCTGCGCGAAAGCCTCACCCGCCTGCGCCTCAACGACTCCTCCTTCCACTTCGAGCCGGAGACGTCGGCCGCCCTCGGCTTCGGCTTCCGCTGCGGTTTCCTCGGACTCCTGCACCTCGAGATCATCCAGGAGCGCCTGTCGCGCGAGTTCGACCTCGACCTCATCGCCACGGCGCCGTCCGTCGTCTACCGCCTGTTCATGACCAACGGCGAGACGAAGGAGCTGCACAACCCGGCCGATATGCCGGAGGAGAACTACATCGAGCACATGGAGGAGCCATGGATCCGCGCCACCATCATGGTGCCGGATCAGTACCTCGGCTCGGTGCTCAAGCTGTGCGAAGACCGCCGCGGCGAGCAGACCAACCTCTCGCACACCGGCGCGCGCGCCGTCGTCGAGTACGCGCTGCCGCTCAACGAAGTGGTGTTCGACTTCTACGACCGCCTGAAGTCGATCTCGTCCGGCTATGCCAGCTTCGACTACGAGCTCACCGGGTACAAAGAGAACGACCTGGTGAAGATGAACATCCTCATCAACGCGGAACCGGTGGATGCGCTCAGCACCATCGTCTACCGCAAGAACGCCGAGAGCCGAGGCCGCGCCCTGTGCGAGCGCCTGAAGGAGCTCATCCCGCGCCAGATGTTCATTATCGCCATCCAGGCGGCGATCGGCGGACGCATCGTCGCGCGCGAAACCATCTCTGCCATGCGCAAGGACGTGCTCGCCAAGTGCTACGGCGGCGACGTCACCCGCAAGCGCAAGCTTCTGGACAAGCAGAAGAAGGGCAAGAAGAAGATGCGGCAGTTCGGCAAGGTCGACATCCCGCAGGAAGCCTTCATCGCCGCCCTCAAGATGGGCGACAGCTGAGCCGCCCCATGCGCGCGCTCCTGCTCGCGCTGCTGCTCCTGTTCGCCGGTGCCCCGGCGCTCGCCCAGGGCAATTGGGACGGGGACATGGCGAAGTTCGACGCCCTCGACGCCCGCACCCCACCGCCGCAGAACGGCATCCTGTTCTTGGGCAGCTCCAGCATCGTCCTGTGGGACGTGGCCAAGTCGTTCCCCGGCTTGCCGGTCATCAATCGCGGCTTCGGCGGCTCGCTGTACGAGGATCTCGTCACCTACTTCGATCGCATCGTGCCTCCCTACCGGCCGCGCATCGTCGTGCTGTACTCGGGCGACAACGACACCAGCATGAACCGCCGCCCGGCCGAGATCGCCGGCGCCATCCGCACCTTCGAGCAGCGCCTGCATGCGTTGCTGCCCGACACCAAGCTCATCGTGATGTCGATCAAGCCGAGCCCGGCGCGCTGGAATGTCGTGGGCCCCGTGCGCCAGACCAACGAGCTGATCCGCGCCTGGGCCGCCGAGCGGACCAACACCGCGTTCGTCGACGTCTTCCCCGCCATGCTCGGCGCCGACGGCATGCCGCGGCCCGAACTCTACATCGCCGACGGCCTGCACCTGACGCCCGTCGCCTACGTGCTCTGGACCGAACTGCTGCGGCCGCACCTGCAATGAATGAGGCGGTTGCGGCCCAGTACGAGCGCTGGGTTTACCCCAAGCCTGTCCCCGACTTAGACGCGCCCGAGGAGCGTGGCCGGGTCGCCGGCTGCGGCGCGAACGCTGCGGCGCGGTACGCATTCCATCACCGGACGGCGCGCGTCGCCGGACTCGACCTCAGCGCGGCCAGCCTCGCTCACGAGCACCACCCCAAGACGTCGCATCGCTCGGCAAGACTTTCGACTCCGACCGTGCGCAGCGTCGCGCAGTGCACGTCGAAGCGCATCGGCATCATCCACTTCGATCGCCGCGCCGATATCCAGGAGAAGGACCTCGACGAGCGCATGCACGCGACGCCGTGGTTTCACGCCACCAACGCGCACACCAACGTGCTGACCATGCGCGACGTGGAGGAGATCGACGTGGCGGCGGATACGACCGAGGAGCGCTCGCTCAGCGAGCTACGCGCTCGTGGGCACGAACACGCTCACCACCATCACCATGATCATGCGCATTCGCATGATCATGGGTTGCTCCGCGCCACGACGGCGCGGCGATAGTGAGGCTTAGGCGCGAGGACGCGCGCTGGCGCCGATGACCGGCGCGCGCGTCTGTGGCGGAGTCGCGCTGCGGAACAGGTACAGCAGCACGCCGGAACAGACGAGCAACAGGGGCCACGCCGGCATCTCGAGCGCCGTCGTCATGCCCGGGTCCCATGCCCACGGCAGAAGGTCGCGCAGCCAAGCCTCGAGATTGTCGAGGCTGGCGGGGTGCAAGTCCTGCCAGAATTGGCCGAGCGGCAGGCTTGTGAGTTCGCCCGCGCGCAAGGAAAGAGCTACTTCCGCAGAGGCGGCGAGTAACGCCACCGCCAGGAACAACCAACCAAGTATCCGACCGACAACCATCGGTCTCATCCCCTCTGATCCCCACGAATTGGGCCCGCCGAGGCAGCACAGTAAAGTTTTCCACAGGTTTGACAACGTGCGCTGCTACCAAAGCGTGCATTCGCGAGTTGTCCACAGCTTCGATCCTTAGCGTTGCAATCCCTTGGCCCCCCTCTATATTCCGGCCGCCCCGCGGGTTTGCCGTTAAGACTTTCAGGGCTGCGGAGGGGTGGCCGAGCGGCTGAAGGCGCACGCTTGGAAAGCGTGTAACCGGGCAACCGGTTCGCGGGTTCGAATCCCGCCCCCTCCGCCAAGAGTTTGTATAGTATTATCAGACCGTCGGAATGGCCGCATTGGCGGCACTGTGCCAGTTCAAGTATTACCCGTCGTAGCGTGGTATCTCGCCAATAAAGGCCGCGACGCGCGCTTTCTCTCTACTAGCGATGTAGCGAGTACCATTTGTCTCGTTTGACTGCGCCGCCCGGATTGCATCTGGATTCAGTGGAGAGGGTGATCCCGTATTCGGCGTTCCCGGAAACACCATCACGCGTGTCGTCGCCGGTGGGGCTCCGACCGCTTCGAAGGTGAGGGTCAGTTCCGAGCGACGTTCGCCCGGACCTTTGGAGCGGTGGCAGCGATTTTCAGTCTCCGGGTCATACGGACATGGCCCACTGGTCTGCAGGCTCGCCGCTCGCCTACGCGGTTGAACCCCAACAGCCTGCGCTCCGCAGTCTGAACGGAAGCGTACAGAATTGGTGCGGTTCCATACCAGGCGCCCGCAGTCTCCGGCAGCCCTCGCAGGCAGCATTGCCCATCCGCGAGATTGCCGCAGTTCGTCGGAATCGGTTGGCCGAAGGGCCAGTTGGGCGCAGTGACCTTACGCCTAGTCTCCCCGGAGTGTGTTGCCGAAGGTCTTTGTTTGGTCGAGCGCTTGTCCCGCTCCCAGTGCAACGCAGAGCAATGGCTGGTCCGCCACCGCGACCGGAAGCCCGGTTGCCTCTCGCAGCACTTCATCGAGCTTGCCCAGAAGCGCACCGCCACCGGTCAACATGATGCCTCTGTCGACAATGTCGGCAGCGAGTTCGGGCGCAGTGTGCTCGAGCGCGATCTTCACGGCCTCAATGATGGCCGCTACTGGTTCAGAGAGCGCCTCAGCGATATCGTTTTGGCTGACTAGCAATTCCCGGGGAACGCCGTTCACCATATCGCGCCCCCTCACGCCAACAGTCCTGCCGTTGCCGTCCTCGGGCGGGGCCGCTGCTCCTATGTCCTTCTTGATGCGCTCGGCCGTGGCTTCGCCGATCATCAGGTTGTGGTTGCGGCGGACGTAACTGATGATTGCCTCGTCCATCTTGTCGCCGGCGACACGAACCGACTTGGAATAGACGATCCCCCCGAGTGACAGCACTGCGACTTCGGTCGTGCCGCCGCCGATGTCCACCACCATCGAACCGATCGGTTCGGTCACGGGAAGCCCGGCGCCAATTCCTGCAGCCATTGGCTCTTCCATCAGGTACACGCGTCGCGCCCCGGCGCTTTCCGCCGACTCGCGAATCGCGCGGCGCTCGACAGGAGTGGCGCCGGAGGGAACGGCTATGACCACCTGTGGACTGGCGAAGCTGCCGCGATTGTGCACCTTGCGGATGAAGTGCTTGATCATTGCCTCGGCGATCTCGAAGTCGGCGATTACGCCGTCGCGCAGAGGCCGGATGGCCCGAATGTTGCCGGGCGTTCGGCCTAACATCTGACGGGCCTCCTCTCCTACCGCGAGCACCTGGTTCCTGCCGTCCTGCGCGATCATCGCCACGACAGAGGGCTCGTTGAGCACGATTCCGCGGCCCCTCACGTAGACCAGTGTATTGGCAGTTCCGAGGTCAATAGCCATGTCGGCCGAGACCCAGCCGAGAATTCTTGAAAACATGACTTACCACCGGGAAGATTTCGCGGCGCGCACCGCTCTTCGCCGCATCGTACACCCGATACACCTCTCAACTTGTTGGGCGGGAACGACTCGATGCGCGCGGCCTCGACCGCGCATATTGAGCGCCTGCTGAGGCTGCTCGCGTCGCTCTGATCGCTGAGCCGCGACGGGCGGGCACACGGCCGGCCGGCTACCCCAAAGGTCGATTGTACCACCGGCCAACGGCGGCAAACCATGCCGAAGTGCGCGGAAACCCTCGGGTTTTGTTACCGCGTCACGGTCGTTGTGACCCATGGCGAACGGCCTTTGCCGGCTCACGCCGGCGCCCCGTCACGCCGGATGGCGGCGATAGAACTGCACGCGCGTCGAGCGCAGGCCCGAGATGCCGTGCTGGGTGAGGTCGCGTTGCCACGACAGGAATTCCTCGGCGCTGAGCGAATAGCGCGCGCAGGCCTCTTCCAGGGTCAGCACGCCGACTTTGACGGCGGCGACCACTTGCGCCTTGCGGCGCGCGATCCAGCGCTGCGTGCCCGGGGCGGGCAGCTCTGCGACGGGCGCGGACAGTTCTTCGGCGGTGGGTTCTCTGTCGAGGTTGTTCATGACTACTACACTTTCTCGGGCACTTTCGCTGCGCCGCGCCCCGCCGCGTTCGGCGGCGGGGGCGGCTAACGGTTACTACTAGCGCTTCGTGCGCAGGAGCTCGTCGAGCATTTCGTCGGCGGTAGTGATGATCTTGGCGGCGGCGGAGAACGCGCGCTGGGCCATGATCATCTTGGAGAACTCGTTGGCCAGATCGACGGTCGAAGCTTCCAAGGACGACGGTGCGAACAATCCTGCGCCGTTGGTGCCGGGCACGCGCTTGGTCAGATCGCCGGAGATCGCGGTCTGGATGAACACGTTGCCGGAATGCGCGCCGAGGCCGTTGGCGTTCGGCACCAGGCCGATCGGGATCTGGTACTTGTCCTGGGTGATGCCGTTCTCGAAGATCGCCGTCAGCACTCCGTTCTCGTCGATCGAGATGGCGGCCAATTGGCCGACCTGGGCGCCGTCGACCGCGGTGCTGACCAGCGTCGATTCGCCGTCGTACTGCGTCATGCCGTCGGCTTCGCCGTCGGTGCCCCAGTCGAAGGTGATGGTCTGCGCGTCGATGCCGAGGGCGGTGGTGTCGAACGGCACGTCAACGGTGTAGTCCCCGGCGGTGTCAGTCAGGGTAGTACCGGCGCCGTCCGTAAGGAACGTGTTGCTGAGGTCCCAGGTGCCGTTGGTGTTGAAGGCGATAACGCCGCGCATCACCTGGCCATCGACCACCGTGGAATCGGCGAGGGAGGACGGCTCGACGAAGACTTCGACGTGCCACTGGTTGGCGGTCGCGGACTTGAGGAAGCCATAGGTCAACGTGCGCGGCGTGCCGAGCGAGTCATAGATTTCGACGGAACGCGAGAAGTCCGGGACGACGTTGCCCGACGCCATGTTGATCGTCGTGTCGGCGCCGTTATACGTCGATGCAGTCACGTCGACCGTAGCGTCGATATCTGCCGTCGTGCCGTCACGCAGGGTCGGGCTGGTGATGGCGCGGCCCAAGCGGTCGGACACCGTCAGCACGTCGTTGTCGAACGAGACGGTGATGTTGGTGGCGCCGCCGTCGGCGGTCTGCAACTGGGTTTGGATGGTGCTCGCCAAGGTGGCGCCATCGGTCGCCGCAGCGACGGAGAACGTCACCACGGTCACCGCGCCGATGTTGATGGAGAAGTCTTCGACGAAGCCGGCGCCGCCACCACCCGGGAAGGCGCTCGCCTCGACGACGTCGAACTCTGCCGTCGATGCGGCGGTTTCCGCCGCGGTTGAGACGTCCTCGGATGCCTGCAGGTTGGCCTGGAAGCCGACGTTCTCGGTGACGCGCAAGGTTGGCGGGAAGTTGGCAACGTTGACGGTCGACAGCGTCGTTGCTGTCGCGCCTGCGTCGCTGATCTCGTAGGCGCGCAGATAGTAGCCGCCGGCATTCTTGAGGTAGCCGTCTACGTCCGGCGTGAACGAGCCCGCGCGCGTCAAGAACTCGCGCGCATCGGAGCCCGGGTCTGGCGTGTCGGTGACGACCATGAAGCCGGCGCCATTGATGGCAAGGTCGGTGGGTGACACCGACGAAGTGAGAAGACCTTGCTTGTCGATGAGTTGCTGCGGCGTCGAGCGCACGCCGCCCGGGGCGTATGCCGTCGCCGTGGCGGAGCTGGTGACCAGCGAAGAGAAGCGCGCCGTCGTTTCCTTGAAGCCGACCGTATTCACGTTGGTGATGTTGTCCGACAGCATGCCCATTGCCTGGGCCTGGGCCGCCAGTCCGGACACGCCGGAAAACAGGGCGCCATAGATGCTCATCGCTTGTCTCCTTCGAACCTTGCCCTCGGATCGTGCGGTCGTTATTCGCTCCGGTTCGCGGACACCCCGCCTGCTCTAGCGGGCCATCCGGCCGTGCCGCACATATCCCCGGGGCATCAGAAGCAAACGACGGGCCATTGAAATCGCGGGCCACGGACGGCGGATTTCCGCGGATTCCTCGGGCGCTAGGCGGGGAAATTCGGCGCGTCCGCCGGGGTAGAGTTGGCCGCGCCGGGAGGTTCTTGCCGACCCCGGCGGTGGGTTAGCGGCCGCGCTTGGAGCGGGCAGGCGCGTGGCGGAGACGCGTCCACGCCAGGGCCACGGCAACCCCCGCCAGCGCCCGCGCTGAGCGCAGCAGTGCATGGCCGACGACCATGCCGTGGGTTCGACCGCGGCCGGGCGGAAGGGCCAACCCGACGTCGCTCTCCGGTTTGTCGGACAGGATGGCTCCGGCCTTCGGCACGCCGCGCCCGGTCTGGCGGTCGAGCTCGGCGTTGAGCTCAGCGCCCAGCAGCACGGCGTACGCGGTCAGGTACAGCCACATCAGCAACGCGATGACGGCGCCGACCGAGCCGTAAACCTCGTTGTAATGAGCGAAGCTCGCCACGTAGCGCGAGAAGGCGACCGACACCAGCAGGAACGATCCGGTTGCGACGACGCCGCCCGGCGTGATCCAGCGCCACGCCGGATTGGGCAGGTTGGGGGCAAACTTGAAGAGTGTCGCGGCGCCGGCCAACAGCACCGCGGCGATGAGCGGCCAACGCAGCCAGGCGAGGATCGACCGCGTGGTATCGCCTTGGCCAATCAGGCTGAACACTGCCGGCAGCGCAACGACCAGGAGCAGCGCGGCGACCAGGAAGACGATGGCGCCCGCGGTGAGCGCCAAGGCCAGGCCCAAGACCCGCAGAAATCCACGCGTTTCCGCGACTCCATAGACGATGTTGAGAGCGGTGATGATGGCCGTGATCGCCTTGCTGGCGCTCCACAGGGCGAACGCCAATCCGAACACGGCGCCGACGCCGAGACTGGCGCCCGAGGCGGAGATGATCTTGACGAGTTGTTCCTCGATCAGCGCCCACGCTTCGGACGGCACCAGCGCGCTCAAGCGGTTGATCTGGGCGGCGAGGGTGCTCGGGTCGGCGGCCAAGCCATACAGTGACACCGCCGCCGCCAACGCCGGGAACAGCGCCAGCATTGCGTAGAACGCGATCCCCGCCGCTACCAGGCCGAGGTTGTCGCGTCCGATTTGATGGCGCAGGCGGTGGAAGACTTCGCGCAGGTCCTGGCCGGTGACGTAGCACTGGAGCAAGCGCCAGCGCCGCGTGTGCGCATGGGCACCGACACCGCTCGCGTGCTCTTGCATTGCCGTTCACCCTGCCGGCAGGCACGCGCGGGCATCGCACGCGCTGTGGTCACAGGCAACTTGCCACCACGCCCGGCGAGAGCCTAGCGCGGCAACGGGATAGGCCGTCCGAAGGCCGGCCGCGCGGCGCTACTCGGCGGCGGGGGGAGAGACGGGGGCGGAAGTCGCGCGTGATGCCATGCGCGCGGAGCGCTGGTCGGCGACCTTGGCCTTACGGCGCGCGCGTGCGGCCGGGCCGAAGATCTCGTGCTGCAGCAGATAGAAGAACAGCCAAACCGCCGCGCCGGACGCAGCCAGCACGAACAGAATCAGGTACAGCACGTCGGTCGCCCCCCCGAATAGGCTTCTTGGTTTGTGTGCGCCGCCACGGCTGGGGCGCAGGAGACTCTATGTGCGGACCCCCATCGCCGCAACCTATCGCGGCCATCGCGGCGGCGGGTGCGACATATCCACACCCACTAGCGGTGGTGCTTGTGACTCGTCCCAACCTGTTCTGTTGTCGCATATGTTTGTCCGTCACACTTGCCTCGCGGAAGCGTCTGGGTGTTGCTTCCGCAAGGGTGCAGATGGACTGGCTGACAGGCCCTCGAACCACCCTGTCCAATACGCGCGTCCTGACAAAGCCGGGAGGCAACCGAATGGCGCCAGCACGTCGACAACTCGCAACGCAGGCATTTCTTCTGTGCACGTTCTTGGCGGGTGGCGCCCTCGGCCAAGCCGCGCCGCCGGCGCAGTCCCCTGCGAACGCCGGCTGGGTCGGCGAGATCGCCGCGGGCGGCGCCGTGGCCACCGGCAACACGTCGCGCCGCGCCTTCGACCTCGATCTGCGCGCCGTCAAGCGCGAGGGCGGCGTCGAGAATCGCTACCGCTTCGTCGGCGACGTGGCCTGGCAATCCGGCGTCACGACGTCGCAGCGCGTGCAGGCCAGCGCCCAGACCAACGTCGATATTCGTGACCGCATGTACGGCTTCGCGACCGCCGCGCTCGACGACAACCGCTTCTCCGGCTACCGCTACGAGATCAACGCGAGTCTTGGTTTGGGCTACCGCCTGATTGACACCGGCCGCACCCTGCTGTCGATGGAAGCCGGCCCGGGCTATCGCATTGCCAAGGTACGCACCACCGGCGAGGAGCAGAACGCCGTCTTCGCGCGCTTCTACTCCGTCTTCCGCCACGAGATCTCGGACACCGCAAGGCTGACCAACGACCTGCTGGTCACCTTCGATCACATCACCACGCGTATCGACGACACCGTGGCGGTGACGAGCAAGCTGGTTGGCAACCTATCCGGCCGCGTCTCGTTCAACGTGCGCCATGACACCGAGCCCCGGCCCGGCGTCAAGAAGACCGACACGCTGACCAAGCTCTCGCTGGTGTACGGCTTCTAAGCTTGCGGCGCCGGCGCGGCCGCGACGGTGCGTAGAGCCTGTTGAAACGTTTCCACAGGCTGCGCGCCCTGTAAGGCATAGCGCCCGCCGAATACGAACGTCGGCACGGCGCGTACGCCGAGCTCTTGCGCCGCCACGATCTGGCTCTCGACCTCGCCGAGACCTTCGTCGCCGGCTAGGAGCTCGCGGATGCGCGCGCCGATCATTCCGGCGGCCGCGCCGACCTCGGCGAGGACCGCCGAGTCGGCAACGTTGGCGCCCTCGGCGAAGTGCGTACGGAACAAGCGCCGCATCAGGTCCACCTGCACCTCCGCGCCGTGTTCGGCCAGTGCCAGCTGCAGCACGCGGTGGGCGGGCAGGGTGTTCACCACGATCTGGGTCTTGGGCTCGAAGGCCAGGCCCTCCCCGTGCGCCGTCACCGCCACCGAGCGCAGCGCGGCCCCGGCGCGCGGGCCGAACTTGCGCTGCAGGTACTCGATCACCGGCATCGGCGCCACCGCCGTCGGGTCCAGTTGGAACGGCCGCATGATGATCTGCGTCGTGATCTCGGGCATTGCCTCGATCGCCTGATGCAGCCGGTGCTCGCCGATGTAGCACCACGGGCAGATGATGTCGGAGTAGACGTCGATGTGAAGCATCACATGCCTTGACGGACGAACAGGCCGACGGTCAAAGCCAGGCCGATGGCAACCACGACGATGCGCAACGCGCGCTCGTTCACTCTATATAAGGCCCAGCTACCGGCGAGTCCGCCGGCGACCGCTCCGGCTGCCGTGACCGCGACGCGGGCCCACGGCAGCTCGCCCCAGGCGAAGGCCAGGAAGATGACGACCGCCGAAGCATTCATCACCGCGGCGAGCAGGTTCTTGGTGGCGCCGGCCGTTCGCACCGCCACGCCCGCCAGGGTCAGTGCTGCCAGCATCAGGAACCCGATACCGCCACCGAAGTAGCCACCGTACACGGCGATGGCGAACTGTGTGACGCCGGCCGGCATCGGTCCAAGCACGGCCGCCGCCGTCGCCCTGCGGAAGAAGCTGCCCCACGCGAACACCGCCGTCGCGAACAGCACCAGCCACGGCACCAAGGCCTCGAAGAAGTCGCTCGGCGTCCACAGCAGCAGCAGGCCGCCGACGGCGCCGCCGAGCAGGCTGACAACGACCAGCGCGCGCAGTGTCAGGGGCCCGGCGCCGCCGGCCAGAGGAAGCGCCGCCCAACCGCTGGCGACCTGACCGGGAAACATCCCCAGGGTCGAAACGATATTGGCCGTCCGCGCGTCGAGCCCGCTGAGCATCAGCGCTGGCAGCGTCAGGAACGTCCCGCCGCCCGCGAGCGCGTTCTGTGCGCCAGCCCACAGCGCGGCGAAGAATAGGAGCAGCATCATGAGCATCCTGCGGATGGTCTATGGCCAAGCTCTGCCCACGTCCATGGCCAAGCGCGGTGGTACACTCGGGCCGATCGTTCGGGAGCGCCGATGCGCCTTCTCTCCGCCCTCGTCGTCGTGGCGACCCTGTTGGGGGCCTCCGTATCCGCCCCCGCGCAGGACGCCGCCGTCGACCTCGAGCTGGTGCTGGCCGTGGACGTGTCGGGCAGCGTCGATAGCTTCGAGGCGCGCCTGCAGCGCCAGGGCTACATCGACGCGCTCACCGACCCGCGCTTCCTGCAGGCCGTGCGCAACGGCCGCCACGGCCGTATCGCCGTCACGTACCTCGAGTGGGGCGGCTGGGGCCTGTTTCGCCATGTAGTCGACTGGCGCGTCATCAGCGACGAAGCGAGCGCGCGGGCATTCGTTGGCTCTCTCGGCCGCATCGACCCGTCGTTCCGCGGCACCTCGATCAGTGGCGCCATCGGCCTGTCGCTACAGTTGTTCGCGCTCAACCCGCACCGCGGCGACCGCAAGGTCATCGACATTTCCGGTGACGGTCCCAACAACGACGGCCTGTCGGTGGTCTACTACCGCGACCTCGCCGTCTCGCGCGGCATCACCATCAACGGTCTGCCGATCCTCGCGGACGCGGGCAACGTCGTGCCCGACCTCGACGTCTACTACGAGGAGTGCGTCATCGGCGGCGCCGGCGCCTTCGTCATCGCCGCCCAGAATTTCGAGTCGTTCGCCGAAGCGGTCTTGCGCAAGCTGATCCTCGAGATTGCCGATGCGCGACCCTCCGCGCCCACGGTCGTGAAAGCGCAGTTCCTGCAGCCTGGACGTCCCGGCGGTGGGGCGGCCGGCGCGCCGCAGGCCAAGGCGCCGCGGTATTTCCCGTACTGCGACATCCCCAACAACGGACGCCGGATGATCTTCCCGGCCGCGAACGACCTCTAGCGGCGGCGCCCGTGTCCGACGTTCCGGCAGACCTGCCCATCTACGCCGACGTCGAGCGCGCCGCCGAGCGCCTGCATGGCGTTGCGCATCGTACGCCAGTGCTGACATCGCGCACCGCCAATGAGCGGACCGGGGCAACGTTGTTCTTCAAGTGCGAGAACCTGCAGCGCGCCGGCGCCTTCAAGTTCCGCGGCGCCTACAATGCCGTCGCCGCCCTCGACGACGAGCAGCGCGCGCGCGGGGTGCTGAGCTTTTCCTCGGGCAACCACGCTCAGGCACTCGCGCTTGCCTGCATGTTGATGCGCACGCGTGTCGCCATCGTCATGCCCAAGGACGCCCCCGCTGCCAAGGTGGAGGCGACGCGCGGGTATGGCGGCGAGATCGTCTTCTATGACCGCTACACCCAAGACCGCGAAACAATCGCCCGCGACCTAGCGGAACAGGATGGGATGGCCCTCATCCCGCCCTTCGACCACCGCGACGTGATCGCGGGCCAGGGCACCGCCGCGCGCGAGCTGCTGGAGGACGTCGGCACGCTCGACGTCCTGGTGACACCCCTCGGCGGCGGCGGATTGCTGTCGGGGACGACGCTGGCAGCGCGTCGTCTCGCGCCCTACTGCCGCCTGGTAGGCGTCGAGCCCGAGGCCGGGGACGACGCCCGCCAGTCGCTGCGCAAGGGTGAGATCGTCACCATTGCGCCACCGCGTTCCATCGCCGATGGCGCCATCACCACCCACCTCGGCACGTTGCCGTTCGCCATCCTGCGCGCCGCTGAGGTTGAGGTCGTTACCGCTTCGGACGCTCAGCTTGTTGCGGCGACGCGCTTCTTCGCCGAACGCATGAAGCTGGTGGTGGAGCCGACCGGGTGCCTTGGTTTGGCGGCGGTGCTGAACGGGGCCGTGGACGTGCGCGGCAAGCGCGTCGGCGTCATGCTCAGTGGCGGCAACGTCGACGTCGCCGCACTGGCGAAGTATCTGGGCTAATTTGCCGCTGTCTCGGCCTGCTCCAGGGCCAGGCTCGCATCCATCCAGCGCTCCTCGGCGGCGGCCACCTGGCGTGACAACGCGCCGTGACTCTTCATGAGCTCGCCGCGCTTCGGTCCTTGCGCCTTGGGGTCGTTGAGGGCGCTCTCTATCTCCATCCGCTGCCGCGTCAGCTTGGCCAGCTCCGCCTCCGCTGCCTTCACCGCTTGGCGCAGCGTCTTGGTGCGCTCGCGCAGGTCGGCAGCGGCGCGCCGCTCGTCTTTGCGCGTACCGCGCGGCGCGGCTTTGGCGGCATCCTCTTCCTCATCGTCCGGTTGCGACAGGATCAGCGTCCGGTAGTCGGCGAGGCTGCCGGCGTACTCCTTCACCGTGCCGTCCGCGACCAGCATCAGCCGGTCGGCGACTAGCTGCAGCAGATGGCGGTCGTGGCTCACTACCAGCACGGCTCCCGCGTACTCGTTGAGCGCCGCCACCAGCGCGTCGCGTGCCTCGACGTCCAAGTGGTTGGTCGGCTCGTCCAGGATGATCATGTGCGGCGCGTCGCGCGTGATCAGCGCCAGGGCGAGTCGCGCCCGCTCGCCGCCGGACAGGTGCCGCACGGCAACGTCCGCCTTCTCTCCCGAGAATCCGAAGCGCCCCAAGTGCGCGCGCACCACCACAGGCAGCGCGCCAGGCAACGCCCGCGCCATGTGTTGCACGGGTGTGTCCGCGTGCACCAGCTCGTCCACCTGGTATTGGGAGAAGTAGCCGACCTTGA
Source organism: Rhizobium sp. Q54 (assembly GCA_945947575.1). Classification (GTDB taxonomy): domain Bacteria; phylum Pseudomonadota; class Alphaproteobacteria; order UBA2966; family CAIVPW01; genus CAIVPW01. The sequence continues at coordinate 130,927 of CAMEYM010000001.1, forward strand.
GCTTGGTGCTGCCGTTGGCCGCCCCGGCCATCGCCGGGAGTTCACCGCACAGCAGCCGCGCCAGCGTGGTCTTGCCGTTGCCGTTGCGGCCCAGCAGCGCAATGCGATCGTCGGGGTCGATGCGCAGGTTGATACGCGTCAGCACTGGCGTGCCGTCATAACCGACCGCGGCGTTCTCGACGGTCAGCAGTGGCGGCCGCAGCGCATCGGGGCTCGGGAAGGCGAACTCGACTTCTTGTTCCTCGACCGCTGAGGCGATCGGCTGCAATCGGGCAAGGGCCTTGAGGCGGCTCTGCGCCTGCGCCGCGCTGTGCGCCTTGTAGCGCCAGCGGTCGACGAACGCCTGCAGCCGCTTGCGCTTGTCGTCCTGGCGCGCGCGCTGCGCCTCGCTCTCCGCGGCGCGTTCGCTGCGCTGGCGCGCGAACTCGTCGTAGGCGCCCGCGTACAGGGTCAGCTTGCCGCCCTCCAGGTGCAGGATGTGATCGACGACGTTGTTCAGCAGGTCACGCTCGTGGCTGACGAGAACGAGCGTGCCGCGATACTTGGCAAGGTACGCCTCGAGCCACAGCGTCGCCTCGAGGTCGAGGTGATTCGATGGCTCGTCTAGTAGCAGCAGGTCCGGCTCGGCGAACAGCACCGACGCCAGCGCCACGCGCGTGCGCCAGCCGCCCGACAGCGAATCGAGCGGTCGCTGCTGCATCGCCGCGTCGAATCCCACGCCGGCGAGCACGCGCGCCGCGCGCGCCGGGGCGGCAAAGGCACCGATGGTGGCGAGGCGCTCGTGCAGCTCGCCAATGTCCTCGCCGTCACGCGCGGCCTCGACTGCAGCCAGCAGCCGCGTGCGCTCGGTATCGGCCGCGAGAACGGTTTCGAAGGGGGTCGCGCTGCCGGACGGCGCGTCCTGGGCGACGTAGCCCAGACGTGACTGGCGCGGCACCTCGATGGCGCCGGCGTCCGCCTGCAGCGTCCCGGCAATCACCTTGAGCAGCGTCGACTTGCCTGAGCCGTTGCGACCGACCAAGCCGATGCGCGCCCGCGCCGGTACGGCCGCAGTGGCATGGTCGAGCACCAGGTGCCCGCCCAGGCGCACGGTCACGTCCCGCATCGTCAGCATGGATTTCCCCTCATGAGCGGCCGCATCATGGGCAAGGGTCGGTGGGCATTCAACGGCCCAGGGAGAGCGAGCCGGATGGATCGGGAAACGTTGCGGGCGCTGCAGGCGCCCCTCAAGCAGAAGTATCGCGACGCGCCGGAGAGCGGGCGCGTCGAGGCACAGGCCGTCGCACACCTCGACGCCGCGGGTTCCTGTACCGTTCCGACGTGGGCAGGAGATGCCAAGGCAGGGCTGCATCCCGCCACCGGCGGTGATGGCAGCATGGCGTGCGCTGCCGACATGATGATGGAGGCTTTGGCCGCATGCGCCGGGGTCACCCTCACCAGCGTCGCCGCCGCTATGGGCGTGACCCTGCGCAAGGCATCCGTGCGCGCCGAGGGGACGTGGGATGCGCGCGGCACGCTCGGCGTCGCACGCGAGGTGCCGGTCGGCCTGACCTCGGTTCGGCTGTTGTTCGACCTCGATACCGATGCCGACGAGGCGAAGCGGCAACGCCTGGTCGAGCTGACGGAACGCTATTGCGTGGTGCTGCAGACCTTCAAGCAGCCGCCCCAAACAACCGCGGCGCTGGCCTCCTAGAAAAGTCCTAGGAAACCAGCGCCGCGTTGGGCCTCCGACAAGCTTACTGCTGCTCGCGCAGGGAACGGCGGAAGACGCCGGAAATCGGCTCGAGCAGGTAGTCGGCAAGGGTGTGCGCCGCCGTCACCACGATCACTTCCGCCGGCATGCCCGGATTGATCTTGGTCTCGGCCAGCACGGCAGACGGCAGCAGCTCGACGCGCGCGAGGTAGTAGGCGGCGCCCGAGCGTTCGTCGACCAGGCGGTCGGCGGATACGTTGATGACGCGCCCCATGAGCGGGAGTGCGTGGCGCTGGTTGAACGCGGTCAGCCGCACCTGGGCCTCCAGGCCCGCCTGCACGATGTCTGCGTCATGCGGCTCGACCCGCGCCTCGACGATGAGGCGGTCCTCGGTCGGCACCAGGTCGAGGATCGGATTGCCGGGGCCAATGACTCCGCCCGGCGAATGGAAGCGCAGGTTGACGACCGTTCCCGCCGTATGGGCGCGCACCACGGACCGCTGGCTGATGTCCTCCGCAGCGCGCAGGCGCTCGCCCAGATCGAACAGGGTCGCCTGTACGTCGCCGAGCTGCGCGACGGCATCGTTGACGAACGTCGTCTTCAGCTCGCCTATCTGCAGCTGCGCCTCGGCGATGCTCTGGTTGGCGCGGGCGATCGACGCCCTCGCCTGGCTGCGGCGTCCTTCGAGGGAAGCCTGCTCGCGTTGCAGCTCCAACAGTCGCGCGCGCGGCGACAGGCCTTTTGCCTGCAGCGACTCCTCGGTCTGGATCTGCTCTCTCAGCAGCGCGATCTGGCGATCTTGGGCGGCGATTTCGCCTTCAACGCCGACGATCTCCGCCTTCAGCTGTTGGACGCGCTGGTTGAGGATGGCGGACTGTCCCCTCAGGGACTGGTCCATGTTGGTGAAGATGTCGGTCTGCGCGCGGATCAGCTCGCCCACGTCCGGCTCGCCGCGGCGTGCCAGCAACTCCGCGGGGAACAGGATCGTGCCCTTCGCATCCCGCTGCGCTTCGAGGCGCGCCTGCATGGCGATGCCGACGTCCCGGCGCTTGCGCACCAGATCGAGCGAGGCGCCTGCCTGGGTGTCGTCCAGACGCATCAGCACTTGCCCCGCTTCGACCTTGTCGCCGTCGCGCACCAGGATCTCGCGGATGATGCCGCCCTCGAGGTGCTGCACGGTCTTGCGTGTCGACTCGACGCCGACCACGCCTTGGGCGATGACGGCGCTTTGCAGCGGGGCCAACGCGGCCCACCCGCCGAAGCCGAAGAAGAAGACGGCGATGGCAGCAAGGCCCGCGAACTTGGCCCCACCGACGCTCGGCCGCGCGGGCGTCGGCGTCACGGCTGGCCGCTGCGCGACGTTGATCGACGATGGCAGGTGAACGTCCGGGTTCATCAAGGTCATGTCAGGCATTCCCCGCCTTGGCTAAGAGGTCTGGGCGCACGGTCTCGGAGCCGATCGCGGCGGCGCGCGGCAGGATCTCGTCGCGCGGGCCTATGACGCGGATCTGTCCGTCCTTCAGCACCAGAATGCGATCGACGTGGCGCAGGATGTTCGGACGGTGTGCGATGACAATCGACGTGATCTTGCGCTCGCGCAGGCGCTCGATGACGCCGAGCAGCGCGTCCTCGCCCGCGGCGTCGAGGCTGGCATTGGGCTCGTCGAGCACGACCAGGCGCGGATCGCCGTAGAGCGCGCGGGCTAACGCGATGCGCTGGCGCTCGCCGCCGGACAGGTTGATACCGCCGCCGGCGATCTCCGTCTCGTAGCCGTTGGGCAGGCGCAGGATTAGCTCGTGCACGCCGGCCAGCTGCGCCGCGGCAATTACCGCGGAGGGGTCGCCCGGGCCCATGCGCGCGATGTTCTCGCGCACCGTGCCGGAGAACAGCTCGACGTCTTGCGGCAGGTAGCCGACGTACTGGCCGCGATCGTCCGGATTCCACATCGCTACGTCGGCGTCGTCGAGACGCACGTGGCCGACGTTGGCGCGTAGGTTGCCGATGATGAGGCGCGCCAGTGTCGTTTTGCCGGAGCCGGACGGCCCGATCAGGCCCAGCGCCGTGCCGGGCTCGAGCTCGAAGGTGATGCCGCGTAGCAGCGGCTCGCCGGAGCCCGGGTGGGCGTACAGCACGCCCTCGGCCGAAAGGGTCCCGCGCGGGCGCGGCAGCGGCACCATCTCGGTGCGTGGCGGCGCCGCCTGCAGCTGCTCACCGAGACGCTTATATGCGCTCCACGCGTGCGCAACCGTGCGCGCGCCAGGTATGGCTCTCGCCACCACCCCTGCGGCGCACCGCCTGCACTACGCGCAGCCCCGCATAGCGGCTCAGCGGCCAACCCAGCAGCAACGTCGCCCCGGCGGCCGAACCCAGCCGTGACCAGTGGCGCTGCATGTAGGTGCGGCGACCCTTCAAGAGGCGCACCAGACGATCGGCGCGCACTGGCTGCGTCGCGCCGACGAAGTGAACGATCTGCACGTCCGCCGACACCACCGGCCGCGCGCCCAGCCGGTACGCGCGCAGGCAAAGGTCGACTTCCTCCGAATACATGAAGTAGATCGGATCGAACCCGCCCAGGGTGTCCCACAGCTGCTTTCGGATCATCAGCAGGCAGCCGCTCACCACCTCGACGTCGCGCACGCCGTCCAGCGGCTCGCCGCCGTAGATCTCGCGGTTGAACACGCGGCTGTTGGCGAACACCCGCGACAGCCCGGAGACGAAGCAGAAAGTGCTCCACAGGGTGGGGAAGCGCCAGCACGAGCCCGGGATCACCGCTCCCTCCATCGTCACCGTGCGGCCGCCCCAGATGCCGGCATTGGGCCGCGCGTCGGCAAGCTCGACCAGCTTGTCGATGGCGCCGGGCCGCACCAGGGTGTCTGGGTTGAGCAGCAGGATGAACTCGCCGTTCGCCCCAGCCGCGCCGGCGTTGCATCCGCGCCCGAAGCCGATGTTGGTGTCGAGGCCGATGACCTGGACGGCGGGGAACGCCGCGCGGACCGAATCGACCGTGCCATCGGTGGAGGCATTGTCCACGACGATGACCTCGAACGAGGTGCGCGGCGCGGTGGCGTACAGCGAGGCAAGGGAGTCCAGCACCAGCTGGCGGCAGTGATAGCTGACGATGATGACGGATACGCGCACCGTCGCCGCTTTCGGATGGATGGTCGTCATAGGGCGGCCGGCCGGTTCCAGGAATGCACGCCGGCGGTCATCGAAGGCTTCGCGGCGACGCGCAGCATGACGCCGGCGCGGTACAGCCGGATGGCGAACAGAACGCCGAAGGCGCGCACGCGCGGGCCGATGCCCCACACGCGCGGCGACGTGACGATGCGGCGCACGTCGAGTACGGACGACGCTGCCACGGCAACGGCGCGGGCTACCCACGCAAAGATGCTGCGGCCGTCGCCGCGCCACTCCTCGAAATCGTGCAGGATGTGGCGATCCCACTTGAGTTTGAGCTCGGCAAGGGTATGCCGCGCCGGAGTGAACGCCACCATCTCCGGCACGTAGGTAATGCGGTAGCCGTTGGCGCGCGCCTGGCGGCCCCACATGCGGTCCTCGGCCAGTCCGATGCCCGGGAAGCCGCCGATCTTCTTGAAGTCGGCGCGGCGCACGGCGAGGTTGCCGGTGCCGGTGAAGCCGTGGCGCTCGATGTATTCCTTTTGCCGGTAGGCGAAGACGCTCTCGTACGCTTCCAGCATGGTGAGGTGGTCCGGATTGCGATAGGCGATACGCACGTCGCCGCCGAGCACGCGCGCCGCGTCCTGGCGCGCCAGGCGCCTGCCAATGGTCAACAGCCAGCTGCGCTCGGCGATCTCGTCGGCGTCGATGAAAGCCAGCACCTCGCCCAGCGCCACCGCGGCGCCGCGGTTGCGGGCCGGCCCTGGTCCGGGCGTCGCCTCGTGCTCGAGACGCACGCCGCCGAACTCCGCGATGATCGGCGCCGGCGACTGGCTCGAGCCGTTATCGACGACAATCACCTCATAGGAGTCGCGCGGGTAGGCCTGCCCCGCCAGCGATGCCAGGCAGTGGCGCAGCGTCTCCGGCTGGTTGAGGTGGGCGATGATGACGCTGATGAATGGCAGCGTCACGGCGTTGAGCTCACGTGGTTGCATGTTCGGTCTTGCTCACAACAGAGGTAGCAGCAGAAGGAAGCACCGAGTCGTACGCGGCGAGCAGCTGACGCGCCGCTGCTTCCCAGCGGAACTCGGCCTTGGCGCGTGCGGCGCCGTTCGCCGCCATGGCGGCGCGGCGCAACGGGTCGTCGATCAGCGAGAGCAGGGTGTCACCCATCGAGGCGCCGGTAGCCTCAGGCGCGATATCGCAGGCGCCGCCCGCCTCGCGGCGGCCCTCGGTAACGTTGAACTGCACGAACGGGATGCCCAGGCTCATGTACTCGAACACTTTGTTCATCGAGATCTTGTCGTTGTAGACGTTGGGCGGGTCGGGGATCGCGCCGACGTCGATGGTCGACAGGTACTTGAGCAGCGTCGGGCCGGTCAGGAATCCGGTGAACTCGATGTAGTCGGCGACATTCTTTTCCTGCGCGCGCGCCTTCAGCGCCTCGAGCTCGGGTCCGTTGCCGATGATGGCGCAGCCGACGTCGCGGCGGCCTTGGGTGTGGACGATGTGCGCCATCGCATCGACGAGCAGATCGACGCCGTCCTGGTTGCCCATGATGCCGACGTAGCCCACCAGATGCTGGCGTCCGCGCTTCAGCGCGGGGTCCGCCTCGACGCGATAGAAGCGATTCAGGTCGGGGTAGCTCTTCACGACCCATACGCGCTCGGCCCACATGCCGCCGCGCGCCACCGCGATGCGGCGGAACGAGTCGTTGGTAGCGATCGACGCGTCGGCGGTGCGGAACGTCAGGCGCTCCAGCCACAGGAGCACCTTGTGCACGAAGCCGCGCTTGCCGAACTTCGCCTCATACAGCTCCGGCGAGATGTCGTGGTGATCGAACACGAAGCGCTTGCCGAGCAGGAACTTGTAGAAGCCGCCGATCAGGAAGATCAGGTCGGGCGGGTTACACGCGTGCACCACGTCGAAGCCGTGCTTGTAGAGAACCTTGAGCGAGAGCACGAACTCCCAGAACAGCGCCGTGCCGTACTCGAGGGCGAAGCCGGCCAGCCCCGACGCCTGGATCGGCAGCGGGTGGCGGTAGACGTGAATGCCTTCGATGCACGCATACGACTTTGTGTAGTTGGCGTTCTTCGGGCAGATGACGCTGACGGTCCACCCCGCTTGGCGAAGCGTACGGGCCTCCTGCCAGACGCGCCGGTCGAACGGCACGGGAAGATTCTCGACGATGATGAGGACGCGGTGCGGAGAGTTGCGATTGGTCATGCGTTGCTCATGGCGTGCCGCGGCGTGCGCGGTCCTGTCCGGGAGGGAGGCTTGGGGAGGTCACGAGTAGAACGACGGCCGTCATGCGGGACGTATACCGTCCCTGCTTTCTTGTTTGTTGGGAGACGCCATCCTAGGGAACCGTCTGCTGTGCCGTAGCGCGCAGATGGCCCACAGCGGCACCCAAGTGGGGTACTTCGTTGGCGGCCGCTCTCATGCGCGCAATGTCACGGGCATGTCACAGCTGCGCCGACGCCATCACGGGCCAAGATTGCGTCAACACGATGTGCACTGATGCTTACGCCGCGCTGACGGGTAGCCCGTCACAAAAAAGCCGCCCTGACTCAACAGAGTCGCGGTGCGGTGAAGGCCAGGTCAGACGCGCCGCCGTGGAAGTTGGGCCGCCACCCACTGTCGAAATCCGGCGGCCCGTCAGTGGCGCACCCTGGTTACCACCCGCATCTTGGCTATCGTCATAGGGTGATACCCCGATGGGCGCGTCTATTGCGCGCTCGTACGTTTCAAGGGCTGCGCATGGTTCAAAAGGAAGAGTCTTTGAAGATGTCTGGTGCTCGCAACGGTGGCCGGAAAAGCGTGGTCACTTCACAGGAGTCGTCGGAAAACACACCGCGCTCCAGCCGCAGAGAAAAACCGATCCCCAAGTCGTTGACGATCTTGGTGGTCGATGACCATGCGCTCGTGCGTGAGGCCTTCCGCATGTTGCTGGAAGACCTCGACGTGTGCCGCGAGGTCATCACAGCTTCAAGCGGCGCCGAGGCACTGGCAGTGCTCGACAAGCGGCCGATCGATCTGACCCTGCTTGACCTCAAGCTGCGCGGCGAAAGCGGCCTTGAGACTCTTGCCAAGATCAAGCAGCGCACCATCGAGATGCCCGTGATTGTGTTGTCGGCTTCTGAGTCCGCTGCCGACGTAAGAGAGGCGCTCACCGCCGGAGCGGACGGCTACGTCGTCAAGTCTTCCTCGGCCGAGGTGCTGATCCACTCGATCAACCTGGTCATGACCGGCCAGCGCGTGGCACCGCTGCCGCTCGACATCATGAACGAGCCGTCCTCGCAGCCGAGTCCGGCAGCTTCGGCCTTGCGCCACCACCCCAAGCTGACGGCGCAAGAATCGCGCGTCCTCAGCTACTTGGGCGAGGGCATGTCCAACAAAGAGATCGCCCGTACGCTTGGCATCTTCGAGGGCACCGTGAAGGTCCACGTCAAGTCGGTGTTCCGCAAGCTCGGCGCCAAGAACCGCACCATGGCGGCCCTCATGGCGACCCAGGAGATCCGCAACCAGACTCCGAGCCAGGAACAGTCGTCCTCCTGACGCGCGGCGCGGGAGCGCGCCTCTTGCCCGCTCCCGCCGCACGTCCATTTGTCAGGTCTTCGCCATCCCGGGCTCCGGTGATGGCCCGATGGCGCCCGTCGCGCCACTGGGAGAGTTTGCTTCGTCGGCTCTGCGTGCCGCAACGCACGCGGTCGGCCGTCGCTTTTTTTGTGTTCCGGCGCTTGTCGGAACGCCCACCAGAAGGACACACAAGATGCGGAACGCACTCAAGGTCGGCTTGGTCTTGGCAATGATGAATGGACTGGTCGGCTGCAGCAACATGAACCGCCAGGAGCAGTCGGCCGTCAGCACCGGCGCCGGTGGTGCTGCAGTCGGCGCTCTCGCCGGATTGGTGTTCGGCCCGACCATTCTCCTCGGCGCCCTAATCGGTGGCGCCGCCGGCGCGGCCTACGGCGCCATGCGCGAAAACGACTAGTGACGCCTCCATCCAAACGCCTGGGAGCCAGCGGCCCGCCACGCGAACGCGTGCGGTGCGGCCGCTGCACCCTCGAGTTCAGGGTCGGCACGCCTGAGGCAGACCCGGTCTGGATCAACTGCCCCGACTGCGGCGTCCGCTTCTGGCACGCCAGCGGCGCGGCCGCCGACGCGGCCACCATCACCGACATCCACGAGGGGCGCGCCCACTGGGCGCAGCCCTGACCCAACCTGCCACCCCTGCCGTTCCGGGCCGCCCAGCTGCGGCAGCAACGACAGGCTGCGGGCCGCTTTCGGCTCGCGCTAGAATTGTGCCCGGGGGGCTGGCGTGGGCGCAGCAGGTCCCCATATGTAACGAACGCGTTACACCCGGCCGCCCGCGGCGCCTGCGAGTCATGACCACCGACCCAGCCATCCGGATCGACGTCGCGCCGGAGGCGCGTGAGAGCGCCGGGGCGCGCGTCCCGCACGACGTACGTGTGCCCGCCACCGAGCGCGGCACCGCCCTTTCGCGTGCCCTCGGCACCGCGTTCGCCTGGTTCCTGCGCCTGCGCCATGGCACCTGGCGGAAGGACACGGGCGAGCTCGCCAAGATCGACGCCTTGCTCGCCTCCGGTGAGCGGGTCATGGCGGTGTTCTGGCACGGCAACTACGTGCCGCTGTTCTCGCTGCTCAGCGGCCGGCGCGCCTGCGTGTTCGCCAGCGACTCCTTTCGTGGCCGCGTCATCGCCGAAATTTGCCGCCGCTTCGGCTACGAGACCGTTTTGCTGCCGGATCGCGGCGGCCGCCGCGCGCGTGACCTGATGCGCGCCGGCCTCGCGCCCTATCAGGCCGGCGCCGTTGCGGTCGATGGTCCGCAGGGGCCGTTCCATGCCGTCAAGGCGGGCGCCATCGAATTCGCCTCCTCGCTCGGCTTCGTCCTGGTGCCGGTGTCCGTCTCCGCCGACCGCACGCACGTCAACGCTGATCGCTGGGATCTGATGGAGACGCCGAAGCTGTTCAGCCGCGTCTATCTCGCCGTCGGCGAGCCGATCCGCTTTCCGCCCGACCTGGACGAGGAGGGCCTTGCGGCCGGCCGCGCCGAGGTTGGCGCCGCGCTCGAGGCGGTTACGCTGCGCGCCCAGGCTGCCGCGCGCGCCTTCGCAAGCCAGGCGTAGCCATGCGCATCCTGATGGTCACCAACACGTTCGCGCCTCACGTCGGCGGCGTGGCGCGTTCGGTGACCGCGTTCACCGACGAGTACCGCCGCCGCGGTCATCGCGTGGTGGTGGTGGCGCCGGAGTTTCCGGGCACGCCCGACGACGAAGAAGACGTGATCCGCATCAAGGCGTTCCAGAACTTCAACGGCAGCGACTTTTCGGTAGTGCTCAAGCCGCCGCTGCACCTCGCCCGCGCCGTCGACGCGTTCCGGCCGGACATCATCCACTCGCATCATCCGTTCCTGCTCGGTTCGACGGCACTGCGCCTGGCGCGCAGCCGGCGCATCGCGCTGGTCTTCACCCACCACACGCTGTACGAGCGCTACACCCACTACGTGCCGGGCGATTCGTCGGCGCTCAAGCGCTTCGTCGTCCGCCTATCGACGAACTATGCCAACCTGTGCGCCCGCGTCTTCGCGCCCTCCCACTCCACCGCCCGCACGTTGCGCGAGCGTGATGTGCAGGCGCCGATGAGCGTCGTGCCGACCGGCGTGCGCATGGCCGATTTTGCTTCCGGCCACGGTGCCGGCATGCGCGCCGCTCTCGGCATCCCGGAAGATGCCCTGGTGGTCGGCTACCTCGGCCGCCTCGCCGAAGAGAAGAACCTGCGTTTCCTCGCCGATTCGATGGGGCGCTTCCTCCTGCAAACACCGGCTGCCTACGCCATGGTGGTGGGCGAAGGGCCGTTGCGCGAAGGCATGCAGGCGATCTTCGCCGCGGCCGGTGTCGCCGATCGCGTCCGCTTCACCGGCGCACTGCAGTCGATGCTGCTCGCCAGCGCCTACAAGGCGATGGATGTATTCGCCTTCGCCTCGACCAGCGAAACCCAAGGTCTCGTCCTTGCCGAGGCGATGGCCGCCGGCATCCCGGTCGTGGCGTTGGATGCCCCCGGCGCGCGCGAGATCATCCAGGACCGCGTCAACGGCCGCCTGCTCGCCGGCGCCGGCGTCGAGGACTTCTGCGCCGGCATCGCTTCGGTCACTTCGCTGCCGGCCTCGGCCCGCCGCCAGCTGGCAGTCAACGCCCACCTGACCGCGTCGCAGCTTTCCCTCGAGCGCTGCGCCGAGCGCGCCCTGACCGCCTACGAATCGATGGTGGCGCAGCCGACGCGCCCAGCGGTCGAGGTCGATGAGGCGTGGTACCGCACCGTCCGCCTGCTCAGCGCCGAATGGGAGTTGCTATCCGCGACCATGGGCGCGGCCTCGCGCGCCCTGCAGCGCGGCGTCGAAATCTCCAAGTAGCGGCTGCTACTTAGATCGCGTTGTGGCCGCCCCACGAGGGGTTGCCCCGGCCATCCACGCGCAGTTTCAGTCCCGTGCAGCGAAGACTAGTCCCGTGGATGGGCGCCTCTGCTTCGGCGCGCCGACGCCGGCTTGCTCGCCAGCACCGGCGTCAGGCGCTCGAAGGTCATGCGCCGTCCGTGCGCATCGACCTGGCTCCAGCCGTAGCGGACCTTGAGGTCATCCAGCTCCGGCCAGGATTCGTCGCGCGTCGGCCAGCTCGCCCACTGGTCCTCGGTCGCATCGACGATCAGGATACGCGCCGCGCTGTCACTGCCCAACGCCGCGCGCAGATCCGACAGCACCCGGTTGATGCCCGCGCTCGTGCGCGCAAACCACGTGCCGGGCGCCAGCGTCACCGTCTCGTACGTCTTCAGCGCGCCTCCGACGCGCGCAGCGTCGCGCGGCAGATCGCGACTGAAGCAGTGCACGAACAAGTTGCGCTTCGCGGTTTCACGCCAATTCATGAGGTGCTCGCAATCCGGTTACGGGGTTCCTAGGGCAACCTGCGCCGGCTCTGCCTCGATCGGCTCTTCGACCCGCGTCTCGGCGGGGATGTTAGTGAGGCCGCGGTAGAGCTCGATATAGCTCGTGCCCGAGCGCGCCCAGCCGAACTCGCGCGCCATGGCGCGGCTCTGCATGCGCCGCCAGGTGATCGACTGCCGCCACATGCCCAGCGCCCGCGCGACGCACGCGATCATCGCCTCGGCGCTCGCTTCGGTGAACGCGAATCCGCACGCCGTGCCGTTCTCGATGTTGGCCGCGTTGGCGTCCACCACCGTGTCGGCGAGGCCGCCGACCGCCCGCACAACGGGCAGCGCGCCGTAACGCATCGCATACATCTGCACGAGGCCGCACGGCTCGAACCGCGCTGGCGCCAGCACGATGTCGGCGCCAGCATGGACGCGGTGTGCCGCGCCCTCGTCGTGTCCGATGCGCACGGCGATCCGGCCCGGCCATTCGCGCTGCAGCGCCGCGAGTTCCGCCTCGGTGGCGCGATCGCCTTCGCCGAGCACCGCGAGCTGCGCGCCTGCCGCCATCAGCGTCGGCACCAGCTTGGGGATGCAATCCACCATCTTCTGCCCGGTGAAGCGGCTCGCGAACGCGACCAGCGGCGCTTCCGGATTGGGCTTCAGCCCAAGCTCGCGCTGCAGGGCCGCCTTGCACATGTGCTTTCCGGACAGGTCGCGCGCCGTGAACGTGCGCGGCAGGTACGGATCGGTCTGTGGATTCCACAGGCCGTCGTCGATGCCGTTGAGGATGCCGGAGAGATCGCTTTGGCGCGCCTGGAGCAGACCTTCCAGTCCGAAACCGCACTCCGGCGTCAGGATCTCGCGCGCGTAGGTCGGGCTCACCGTCGTGAGACGGTCGCAGTAGCGCAGCCCCGCCTTCAGGAACGAGACCTTGCCGAAATATTCGATGCCGTCGGCTTCATAGGCGCTGGGAGGGAGGTCGAGCTCCGCGGTCGCCTCGCGCGGGAAGATGCCCTGGAACGCCATGTTGTGGATGGTGAATAGCGTCGCCGGCTTCGGCCCTTGCGCGTGGGCGAGGTACAGCGCGGCGAGACCCGTCTGCCAGTCGTTCAGGTGCACGACGTCCGGCAACCAATTGGCCGCCATCGCCGCCACCGCGCGGCAGAACGTGCCGAAGCGCAGCGCGTTGTCCGGCCAGTCGCAGCCCTGCTCGTCCTGATAGAGGCCGCCCTTACGGTCGAACAGCGCCGGGCAGTCGAACAGCCAAACCGGCAGTCCGGTGTCGGGCGTCCATCCCGCGACGATGCGCGCGTCGCCGAGATGGCTGAATTCGCGCAGCTCGTAGACGACGCGCTTGTTGACGGCCGTGTCGAGCGCGCACGGATAGCCCGGCATCAGCAGCAGCGGCTCAATGCCCTGGCCGGCAAGTGCGCCGGGCAGCGACGCGCTCACGTCGGCAAGGCCGCCGGTCTTTGCCAACGGAAAGATCTCCGACGACACGAAGAGAACGCGCAGGCGTCCGCGGCGACCGCGGTCTTGCGGCTGCTCCGCCGACCGTCTGGCCCGATTCCGACTGCCGATGTCGATCGCCCAGTGTTCGGTCATGGCGTCCTCCCAACTCCCGAGTAGCCGATGGCCAAAACCTTAGAGGGGGCGTGCCGAGTGCCACCATACGGTGAAGTCCGTACTGCCCCCTCGGCGTATCGCGTAGGCGCCACGATCGCGCCCAAAGGCCTACCCCTCGCTGTATCCCCTTGGCGCACAACGCATTCGCAAATGCATGCCGCGGCGCAACAGTGTGGCGGCGAATCGCACACACGTTGCACAGCGCCTGGGAAGTAGATGGCGCCGCAGGCGCACTGGGCAATTCTGCCCGGCGAGGTAGGCCCGCGCCGTGCGCGTGTCACGAAGCGTTCATCGCGCCGTAACACAACCGCCATGCCGCCTCCGTATCCGTCAGCGGGGGCGCCGCATGGCGTCCAATGATCTCCGCATCACGAGGTTTCCATGACGGCTCTCGACAACAACGTGCCGGCGCACGTCGATCCCGACGACGTCTCCATCAACCCGAGCAACAACCCCAGCATGGCCGATGTCATCGCTGAGCGCGTCGCGCTCTCGCGCCGTGGCTTGCTGATGGGCACGGCCGCAACCGCCGCGCTCACGTTCGTCGGCGCGCCGCTTCTCGCGCGCGATGCCGCGGCACAGGCAGCTGCCCCGGCAGCCGCCGCGGCTGCGTCCTCGCTCAAGCGTCCAGTCCAGCTCGGCTTCCGTCCCGTTGCCAAGAGCCTCGCCGACACCCTGAGCGTGGCGGAGGGCTATTCCGCCAGCCCTTTGTTCCGCCTGGGCGACCCGATGGCCGCCAACATTCCCGCATACAAAAATGACGGCACGGACGCCGCGGCAACCTACGCCATGCGCGCCGGCGACCACCACGACGCGATCCAGTACTACGGCATCGACGCCAACGGCCGCTACGCCGCGGCGGGCAGCACCCGCGGCCTTCTGGTGCAGAACCACGAGGCGATCACGCCCATGTTCCTGCACCCGAACGGCGTCACCACGACCGGCACCGGCGCCGATCAGAAGCGCACCGTGGCCGACGAGGTGATGAAGGAGTACTACGTGCACGGCGTCTCGATCGTCGAGGTCGAGAAGGCCGCCAACGGCGGCTGGAGCTACAAGCAGGATTCGCGCTTCAACCGCCGCGTCCACACCCTGACGCCGATGGCACTTTCCGGGCCGGCGGCGACGCCCGCCTACACGGGGACCAAGTTCTCCCCGCAAGGCACCCAGACGCGCGGCACCGTCAACAACTGTGCCAGCGGCTACACGCCGTGGAACACGTACCTCACCTGCGAGGAGAACTCGATGGGCTACTTCCGCCGCGTCGCCGCGACGGACGATCCCAAGCGCACCGACAAGGAGAAGCGCTCGCTCGCCCGCTACGGCGTCGCTGGCACCGGCCGCGAGTTGTGGGCGACTGTGGCGCCCGACACGGCGGACAACCTGTACGGCCGCTGGAACGCCGAGGCAACGGGCGCTACCGCCGCCGCCGACTTCCGCAACGCGCCCAATACCTACCTGTGGAACGTCGAGATCGACCCGTTCAACCCCGACGCGATGCCCAAAAAGCGCACCGCCATGGGCCGCTTTGCCCACGAGGGCGCCGTGCTCGCTCCGGTCGTCCCCGGCCGGCCGCTGGTCTGGTACCAGGGCGACGACTCGCGCGGTGAGTACATCTACAAGTACGTTTCCACCGCGAACTGGGATCCGGCCGACGCCACGCGTGGCTTGGCCGCGGGCGACAAGTACCTCGACAACGGCAAGCTCTACGTCGCCAAGTTCAACGCCGACGGCACCGGCGAGTGGATCGAACTGCGCTTCGGTTCGGACAAGATCAACGCCAACACGCCGGGCTACGCCTTCGCCGACCAGGGCGACGTGCTCGTCAACACTCGTCTCGCCGCCGACGCGGTCGGTGCCACCAAGATGGACCGCCCGGAGTGGGGCGCGGTGGACCCGGTCAACGGCCAAGTCTACATGACGCTGACCAACAACAACGCCGCGCTGCGGCCCCTGACGGCGGTCGATGCCGCCAACCCGCGCCACTACAACGACAAGCGCGTCAACGGCACCAACCAGTTCGGCAACGCCAACGGCCACATCATCCGCTGGCAGGAAGCGGGCGACAACCACGCCTCGACGACGATGCGCTGGGACATCTACCTGTTCGGCGCCCGCGCCGGCACCGACCCGCAGAACGTCAACCTGTCGGGCCTCGCCGCAGAGAACGACTTCTCGAGCCCCGATGGCCTGTGGTTCTCGAACGCGACCGGCGTCTGCTGGATCCAGACCGACGATGGCGCCTACACCGACGTCACCAACTGCATGCTGCTCGCCGCCTTGCCGGGCACTGTCGGTGACGGCGGCGCCCAGGCTCGTCGCACGATCACCAGCACCAACGCCGACGGCCAAACTCGCGAAGTTGCCACCTACGTCGGCGCTCCCGCCGGCGACAAAGTGCGCCGCTTCCTGGTCGGGCCCGCGATGTGCGAGATCACCGGCATCACCGAGACGCCGGACGGCAAGACCCTGTTCGTCAACATCCAGCACCCGGGCGAAGACACCCCGGTGGCCAACATCGCCGATGCGAGCAAGTTCGGCAGCCACTGGCCGGACGGCGGCATGGCGCGTCCGCGCTCGGCCACCATCGTCATCACCAAGAACGACGGCGGCGTGGTCGGCGTCTAAGGGCGGTACGCTAGACGAGGGGAGCACGCGCGGTGCGCTGGCTCCCCTCGTTCCTTTTCGCGGTCTGCGTCGCGCATCCGGCCCTCGCCCAGGACGCCCTGCGCGGCAAGCTGCTCTATCACGACATCGGCCGGGTGCGCGGCACCGGCGTCTCGTGCGTGGATTGCCACGGCGGCATTCCCGGCGCGCTGCACGGGCTGGAGAAGGTCGCCGGCAATCCGAACGCCATCGCCTACGCCATCGGCGCGGTCCAACAGATGACGCCGTTGCGTGGTCGTGTCACGGTCGAAGACATGGCCGACATCGCCGCATACGTCGCCGACCCCGCGGTGGCGAGTCCCGCCGTGCATCTGACAACCTCCGGTCCCGCCGCATCCGCGTACACATCCGAGCGTCTCGAATTCGCAGGAGCCGGCACGTCCTCGGTGCGCCTCACCAACGCCGGTGCGCTTCCTTTCGGCCTTGGCGCCGCGCCGTTCCTTGATGGACCGGCGGCCGCCCAGTTCATCCTCGCGGCGTCAGACTGCGAATCCGGCGCCGTGCTCGCACCGCAGCAGTCCTGCGCCCTGCGGGTCGAATATCGGCCGGTTGGTATCGGCCTGCGGACGGCAACGCTGCGCATCGCCCACGACTGGATCGGCGGCAGCACCAATGTCGCGCTGATCGGCCGCTAGCATCCCTCAAAGTCGATGCTCAGCCGGTCCTTGGCGAACGGCCGGAATGCGCCGTCGGCGAACGCGACGTGGGTCGGGTGCGTGCGGTAGCTGTCGATGACCGCGCGACTCGCGAACCGCACCAGCCAGACGTAGCGGTACTTCGCCGCTGCATCGACCGCCCGGCCGACGAAGACCTCCGTGACGCCGGGGATTTCGGCCAGCTCCGCCTGGCCGCGCGCCATCATGGCGCGCGCGTCGTCTTCGCTGCCCGAGTAGTTGTAGACGATGCAGTGCTCGACGGACTCCCAGCGCTTGCAGCGCGTGGCCGCGTCCGTCCCCGTGCCCGAACTCCGGCTGCGGCGCAACTGTGCCGTCACCGCGTCGGTCTTTGCCGCAACGCCCGCCTCGTGCATCACCTCCGCCGCGGTCGCATCGATCACCGGCACGCCGCACGCACGCGCAATCGCCGCGGTGTCCGCCTGCTGCGCCACGATGCAGTTGCAGCCCAAGCGCATGCCGTGGATCGCTCCCTCCGCCGTCGCCGCGACCAGTTGCAGCAGGACAGGGGCGCGCAACGATCGCGCGCGGCGCTCGATGGCCGGCAGCAGGTATTGCGCCCGCCAATCGTCCGCCACCACAAAGCAGACAGGTGCCTGCTCGGCCTCGGCGGCGGTGGCCACGGCATGCAGGTCCTCGAGGTCGCGAATCGCAAACCCGCACAGCGCAAAGCCCTGGCTGCGCGCGTGGGTCGCAAGGTCGCTTGCGTCGACAAGAGGCACAGGCATGCTCCCTGAGGGCGAAGGGTCGCTCCAATGTACTCAGGTTGCGGCTTGCCGCAATCGGGCCCGGGCCGCCACACTGCCGGCCATGCCGACCGTCTTCGTGACGCCCAATCTCACCCGCCACGTGCCGTGCCCGACCACCCAGGTGAAGGGCGCCACGGTGCGGGCGGCGCTCGACGACCTGTTCGAGCGCGTGCCCCGGCTGCGCGGCTATGTGCTCGACGACCAGGGCGCCTTGCGCCAGCACGTCAACGTCTTCGTCAACGACGAATCCGTGCGCGACCGGTCCGGTCTCGGCGATACACTCGCCCCCACGGACGAGATCTTCATCTTCCAGGCACTGTCAGGGGGCTAAGCCAGTGGCGCGCATCAAGCAAACCGCATTCGTCGGCACACGCAAAGGCCTGTTCGCCTTCCGGCGCCGCGGCCTGCATTGGGCGCCCGCCGGCGAGCCCGCGTTCCTCGGCGAGCCGGTTTCCGCGGTGCTGCACGACCCGCGCACCGGCCGCGTCTACGCCGCCCTCCGCCTAGGCCATTTCGGCGTGAAGCTACATCGCTCGGACGACTTCGGCGCCACCTGGCGCGAGATGAGCGCGCCCGCCTTCTCCAAGGACGAAAAGAAGTTCGATCCCGTCGACCCGCGCACCGTCGAGAAGAAGGGTCCGTCCGTCGACATGATCTGGACCCTCGTCGCCAGTGGCGCCGAGGAGCCCGAGACGATCTGGGCCGGCACCACCCCCGGCGGGCTGTTCCGCTCCACCGACGGCGGCGATTCCTGGCACCTTATCGAGAGCCTGTGGAACAACCCCGCCCGCGAGAAATGGTTCGGTGGCGGCTACGACTTCCCCGGCATCCATTCGGTGCTGGTCGATCCGCGCGATGCGCGGCGCGTCTCGATCGGCATCTCCATCGGCGGCGTCTGGCGCAGCGAAGATGCGGGCAAGACCTGGGCGCAGATCGGCAATGGCATGCGCAACGCCTACATGCCGCCCGACAAGGCCGGCGATCCCGCCGCCCAGGATGTGCACCGCATGGCCGCGCCGCTCGCCAACCCCGACGTCGTCTGGGTCCAGCACCACAACGGCATCTTCCGCTCCACTGACGGCGCCGTGACGTTCAAGGAGATCAAGAAGGTCAAGCCGTCCACCTTCGGATTTGCAGTTGCCGCGCACCCCCACGATCCGAAGACCGCCTGGTTCGTGCCTGGCGTGAAGGACGTGCAGCGCATTCCGGTCGATGCCCGCCTCGTCGTCACCCGCACCCGCGACGGCGGCAAGACGTTCGACGCCATCACCTCCGGCCTGCCGCGCAAGGACTGCTACGACCTGATCTATCGCCACGGCCTCGATGTGGACTCGGAAGGCGAGCATCTCGTCATGGGCTCGACCACCGGCAATCTGTGGATCGGCGACCGCCAGGGCTCGCGTTGGGCGCACGTGTCCGGCCACCTGCCGCCGATCGCCGCCGTCGCCTGGAGCCGGTAGCCCGCGCGTGACTGCCGCCTCATCCGGCGCCGGTTCCCGCCCGGCGCTGTTCACCGATCTCTACGAGCTGACCATGGCCCAGGCCTACGTGGCCGACGCCATGGCCGACGTGCCGGCGACGTTCAGCCTGTTCGTGCGCACGCTGCCCGCGCAGCGCAACTTCCTGCTCGCCGCCGGAATCGACACGGCGCTCGCGGCCCTCGAATCGTTCCGCTTCGAAGCGGCCGACATCGACTACGTGCGCTCCCTCGGCCGCTTCACGCCCGCCTTCCTCGATTGGCTGCGCGCCTTCCGCTTCCAGTGCAGTGTCGTCGCGGTCGCGGAGGGCACGCCCATGTTTGCCGGCGAGCCGATCCTCGAGGTCACCGGCCCGCTCGCCCAGGCCCAGCTTGTCGAGACGCTGCTCATCAACGAGCTGCATCTGCAGACCATGCTCGCCTCCAAGGCCGTGCGCGTCGTCGGCGCCGCGCAGGGGCGCCGCGTCGTCGATTTCGGCGCGCGCCGCATCCATGGCATCGACGCCGCGGTGAACGGCGCGCGCGCTTTCGCCATCGCCGGCGTCAGCGCCACG
Source organism: Rhizobium sp. Q54 (assembly GCA_945947575.1). Classification (GTDB taxonomy): domain Bacteria; phylum Pseudomonadota; class Alphaproteobacteria; order UBA2966; family CAIVPW01; genus CAIVPW01. Next base: position 150,429 of record CAMEYM010000001.1, read on the forward strand.
TCCAACCTGCTCGCCGGACGCGAGTGGGGCCTGCCGGTGGTCGGCACCATGGCGCATGCGTACGTGCAGTCCTTCGCCAGCGAAGCCGAGGCGTTCCGCGCCTTCGCCCGCCACTACCCCGACACGACTTTGCTGGTGGACACCTATGACACTCTGGAGGGTGTGCACCGCGTCATTGATCTCGCGCGCGAACTTGGGCCGGCCTTCCAGGTCCAGGCCGTGCGCCTCGATTCCGGCGACCTTGCCGCGCTCTCCCGCACCGCGCGCGACATGCTCGACGCCGCCGGCCTCAACCAAGTGCGCATCTTCGCCAGCGGCGGCCTCGACGAGCACAGCATCGCCGCGCTCGTCGCCGCCCATGCGCCCATCGATGCCTTCGGCGTCGGCACGCGCATGGGCACCTCCGAGGACGTGCCCGCGCTCGACGTCGTCTACAAGCTCACGGCCCTCGCCGGTCGCGGCCGCGTCAAGCTGTCGCCCGGCAAGAACGTGCTGCCGGGCCAGAAGCAGATCTGGCGCATCGAGGAAGGCGGCCTGGCACGCCGCGACGTCATGGGCCGCGCCGAAGAACAGAACACCGGGCGCGCCCTCTTGCAGCCGGTGATGCAATCCGGCGCGCGCATCGGCGCCCGCCCCTCGCTCGCCGACGTTGCCGCGCACGCCCAACGCGAGATCGCGCGCCTGCCGCAGCTGCTGCGCGGACTCAGTCCGGCCCGCTACCCGGTCGAGGTCAGCGCGGCGCTCACCGCCTACGCCGCCGAAGTGCGCGCCGCCGGCCGCTGAACCCCGCGGATCGCCTGACGTTGGCGCCCTTAGCGGCGCAGTGGCCCGCGTCTATACTCGCGCCCTCATGATCGCCGGGCATTCGTCCCGGCTCTTCCGGAGCACATCGTGACCGAAGCTGACCTTGGCTTGATCGAGCAGGCGGACGACGCCGTTCCCATTTGGCCCGTCGCCGCGGCCGACCTCGAAGGCTGGCTCGCCCAGCAACCGGCCGCGGTCGGCGCGTGGGTCACCGCCCATCGCTTTACCGCCAAGCCCGGACGGTTTCTGACGGTGCCGGGCAAGAACGGCCGCGTCGCCGGCGTGGCGCTCGGCGTCGACGCCACGCCCACGCTGTGGAACTTCGCGCCGCTCACCCAAGGGCTGCCCACCGGCCGCTACCGTATCGAGCCGCTGCGCCGGTTCGACGCGGCCGTCGCCACTCACGCCGCCTTGGGGTGGGCGTACGGCGGCTACACCTTCGCGCGCTACCGCAAGCCGCCCAAGGACAACGAGGCCGCGACGCTGGTGTGGCCCGAGCGCGCCGACCGCGACTACGTCGCCATCGCCGCCGCCGCCAGCACCATCGTGCGTAATCTCATCAATACGCCGGCCGGCGACCTCGGCCCCGCCGACCTCGCCGCCGTCGCGTTGAATGTCGGTACCGACCTCGGCGCATCGGTCGAGACCATCGTCGGTTCCGAGCTGCTCACCGCGGGCTATCCGATGGTCCACGCCGTCGGCAAGGCCGGCCGCCAGGAGCCGCGCCTCGTCGACATCCGCTGGGGCGAAGCCAAGAACAAGGTTCCGCGCGTCACCCTGGTCGGCAAGGGCGTGTGCTTCGACACCGGTGGCCTCGACATCAAGCCGGCCGACAACATGCTGCTGCAGAAGAAGGACATGTCCGGCGCCGCCATCTGCATCGGCTTGCTGCACATGATCGCCGCCTCCGGGCTCGACGTCAGCCTGCGCGTGCTGCTGCCCATGGTCGAGAACTCGATCTCGTCCGAGAGCTATCACCCCGGCGACGTGCTCGCCTCGCGCAAGGGTCTCACCGTCGAGATCGGCAACACCGACGCCGAAGGCCGCCTAATCCTCGCCGACGCTCTCGCCGAGGCCGACCGCGAGAAGCCCGACCTTTTGATCGACTTCGCCACCCTCACCGGCGCCGCGCGCGTCGCGCTGGGTCCGGATCTCCCGGCCCTCTACGGCAACGACGACGCGACCGCTGACGCGCTGCTCGCCGCCGGCGCCGCGGAAGCGGACCCCGCCTGGCGCATGCCGCTGTGGGCGCCCTACGACGAGATGCTCGACAGCAAGATCGCCGACATGAACAACGTCGGCGGCGGCAGCTTCGCAGGCTCGATCACCGCGGCCCTGTTCCTGCAGCGCTTCGTCACCCGCGCCGACCGCTGGCTGCACATCGACCTGTTCGGCTGGAGCCCGAAGCCACGTCCCGGCCGCCCCGAGGGCGCCGAGCCGCAGGCCATGCGCGCCGTCTACCGCCTGATCCAGCAGGGTTTCTCTGGCAAGCCCAAGAAAGCCAAGCGCAAGCGCTAGGAGCCCAACTCCGCCACAACCATTTGTTGCATAAGCCATTCGGCGGCGCCGAGTTGCGCCGCGCCCTGGAACAGGCCAGCGGCGCTGCATCGCGCCAGATAGTCTGCCAAGAACGGCGGAAATCCTGGGTATGCCGGTTCCCCTCTCTGTCAGCCTGTCACAACCGGTGCGGGAATCGGCTTTCCATGCCACCGCGCTCTGGGCGACTGTTGAGTTATGCAGGGGGGGGCGCCAAGCCCCCGGCCGACGACGTGCGCAGGATTTGTGGGGCCGTGCCATGACGACGGAACTTCTCAACCGCCAGGTCTTCAGCGGCGGCGACATCATCTTCAAGGCCGGCGAGGTGCCGCGCTGTGCCTATCTGATCCAATCCGGCGCCGTGAACATCGTCACCGGGCGGGAGGATCACGCCGCCGTCGTCACGACCCTGACGGCCGGCGATCTGCTTGGGGAGATGGCGCTGGTGGACGCCCAGCCGCGCTCGGCGACCGCGGTCGCCAAGCAGACCACGACATGCATCACCATCACCCCGGGGGACTTCGGCATGCGCCTCGCCAAGTCGGATCCGCTGGTGCGGGCCCTGGTCAAGTCGCTCACCCGCCGCCTGCGCAAGACCACGCCGTCCTAGCCGGGACGGCCGCAAACCCGCGGAAAGCGGGGGCTTGGCAGCGGATTCCGCGGCTGTCACACGAATCACTTTGCCCGTTTCCGCGCCGGCGCGCATAGTGGCGGGCGATTCCCCACATCACTGTCGCAGGGGCGCGGGCTCGTTTCGTGCTCGCGGTCGTGCCGCGCCGGGACGAGGTTGCTCATTTTGCACCGAGAAAAACGCTTCGTCGGCGAGTTCCTGGAGGGATCGGAACCCAAGCGTCGCCCTAGCGACGTGCCGCGTCCGCGCAAGTGCCTGTGCTGCCATACGCAGTTCGAGAGCCAGTGGAGCGGTGAGCGCGTATGCAAGCGTTGCCAGTCGGCAACTGCCTGGAAACAAGGATGGGGCGCGCCATGAACCGCAAGCCGAATTACTCCTTCGAGCGCCAGCAGCGCGATCGCCGCAAAGAGGCGAAGAAGGAAGAGAAGCGCAAAGAGAAGGAAGAACGCCGCGCCGGCGCTACCGCGGCTGTGCCCGGTGCTGCGCCGGCCGAGACCGGCGGCGAACCCTCCCCGCCCGACCCCACCAAGGAGTGAGGTCCGCAGCGCCCTGCGGGATCCAGGATCGCACCAGGGCCCGTGCGCCTAGAGCGGTTTCACGCTAACGGGACGCATAGCCTGAGTTGCGTAAGTAGTTTTCGCGTTCGGTGGGAGAGTATGCGGCGAGGAGTTCGCCGATCTTGTCCCATAGCGCGGCGGTGGAGCGGGCTGCGGCTTTGCGCAAGAGCGCCTTGAGCTTGGCGAAGACCTGTTCGATCGGATTGAGGTCCGGCGAGTAGGGCGGCAAGTAGAGGAGGTGAGCGCCGACGCGCTCGATGGCTTGGCGCACGCCCTCGACCTTGTGGGAGCTCAGGTTGTCCATGACGACGATGTCGCCGGGACGAAGCGCCGGCGCCAGGCAGCGCTCGACGTAGGTCCTGAAGATAACCCCGTTCATCGCCTGCTCGATGACGAACGGAGCGGTGATCTCGTTGCAGCGCAGGCCGGCGACGAAGGTCGTGGTCTTCCAGTAGCTATGCGGCGCTCGGCCGATCAGCCGCTCGCCGCGGCGGCAGCGACCACGCAGCGGCGCCATGTTGGTAGCAGTGCCGGTCTCGTCGATGAAGACCAGCTTGGATGGGTCGAAGGCCGGCTGCCGCAGCCGCCAATAGGCCCGGGCGCGATCTACGTCATCGCGCAGCTGCTCGCTTGCGTGCGGCGTTTTTTTTGAAGCTGATGTCGTGGCGGTCGAAGAACTTCCACACCAGGCCGATGCTCGCCGACATGCCCCGCCCGCGCAGCCGCGCACGGATTTCCTCCAGTGTGATGTCGGGCTGGTCCCTGACCAAGCCAAGCAGCCAGTCAGTGTAGGGATCAAGCTTGGATCGCCGCCGCGCTCCTTGCGGCTTCGCGCTCACGCTGCCGGTGCGACGCCACAGCTGCAGCAGCTTCACGGCGCAACTCGCACTGACGCCGAACACCTTAGCCGCACCACGCCGCGTGGCACCAGCCTCTACCGCGCCTACGATCCGCTTCCGCAAGTCCTCAGAATACGGGTGTCCCATCTCGCTCCCCCGGCCGTGAGCCCCGAGATGGTTGAATCACGATGCGGCGCGCTTGTGAATCCCTTCCGATTCACGTCAACCTGAAACCGCTCTAGCGCAGGGCGGCGACGACCCGCTCGCTGACGGCTGCGACGACCGCCGTCGCCTCCGCCCCGACTGTATCGATCAGACAGGCGCGGTCGCACGCATAGGGCAACGACCAGCGCATCGGTGACGTCCACTCCGCGTTGCCGAGCGTGCGGCCGTCGGCGCGGAACATCCGCACGGCGCCCCGGATGCCGGCGTTCTGTGCCTGCATGGTCGAATCGATCGGCGTCAGCATCGAGAACACCACCACCGCGTCGAGGCGGGCCTGTTGCCGCCGCGCCAGCTGCAGGATCTCGGTATCCGGGCGCTTTTCGTTGTCGAGCGCCGGGTTGGTCACCGAAACCGCGCGCCCGTCGTGCACCGTGAATCCGGCCGTGCGCAGCTGCGCCTCGAACGCCGTCAGAGCCTGCTCGAACACGCGGTTGCCGCGCGCCATGCCGCCCGGCAGCGCGTCGTCGGCAATCACCATGACGTTGTCGATGCTCGCTGTCGCCGCGGCCGGCGCCGGTGCTGTGGCCGGTGCCGGCACGCGCGGCTCCAGCAGGCGTGTGCCCACGAATCCCACGACGACCACCGCCACCGCGGCGCCGATCACTACTGCCAAACGCATCCGTCGAGTCCCGCCAATTCTTACGCTCGCTACGGATACCACTCCGCCAAGTGCGTCGGCTAGCGCGCCTCGCGCAGGGTCGCTGCCAGCCGCTCGCCGATGGTCGTGCCGACGGTAGGCGCTTCGGTGACCGTGGCTTCGATCAGGCACGCTCGATCGCAGGCGTAGGGCAACGTCCAGCGCTGCGGCGAGGCCCAGTCGGCGTGGCCGAGGTCACCGCCATCGCTGGCGCGCAGCACGCGCGTCGTGCCGCGGATGCCGGCGTTCTGCGCCTGGATGGTGAACTCCTGGACCGTCAGCAGCGTGAACAGCACGACCGCATCGACCGGCTGCGGACGGCGCGCCAGCGCAACGATCTCCGCGTCGGACCGGCGCTCGTTGCCAAGCGCCGAATTGGTGACCGGGATGGCGCGCCCGTCGTGCACCTCGAAGCCCGACCGCCGCAGCTCGCTTTCCAGCGCGGCGAGGGCGGCATCAAGGACCGGGTTGCCGCGCGCAATGCTGGCGGCCACGCTGTCGTCCGTCACGACGATGACACGGTTGTTGAGCCGGGTGGCGGCCGGTGCCGGCGCGTTCGCTTGCGGCGGGCTCGCCTCGAACACGCCGCTGAGTTGCATAAGGCCAAGAACGGCGGCGACCGCGACGGCCGCGCCCACCAGCACCACTCCGATACGCATTGGTTCCCGCGCGGGTCCCTAGCGAGTCACGCGCACCGCGCCGTCGCGCATCAGCCGCGCACGGCCCCGGAATCGTCGGCGACGAGATCGAACGAGGCCTTCACCAGCGCCGCCGCGTAGGCGGTCTTTGGCCGCTCCAGCACGTCCTCCGTGGTGCCCTGCTCGACGATGACTCCGTCGCGCATGACGATGACGTGGTCGGCGATCGAGCGCACCACCTTGAGGTCGTGCGAGATGAACAGATAGGTCAGCCCGTGGCGCTCGCGCAGGCCGCGCAAGAGGTCGAGGATCTGCACCTGTACCGTACGGTCGAGCGCCGAGGTCGGCTCGTCCAGCACGATCAGCCGCGGCTTCAGCACCAGCGCGCGCGCGATCGAGATGCGCTGGCGCTGGCCGCCGGAGAACTCGTGCGGATAGCGGTCCATCGTGGCGGGGTCGAGACCGACTTCGCGCATCGCCTCGGCCACCACGGCGCGGCGCTGCTCCCAGCTCAGGCTCTTGTCGTGCACGACTAGGCCTTCCTCGATGATCTGGCACACCGACAGGCGCGGCGAGAGCGACCCGTACGGGTCCTGGAAGACGACCTGCATCTCCTTGCGCAACGGCCGCAACTCGCGAAAGCCCAAGCCCTGCAGCTCACGCCCGCCGAACTGAATCGATCCCTCGCTGCGCAGCAGGCGCAGGATGGCCAAGCCGAGCGTCGTCTTGCCCGAGCCGCTCTCGCCGACCACACCGAGCGTATGCCCGGCGCGCACCGCCATGCTGACGCCGTCCACCGCCCGCACATAGTCGATGGTGCGGCCCAACAGCCCGCCCTTGCGCGGGAAGTGCACCTTCAGGTCGGTGGTTTGCAGAATGATCGGCGTGTTCTCGGGCGCCTTGTCGCGGCGCGGCTTCGGCTCGGCGGCCAGCAGGGTGCGCGTGTACTCGTGCTTCGGCTTGGCGAACAGGGTGGCGGTATCGCCTTCCTCCACCAGCTTGCCCTGGTACATGACGTACGTGCGGTTGGCGAGCTTGCGCACGATGCCGAGCTCATGGGTGATGAACAGGATCGCCATCCCCATGCGCTTCTGTATCTCCTCAAGAAGCTTCAGAATCTGCGCCTGGATCGTCACGTCCACCGCGGTGGTCGGCTCGTCGGCGATCAGCAGGTCGGGCTCGTTCGCCAGCGCCATGGCGATCATGACGCGCTGGCGCTGGCCGCCGGACAGCGTGTGCGGGAACGACCCCAGCCGCTTCTCCGGCTCCTTGATGCCGACCAGGTGCAGGAGCTCCAGCACGCGCGCCCGCGCCTGCGCCTTGGTGACGTGGCGGTGCAGGAACAGCGACTCGGCGATCTGCTTCTCGACCGTGTGCAACGGATTGAGCGACGTCATCGGCTCCTGGAAGATCATCGAGATCTTGTTGCCGCGGATGCGCTGCAATTCCTTATCCGGCGCGCCCAGCAGCTCCTGGCCGTTGAACTTGATCGAGCCCGTCGGGTGGAACGCCTTCGGGTACGGCAGCAGCTGCAGGATCGATAGCGCTGTCACCGACTTGCCGGATCCGCTCTCGCCGACCAGGGCGACCGTCTCGCCCTTGTCGATGTGGAACGACACGCCGCGCACCGCCTCGATGTTGTTCCGCCCGATGCGAAACGACACCGACAGGTCCTTGACCTCGATCAGGTGGGTGCCGGGCGCGCCCGCGCCGCTGCCCTGCGAGACATCGACGACGCTCATGCCACGTTCTTTCGCGGATCGAAGGCGTCGCGCACGCCTTCGCCAATGAACACCAACAGCATGAGGAGCGAGCCCAGGGTGAGGAACGCGGTGAAGCCGAGCCACGGCGCGTGCAGGTTGTTGCGCGCCTGCAGCACCAGCTCACCCAGAGACGGCGATCCCACGGGGAGGCCGTAGCCGATGAAGTCGAGGCCGGACAGCAGCGTCACCGATCCCGACAGCATGAACGGCAGCATGGTCATGGAGCTGACCATGGCATTCGGCAGGATGTGGCGCAGCATGACGACCCAGTCGGAGCAGCCCAGCGCGCGCGCCGCGCGCACGTAGTCGAAGTTGCGCGCCCGGATGAACTCGGTGCGCACCAGCCCGACCAAGCCCATCCAGCTCCATAACAGGAAGATGCCCAAGAGGACCATGAAGGTCGGGGTGATGACCGACGCGATGATGATGATCACGTACAGCGTCGGCACCGACCCCCAGATCTCCATGAAGCGCTGGAAGTACAGGTCCCACCGCCCGCCCCAATAGCCTTGGGTGGCGCCGGCGACGATGCCGATGATGGACGAGACGATCACCACCGAGAATCCGAACAGGATCGAGATGCGGATGCCATAGACGACGCGCGCCAGCACGTCGCGCGCCTGGTCGTCGGTGCCCAGCCAATTGGTCGGCGAGGGCGGCGAGGGCGCCGGCCGCCGCAGATCATAGTTGATGGTGCGGTAGTCGAAACGCACCGGCGGCCACACGATCCAGCCCTTCTCCTCGATCATCTCGCGCACGAACGGGTCGCGGTATTCCGCCTCGCCCTCGAAGAAGCCGCCGAATTCCTTCTCGGAGTAGGCGGTGAATACCGGCACATAGAACTGCCCGTCGTAGCGGATCAGCAGTGGCCGGTCGTTGCACAGGAACTCGGCGAACAGCGTCAGCGTGAAGATCGCCACGAAGAGCCACAGCGACCAGAACGCCAGCTTGTTGCGCTTGAACAGGTCGAGCCGCCGCCGCGTCAGCGGCGTGATGCGCATCCCCAGGAAGAAGTCGCGCGCCTCCAGCGGCGGTGGCGCCGCGGGCGCGAGTTCGGCGGCGCGTTCGGCGACGCTCACCTAGTTCACCTCGACGCGCTCGAAGTGGATGCGCGGGTCCACCCACGCATAGGAGATGTCGCGCAGGATGCCCATGACCAGGCCGAGCAGCGTGCCGATGTACAGGGAGCCGAACATCAGCGGGTAATCGCGCCGGATGGTGGCGTCATAGAACAGCCGTCCCAGGCCATCGAGCGAGAAGATGATCTCGATCAGCAGCACCCCGGCGAAGAAGATCGACAGGAACGCCGCCGGGAAGCCGGTGATGATCAGCAGCATGGAGTTGCGGAAGACGTGGCCGTACAGCACGCGGCGCGGGGTCAGCCCCTTGGCGCGCGCCGTCACCACGTACTGCTGCTTGATCTCCTCGAGGAACAGGTTCTTGACCAGCATGGTGAGGGTGGCGAATCCGCCGATCACCATGGCCGTCACCGGCAACACCATGTGCCAGGCGTAGTCGAGGATCTTCATGCCCCAGCTGAGCTCGTCCCAGTTGGGCGAAACGAGCCCGCGGATCGGGAAGATGTTCCAGTAGCTGCCGCCCGCGAACAGCACGATCAGCAGAATCGCGAACAGGAAGTCGGGGATGGCGTAGCCGATCAGCACGATGGTCGTCGTGCCACTGTCGAACTTGGAGCCCTCGCGCACCGCCTTGGCGATACCGAGCGGGATGCAGATGAAATAGATGATCAGCATCGTCCATAGGCCGAGCGAGATCGACACCGGCAGCTTGTCGAGGATGATCTCGATGACGTTCTGGTCGCGGAAGTAGCTGTCGCCGAAGCGGAACAGCAGGAAGTCCTTCATCGTCAGGAAGAAGCGTTCGACGACCGGCTTGTCGAAGCCGTACTGCTGCTCGATCTCGCGGATCAGCTGCGGGTCGACACCGCGCGCGCCGCGATAGCGCGACTGCTCGGGCGTCTGCTGCTGTGCGGTCTGCTGGGGCTGGTTGCCGGCTTGGTTCTGCTGGACCTCGGCGCCGCCGCCACCGCCGGCGAAGCGCTGGGTGGTGTCCACCGCCATGCCGCGCATTTCGGCGAGGCGCTGCTCGACCGGTCCACCCGGCGCCAGCTGGATGACGAAGAAATTGATGACCATGATCCCGAACAGAGTCGGGATCATCAGAAGCAGTCGCCTGCCGACGTACGCCCACATGCTGGTGCCGGTTTGCTACCGGTCTTGGTCTGGTTCTTGTGACGTCTAGCGCCGCAGCTGCGCTTTGGCCGCGTTGACGCGCCGTTCCTTCTCGGCGTCGATCCACCAGCCGGTGGTGACGCCGTACTTGGACTTGGTCTCCGGCTTGCCGAACTTGTCCCAGTACGCCAGGCGGTAGTTGTCCACCGTCCACTGCGGGATGACGTAGAAGCCCCACTGCAGGACGCGGTCGAGCGCCTTGGTGGTGGCGATCAGCGTCGCCTTGTCGGGGGCGGCGATGATCTTCTCGATCAGCGCATCCACCACCGGGTGACAGACGCCGGCGGCGTTGTCGGCGTGCTCGGTCTTGGCGGCTTCGCACGACCACATCTCGCGCTGCTCGTTGCCGGGGTACGTCGACTGGCCCTGGCTGTGCACGATGATGTCGAAGTCGAAGGTGTTGAAGCGCTGCTGGTACTGCGAGGTGTCGACCGTGCGGATGGTGGCCTGCACGCCCAGGCGCTCCAGGTTCTGCACCATCGGCGCCACCAGGCGCTCGAAGTCCGGCTGCACCAGCAGGAACTCGATGGTCAGCACTTCGCCGGCGGCGTTGGTCAGGCGGTTGTTGCGCACCGTGTAGCCGGCCTCTTGGAACAGCTGTTGGGCGCGCATCAGCAAGGCGCGGTTGTTGCCGCTGCCGTCGGTCTTGGGTGGCATGTACTCGGTGGTGAACACCTCGGCCGGCAGCTGCGCCTTGAACGGGGTGAGGATCTCGAGTTCCTTGCCGGTCGGCAGGCCGGTCGCCGCGTACTCCTGCTTCTCCCAGAAGCTGCGCAGGCGGGTGTACTGGTCATAGAACAGCGTCTTGTTCATCCACTCGAAGTCCATCGCGTACTGCAACGCCTCGCGCACCTTGCGGTCCTGGAACTTCGGCTTGCGTGTGTTGATGAAGAAGCCCTGCATCGCCTTGGGCAGGTTGTCGGGGATCAGCGCCTTGACGAACAGGCCCGCCGTCAGCCCCGGGCTGTCGTAGCCGGTCGCCCAGCGGATCGCGGAGTTCTCCGAGCGGAAATCGTAGTCGCCGGCCTTGAACGCCTCGAGCGCGACCTGGAAGTCGCCGTAGTAGTCGGTGCGCACAATGTCGAAATTGTTCTGGCCGACGTTGATCGGCAGGTTGGCGCCCCAATAGTTGGGCACGCGCTCGAGCTCGATGAAGTTGGGCGAGTTGACCGTCTTGATGCGGTAGGCGCCCGACGACATGAAGGGTTCCAGCGTCGTCGCGGCGAAGTCGCGGTTGGCCCACGCCTTCTGCGAAAGGATCGGCAGCTGGCCCGAGATATAGGGCAGCTCCTTGTTGATCTCGCCGCCGGTGTCGAAGGTGAAGCGGACCTCGCGGTCGCTCAGCTTCTCGGCCTTCGCCAGGTTCTTGAAATACTGGCGGTAGAACGGAGCGCCCTCTGCCTTGAGCTTCGTCAGCGAGAAGACGACGTCGTCCGCCAATACGGGGGTGCCGTCCCACCATTTGGCCTCGTCGCGCAGCTTGAAGATGACCCAGCCCGCGTCGTCGGGGACTTCCAGGTATTCCGCCAACAGCCCGTACTGAACGGACAGCTCATCGGCGTTGGTGGTCATCAGCGACTCGCCGCCCACGCCGGCCGCGGTGCCCTTGCCGTTGAAGACGTTGAGGTTATCGAAGGTGCCGAATGCCCAGCCGCGGTAGGTGCCGCCCTTGGGCGCGTTCGGATTGACGTAGTTCCAGTGCTTGAAGTCGCGCGGGTACAGCGGATCGGTTTCGTGAGAATACGCGTAGTAGATCGTGCCGCCATGCTTGCCGGGCGCCTTGTTCGTGGCCGCCGCGGGCGTCTTGTAGTCTTGGCCGAACGCGGCGCCTGCCATCGCAAAGGTCAGCGCGATTGCAGTGATCAATCCGGCGATTTTGCGCATGGAGTCGATCCTCTTCCGATCCGAAGGCGTGTTGCTTTGTTGCAATAGTGCGTCAAGCGCACTTGGCGAGTCTAGAAGGGTTAACGCCCGAGCACCCCGGCCGCCGCGGTACCCAGGCCGGGACTGGCGGCCGCCAGAACAGGCCCTTTTCGCCCGCAATCCAAGGGCCTTCCGGCCCAGTCGCCCATCACGCCTCCGGCACCGCGCACGACCGGGATGGCGGCACAGAAATCGTGCGGCTCCATCCCCGCCTCAACGACCAGGTCGGCAAACCCGCTCGCCAGCAGGCCAAAGGCGTAGCCGTCGGTGCTGTACTGCGTGAGTTTCACCTCGTCGATCAGGCGTCCCAGGGCGACGCGCTCGTCTGGCGTGCACCAGGTTGGCCGCGCCGCGCTCACGGCGCCGGTGGTGAACAAGGTCGCATCGACAAGCGCGGCGCGCGGCCGCACCCGGCACGGCGTGCCGTTGAACGTCGTCGGCTGTCCGCCCGTGCCGACCCAGCGCTCGCGCGTGATCGGCTGGTCGATGACGCCCAAGATCGCTTCGCCCCGGTGCAGAAGCCCGATCAGCGTCGTGAACAGCGGCTTGCCGGTGATGAACGAGCGCGTGCCGTCGATGGGATCGAGCACCCATACGTATTCGGCGTCGCCGTTGATGTGCCCGAGCTCCTCGCCGCGCACGCCGTGCTGCGGATAGCGCTTGAGGATGGCGTCGCGCAGGGTCTGCTCGGTCTCGCGGTCGGCGATGGTGACGGGGCTGTTGTCCGCCTTGTCCTCGACCGCGACGGTGCTGCGGAAATGACGGCGCAAGACCGTGCCCGCCGCGTCGGCGAGCAGGCCCGCAAAGGTCGTCAGCTCTTTGATGCTTTCCGCTGCCATCCGCTCCCCTGGCGCCGTGCGTATACCACGCCCAGGGCAGGCGGACGGGAGCTAGTTGGCCGGCTAGTTCGCCGGCAGCGGCACGGGCGCCATCGACAGCGTGCGCAGGTGGGCGATCAGGTTGGCGCGGTCGGCGGCCGACGGCATGCCGGCGAAGTTCATGCGCGTGCCTGGCGTGTGCTGCGCCGGCGCGGTCAGGAACTTGTCCAGCTCGTCGAACGTCCACGTCCCCGGGGCGTTCTTCAGCGCCTCGGAGAAGTTGAAGCCGGGCACGCTCGCCTTGTCGCGGCCGACCACGTTCCACAGGTTGGGGCCGACGCGATTGGGACCGTTCTGGTCGAAGGTGTGGCACGCGGCGCAGCGGGTACGCACCGTCAGGCCGGTGGCCGCGTTGGCCGCCGCAAGGCGCCCGGCGATGTTGGCGGTGCCGGCGGCAACTGCCCCCGGTGCGCCCGCGGCGGGCGGGGGAACGGCGGGCGCCGGAGCCGCGGCCATCGGATCGGCCATAGGCGCCGGGGCCGCCGCCATGGGATCGGCCAAAGGTGCCGGCGCCGGAATCGCGGCCGGGGCAGGGGGTGCGTCCGGGGCAGCGGCCAGCGGCGCGGGCGCCGGTGCTGGCGGCGTGGCCCGGGGCGGGGCGGCCGGTGCGGCCGGGCGTTCGGCTACCACCGGCGTGGTCGCGGTCGGCGCATCGCCGAAGATGGCGCCGGCCACCGTGGCGATCACCACCACCAGCAGCACCGACGCCAACACCGCTCCGCCGTACTTCAGCAACGCGTTCATGCCTGACTCCGTGCCGGGATGCGGCGCTAAGGGGAATGGCGGCGACACTACTCGTGCCGTTCCGGGCGGCGCAAGGCGCCCAGTCGTCGCGCCGGACGTCGCCCCAGAGGTCGGCCTGGCAGAAGAAGATGTCGTTGCCCTCTAGGTGCGTCCATGGCTCCATCGCCTCGAATGCGCGATACCGCAATCGTACTCATCCCGGCGCGCCTCCAGGCAACGCGCCTGCCCGGCAAGCCCCTCGCCGACATCGGCGGGGTGCCCATGATCGTCCACGTCTGGCGCCGCGCCGTGGCAGCCAACGTCGGCCCGGTCGTGGTCGCCTGCGAGGACGAGGGCATCGCCGCGGCGGTGCGTGCCGCCGGCGGCGTCGCCGAGTTCACCGGCGCGCACCATCGCTCGGGCTCCGACCGCATCACCGAGGCGCTCGGCCGCCTCGACCCCGGCAAGGAGAAGTACGGCATCGTGGTCAACCTGCAGGGCGACCTGCCGACCATCGAGCCCGCCGTCGTCGCCGCCGTGCTGGAGCCGCTCGCCGATCCCGCCGTGTCCATCGCCACCCTGGCGCGGCCGCTCTCGGACGGCGAGCTCGCCAACCCGAATGTGGTCAAGGCGCACGCCGCGCTGTCGGCCGCGCGCCCCATCGCCCATGCCACCGCCTTCACGCGCGAGGGCGCGTCGTGCCGGGGCGACTGCTTCCATCACATCGGCATCTACGCGTACCGCCGTGCCGCGCTCGAGCGCTTCGTCTCCTTGCCGCCGTCCGCCAACGAGCGCGCCCATTCGCTGGAGCAGTTGCGGGCCGTGGACGACGGCATGGTCATCGGCGTGCGGCTCGTTGACACCGATTCCTTCGGTGTCGATACTCCGGCCGACCTCGCGCGCGCCCGCGCCGCCTTGAGCCCATGACCTCCGCAAAGAACACGATCGCATTCCAGGGCGAGCCCGGCGCGTATTCGCACCTCGCCTGCAAGGCGGCGTATCCGAAGATGACGCCGCTGCCGTGCCAGACGTTCGAGGCCGCGTTCGCCGCGGTCTCCTCGGCCAAGGCCGCGCTCGGCATGATCCCGATCGAGAACTCGGTCGCCGGCCGCGTCGCCGACATCCATCACCTGATGCCGGACTCAGGATTGTTCATCGTCGCCGAGCACTTCCAGCCGGTGCGCCACTGCCTGCTCGGACCTAGGGGTGCGACGCTCAAGAGCGTGCGCACGGTGCACAGCCACGTCCAGGCGCTCGACCAGAACCGCGCCCTCATCCGGCAGCTCGGCTGGAAGTCGGTGGTCGAGGCCGACACCGCCGGCGCCGCGCGCCTGATCGCCGAGCGCAACGATCCGTCCCAGGCCGCCATCGCCTCCGAGCTCGCCGCCGAGTTGAATGGCTTGAAGATCCTTCGCCCCGGCGCGCAGACCGTGACGCGCTTCCTGCTGCTGGCGAAGAAGATGCGGAAGCCGGTCATGCCCAAGAACGGCGGCATCGTGCTGACCACGTTCGTCTTCACCGTGCGCAACGTGCCGGCCGCGCTCTACAAGGTGCTCGGCGGCTTCGCCACCAACAACGTCAACCTGGTGAAGCTCGAGAGCTACATGCTCGGCGGCAACTTCGCGGCGACGCAGTTCTATACGGACATCGAGGGCCACCCCGACGATCCGTCGGTGCAGCACGCCTTCGACGAGCTCGCCTTCTTCACCGCCACCATGAAGGTGCTCGGCGTCTACGAGGCCCACCCCTTCCGCCTGGCGCAACGCTAGAGATTCGAGTCGCAATCCTCCTGCTAAGCCCGTCGAAGCATGATGGGCAAGCCTCCGTCGCCTAACGCAGCCGCGCGGCGAAGAACGTCAGCATTAGGTTGCGTTCAGTCCGCACAGCCGTTGTTCTGAAGGTGTGTGCCTCCCCCTCGAATGCAAACGTCAGGAGGCGATCCGCGGGCGCAACGGGTAACTCTGCGGGGGCAGTGGCTGTCTGCGCGACGATGGTGTGCGTGAACCTCGTCCCAGCGCGTTGAAAGGTCGCCATGATGCGTTCGATGCCGTTCGCAAGCGACCACACTTCATCGACTGTGCCTTGCGTCAGCATTGCCGAGCCGGGATATGCGCCTAGGGCAATGACCGTCCCGGTGGCGAGTCCTTCCAAGGAGTCGCCCCAACGCCACGCTGGCGGGTGCGCCTTGTCGATGTCGCGCTGGTTGACCTCGGGCGGCGGGCCGCACATGTCGGCCAGCCAGGCATAACTCCCGCGCGAAGCTCCTGGATTGTCGTACGGCCCTCTCGGAGGGACCGAATACCTGCCCCGGGAGTCCTCCCGCCAGCAATCGGAAAACGAGAGGGCCGGCTTTTCTGAGCATGCGGAATCTTCGCTTCTCCACCGCATGGCCGCTCCGCCGACTACGCGGTACTTGCCGGTAGAGTCATACGCGAGGCACTGTAAGGACGCTCGGACGTAAGGGTCCCAGTACGCGCCGTTCAACTGATTTGGGCGCCAGCGGAAATTGTATGCCGGCGCAACGGTGCCATACGGCGCGTGTGCGAATACGGCGTCCGGCAGCGCTATTGCGGGGTCGGATTTTGCCCGCATCGCTAGGACGGAGGCGAGCAGAATCGTTTGCTCGGCGCCGCGCGAGAAGCCATAGAGGCCAACCTTCTTGTCAGCAACGTGGACTGAGGTCTTGAGCCAAGTCATGGCTTCGTACGTGCGCCTCAAATCAACGCCAACCAGCGCAAACGGAAGTCGGTCGTTACCGCAGTCGAAGTAGCAGAACGAAAGTGCCGCGTAGCCCTGCTGCGCGAGGAATCGTGCGAGGCAAATCGTGCTTCCTGAGCGACCCCCCTCACTGCCGTGCAACAGCACCACCCCCGGATGCGGTGTTCCGTCCGCGGGAACGAATAGATAGGAGCCGGGGAACATCGCTCGCGCGCCAGGCTCCTCCTTTGCGGCGAACCTCGGCGGGAACAGCGCGGGATCGGAGTAACTCGCGCACATCTGCTCAATGGCGCGCTCGGGTAGCGGCATCTGCCGCGGCGCCGAATTTTGCTGTGCCTGGGCAACGCCGTGGGTCCACGCAACGATGACCACGACTGCAGCAAGAATGCGTGTCACCGCCATTGTTATGGCAGCCGTTGCATCGTTGCCCCGCTCACTCCTGCCTGAGAGTAGAAGAGCGCCGATAAGGTCCCATTCGGCAAGTAGGAGAGCTTGAAGCGGGCGCCGTCTGGGCCCCGGAACAGGATATTGCCTTCGATCTTCGCGGCCTGGCGGAACGCCTGAACCGGGCTCGCAGCTGTTGCGCCTGCATCAACCAAGTAGACCACTCTTGCGTCACCAGTCGGCGTGACAGTCAGGGGGCGAGGTTCGCTTTGACCACTCTCGCCCGGAACTCGAACACGTTCGGATTGTCGGTATCCACGATCGCCTCGATCCAGTGATGGTCGGGCGTCCCGAACGTCTGCACGCGCGTCAGGTTTTCGAGCACGCGCTCGCGGCTGTCGCGCATCGGCTTGTCGATCAGGAACCGGTTGTCGTCGCCTTCCACCAGCACTACGGGACCGCCGAACTTCACCGTCTCATTGAACAGCACCTCGAAGAACTGCTCGGTGTAGCCGAAGCCGACGCCGCCGTTCGGGAAGACATTGGCGCGCGTGAACAGCATCACGGCGCGGCTGCCCGCCGCCTTGGCCGCCGCGAACGACGCCGTCATCCACGCCCGGTTGGCGCGGTCGCGCTCGACCGCTTCCGGCCGGCCGCCGTTGTTGCCGCCGCCGACCACGTGGATGGTCAGGAACGTCACGTCGCCCATCTGCCAGCGCGCGTTCTCGGAATACTTGGCGTACGTCCCGCCCTCGGCGCTCTGGCGCAGCAGCTTGATCGGCGGCGCGCCTAAGCTCTGGTCGGTCCCGAAGAACAGCTCGCGCACGCGCGCCAGGCGGTGGTCGCGCTCGTCGCGGCAGGCGAACCACTCGTTGTCGCCCGGCGTGAAGATGAGCGGCCGCTGCATCGCCGCGAATTGCGCGTGCCGGCGCACCAGGGCAGGGTCGGTGCACATCTCCTGCGGATGGCCGGCGTCGCCATTGTGGACGACGAACGCCACCGGCGCGGCGTTGATGTCCGCCAACAGCCGCCGCAGGTGCGTCTCATGGTCCACCGGCGCGTTCTGCTCGCTGTACCCGACGCCGCCGATCAGGGCGATCGAGAAAACCGGGGCTGCGATGGCAGTGGGCACGGCGGCCGTTAGCACGGCGCCGCTCAAGGCAAAGGCGTGGAGTGCGTTCATGCGGTCGAAGCTTACCTGCGTCCACAAGGCTCGCCCAGCAGATACGAAACGTATTGACGAGGGCGCGTAGTGCGTGTATTTCTGCCGCTGATCCAAGGATATTTGCGACACGAAGCGTACCTGTGCCACAGCGGTGCGTGCCAATCGAAAGCGCCAATGAACGCAAAGAAGCCGCGTGCGATACGCAAGAATACGCGAGCGATATCGCGGACGGACGCCCGCGACAGGCCTTCGATCCGCGTAATCCCGCGTTCTTTGCGCGGGACGACCGCCGTGCGGGCGAGAAAAATCGGCGAGGCGGCTGGCGACGACCCGTACGTTGACTCTCGGTGTCCGCGCCCCCTTATTCTCCCCTCGGGAGGCTGGCGGGCGGACGGGTCCCTCGCCAACCCGGCCAGGTCCGGAAGGAAGCAACCGTAACGAGCCGGACCCGGGTCGTTCGTCCAGTCTCCCACCTCGCCTCTGCCGTCATTGCGAGCCGTAGGCGAAGCAATCCAGGGCGCCCGACTCCGGCCGCGGTTACCCCGTAAACTGACCCCGAATGGCAAACGCGTACCGCGTACTGGCGCGCAAATACCGTCCGACGACGCTGGCCGAGCTCGTCGGCCAGGACGTGCTGGTGCGCACCCTCACCAACGCCTTCTCGTCGGGCCGCATCGCCCACGCCTTCCTGCTCACCGGCGTGCGCGGCGTCGGCAAGACGACGACCGCGCGCATCATCGCCCGCGCCATGAACTGCATCGGCCCCGACGGCAAGAGTGGGCCGACCATCGCGCCGTGCGGGGTGTGCGAGCACTGCAAGGCCATCGCCGAGGACCGCTCGGTGGACGTGCTCGAGATCGACGCCGCCACCCACAACGGCGTCGACGACATCCGCGCCCTGACCGAAGGCTCGCGCTACGCGCCGCTCAACGCGCGCACCAAGGTCTACATCCTCGACGAGATGCACATGCTGTCCAAGGCCGCCGTCGCGGCCTTGCTCAAGACTCTGGAAGAGCCGCCGCCGCACGTCGTCTTCATCTTCGCGACGACCGAGATCCGCAAGCTGCCGCTCACCATCCTGTCGCGCTGCCAGCGCTTCGACCTGCGCCGCGTCGAGCCGCCGCTCTTGGCCCAGCACCTCACCAACATCTGCGCCAAGGAAAGCGTCACCATCGAAGAGGAGGCCGCGCTCATGCTGGGGCGCGCCGCCGACGGCTCGGTGCGCGACGGCCTGTCCTTGCTGGACCAGGCGATGGCCTTGTCGCAGGACAAGATCACGTCCGCGCTCGTCCAGGAGATGCTCGGCCTCGCCGATCGCAGCCGCACCTTCGACCTCCTGGACGCGCTGTTCTCCGGCAACGTCACGGATGCGCTCGGCAACCTGCGCGCCCAGTACGACCTCGGCGCCGACCCCGTGCTGGTGCTGCAGGACCTAATGGACCTCGTCCACTGGCTGACGCGCCTCAAGGCCGTGCCCACCAGTCCCGATCGCGCCGCCCGCACCGCCGCCGAGCAAGAGCGCGGCCGCGCCAGCGCCACCAAGGTGTCGATGCCGACGCTCGCCCGCGCTTGGTCGATGCTGCTCAAGGGCCTCGATGAAGCCGCCCAGGCGCCCGACCCGATGGCCGCGGTGGAAATGGTCCTCGTGCGCCTCGCCTACGTCGCCGACATGCCGAGCCCCGCCGAGGTCGTCGAGAAGCTCAACGCACGTCCCGCGCCGGCCGCCGAGGCGCGCGTCTCCCAGCGGGTCGCGCCGCTCGCGCCGCCTCCACCCCCGGCCGCGCGGGCCAGCGCGCCGCCGCCGTCGTCCGCCCCGTCGCCCGCTGCGTCGCGTCCGCCCAAGCCGCCGGATCCCGTTCTGCGCGAAGCGTCCTGGGATAAGGGCGCGGGCCGCGCGACCTCCAACCGCGCCAAGGGACCGGACGGCCCGGTCGCGCCGTATCCCACCCTGTCGCAACCGCCGCGCGCGCCGATCCCCAAGATCGAAACCTTCGCCGACGTCATCCGCGTCATGGGTGAGCGCAGCGAGCCGCGTCTGCGCGCCGAGCTCATGCAAGGCGTGCACATCGTCAAGTTCGTGCCCGGCAGCATCGACTTGCGCCTGAATGCGCGCGCGCAGAAAGACCTGCCGCAGCGCTTGGTGCTCAAGCTGCAGGAATGGACCGGCACCATGTGGATCAGCACGCTATCCCGCGAGCAGGGCGAGCCGACCTACGCCGAGCAGGAAGCAGCAGTGCGCGAAGCGCGCATGACCGAGGCGCGCGCCGACCCTGCGGTGCAGGCGGTGCTCGCCGCCTTCCCCGGCGCCGAGATCCGCGACGTGCGCGACATCGCCAAGGCCGCGCCGGCACCAGAGCCGACGGACCCGACGACAGACCCCGGCGACGACCTTTCATGAAAGTGGAGACATGCTGAAGAACATCGGCCAGATGATGCGTCAGGCGAAGGACATCCAGTCGCGTGTCGAGGAAGCGCAGGGACGCATCGCCACCATCGAGGCGACCGGCACCTCCGGCGGCGGCCTCGTCGAGGTCACCGTCACCGGCAAGGGCGAGATGCGCAGCCTCAAGATCGACCCGAGCCTCGTAAAGGACGAGGAGCGCGAGATGCTCTCCGACCTCATCATCGCCGCCCACAACGACGCCCGCGCCAAGGTCCAGGCCCGGGTGCAAGACGAGATCGGCAAAGCCACCGGCGGCCTCAACCTGCCCCCGGGCTTCGGCCTGCCGTTCTGATGGACTCGTCCGGCGGCGATCTGGACCGCCTCATGCAGCTCTTGGCGCGCATCCCGGGCCTCGGCCCGCGCTCTGCGCGCCGCGCCGCCTTGCACCTCCTGCGCAAGCGCGAGGCGCTGCTCGTCCCGCTCGCCGACGCGCTGACGCGGGCTGCTGCCAACGTCCGCCGCTGCGGCGTGTGCGGAAATTTGGACTCCGCCGACCCGTGCGCCATCTGCCGCGACGAGCGCCGCGACGTGTCCATCCTGTGCGTGGTCGAAGACGTCGCCGACCTGTGGGCGCTCGAGCGCGCTGGTGCCTATCGCGGCCGCTATCACGTCCTCGGCGGCACCCTGTCGGCGCTCGACGGCGTCAATCCCGACGACCTCGCCATTCCGGGCCTGCTGACGCGCGCCAAGAGTCCCGAGGTGCGCGAAGTCATCCTCGCCACCAACGCGACGGTGGAGGGCCAGACCACCGCCCACTACATCGCCGACCGCCTCGTCGGCACGGATGTGAAGGTGACCGCACTCGCTCACGGCATGCCCATGGGCGGCGAACTCGACTACCTGGACGACGGCACCCTCGGCTGGGCCGTCAAATCTCGCCGCCCGCTGACATGATCCGACTCGCCGGGACGGCGAGGGGAACATCAAAGGCTCACTCAGCGCCGCTTCGACACCGGCGCCTTGCGCCGCGCCTTCGCCTTGCTCTTGGACTTGGCGGGCATCGCGCGGCGAACGGGCTTCTTATTCGTCGCGCGCGCCTTGGTGGCGCGCGCCTTCACCGTGCCGGCGCGCTTGGTCTTGGTCGCCGCCTTGCGCTTCGGAGCGGCCGCTTTCGTGGCGCGCTTGGGCGCTGCCTTGCGCGCCGCCGCCGCGCGCTTCGGTGCAGCTTTGCGGACCGGAGCCTTGCTCATCTTGCGCGCCGCCGTCTTGGGTGCGGCTCGCTTCGGGGCCTTCTCGCCGGCATCGCGCTTGTCCTCGTCGCCCTCGTCATCGCGCGCCTGGAACTCGCCACCCTCGCGGCCGTCGTCGTCGAGGACCTCGGTGCGGCGCGCACGCGCCACCGCCGGGGCACGGGGTGGGCCGCCATATCCGCGCGCTGCAGCCTCATCGTGACCCGAGCGGGCCGGTTGCCAGTGATGTCCCTCGGCATGGGTGAGTTCTTCGGGGCTCGTCACGGGCTCGCCGGTGCCGTTCGCCATCGGCACGCGCTGGTCGTCGTGGCGGGCCTGGTCCTTGAACCACTGCGGCTCGTGGCCGCGCCATACGTCCTTCGAGTCGCGGTCCGTGCCGGGCTTCTTGTCAGAAGTGCGCCGGTCAGCGCGGCGTGGGCGATCCATGGTCATGGTGCACTCCTTCAAGGCTGCGGGGTCGTGCGTCGCGCGGTTGCGCGCCCGGCGGCATGCTGCAAACAGACGCGTCTGCGGCCGAGGATGAGCCTGGAACGTATGCAGACTGTAATGACAAAGCTGCGTCATGTGCGTGACGCAGCCCGGAATGGTCGCTGCGCGCTATTGCCCGGGGAACAGGGTGGGAGTGCGCTGCTCGACGGCGGGCGGCTCCTCGACCGTCAGGTCCACCTCGCGGATCTTCTCCGCCCGGCGCTGGATCTTCTCCAGCGAGATGCGCACGTCGTTGAAGCTGCGCGTCGTGGTGTCGAAGTTGTTGCCGACCTTGGTGACGCGCTCGTCCAGCCGGCGCACGTCCTCGAGCAGCACCAAGACCTCGCGCTGGATGACCGCTGCCTGCTCGCGCATGCGCACGTCGCGCAGGATGGCGCGGATGGTATTGAGCGTCGCCCACAGGGTGGTGGGCGAAACGATGTAGACCTTGCGCCGGTAGGACTCTTCGATGACGCCGCGGAAGTTCGAGTGCAGCTCGGCGTAGATCGCCTCGGACGGCAGGAACAGCAGCGCCGACTCGGCCGTCTCGTTCTGGACGATGTAACGCTCGGCGATATCGACGATGTGGGTCGTGATGTCGCGGGTGAACGAGCGCGTCGCGTTGACGCGGGCCACGTCGTCCTTGGCGTTGCGAAGCAGCTGGTAGCTCTCGAGCGGGAACTTGGCGTCGATCGCGATCGGCCCCGGTGGGTTGGGCAGCTGGATCATGCAGTCGCAGCGCTTGCCGTTCGACAGGGTCTTCTGGAACGAGTAGGCGCCCGGCGGCAACGCCGCCTCGATCAGGTCCTTGAGCTGAACCTCGCCGAACGCGCCGCGCGCCTGCTTGTTCGACAGGATGTCCTGCAGGCCGACCACCTGGGTGGACAGCTGGACGAGGTTCTTTTGCGCCTCGTCGATGACGGCCAGCCGCTCGCGGATCTCGCCGATGGTCTTGTCGGACCGGCCCAAGCCCTCGCCGACGCGGGTGCCGAGGTCGCTCAAGCGCTCGCGGATGGTGCTGTGAATGACCTCCTGGGCGGCGCCGAGCTCGATGAACATGTCGCGCAACTTCGCAACCCGCGCCGTCTCGACGATGACGAACACCAGCAGGGTGACGAGCACGACGGCGGCGGCGGCTCCAGCGACGGGAAGGATCCAGGGGGCGAATTCCATGGCCGGGAAGGTAGCATCGTCGCGCGGGACGCGCGCGCTTGACGCCCCGCCCGCGCGGCCCCAGGTTTCTGCAATGTCCGGTCCCATCTACGTCGCGATCGAGAGCAAGCTGCGCGAGCAATTTGCGCCGGACCGTTTGACGGTCATCGATGAGTCGCACCGTCATGAAGGTCATTCCGGCGCTCGTCCCGGCGGGGAGAGTCACTTCCGCGTCGAGATCGTGTCGGCCGCGTTCGCCGGAGTGTCGCGCACGGAGCGGCACCGCCGCGTTCATCGTGCGCTGGTTACCGAACTGGAAGGTGGCGTGCACGCTTTGGCGCTGCGGGTGCTTGCGCCGGGCGAGTCATAGGTACGCTTGCGCTACCACCGCCGATAGCACCATCAGATCAAGTGTGGTAAGCAGGGCCCAAGTCCGCGTGCGTGTGTGGGGGATGCGTGCCGAGTTCTCTCGTCAGTAAGAACATCCGCATCTCCGGCCGGCGCACCAGCGTGCGACTTGAGCGCGAGATGTGGGATGCGCTCGCCGACATCGCCCGGCGCGAGAACGCCAATCTCAATCAGCTTTGCACGCACGTGGCGACGACGCGGCCGGACGGCGGCTTCACGTCGAACCTGCGCGTGTTCATCATGAATTACTTCCGCGCGCTTCAGACCGCGAACGCCAACACCAGCGGCAGGATGACAAACGAGGCCAACGTCGACAGCGCGACGCCGCCGGCGACGTCCTCGGGCGCGGTCCTGAACCTCTCCGCCAATAGGTAGTTGAAGACGGCCACCGGCATCACGGCGCTGGTCAGCAGCACGCCGCGCTCCAGCGGCGACAGGGCGAACGCCCAGGCGACCAGGAGACCACCGGCCAAGCCAATCCCGAGACGCAGCCCCGCCAGCGTCACCGCGCGCTGGGTGTTGCTGATCTTCAGCCGCGACAGCGACACTCCGAGCGACAAGAGCATCAGCGGAATGGTCACCCCGCCGAGGATCTCGACCGCCCGCAGGACGGACACCGGCGGCTCCAGGCCGCCTTGCCCGAGCAGCGCCAGCAGGGTCGCGTAGAGCAGCGGCGCCTTGAGGAGTTCGGTCGGCGCCAGCCGCCCCGAGGCGATCCAGATGCCGACCGAGGAGTGGGTCACCGAGCCGATGGTGAACACCACCACCGCCAGCGCCAACCCCGGCTCGCCGAAGGCGAACAAGGCAACCGGCAAGCCCATGTTGCCGAGGTTCGGGAACATGATGCAGTTGAGATAGCTGCGCAGGTCGAGGCGCAACAGGCGCAGCGCGATCGCGCCAACCACCCCGCAGAAGACCAGGGCAGCCACTGCTGCGAGCGCCAGATGCTGCACGCCGGAGGTGAACTCGTAGTTCACCAAGGTCGCGTAGGTCAGGCACGGCCCGCCGATGTAGTAGACGAGGCCGCCGACGAAGGCCGCGTCGAAGGGTTGGCGCAGCCGGTCCCACAGGGTGCCGACGGCGATGATCAACGCCACCGGCGCCATCACGCCGAGAATCACCTCGATCATGGCTGGTTCAGGCCGAGGCCCGGGATGGCTCGCGCTTGGGCGGAGTGATGCGCAGCAGCGTGATCTGGTTGCGCAAGCGGCGCAGCACCTCGAACCGGTAGCCGTGGAACGTGAACACCTGGCCCGTCTCGGGGATCGTGCGCGCCTCGTGCAGCACGAGGCCGGCGATGGTCGTCGCCTCGTCGTCGGGCAGGTTCCACTCGAAGCGCCGGTTGAGGTCGCGGATGGTGGTGCCGCCCTCGACGATGAAGCTGCCGTCCGACTGCGGCCGGATGCCCGCCGCCGCTACGTCGAACTCGTCGGAGATGTCGCCGACGATCTCTTCCAGGATGTCCTCGAGCGTGACGAGGCCCATCAGCGCGCCATATTCGTCCACCACCATCGCGAAGTGCGACTTGCGCCGCCGGAAGGCGGTGAGCTGCTCGCGCAGGTTGGTCGTGCTCGGCACGAACCAGGGCTCCTTGGCCAGCGCGACGATGTCGAGCGTGGCGACGTCCTGTTTGCGCGACGTCACTGCCTGTAGAACGTCCTTGGCGTGCAGGATGCCGATGATGTTGTCGGGGTTGTCGCGGTAGAGCGGCACGCGTGTGAACTGTCCGTCGAGCACGCCTTCCAGGAGCTTCTCGGACGGCAGGCCGGCGTCGAGCACGAACATGTTCTTGCGATGGATCATGATCTCGGACACATCGACGTGCACGAGGTCGAGAATGCCGCCGAGCATCTGCCGCTCGCCGCGTCCGCCCGCTTGCATGCCATAGAGGTCGATGGCGCCTCGGATCTCTTCCTGAGCGATGACCGCGCCCTGCGGCGAGCGCACGCGCAGCATGCGCAGAATGAAGCCGACAAGGCTGTCCACTGCGCTGCTGAGTGGCCCAACAAGCGCAACGATGGCGCGCAGGGTCGGCGCCAGCGCCAACGCAACCCGCTCGGCGTGCAGCAGCGCATAGGTCTTCGGCAGGATCTCCGCGAACACCAGGACGAGCACGGTCATGATCGCGGTCGCGTAGGCGACGCCGGCGTCGCCGAACAATCCGATCAGCACGCTGGTCGCCAGCGCCGAGCTCAGGATGTTGACGACATTGTTGCCGATCAGCACCGTGCCGAGTAGCCGCTCGCGGCGCGCGTTGAGCTTCGCGACGATGCCGGCGCGCTTGCTGCCCTTGCGCTCTAGGTGATGGAGGCGGGCGCGGCTGGCGGTGGTCAGCGCCGTCTCGGACGCAGAGAAGAACGCGCCGATCACCAGCAAGAAGAAGATCGCGACGAGCGAGAAGATGAGGGCGGTGTTCATGGGTGTGAGCGGTGCTAGGCGGCGAGCTCGGCGTCGAGCACTCCCAGTACGTCCGCCTCGGGAACGTCGCGGCTGACGTACGCGCTGCCGATCGCCTTCACCAGGATGAAGGTGAGCGCGCCGGCCTTGACCTTCTTGTCCTGGCGCATGTGCTCCAAGAGGCGGCGCGGATCCCAGCCCGTGGCGGGCGCCGCGGCCGGCAGTCCGGCCGGCAGGCCGATCTGCGCCAGGTGACGGCGGACGCGGGCGCTGTCGGCGGCCTTCACCAGGCCCAAGCGCTGCGACAGCTCGAAGGCCAGAACGAGCCCGGCCGCCACGGCTTCGCCGTGCAGCAGCCGGCCGTCGTAGCCAAGCTCGGTTTCCAGCGCGTGCGCGAAGGTGTGGCCCAAGTTGAGCAGGGCCCGCGCACCGGACTCGCGTTCGTCTCCTTGGACGATCTCGACCTTCATGCGCGCGCTGGTCAGCACGGCGTAGTTGCGGGCGGCGACGTCGCCGGTGATCACCTGACGGCCGTTTTGCTCCAGCCAATCGAAGAAGCGCGCGTCGCCCAGGAGGCCATACTTCACCACCTCCGCGTAGCCGGCGAGCAGTTCGCGGCGCGGCAGCGTGTCGAGGACGCCGACGTCAGAGAGCACCAGGCGCGGCTGGTGGAAGGCGCCGACCATGTTCTTGCCATGGCGCGTGTCGATGCCGGTCTTGCCGCCGATCGCCGCATCGACCTGGGCGAGCAGGGTCGTAGGTACCTGGATGATGGGCGTGCCGCGCCGCAACGTCGATGCGGCGAACCCGGTGAGGTCGCCGATGACGCCGCCCCCGAGCGCCAGGATCGTGTCGCTGCGTTCGATGCGCGCCTCCAGCAGCTTGTCGAGCAGCTTCTCGAGGTGCGCGAAGCTCTTGGTCTCCTCGCCGGCCGGCAGGACGATCGTGTGCGCCCGAATGCCGCCTCGTGCCAGCGCCCCGGTCAGGGTGGCCAGGTGCAGTCTCTCGACGTTGGCGTCGGTGACGACCGCGACCTGGGGCCGTGCCAGCAGGGGGCCGATGTGCTTGTCGGCCTCCGCCAACAGTCCGCGGCCGACGACGACGTCGTAGCCACGCTCACCCAACCCCAGCCGTACGGATCCAAAAACACTCATCGCTGCAAGTCTCTAGGCGCGCGCCTTGGTCGTGTCTTTCAAGGCGGTCAGGATCGCCTCGACGACCGGCTCATGCGGTCCCTCGCCGGTATCGATGACGATGTCGGCCTGGGCATAGATCGGGTAGCGCTCTTCCATCAACTGGTTGACGCGCTCGCGCAGATCGCCCGACGCCAGTAGCGGGCGCTGGGTGCGACTCTTCTCTAGGCGCCGCACCAGCGTCTCGATGCTGGCGCGCAGCCACACCGAGGTGCCCGAGGCGGTGATTTTGGCGCGGGTCTCCGGATCGAGGAAGGCGCCGCCGCCGGTGGCCAGCACATGGGGCGGCCGGTCCAGCAGGCGCGCGATGACACGCCGCTCGCCGTCCCGGAACGCCTGCTCGCCGTGGCGCGCGAAGATGTCCGAGATGGATTCGCCCGCGGCCGCCTCGATCTCGGCGTCGGCGTCAACGAATGGCATGCCGAGGCGCGTGGCGAGGCGGCGGCCGATGCTCGTCTTGCCGGCGCCCATCAGGCCGACCAGCACGACGGTGCGGTGGATTGCCGCGCCCTGACTCATGTTCATCGGGCGGGCGGCTGGCGGCGCGTCACGCGGTAGCGTGCCGGGCGGCACGACGCGCGGAGGCGACGGCTCGGCCGCGGTTCCGGAGCGGCACCGTCGAGGGACTGTCGCATCTTCGCCATATTCCTTAGTCTATCCTCATATCACACGCTGGAGTCGCGCCGGTAGCGCGGCCCCGGCCGTTGCTTTTGGCAACACGACGCTAACCCCGCGCTCCCCGCGCCTAACAAGGACGGACACCACGCCCGAGACCCGTCTGCAGCGCCCGTCGCGATCCGATCGCGGCTCCGGCTCGCGCCTGTTCGGTGCTTTGCTGGCGGTGATCCTGATCGCAGTGGTCGCCGGCGCGCTCTTCCTCGCCATGTGGGACATCCCGGCTCCCTCGCAGCGCATCGAGCAGGTGCTGCCGAACGACCGCTTCCCCAAGTAGTCGTCGTTGCGGCGAAGCCCAATGCACGCGCGCCTTGCCAGGTCCCTCGGTGCTGCCGTCGTGATGACGGCGGGTACCCTGCTGACTCCCGCCGTGGCGCAACAGGTGGCGCCGCAGCCGCTCGTCGGCACGCCCGCCAATCCCGACGCGCCGTTCGAGCCGGCACGGCCGACGCCCTTGCAGGGTCCGCGTCAGCCGGTTGCGCCCGGCCGCGTCTCCGATGCGCCGATCGAGGTGGGCGTGCTCAATGAAGTCGATCCCTCGGTGGTCGGCCTGCTCGACGATCCGCACGGCGGCCTCGGCACGGCCATGTGGCAAGGCACGCCGCGCGCCCGCGTCGAGATGCTGCTGCCGCGCATGCCGATGGGCACCGTGTCGCCCGTCATGCAGGACTTGTCGCGGCGCCTGCTGTTGACCACGGCGCTGGTGCCCGCCGGCGCTGCGGTCGCGCCGACGCTGCTCGGCCTGCGCGTCGAGCGCTTGATGGCTGGCGGACGCATCGACGAAGTGAACGAGCTGTTACGCGTCGCCGCG
Organism: Rhizobium sp. Q54; assembly: GCA_945947575.1. Taxonomy (GTDB): domain Bacteria; phylum Pseudomonadota; class Alphaproteobacteria; order UBA2966; family CAIVPW01; genus CAIVPW01. The sequence goes on from CAMEYM010000001.1 coordinate 178,839, forward strand.
GCGCGCGTGAACGACCCGGCCATCGCTCGCGCCGACATCGACGCCATGCTCCTGTCCGGCGACTTCGGCGGCGCCTGCCAGAAGGTGCCGGGCCTGATGCAGGGCGATCCGAACGCCTACTGGCTCAAGACACTGGCATTTTGCCGCGCGCTCGAGCGCGACGCTGCCGCCGTGACCTTGGCGACGACGTTGCTGCGCGATCAGGGTCAGGTCGGCGACGAAGCATTCTTCGCGCTCATCGCCGCGTTGCCGACGCCGGGCGCCGGACCTGCGGTCACCAGCCTCGTCGATCCCACGCCGTTGCATCTCGCGCTGCTGCGTGCCGCCAATCAGCCGGTCCCGCCGGATGCCGTGGCCGGGGCACAGCCCGCCATCCTGCGCGCCATCGCCACGGCGCCCAAGGCCGATGCGTCCACCGTTCCGCTCGAGGCCATCGAAGCGGCGGAACGAGCGGAAGCGGCCGGGGCCCTCGACACCGTGACTTTGGCAGAAATCTACGCGGCCGTGTCCTACACGGGCCCGCAGATCCAGCAGGCGCTCGACACCGCCGCACGCGAGAAGGGGCCGCGCACCAACGCCTTGCTTTATCAGGCCGGGCAGGTGTGGACGGACCCGGTCCAACGCGCCGCGGCGCTGCAAGCCGCGTGGAAGGCGGCCAAGGCCGACGGCATCGTCGGCACGGCGGCGCGCGTCAACCTCGCTTCCTTGCGTCAGATCACGCCTTCGCCCGACCTGCTGGCCTTCGCGCCGGATGCGGCGCGCGCGGCGCTTGCGGGCGGCGACATTCCGCTGGCGTGGACGTGGCTCGAGCTTGCCGCCCGCCAAGCTGGGACGATGACACCGCAGGGCGCCAACACCCAAGCCATCAACATCTCGGCGCAGTTGTGGCCGCTACTTCAGCTCGCCGATCCGGACGGCGCCCGCCAGCGCTCGGCATCGCGCACGGCGACTTGGTGGCGCGAGCTGCCGCGCGCGCCCGAGGGTCCCGAGGCAGATCGCCGCGCGCTGCTGTACACCCTGTTCGCTGCGTTCGACGCGCCGGTCCCCAACGAGGCCTGGGAGCCGCTGCTGTTCGGTGGCCCTCTCCTGACGGGCGGGTTCGTGCCGGCGCCGGCTCTGTCCAATTCGCTGGCCGCCGCTGCCGCGGAGAAGCGCGTCGGGGAGACAGTGCTGCTCGCGCTCCTCATGCTCGGGGATGTCGGCCCGGATGGCGCCGACAGCGCCGCGCTCACCCAAGCAATTCGCGCCTTGCGCGGCATCGGGCTCGAGAAGGAAGCGCGCGCCCTTGCGGTGGAGGCGGCGCTGGGGCACGGCATTTGAGTCGCGCCCCCACCAAGCTGCCAACGCCCGGCAGCGATCGCCACATCTCGTCGTTCCTCGAAATGCTCGCTGCCGAGCGCGGTGCGGCGCGCGCGACGTTGACCAGCTACGGCCGTGACCTCGCCGACTTCACCGCGTTCGCCGCCAAGCGCGGCGGCGCACCCGCCGATGCTGACACCGAAACCCTGCGCGCGTATCTCACGGCGTTGCACAAGCGCGGACTGTCCGCGGCAACCCAGGCGCGACGGCTCGCTTGCCTGCGCCAGTTCTTTCGCTTCCTGTCCAACGACGGCATGCGCACCGACGATCCGACCACCGTGCTCGACGGAGTGCGGCGCGCGCGTCCTTTGCCGAAGATCCTCAGCGAGGCGGAAGTGGACGCGCTGCTCGTGGCGGCGCGCGCCGTGGACGGGATCGCCGGACTGCGCGTGGTCGCGCTACTCGAGTTGCTATACGCGACCGGCCTCCGCGTCTCCGAACTCGTCTCGCTGCGGACGTCTGCCTTCCGCGACGACCCGCGATTCTTGCGTGTGCGCGGCAAGGGCAACGTCGAGCGGCTCGTGCCGCTGAGTGACCCGGCCGTCGCCGCCGCGCGGGCCTACCAAGCGGCGGCGACCGACCCCGCCGAAAAGGCCTCGCCGTGGCTGTTCCCGTCGCGCGGCGCGAGAGGCCATCTGACCGAGCGACGCTTGGCCCAGATGCTGAAGGAACTTGCTGCGGCCGCCGGTCTTCCGCCGGCCCGCGTCTCTCCCCATGTGCTGCGCCATGCCTTTGCGAGCCATCTGTTGGCCAACGGCGCCGACCTCCGCGCGGTCCAGAAGATGCTGGGCCACGCCGACATCTCGACCACCCAGATCTACACACATGTTCTGGAGAACCGCCTGCAGGCTCTCTTGCAGCGGCATCCGCTCGCGGACTAGGGTGCGCCCCATTCTGACAGGGGGGCTGTAGTTCATGAGCTTCACGCTGGTGCGGCGTGCGGTGCCGCGCGTCAATCGATCCGAATTGGCAGTGCCCGGCTCGCAGCCGAAGATGATGGAGAAGGCGGCGCAGAGCGGCGCCGACGTCGTGTTCCTCGACCTCGAGGACTCGGTGGCGCCCGACGACAAGGTCCAGGCGCGGGCCAACATCATCAAGGCGCTCAATGAGCACGACTTCGGTGCGTCCGTCGTTTCGGTGCGCATCAACGGCCTCGATACCCATTACATGTATCGCGACGTCATCGACCTGTTGGAGCAGGCCGGCGAACGCATCGACCTGATTATGATCCCGAAGGTCGGCACGCCCGCCGACGTCTACGCCGTCGATATGATGGTGACGCAGATCGAGGAAGCGAAGGGCCGCAAGAAGAAGATCGGCTTCGAGCTGATCATCGAGACGGCACTCGGCATGCAGAACGTCGAGGCGATCGCCGCCGCCAGCCCGCGCAACGAGTCGCTGCACTTCGGCGTCGCCGATTACGCCGCATCGACCAACGCGCGCACCACCGTCATCGGCGGACCCAATCCCGACTATGTCGTGCTCACCGACAAGGACTCCGACGGCAATCGCCAGGTGCACTGGGGCGACATGTGGCACTACGCCATCGCCCGCATGGTGGTGGCGGCGCGCGCCAACGGCCTGCGCCCCATCGATGGCCCGTTCGGCGACATCGGCGACAAAGACGGCTACCTCGCCCAGGCCCGCCGCGCCGCGGTGCTTGGCTGCGAGGGCAAGTGGGCCATCCACCCGAGCCAGATCGAGCTCGCCAACGAGGCCTTCAATCCGCCGGCCAAGGAAGTCGACCGCGCCAAGCGCATCCTGGCGGCGATGAAAGAGGCCCAGGCGCAAGGACGCGGCGCAGTGACCCTCGATGGGCGTATGATCGACGCCGCCTCGGTGCGCCAAGCCGAAGTCATGGTCGCCAAGGCGAAGCTGATCGCCGGCGGCAAGAGCAAGGCGAAGGCGAGCGGTCGCGGCGCGCGCGCGTAAGACTTGGCCAACGTCACCCGGAGGATCGAAGCCGATGGCGATGGAGAACTTCCTCGAATTCGAGAAGCCGATCGCGGAACTCGAAGGCAAGATCAAGGAGCTGCGGCATCTGTCCGACTCCGGCGAGATGGACATCACCTCCGAGGTCGCGAAGCTGCAGGGCCGCGCTGACCAGCTGCTGAACGAGACCTACTCGGCGCTGACGCCGTGGCAGAAGACACTCGTCGCTCGCCACCTCGACCGGCCGCACTTCTCGCACTACGTCAGCGGCCTCATCGAGGACTTCTCGCCGCTGGCCGGCGACCGTGTGTATGGCGACGACCGCGCCATCCAGGGCGGGCCGGGGCGCTTCCGCGGCCGCTCGGTGATGGTCATTGGCCACGAGAAGGGCATCGGCACCGACGGCCGTATCGCCCACAACTTCGGCATGGCGCACCCCGAGGGATACCGGAAGGCGACGCGCCTGATGCATATGGCCGACCGCTTCGGCCTGCCGATTCTCACGCTCGTCGATACCCAGGGCGCCTACCCCGGCGTCGGCGCCGAGCAGCGCGGCCAGGCCGAGGCGATCGCGCGCACCATCGAAGTCGGCCTCGACGTGCGCGTGCCGGTGGTGAGCGTCATCCTGGGCGAAGGCGGATCGGGCGGCGCGGTGGCGCTGGCGGTCGGCAACAAGGTGATGATGCTCGAGCACTCGATCTACTCGGTGATCTCGCCCGAAGGCTGCGCGGCGATCCTATGGCGCAGCTCCGACAAGGCAAAAGACGCCGCCGAGGCGCTCAAGCTCACCGCCCAAGACCTCTACAAGCTGCGCGTCATCGACCAGATCATCTCGGAGCCGACCGGTGGCGCCCAGCGTCACCCGCAGGAAATGGTGAAGCGCGTCGGCGCGGCGATCGCCACGGCGTTCGACGACCTCGATGATTTGGGTGTTGCCGACTTCCGCGCGCTGCGGCGCAAGAAGTTCCTCGATATGGGGAAGGTTGGCCTAGCCTAAGCTAGATGCCCTAGCTAGCGCCCGGCGTCGGCGCGCGCCGTCGTCACGCTCAGCGGGAACAGGCCGATGGTGCGCAGGCGGCGATCCTCTGGATCCGTCTCCGCCCCCGGCGCGAACTCGGCGCGCGCCCACAGGCCCGGGTCATAGAGCGAGAAGCGTCCCGGCATCACCGCGACGCGCCAGCCGCCATCATCGAGCACACGCGCGGTAGCGTCGTAGAGCGCGGCGGTTTGCGGCTGATCGGTCACTCCCAATCGCAGGCGCGACGACGGCGATACGCGTTCCATCAAGAAGGCGAAGATCATCCAGTCGCGCGCGCCATCGGGCGGCGGCGCCGTGCGCCAGCGCACGCCCTTCTCGAGGGCGAGGCGCAACAGGTCGGCGTGCGTCGCGGTGACGATCCCCGCGGCATCCGGCACGTCGGCGGCATCGACGACGAACAGCGCGACCTCGGGGTCGAGGGCGAAGATCGGCGCGATCTCGATGTTGAGGACGGCGATCGGCTCGTCGGCCAGGGAATACTCGACCGAGAACAGGATGGTGGCGCGGCGATCGAGTCCGTCGGCAAACTCGAGTTGCCCTGCTGCGACCCGGCCCTGGGGCGCGACGCGCGGCGAGTACTCGACCGGCGCGTATTGCAGGAGCTTCGAATCGCGCCAGTCGAGCCCGGGCAGCGCGCTGCGCGACGCATCGACCTTGGCGCCGGCCTCCTCGTTGAACAAGACGCCGGCCGCAAGGCCGGTGCCACCGCTCAGGCGATCGACAATGGCAGCGGCGACGCGCACAGCGTCGAGCGGCATGTTGGTCTGGGTCGTGGCGAGCGGCGCCGGCAGCGGATAGCGCGCCGCCGGCGGTTGTGGGTCGGCGTCGACCATCGCGACGGGCGCCGCCGGCAACGCCGGCATCGCCTCGGGCGCGCGTACCTCCGTGACGACGGGCGCCGGCGGCGCCACGACCTCGGGAGGAGGCGGCGGTGGCGGAGCGGGGGGAGGGACGACGACCGGGGCGGGAGCCGGCGCGGTCTCGGGCGGCGCAGCGCAGCCCGCGACGCACCCGCACAGCAGCAGCAGGAGCGCGAGCCGCTTCATGGGCGCACCCGATTGGGGAACGCACCTGGAGCATGCGCACGCGCGGGCGCGGCGGTCGTGTTCGCCGATGCAGCGCTCGCGCCGAGCAGAGTCGAAACCGAGGCCAGCAGCGCGGGAGTCGCGCCTGGCGTCGGCTGATAGACGGCCTTGAAGTGGAACGGCGGCGCCGCGCCAAGAGCAAACGTCGCGCGCTCTACGAGCACGCGCCAGCCGTCCAGGTCGAGGACGGTCGGCATGCCGGGAAAGCCCGCGATGCCGGCGGCGGTCTCGCTGGTGCGCAGGCCGAAGCGCGCATCGGGACCGACCCGGTCGAGTACCAGCACGAACGCGTAGTGCTCCACGGGGATGCCGATGCCGCGCCGGTCGGCGGCGCCGGCGACAGAGCGAACCAGTGCCGCGCCGCCTGCGTTGCGTTCGACGCGATCCAAGGCAGGGGCGGGGACGAAGGCGATGTGCACCGCAGGCTTCTCCGGTGTGATCGCGGCGACGTCGGCGGAGTTAATGACGAGGGTCTCCCCCTCGAACGAGAAGCGCATGATTGCCGAGTAGGACGCACGGCGCGCCGCCGCATCGACGAACGTCAATGCGGCTGCGAGTTCGAACACGCCGCTCGCGCCGCTCGCGGCAACGCCATAGCGCGTCACGGCGATCCCTTCGAGGTCGAAGCCTTGCAGGCCGCCGCGGGCAGGACGCAGTCCGTTGGCCGCCGCGCTTTCGATTCGCAGCGGCCACAGCGGGGAGGGGTGCGCGGTCTCGCGCATCTCGCCGATGATGCCGCTCAGCAAGAGGCGCATCTCCCAGGGCAAAATCGCGGGCGTAGCGCCCGCAGCGCCCGTCGCGCGCAGACCGAGCGCGGCGCGCTGTTCGGCGCGGGCGCGACGCTCGTTCTGCTGCTCGCGGGTGCTGGCGGCGTAGGAGCCGCCGCGCGCCGCTTCGAAGAAGTAGTTGGCGACGGCTTCCTCGATGGGCGCCGTGGCCGCGTCGGCGGCGGCTTTCTTCTCGACGGCCTCCATCACCGGGCACCAGGTCGGCTCGTTGCACTGCGTGCGTTCGTTGCGTTGACGCAGGCGTCCCTCGATGGCGCCGACGATGCCGCGCGCGGCGGTGCGCACAACAATGTCCGGGCTCGGCCAGTGGACCGCGATGTCGGTGGCCGGCGTGCGCTCGATCGTGCTCGCTAGGTCGGCCATGGCGCGCGCGTTGCCTTCGTGGAGGACGCGATCGGCGCGTCCATCCAAGCTCCACAGCGCGGCGTCGGTGCGAGCGGACGGGCGCGCAAACGCGTCGGCCGCAATCGCATCGGGCCACAGGGTCGTGTCCGGCGGCGGCCGTTCGGCCGCTTCGGCAGCGATCAAGGGCGCCGGCGCGCGCGGCAGGAAGCGCGCCGAGTAGGCAATCTCGTCGGCGAGCGCCTTCACGGTCGCCTCGGCGCGACCATCGCCGAGGCGTTCGCCGGCGGTCGTGAACTTGGTGTCGGTGAACGGCCAGGTGTTGACCACGCCGCCGACGTCCGCCGGCGCGAAGCCGCGCGGCGCCGGCAAGGTGGCTTGCGCGCCGGCCGGAGTGTGGATTGTCAGGAGTGGGAGTAGGGCCGCGAGAACGAGACCTGGGACCCGCCGTGCCCGAATTGCTGGCGCCATCGTTCGCGCTGCTTGGCGCCACAGCGCCGTCGATGCTCCAGCCGGGTCACGGGCCCATGCCGCGGGCAGTTCGGTGGCCTGGTTGGAGCGGAAGCGTCCCCCTGCGCGGGATCATACCATCCCCGCGTGGCGCGGCAAGGAATCAGGCCGTCGCGGCCGCGGAGAGGGGCGGCGCCATGGCGCGCCGGGACCCATTCGATGCTTCGATGTTAGAGATGGCTCCCGGCGGATCCGGGCGGCGGAGAACGAGACTAGTTCTCGTCCATCTTGCCGTGGCAGTGCTTGAACTTCTTCCCTGAGCCACAGGGGCAGAGCGCGTTGCGCGGAACCTTGCCCCAGGTGGCGGGGTCGCTCGGTTCCGGCGGCGGCAGGGCGTCCTCGAGGGTCGGCTCCAGGGCGTGGCCGCCGCCCTCTGCGGCGACCGCGACCGGGGCTTCCTGACGTTCGAACACCGGCTGCGGCGCCGGCGCGATGTTCACCTCGACCCGGGACAGCAGCATGGTGACGTGCTCGCGCAGGCCACCCAGCATCGTCTCGAACATGTCGAAGGCTTCGCGCTTGTACTCGTTCAGCGGGTCGCGCTGGCCGTAGGCGCGCAGGCCGATGCCCTGGCGCAAATGGTCGAGGCGGAGCAGGTGCTCCTTCCAATAGTGGTCGAGCGACTGCAGCAGGATGTTCTTTTCGACCATCCGCCAAATCTCGGAGCCGTAGTTGGTGGCCTTCTCGGCGATGCGGCGCTCGAAGATGTCCGTGAGACGCTTGAGCATCTCCTGGTCGTCGACGCCTTCCTCGCGCGACCACTCGCGCACCGGCGGCAGCACACCGAAGATGCGAGCGATCTCCTTCTCCAGCGTGTCGATGTCCCACTGTTCCTGGTAGGCGTTCTCCGGGATGGTCTTGGTGACGAGACCTTCCAGGGTTTCCTTGCGCATCTCATCGACGGTCTCGGAGACGTCCATCGAGCGCATCAGGTCCTTGCGCTGCTCGTAGACGACCTTGCGCTGGTCGTTCATGACGTCATCGAACTTCAAGAGATTCTTGCGGATCTCGAAGTTGCGCTGCTCGACCTTCTGCTGCGCTTTCTCCAGCGCCTTGTTCACCCACGGATGGGTGATGGCTTCGCCTTCCTGCAGGCCGAGGCGGCGCAGCATGGTGTCCATGCGGTCCGACCCGAAGATGCGCATCAGGTCGTCCTGCAGGCTCAGGAAGAACTTCGACTTGCCGGGGTCTCCCTGGCGACCGGAACGGCCGCGCAGCTGGTTGTCGATGCGGCGGCTCTCGTGGCGCTCAGTGCCGATGATGAAGAGGCCGCCGGCGGCGATCACCTCTTTCTTCTCCGCCGCCACTTCGGCGCGGATGGCAGCTTCCTTGGTGGCACGCTCGTCGGGATCGGTGATGTTGTCGCCAATCTCCTGCCGCACGCGCATCTCGGCGTTGCCACCGAGCTGAATGTCGGTGCCGCGGCCCGCCATGTTGGTGGCGATGGTGATGGCGCCCATGCGGCCGGCCTGCGCGATGATCGACGCCTCCTGCTCGTGGAAGCGGGCGTTCAGCACGGCGTGCGGCACATTCTCCTTCTTCAGCAGGGCGGAGAGGTGCTCGGACTTTTCGATCGACACCGTGCCGACCAGGACCGGTTGGCCGCGCTCGCGCGCTTCCTTGATCAGGGTCAGGATCGCCTGATCCTTCTCCTTGGCGGTGCGGTAGACCTCGTCGTCGAAGTCCTGGCGCACGGTCGCCACGTTGGTGGGAATCTCCACCACGTCGAGGCTATAGATCGCCGCGAACTCGGGCGCTTCGGTCATCGCGGTACCGGTCATGCCGGCCAGCTTCTTGTAGAGGCGGAAATAGTTCTGGAACGTGATCGACGCCAGCGTCTGGTTCTCGGGCTGAACGGCAACGCCTTCCTTGGCCTCGATCGCCTGGTGCAGGCCTTCCGAGTAGCGGCGGCCTTCCATCATGCGGCCGGTGAACTCGTCGATGATGACGACCTTGCCGTCCTTGACGATGTACTCCGAGTCGCGCGTGAACAGCGTGTGGGCACGCAACGCCTGCTGGAGGTGGTGCAGGATCGTGACGTTCTCGATGTCGTAGAGCTCGCCGTGCGTCACCAGGCCCATCTCGCGGAGCAGCGCCTCGGCCCGCTCGGTGCCTTCCTCGTTGAGCGAAACGGCGCGCGCCTTTTCGTCGAGCTCGAAGTGCTTGCCCTTCTCCAGGGTCGGGATGACCTTGTCGACCGAGCGGTACAGCTCGGACGAGTCTTCCGCCTGACCCGAGATGATGAGCGGCGTGCGCGCCTCGTCGACGAGGATCGAATCGACCTCATCGACGATCGCGTAGTTGAAGTCGCGCTGCACCATCTGTTCCAGGTGGAACTTCATGTTGTCGCGCAGGTAGTCGAAGCCGAGCTCGTTGTTGGTGCCGTAGGTGACGTCGGCGAGGTACGCCTGGCGGCGCGCCGCGTCGTCGAGGCCGTGGACGATGACGCCGACTTCCATGCCGAGCATGCGATAGATCGGCGCCATCCACTCGGCGTCGCGCTTGGCGAGGTAGTCGTTGACCGTGACGAGGTGCACGCCCTTGCCGGTCAGCGCGTTCAGGTACGTGGGCAGGGTCGAGACGAGCGTCTTGCCTTCGCCCGTCTTCATCTCCGCGATCTTGCCTTCGTGCAGGATGATGCCGCCCATCAACTGCACGTCGAAGTGGCGCTGGCCGAGGGTGCGCTTGGCCGCCTCGCGTACGGTCGCGAACGCCTCGGGCAGGAGCTTGTTCAGGGTTTCGCCGGCAGCGAGGCGCTCCTTGAATTTCGCGGTCTGGGCGCGCAGCTCATCGTCGCTGAGCTTGGCCATCTCTGGCTCGAGGGCGTTGATCGCGGCCACGCGCGGGTGCAGCTGCTTGACGATGCGATCATTCGACGTGCCGAAGAAATGCTTGGCGAGCCAACCGAACATGGAGCCGCTGGGAGTTTGGGGGGAGAGGTCCCCCTCAGATAAGCGGGCCCTGGCACTCTGTCAACGAACCGGACCCTGGGAAACGCCGGTTCCCGGCCTTGCCGCTGGGGGATTCGGGCAGTACAACCCCGCGCGCAACCGTCCCGGTCCCTCGAATACCAGTCCCCTCGTCATGCCGCCGAACCCTTCGCCGCTCGCCCCCGCCGGATTTCCCTCCCTCCCGCCCATCGCGGGCGTGCGTCTGGCGGTCGCCGAGGCCGGCATCCGGTACAAGGCGCGCCCCGACCTGCTGGTCGTCGAGGTGGCGCCGAAGACACAAGTGGCGGGCGCGCTGACGCGCTCCAAGACCGCTTCGGGCCCCATCGAGTGGTGCCGCACGGTGCTGAAGCGCGGAAACGCACGGGCGCTGGTCGCCAATGCCGGCAACTCGAACGCGTTCACGGGTAAGGCCGGTGCCGCCGCCGTGAAGCGTACCGCCGTCGCGGTGGCGCAGGCGATCGGATGCAAGCCGGCCGAGGTGTTCGTCGCTTCGACCGGCACCATCGGTGAGCTCATCAAGGTCGACAAGATCGAAGCGGCCGTCCCCGGCGCCGTGGCCAAGCTCGCCGCCGCGGGCTGGCAAGACGCCGCCAACGCGATTCGCACGACCGACACCTTTGCCAAGGGCGTGACGCGCACCGCCCGCATCGGCGACGCGACGGTGACCATCAATGGCATCGCCAAGGGCTCGGGCATGATCGCGCCGGACATGGCGACCCTGTTCGCGTTCGTCTTCACCGACGCGCGCATTCCGGCCACGGTGCTGCAGAAGCTCGTCACGGAGTCGTGTGCGACCACGTTCAACGCGACGACCGTCGACTCGGACACGTCCACCTCGGACACGCTGCTGGTGTTCGCCACCGGCATGGGCGCCCCGCACCGGGTGGTGAAGTCGGCGTCCGATCGCCACTTGCGTGACTTCAAGCGTGCCCTGCACGAATGCATGCTCGACCTCGCCCTCCAGATCGTGCGCGACGGCGAAGGCGCCACTAAATTCGCGGCCATCCACGTCTCTGGCGCCGCGTCGCCGAAGGCGGCCAAGGCAATCGGCATGTCGATCGCCAATTCACCGCTGGTGAAGACGGCGCTGCACGGCCAGGACCCGAACTGGGGACGCATCGTCGCCGCGGTCGGCAAGTCGGGCGAGAAGGCCAATCGCGACAAGCTGAAGATCGCCTTCGGGCCGCACCCGGTTGCGGCGAAGGGGGCCGTGGTGCCGGGCTACGACGAGGCGCCGGTCGCGGCGTACATGAAGGGCCAGGAGCTCGACCTCCACGTCGACGTCGGTGTCGGCAAGGGCAAGTTCACCGTGTGGACCTGCGACTTCAGCTACGACTACATCCGCATCAACGCGTCGTACCGGTCGTGATCGTCGCCGCGCGGCGGCGTGCGTCGAATTCCGGTGTTCGTCCATGGCAGCTGAGATCCGCACGCCACGCCTGATCCTGCGGCCGCCGCGTGGCGAAGGGCCTGCGCTCGTTGCGCTGCTCAACGACTGGGAGATGATCAAGGACACTGCGGCACTCCCGTTTCCTTTCACGCAGCGGGACGCCGACGAGTGGCTCGCTCAGGACGAGGATCAAATGGCATGCGATCGCATCCTGCTGCGCAAAGCAGTCGCGCTTGGGGAAAGCGATGTCCTGATCGGTGCTGTGGACCTGTTCGAGCGGGACGGGGAGGCGTGCCTGGCCTACTGGATCGGCCGCCACCACTGGGGCAACGGCTACGCGACCGAGGCCGCGCGCGCCTTTCTCGCCCACGTGTTCGCTACGACCAAGATCGACAATATGCGCGCCGGCATCTTCGTCGAGAACGTCGCCTCGGCGCGCGTGCTGGAGAAGCTCGGCTTCCAGGTGCGCGGCGAGTTCGATATCGACGCGCCTGAGCGCGGTGGGCCGCGCCGCGTGCGCCGCTACGACCGGGCGCGCGCCGCGTCCGATCCTCCGCGCCCGGCCGTTACGAAGCTCGGCGGGCAGAGCGGCTACGAGGGATGACGCGCGTCGTGCTCGTTGCGGCCGGCGCCCTGTTCGACGACGAGCAGCGCGTGCTGCTCGCCGAGCGGCCCCCAGGCAAGTCGATGGCCGGGCTGTGGGAACTGCCGGGCGGCAAAGTCGCCGACGGCGAGACACCCGAGGCGGCACTGATGCGCGAGCTCGACGAGGAGCTCGGCATCATCGTGATGCGCGATGCGCTCCTACCGTTGACGTTCGCGTCGCACGCGTATCCGGACTTTCACTTGCTCATGCCGCTGTTCTTGGTGCGCGCCTGGCGCGGTACGCCGGCGCCGCGCGAAGGACAGCGGCTGCGCTGGCTCAGGCCGGACGCAATCGACGCGGCAACCTTGCCCCCGGCGGACGTTCCCCTGTTGGCGCCTCTGGCGGCGTACGCGGCGCTGCGGCCCACCCTGTGAGGGTGACGAGCTGAAAGGTGGCGCGAACGCGGCCGCCTTCACTGGCCGATTGGGCGCGATACGCGGCCGCTGCTGCCATCAGGGTCGAGCGCGGCGTGAAGGTACGCGGACGGTCGCGGAGGGCGTTGGTCTCGCCCATGCCGCGCAGGTCCTGCATCAAGCGCAACGGGTCGGAGTAGGTCACGTCGATCGCTTCGACGTCGGCGACGGGGCGCGCGAACCCGGTGCGCTGCAGCAGCGCGCCCGCGTCGCGCACATCGACAAAGGGCGAGACGCGCGGGCTGGCGCCGCCGCGCGCTTCCACCTCGCCGCTCAGGAGCGCCGCGCGCAACTCGCGTAAGGTCTCGCCGCCCAGCATGCTGGCGAGGAACAGCCCATCCGGCCGCAAGCTGCGCCGCGCTTGCACCAGCGCGCCGGGCAGGTCGTTGACCCAGTGCAGCACTAGGGCGCTGACGATCAGGTCGAAGGCGTTGGGCGCGAACGGCAGTAGTTCCTCGCTGGCGACGACGCCCGGTCCCTGCAGCATCCCGGGCGACATATCCGCCTCGACGATTGCATCGGCGTGCGGCGCGACCGCATCGCGCAACAGTCCGCCAGCGGCACCCAGTGCCAGGACGGACGGAAATCGCCGGCCGCTTTCGCCGACGCGCTCCGCCAGCCGCTCGACGGCCGCGCGCAACAAGAAGTCGTGAGCGCCGATCGCCGCGGCTGCGCGGTCGCGATGGCGGCGCACGGCGCGCCGGTCGAAGGGCTCCTCCATCGCTTTATCTAACGCACCGGGGGATAATCCTGAAATGACCCTCGGCATGTCCCAGCGCCCGTTGCGCGAGTCGGTGCTGGTGCGCCTGGGACGCTTGGCTCTGGACACCCTGCTGCCGCCGCGCTGCCTGACGTGCGAGGCGACCGTCGTGCGCCAGGCGCAGCTGTGTGGGGCGTGTTGGGCTCGCATCCGCTTTGTCGGCGAGCCGATGTGCAGCTGCTGCGGACTGCCGTTTGCGTTCGAGGCGGGCGGCGGGACTCTCCTGTGTGCCGACTGCATCCGCGAGCCGCCGCGCTACCGTAAGGCGCGCGCCGTCATGGTCTACGACGACGCCAGCCGGGAGGCAGTGCTCGCCTTCAAGCACGGCGACCGCACCGATGCGGCACCCGCGTTCGGTGGCTGGTTGGCGCGTGCCGGCGCCGAACTCCTCGCCGACTCCGATTGCCTCGTGCCGGTGCCGCTGCATCCTGCGCGGCTGTTCCATCGCCGGTACAACCAGTCGGCCCTACTTGCCCACGCGATCGGCCGTGTCACCGGCAAGCCCGTCGTCAGCGATGCGCTCCAGCGCACCCGCAACACCCCAACCCAGGGCGCGCTGAGTCGATCCGCGCGCCTGGCCAACGTGCGCGGCGCGTTCCGCATCCGCCCGCGCCGCGTCGCCAGTGTCCGCGACCGCCGCATCGTGCTCGTGGACGACGTGATGACCACCGGCGCAACGGTCGAGGCTTGTGCTGCGATTCTCGTTGCGGCCGGTGCGGCACACGTCGATGTCTTGACGCTGGCGCGCGTCGCACGCGAGGGCAGCTCGTGAGCGCGTTTATGGTTGCGTGCGTGCAGCTCAATGCTGGCGGCGACATGCCGGCCAACATCGCCGCCGCGACGGCTGCGGTTGCCGAGGCGGCGCGGCGCGGCGCGGACCTCATCGCACTGCCGGAGAACGTCGTACTCATGGCGGAGACGACGAAGGAGATTCCGCCCCAGTCCCTTCCCGAGGACGCACATGCAGGTGTAGCGGCGCTGCGTGACGCCGCGCGCCGCGCGCGCCGCTGGGTCCTGGCCGGGTCGTTCGCCGTGCGCCGCGACGACGGCAAGATCGCCAATCGATTGCTGTTGGTGAACCCGGAGGGCGCCGTCACGGCGCGCTACGACAAGATTCATCTTTTCGATGTCGATCTGCCGGATCGCAAGTATCGCGAGTCGGAAACCTTCGGTGCCGGCAACGACGCGGTGATCGCCGACCTGCCGTGGCTGAAGCTCGGCCTTTCCGTCTGTTACGACGTGCGCTTCCCGCAGCTCTACCGGGCGCTCGCCAAGGCGGGAGCGGGCCTGCTTGCCGTTCCATCGGCATTCACCGAGATCACCGGCAAGGCGCACTGGCACGTGCTGCTGCGCGCGCGCGCAATCGAGACGGGCTGTTTCGTCATCGCGCCCGCCCAGACGGGCGTGCATCCCGGTGGCCGGCGCACGTTCGGCCACTCTCTGGTCGTTGCGCCGTGGGGCGAGGTGCTCGCCGACGCGGGCGACCAGCCCGGCATCGTCACGGCCACCATCGATCCGGCGCGCATCGCCGAGGCGCGGGGCCGCATCCCGGCGCTCCGCCACGACCGCGACTTCGGCGTGCGCGAAGATGTTGGTTAACGGCGGCGTTCACTGACATTTTTGGTCGCCGCGCCTTGTCCGGCGCCCTGCGGCGCGGTATTTCGAGTAGGGGTCAACCAGTCCGGCGAGGGACTTGCATGGTCGTGTACGACGTCCGCTGCTCGCACGATCACGTGTTCGAGGCGTGGTTTCCGGATTCCTCCGCATTCGAGGCGCAGGCCAAGAAGCGGGAGATCGCCTGTCCGGTGTGCGGCGATGTGCGCGTCGAGCGCGCCCCGATGGCGCCCAATGTATCGACCGGCAAGGGCGACGCCGCTCGCCGCAAGGAGCTCGCGGCGCACGCCGTGCGCATGCTCACCAACATGCAGGCGTTCATCGAGAAGAATGCCGACAACGTCGGCAATCGCTTCGCCGAGGAAGCGCGCAAGATCCACTACGGCGAGACGTCCCTGCGCAACATCTACGGCCGCGCCACCGATCAGGAAGCCGCCGAGATGAAGGACGAGGGGATCGAGTTCGGCGAGATTCCCTGGCGTCACCGCAGCGACGCGTAGTCGTTCTCTAGCGGCTCGCACTCAGCAAGTAATTCACGTCCACGTCGCGCGATAGCGCGAAGGTCGCGGTTGCGGCGTCGAAGGTCGCGCCCGTGAGGTCGCGCACCTGCAGGTCGAGCGGGCGCAGCGCGCGCGCGAGCTCGGACGGCCGCACGAACTTCTGCCAGTCGTGGGTGCCGCGCGGCAGCCAGCGCAACAGGTACTCGGCGCCGACAATCGCCAGGGCGAACGCCTTCGGCGTGCGGTTGAGGGTCGCCGCGACGAACAGCCCGTCAGCTTTCAACGGCGCCACCGCCGCGGCAACGAAAGCGTCGAGGTCGGGCACGTGCTCGACCACTTCCATCGTCACGACGATGTCGAACGTGCCTTCGGCCGCCTCAGCCCCGCCGACCCGATAGTCGATGGTGAGACCGCCGCCCTCCGCGTGGCGCCGGGCGGCGGCGATTGCCTCGGCTGAGGCGTCCACGCCGGTCACGCTGGCGCCCAGGCGAGTCAGGGGCTCGGTCAGCAGCCCGGCCCCGCAGCCCACGTCCAGGACGCGCAGCTCGGCAAGCGGCCGCGCGGCCTTTGCGTCGCGCCCGAAGTGGGCGCAGGCCTGGTCGCGCAGATAGCGGACGCGGGCGGCATTGAGGGCGTGCAGGGGCGCCATTGGCCCGGTCGGGTCCCACCAGGTCCCGGCGAGACCGGAGAACTTGGCGACCTCCGCGGAATCGACCGTGGTCGCTATAGGTTCAGCTTTCATGGCGTAGGGCGGTGGATCTGTTGCGGCGCACGTTGCAGGCCCGTGGGGCGATTGAGTATGTATACGCGCCTTTCCGGCGGCAATCTGATGCGTTAGGCCGATGCGTGGGGCCGACGCCTTTGGGGCCGTCGGCCAGCAGGGGAATTCAGGGCGCATGGCGCGGTTGGTGTTGAAGTTTGGCGGGACGTCCGTTGGCGACGTCGACCGCATCAAGAACGTCGCGCGCCGCGTCAAGAAGGTCGTGGACGCCGGCAACGAGGTCGCCGTCGTCGTCTCAGCGATGTCGGGCCAGACCGATACGCTCGTGAAACTGGTCGATGCCGTCTCGTCGAAGGTGGATGACGCCGAATACGACGTTGTCGTTGCGACGGGCGAGCTCGTCACCATCGGTCTCGTCGCTCTCGCGCTGCAGGACGTTGGCCTCAAGGCGCGGTCGTGGCCGAGCTGGGAGTTGCCAATTCGGTGCGATGCGGCGCACAGCAAGGCGCGCATTACGGACATCGAGGTCGGGCCGATCCTCGAGGGCTTCAAGCGCGGCGAGGTCGCCGTGGTGCCGGGCTTTCAGGCAGTGGCTCCGGACGGCCGTATTGCGACGCTTGGCCGCGGCGGCTCGGACACGTCGGCCGTAGCCCTGGCTGCCGCGCTCAAGGCGGACCGGTGCGACATCTATACCGATGTAGACGGCGTCTACACCGCCGACCCGCGCATCGTTACCAAGGCGCGCAAGCTTGATAAGATCACTTTCGAGGAAATGCTCGAATCGGCGTCTTTGGGCGCCAAGGTGCTGCAGACCCGCTCGGTCGAGATGGGGATGAAGCACAAGGTCGTGGTGCAGGTCCTTTCCAGCTTTTCCGACGCGCCGGGCACGCTGGTCGTCGACGAGGAGGAAGGTGTGGAAGACGAACTCATCAGCGGCATCGCCTATTCGCCCAACGAGGCCAAGGTCACCTTGGTTCGCGTGGCCGACCGGCCCGGTGTCGCGGCGCGGATCTTCGGACCGCTCGCCAACGCAAACATCAACGTCGACATGATCGTTCAGAATGTGTCCGAGGACGGCAAGAGCACGGACCTTACGTTCACGGTCGGGCGCAGCGATTTGAAGCGCGCCCTCGGCGTCATCGAGAGCGCCAAAGCAAACATCGGCTTCGAGCGGGTTATCTCGGCGCCCGATGTGGTGAAGGTATCGGTGATCGGCGTCGGCATGCGCAGTCACGCGGGCATTGCGTACCGCATGTTCCAGGCACTGGCCGACAAGGGCATCAACATTCAGATGATCTCGACGTCCGAGATCAAGGTCAGCGTGCTGATCGCCGAGGAATACACCGAGCTCGCCCTGCGCACTCTGCACACGGCCTACGGGCTGGATGCTGCCTGAGCGCGCGCCCCTCACCGGCAAAGATCTGCAGCGCGCGGAAGCGCTGCTCGACGAACTCTGGGCAGCGGGGCGCAAGCTCCTAGGTACGCGCTACGCCATCCTCGGCGGCGCCATGACGTGGGTGTCCGAGCGCAACCTCGTCGCGGCACTGTCGAATGCCGGCGCCTTCGGTGTGCTGGCGACGGGCTCGATGTCGCCGGCGCAGCTCGACGCCGAGATCGCCGCGACCTTCGCGCTCACGTCGCAGCCGTTCGGCGTCAATCTCATCACGCTGCACCCGGAGCTCCCGGCGCTGATCGACGTGTGCGTCGCGCGCAAGGTCAGCCACGTTGTGCTGGCCGGTGGCGTGCCCAAGGGCGCCGACGTCAAACGCGTCAAGGAAGGCGGACCGCGCGTTCTGGTGTTCGCTCCGGCCATCGCGCTCGCCCATCGCCTGGCGCGCGCCGGCGCCGATGGCATCATCATCGAGGGCAACGAAGCGGGCGGACACATCGGCCCCGTCGCCACCAGCGTGTTGGCGCAGGAAATCCTGCCGCATGTGCGCGACATTCCGGTGTTCGTGGCCGGCGGTATCGGTCGCGGCGCCGCCATCGCCATGTATCTCGAGATGGGGGCGAGCGGCTGTCAACTCGGCACGCGCTTCGTGTGCGCCACCGAATCGATCGCGCATCCGAAGTGCAAGCAGGCGTTCATCCACGCCCAAGCGCGCGACGCCATTCCGAGCGTGCAGGTCGATCCGCAATTCCCGGTCATCCCCGTGCGCGCCATTCAGAACGCCGGCACGCGTCGCTTCGTGCAGTTCCAGCGCGAGGTCATCGACGACTTCAAGTC
>CAMEYM010000002.1 GCA_945947575.1 Rhizobium sp. Q54
CGCCCGCGGCACGTTGGCGACCTGCGGGAATTGACCGCGTGCGGCGGGCACCGCCTGCGCTGCGGCAGGCGCCGTCGGCTGCAGCGGGGTCACGTTGAGGGGCGGCGGCGGCACAGGTTGCGCCGGCGCGCCGAGCGTGACTTGCGGTCCGCCCTGGAACACGGGGGGCACGGGCACCGCGAGATCGGGCACGGCAGGTCCCGGCGTCGCCGGCGGGGCCGGCGTGATGGGACGCACGGTCTGGGTGGCTGGAGTGCCGATCGGCACCGTCGGAGCCAACTGGGCGACTTGCGGAGCCGGAGCGGGTGCCGGGGTCACGGTCGGCGCCGGTGCGGGCGTCGGTGCCGCGTCCGCGACCAGGCCGCCCTGGCGTAGTTGCTCGTTAGTGTATTGGGCGTTGGCGCGATCGGCGTTGAGTCCGGCCGCAGCGGCATCCCGCTGGGCCGGGGTCGTGGTGGCAGGCGCCGCCCGCGGCACGTTGGCGACCTGCGGGAATTGACCGCGTGCGGCGGGCGCTGGCCGGTCTTCCTCGCCGAAGATGCGGTCCACCATCGCGGACGGGTTCGCCCACGGCGGCACCGAGGAGCAGGCGCTCAACCCAAGTGCCGCGCCGAGAACGAGAATCCCGCGCAAACCGTATGTCATACCGCAGCTCCCCACCGCCGGCGCATCGGCGCCGACGCATCCCCACCGCCGGAAGCGAACTCAGGCGGAACCCATACCATAGATAGAGCTAGTTGGCGGGGCAACACGCACCCGATACCGACATGCGGCCACTTTGGGCGAGAATGCCGCTACCGGTAGGGCTGCTACCGACGAGGGCGTGGTGCGCAGGATCTTCCTCACAACGATCGCCGCGGTGGTTGCCGCGGCTTGGCTGGCGTTCGTCGTGCTCGGCTTCACGGGCGGCCTGATCCGCCTCGAAGCTGCGGCATCGTCGTTCGAGGCTTGGCTCTATGGCTGGAGCACCTTCCCGGTGCTGCTGGCGTTCTCCTTGGGAGCCGGCGCCGTGTGGGGCACGCGGCGCGTGGTGCGATGGCGGCGCGGGCGGCCGTGGCTCGAGCGCCTCGCCGAGCTGCACGAAGAAGGAGTGTCGCTGCGCAACCTCGGCCAGACCATGACTGAGATCGCCACCCTGCCCTCCTACTTGCGCAGCACGGCCGAATGGGAGGACCGCGCCCAGAACGTGATCGCCGAGCGCGCCAAGGTGGAGGCCGTCACCTTCAAAGCGCCGCCAAGCATGCTGCATCCGGAGTTGCGGCCGAAGTACTTGTCGGACGAGCACCGCATCTGCCTGGAGACTCATGCAGAGCGGTTGCGCCGGCTCGGCAACCTCATTGAACGACGCGCGGGCGGTTAGGCGCCGTCGAAGTCCTTCGAGACCGGGTCGCCGTCGAAGGCGAGCGCGTTGAGGGTGTCGCCGGCTTCGAGCACGCGGCCGAGCATGTCGCCCAAGACCTGGGTGGCGATGCCCATGGCCTCGGTGCCGTTGGCGGCGTTGCGCAGGCGATCGTCGTAGCGCGCGCGGATGATGATGCGGTCGTTGGTGGTGAGGCGGTCGGCGGCGACGCCGTTGCGCAACGCCGAGTCGAACGACTGCGGCGGATGACCGCCGAAGCCGATGGCGTGCATCATTTCGTGGGCGAGACAGGCGCGAGCGGCGCGTGGCTGCAGGTCTTCGGGAATGACGACGAAGGCCTGCTGGATGGTGCCGTTCTGGGTGCGCGTGTTGGTAAAGCACAGCACCCGCTGGGCGTCGTCGAACGCACGCGCCGCCTGGCTGTTGAACCAGGCGCGCGCCGAGAAGTAGATGCGCAGGTTGGCGAGGGACTCGTCCTCGACGATGGAGAACGACACGCCGGTGAGAGTCTCGAACTCGCCGAGCAGCGAGCGCACCTGGCCGCGATAGCTCTCGACCGAATCACCGATCAGGAAGACGCGCACGCCGGTGCGCCAGCGGCCGGCCTGACCGCCGTAGACCATCGTGCGGTAGTTCTGGAGGAGCGTGTTGATGTCGGCGAGGCGCTCGCCCCGCACCTCGAGGAAGTTGCCATAGGCCTGGGCGGACGCGGGCGCGCTCAAAGCCAGGGCGCCGAGGAACGCGAGGACCGCCGCGACACGCGAAACCAGGGACATGGGTGAATGCTACGGTATGCGGGGTCGCGCTGTGTTAACGGCGGTAGGCCTGGGCAAGCTCGGCGTAGTGGTGGGCGGACTCCTCGATCTCGGCCAGCTCGGCGGGCTTCAACGCGCGCATGAACTTGGCGGGCGAGCCGGCCCATAGCTGGCCGGAGGGCACTCGCTTGTTGGGCGTGACCAGGGCGCCGGCGGCGACCATGGCGTTCTTCTCCACGACCACGCCGTCCATCAGGCACGCGCCCATGCCGATCAGGCACAGGTCCTCGATGGTGCAGGCGTGAATGATGGCGTTGTGGCCGATGGTGACGTCGTTGCCGACGTAGGTGCCGTGGCCACCGGTGGTGACGTGCACCGTGGTGCCGTCCTGCACGTTCGTTCGCGCACCGATGCGGATCTCGTTGACGTCGCCGCGCACGGTGGCAGCGAACCAAATCGACGAGCCGGCGCCGATGTGCGCGTCGCCGATCACCGCGGCGGTTGGCGCGACATAGACGTCGGGCGCGATGGTCGGCAGCACGCCGTTGTACGGCAGCACGACTCCGCTGAACTTGGGCGGAGGTGCGCTCACGGGAAGAGCGCCTCCTGCTGCAGGCCGTCGGTCTCCTTGAAGCCGAAGGCTACGTTCATGTTCTGCACGGCTTGGCCGGCGGCGCCCTTCACCAGGTTGTCGATGGCGGAGATGACGATGGCGCGCTCGGACACGCGGTCGGCGAACACGTTCATGACGCAGCGGTTGCTGCCGCGCACCATGCGGGTGGACGGAGCGGTGCCTTGCGGCAGCACGGTAACGAACGGCTCGCCCTTGTAACGGGCGGCGAGCGCGTCGTGCAGGTCGACGGCGGTGGCGCCGCCGTGCAGGCGCACGTACTTGGTCGAGAGGATGCCGCGACTCATGGGCGTGAGGTGGGGCGTGAAGGTGACGGTGACCCCCCACTTCGCCGCACCGGTCAGCTCCTGCTCGATCTCCGGCGCGTGGCGATGGTTGGCGATGCCGTAGGGGTGCATGCCCTCGGTCACCTCGCTGTAGAGGTTGGCTTCTTTCTCGGCGCGGCCGGCGCCGGACACACCCGACTTGGAGTCGATGATGATGTCGGTCGGCTCGATCAGCTGCTCTTTCAGAAGCGGAATGAGCGGCAGCAACGCTGCCGTGGGATAGCAGCCCGGGCATGCGATCAGGTCTGTCTTGGCGATCTCGGCGCGCGCGTGCTCGGTGAGGCCATAGACGGCGCGCTGCTGCAGGCCGAGCGCCTCGTGGGCGTGGCCGTACCACTTCTTATAGGTGTCGCCGTCGCGCAGACGGAAGTCAGCAGACAAGTCGAAGATGCGCGCACCCTTCTTCGGCCCGGCGCCGTTGAGCAGACCGGAGACGACCTTCTGTGTCGTGCCGTGCGGCAGCGCGCAGAAGACGGCGTCGATGTCGGCGCCGGCCCAGTCGATCTCCTCGATGCTCTGCAGCGGCGGTGTGTCGATGAACGCGAGGTGCGGAAACACCTCCGCGAGCGGCTTGCCGGCTTTGCGGTCGGCAGTGAGCGCGGCGAGCTCGACGGCGGGATGGTGGCTGAGGATGCGCACCAACTCGGCGCCGGTGTAGCCGGACGCGCCGAGGATGGCGACACGCAAACGATTTCTCTGAGACACGACGAAACTCCTGGATCAAAATGGCTATGAGGAGGCGGGGACGGCGGTTTCGCCGTCGTCGCTACGTCGTCGCCCCATTTCGCTTGCGTCGCGCAACAGCGGGCCGAGGTCCTGCTCGCCGTCCTGCAGCACGGCGATGACGCGGTCGCCATGGAACACCATCACGCGGCCGCCGTTGGGAGTCATGTATCGCGACCAGGAGCGCAGGTCGGACAAATACGGTTCCGTACGCCAGGCGTCGGGGCGCCCCGGGTCCGCATGCACGATCAGCCAATTGCGGGTGCGGTCATGGGTGAGGACCATCCGCGACGTCAGCGGCTTCCAATGATCGCCAAGCTCGCCGGTCGTCATCCATGCGCAATAGAACTCGCGGCAGGTCTCCGGACGTGTCTCATAGATCGTGCAGCCGCGTTTCTTGTCGCAGTGGCTGCACCAGGTCAGCCGCGGCTTGTCGAGCTCGCGAATCCCCATGATCTTGCAGCACAGCGTGCAGCTACCGCACGAGCGGCCCGTGACTAGGTTGTCTTCCGTTTGCACCGCCGCTGCCACCACGCATCCTATCCCGTGCCACCAACGCCGCCGCGCCACTTGCCATAGCCTTGCAAGGCCGCGGTTCTCGTGCACGCTGCCCGCTGCGTCAAGCAGGCCCGCTGTCCGACAGCCCTCGCGCGCATTTAATATGCTGCGGATATGCAGATCACGGGTCCGTGATCACATTCCCCGGCCGGCCAGCTCGCTGCGGCCCCCGATGGGGGGCAGCCTGGATATGATACGAATTGTATCGAAGTCAACCACCGGGCCTGCGGGGTGTTCACCGGATAGCGGGCGGCCTTGGCGCCGCCTAGAACCGGACGAGGTCGCGGTCCAAATCCTGCCGGTGCGTCGCGACCGGGCACAGTGCGCCGCGCAGCAACCTTCTGAGTGATGGCAGTCTCCTCGCGAGTGGCGCACGACGTCGGGCGGTCGCCGCAATCGACGTTGATCACCGCCGCGACCATCGCAGGGGCGGTCGCGGTCTTGTACTTCGGCCGCGAGCTGTTCGTGCCCTTGGCGGTGGCG
This sequence comes from Rhizobium sp. Q54, assembly GCA_945947575.1. Lineage (GTDB taxonomy): Bacteria > Pseudomonadota > Alphaproteobacteria > UBA2966 > CAIVPW01 > CAIVPW01. Next base: position 4,837 of record CAMEYM010000002.1, read on the forward strand.
CTGCTGCTGAGCTTCGTGTTGGCCGGCCCGCACATCTGGCTGCACCGGCACGGCTTGCCGCGGCTCGCCTCCGCCATTGCGGTGGTCACGCTGATGCTGACCGTCCTTGCCGGGGTGGGCGCCGTCGTCGGGTTCCAGGTCGCCGAGCTGACGGCGAACCTGCCCAGCTACGAGCGCAACCTGCAGACCAAGATCCGCTCGCTGCAGGGAACCCTGTTCGGCGACGGCGTCATCCAGCGCGCCTCGACCATTCTCAACGAGCTCGGCAAGGACCTCACCGAACCGGCGCCGGTCGTCCCCGGTGCGGTCGTACGTCCCGCGCCACCGGCGGCGATCGTGCCGGTGCCGGTGACGATCTTGCAAGACTACGCGCCGCTCGATGTGGTGCAGACGTACCTGTGGCCGATCATCAAGCCCGTGACGACCGGCGGCATCGTGCTGGTGTTCGTCATCTTCATCCTGTTGCAGCGCGAAGACCTGCGCGACCGCTTCATCCGCCTGGCCGGCTCGCGCGACATCCAACGCACGACCCAGGTGATGGGAGACGCCGGCGAGCGGGTCACCCGTTACCTGGTGCTGCAGCTCGTGGTGAACGTGCTCTACGGCGTGCCGATCGGCGTGGGACTGTGGCTGATCGGAGTACCCAACCCCGTGCTGTGGGGAATGCTGGCGCTCGTCCTGCGCTTCGTGCCGTACGTCGGCCCGATCATCGCCGCCGCATTCCCCCTGGCGCTGGCACTGGCGGTGGACCCGGGCTGGACGGCGGTGTTGCTCACCGCCGGGCTGTTCATCGGGTTCGAGTTGGTCAGCAACAACTTCGTCGAGCCATGGGTGTACGGCTCGCGCACTGGGCTTTCGCCGCTTGCAATCATCGTCGCAGCGATCTTCTGGGCGTGGCTATGGGGACCGGTCGGACTCCTGCTCTCGACGCCCCTCACCGTTTGCCTCGTCGCGTTCGGACGGCATGTGCCACGCCTCGAGTTCCTCAACGTCCTGCTCGGCAACGAGCAGGTGCTGACGCCGGAGCAACGCTTCTACCAGCGCCTTCTGGCCAGCGACCCCGACGAGGCGACGGAACAGGCCGAAGATTTCATCAAGGGCAACAGCCTGCTCGCCTTCTACGAGCAGGTTGGGCTGCCGATGCTGGCAATCGCCGAGAGCGACCGCGCCAGCGGCCTGCTCGATCCCGACCAGCGCCACCGAGTCGCCAACGGTGCGATCGCGGTCGTAGACAATCTCGCCGAACCCGACGCCGACGTCGCGGCGGCGCCCGAAGGGGGCGCCGGCGACACACCGCCACCCGCCCCGGCCGACGAGCGCATCGTCCTGTGCGCCGGAGGGCGCAGCGGCCTCGACGACGCGGCGGCGCGCATGTTGGCGCAAGTTGTGCAGCGCGCCGGCGCTACCGTGCTGGCGGTGACTGCCGAGCAGCTGCGCAGCGACCGTGCGGGGCAGTTGCCATGGAACAAGGTCGAGACGGCGTGCCTGTCGTACGTGGACACGACGGCGACGGCACACAGCCGTTATCTCGTACGCCGCCTGCGCCGGCGCGCGCCGCGCATGAAGATCGTCGTGGGGTTCTGGAACCTGCGGACACCGCCAGCCGAGCTAACGGCTGAGATTCGTGCGGACGCCGTTTGCACGACCCTGGCCCAGGCAATGGAACAGATCGCAAAGTACCTAGAGCTGCCCCCGCAAAACAAAGCCGCCGCGGCGCCGGCAGCTCCGGCGCACGCGGCGGCTGAATGAGACGCGCCTAGCGCTTGGAGAACTGCGTGCTGCGGCGGGCCTTGTGCTTGCCGTACTTCTTACGCTCGACGACACGGGAGTCGCGCGTGAGGAAGCCGCCGGACTTCAGCACCGGACGCAGCGCCGGCTCGAAGTTGCAGAGCGCGCGGCTGATGCCGTGACGGACGGCACCGGCCTGACCGGACAAACCGCCGCCGACCACCGTGCACCACACGTCGATCTCGGTCGCACGCTGCGACGCCAGCAGAGGCTGGCCGATCATCATGCGCAGCACCGGGCGCGCGAAGTAGGTCGTGCTCTCACGGCCGTTGATGGTGATCTTGCCGGCGCCCGGCATGACCCAAACGCGGGCGATGGCGTTCTTGCGGCGGCCAGTGCCGTACGAGCGGCCCTTGGCGTCGCGCTTGGCTTCGCGCGGCGCGTTCTCGGTGGCGGCCGGGGCGGCGTCGCCGCCTGCGCGCAGCGAGCGGAAGTCGGTTAGCGTGCGGCGCGGCGCGGCGCCGGGTACGGCAGCAGCAGGTACGGCCGGAGCCGCAGCCGGAGCCTCCGTGCGCGCGGCGCCGCGGCTCTCGCCACCGGCGCGCGGACGCGGCGTGGTGCTGCGCGGGCGCGGCGTACGTGCGGCGCCCTCTTTGCTGCTGCTGCGCGCCTCGGGCGCGACGGCGTCAGGCTTCTTGTCGTCGTTCTTGTCGTCGGCCATGTGTCGATGTGCCCCTAGTTCTTCCGCGCGCGCGCGTTCTTGGGATTCATGCCGGCGATGTCCACGACCTTCGGCTGCTGCGGCTCATGCGGATGAGCCGTGCCGGCGTAGACACGCAGGTTGCTGAACTGCTCACGGCCGAGCGCGTCACGCGACAGCATGCGCTGCACGGCCTTCTCGATGACCCGCTCCGGGTGAGCGCTGCCCAAAATCTTGTCGGGCGTCGTCTCCTTGATGCCGCCGGGAAACCCGGTGTGCTTGTAGTAGATCTTGTCCTTGCGCTTGGCGCCGGTGAGGCGAACCTTTTCGGCGTTGATGACCACGACACGGTCGCCGCAATCGGCGCTCGGCGTGTACATGGGGAGATGCTTGCCCTTGAGGCGCAGCGCGATCAGCGAGGCCAGGCGGCCGAGCACGACGCCGTCGGCATCGATCACGACCCAGTCCTTCTTCAGATCGGCGAGCTTGGCCGAATACGTCTTCATGACTCGTCCTTGTTGGTGATCCGCAATCCCCGCGCACGCGCGCCGGGACTGCCGAAGGCCGCGGAGTATGCCAGAGAAGTTTGGGAACGCAACGCCAAATAGATTCGCCTGTGCAACGTCTTATGGTACGGTATTATAGTACCGCAACGTAAACGACCCCACCGTGGCGCCTTTCGGTTCCGGCGCGCAGCGGCCCTACCGCGGCCAGTGCGGCCAATTGGCAGGCGTCACGGGACCGTAACAGAGCCTTCCTAGAGTCCCGGAACGGGAGCCAGCCCAAAACGGAACGCGACGGACGCGCTGACGCGCGAGGGGGTCTTTATGACCAAACGTCCCATCAACGTTCTCTTCCTCTGCACGGGCAATTCCGCGCGCTCCATCCTGGCCGAGGCGCTGGTCAACCGCAGCGCGCGACGGCGCGTGCGCGCGTACTCGGCCGGTAGCGACCCCAAGGGGTTCGTGCATCCCGAAGCGCTGGCGCTGCTCCATCGCCTGCGCTTCGACACGACGCGCTTGCGCTCGAAGAGCTGGGACGAGTTCGCCCACACCGACGCGCCGCGCCTCGACGTGGTGCTGACCCTGTGCGACGAAGCCGCCGAGGAGACCTGCCCAGTGTGGCCCGGCGCTCCCCTCACCGCCCACTGGGGCACCGCCGATCCGGCGATCGACGGAACGCCGCAGGAAATCCATCAGGCCTTCGCGAGCACGTTCCGCCTGCTGCGCAGCCGCGTCTCCCAGCTCACCAGCCTGCCGTTCGCCAAGTTGGACGAGGCATCCCTGCGGCACCGCCTGCGCGAAATCGGATCGAGCCGCGGCAACGGCATCGACGGCGCGCTCGACGCCCAACTCTAGGCCTCGCCAACCGCCGCGAACGCGTTGCGTTGCATCGTGACTCCCAGGCGAGGGAACACCGCCAGCGCGGCGTGGGACAGAGCGGCGATTGCCGCCAGCACTGCTCGCCTCCTAGGCCCCCCCGGCTATCCGGTTGCTTCCTTCTCAACCCAAGCCAGGTAGTCGGGGTTGCCGGCCTCGATCGGCCAGGTGACGACGCAGGGCACCGTGTAGGAGTGCAGCTGCTTCACGCGCGCCACGACGCGGTCGATTAGGTCGGTGCGCGTCTTGAGCAGGAACGCGACTTCCGCATCGTCCTGCACCTTGCCCTGCCACCAATAGAAAGAGCGGATCGGGCCGAGCACGTTGGCGCAGGCGGCCAGTCGCTCCTCGACGAGGGTGCGGCTGATCTTCTCGGCTTCGGCCTGGTTGGCAGCGGTCAGGTAGAGCGAGCACGCTGCCATGGCTTGGCCCTTACGGAATGATGTGAATGCCTGCTTGCGGGCGAACCCGCGCGTTGGTGACCGTGTAGGCGGTCGCCACCGCGATGCCGAACACGATCAGCGCGCCCGCCTGGTGCAATGCCCCGAGCGGCACCGGAACACCAAGCACGAGGGTGGCGATGCCGACCACGCCTTGCAGCGCAAACGCCAGCATCAGCCAGCGATACATGGCGCGGACGTCGTCGGGCAGCCGTACATCCAGCGAGCGGCCCCACAACAGGACGACGAAGGCGCCGAGGAACAAGCCGTACCAGCGGTGCAGGAACTGCACCGTCACGACGCTATCGAGGGGATGCGCGGGGAACAGGCCGGGCGGGATCCAGTGGCCGTCCATCTTGGGGAACGTGTTGTAGTCGAAGCCGGCATCGAGACCTGCGACCAGCGCGCCGGACAGGACGAGCAGATAGATGAGGGCGACGGCGGCGTACGTGGCGACACGGAATCCCGTCGAGATCCGCACGCCCCATTCGTCGCCCGGCACCACCATCTGGGTGCAGGCCAGCCAGAGCATGCTGGCGAAGATCAGCACCGCCATGCCGAGGTGCGCGGTGAGAAGGTAGTGGCTGACGTCCGGGCGCTCATCGAGGCCGCTGGCGACCATCGCCCACCCGAGGGCCCCTTGCAGCCCGATGAGCACGACGACGCCCAGTATGCGGAGGGCAAGTTGCCGGTCGATGCGCCGGGTCAGCCAGAGAACAAGCAACGGCAGAGCGACGAAGACGCCGACGAACCGCGCCAGCAGGCGGTGCGTGTACTCGAACCAGAAGATGTACTGGAAGCCGGCGAGGTCCATGCCCTGGTGGACGAGCTGGTACTCGGGGAACTGGCGGTAATAGGCGAACTCCGCCTCCCAAGCCTCGGCCGACAGGGGCGGCAGGATGCCAGCGAGCGGCTTCCACTGGGTGATCGAGAGACCGGCGTGCTCAAGGCGCGTGACGCCGCCCAGCACCGCCAGGGCGAACACCAGCACGGCGGCGGCGAGCAGCCAGAGCCCAAGCGCGGTGCCGCGCGGCGCCGCTTCGGTCAGGTCGGTTTCGCTCGTCACGCTGGCCATTTCCGCAACCCTATTCTAGCCACGGCTTTTGTCTAGGTGCATCAAGCACATATGGGGCGCGGCGGACCTTTGGCCGCAGTGTCGCAGCGCGCCGCCTGTCGCGTCAGGATGCCCCACTCGGCAAAGGTGGATGGCAACTTCTGCCCGGAGTCGCCCGTGCCGGGCGCGCAAAGTCTGCCGCCTGGGCGCCGGTGGCGGCAGACATTGCCCCCTGCGAAAAAGCGCGGAATTCCTGCCAGCGCGCGCCAGCGGCCGGGGCTGCGGCGGTCTGGCACACCGCTTGCGTTGTCCCCGCCAGGCGCAAACCGTTGCGCTGAGTTGTTTGCCAGTAAGCCAGGAGTCCGTGCCATGGCGATGTCTATCAATACGAACGCGGGGGCGATGATCGCCCTGCAGAGCCTGAGTGCTACCACCCGTAACCTCGAGACGACGCAGATGCGCGTCACCACCGGCCTGCGCGTCGCCGGTCCCAAGGACGACGCGGCGACGTTCGCCATCGCCCAGAACATGCGTGGCGACATCGCCGGCATGGGCGCGGTGAAGACCAACCTCGCCCTCGGCCAGTCGATCACCAACGTCGCCATCGACGCCGGCAAGGCCGTCGCCGACCTTCTCATCGAGATGAAGGCGAAGGCGGTGCAGGCCAGCCAGGAAGGCCTCGACACCGACTCCTACACGGCGCTGCACCAGGAGTTCACCTCCCTCCGCAACCAGATCGAATCGATCGTCGCGACGGCCGAGTTCAACGGCAAGAACCTGATCGACTCCGCCGCCACCGACCTCAAAGTGCTATCCACCGTCGACGGCAGCACGATCACTGTCACCAAGCAGTCGATCGACACCACGACGCTCGGCATCCTGACCATCTCGCTCACCAATGCGACGGTCGCGGCCACTGCGCTCACGGCCGTCAGCCAGGCGATCATCGACGTCTCGAACGCTCTCGCGTCGCTGGGCTCGGGCGCCAAGCGCATCGACATTCAGGCCGACTTCACCGGCAAGCTGATGGACATCCTGAAGCAGGGCGTCGGCAACCTGGTGGACGCAGATCTCGCTCAGGAAAGCGCGAACCTGCAGGCCTTCCAGATCAAGCAGCAGCTGGGCGTGCAGGCACTGGCCATCGCCAATGCCGGTCCGCAGGCGATCCTGTCGCTGTTCGGCTAGACGAACGGCGCGCCGCAAGGCGCGAACGCACTGGCCGCGCGCCGATAGGTGCGCGGCAACCAAGGCGGGGCGCGATAGCACGGACATATCGCGCCCCCTCGCCTTCCGATTTCGGGTCCGACGTGCGCACAGGCCTGCGCGCGCGGAGCCCCGGTTCCCCCACCTGGCGCGTCGAGAATTCTCTCGGCGCGCGCCTTTTTCGGTCGCAAGGCAACACCTTCACGCCGCGAGCGGAGCGCGCGGGCGACCAGCGTCCGAACTCGTACAAATCGGCAGGACTTGCTCGGAATCCTTGACGTGCGGCGGCAGGTTCTGCCGCAAGACACTGAGGTTTACGGGTTCTTCACGAATCCGAGCGTTTCATGGCAGCGCGCAAACCTGGTGGACAGCCGCAGCCTGCCTCGGCGTCGAGGTGTGAACAGCGGTGGTTGGCACGGGGCTTGCGATGACGGGGACAGCAAGCGAAGCGACTGCAGAAGTCGCGTGACACACGTGGCGAACTAGGACCGCCCTTTTTCGGAGACGCCCTATGGGTATGTCGATCAATACCAACGCCGGCGCAATGGTCGCGCTGCAGAACTTGTCGGACTCGACACGCAGACTGGAAATGACCCAGCTGCGCGTGACGACGGGTTTGAAGGTCAGCGGTCCGAAGGACGACGCCGCGACGTTCGCCATCGCCCAGAACATGCGCGGCGACATCGCCGGCATGGGCGCAGTGCGCACCAACCTCGCCCTCGGCCTTTCGATCGTCAACGTGGCGATCGACGCGGGCAAGGCGGTCGCCGACCTGCTCACCGAGATGAAGGCCAAGGCGGTCCAGGCCAGCCAGGAAGGCCTCGACAGCGACTCCTACGACGCTCTGCACGAGGAATTCACCTCGCTGCGCGCGCAGATCGAGTCGATCGTCGCCACCGCAGAATTCAACGGCAAGAACCTCATCAACTCGGCATCGACGGACCTCAAGGTCCTTTCGACGGTCGATGGCAGCACGATCACCGTCAGCAAGCAGTCGCTCGATACGACGACGCTCGGCATCCTGACGGTCTCGCTCTCCGACGCGACGGTCGCAGCGACCGCGCTCGCGGCCATCAACACCGCGATCATCAACGTCTCCAACGCCCTCGCCTCGCTCGGCTCGGGCGCCAAGCGCGTCGAGATCCAGGGCGACTTCACCGGCAAGCTCATCGACATCCTGAAGCAGGGCGTCGGCAACCTCGTGGATGCCGATCTCAGCCAGGAGAGCGCGAACTTGCAGGCGTTCCAGATCAAGCAGCAGCTGGGTGTGCAGGCGCTCGCCATCGCCAACCAGGGCCCGCAGGCGATCCTGCAGCTGTTCAACCGCTAGGCCCACAGGCCATAGCACTCGACGGCGCGCCCCGCGCGCGAAGCGCGCCTCCTTAGAGGGGGCACGCCTTCGGCGCGAGGCGCGCCGTTCGCTTTCGTGATGAGCCGCGCCGGTGCGGAGGCCGTGACCGGCGTGTTAGTGTTCCCGCGAGAGGGAGCCCAATGCGCGCGATCCTGCCCATAGCCGCTGTGCTGGCGGTGCTGGCTACAGGTGCGGCCGGAGCGGCCGACGTTGCCGGTATCGTGCGGGACGGCAACGGCGCGCCCGTGGCCGACGCGGTCATCTATGCGGTGCCGCGCAACCGGCCGGCGCCCGCGCTGCCCGCCCAGGGCGCAGCGCCCACCGCCATTGACCAAGTCAACTCGCAGTTCCCGTTCATCACGCCGGTGCGACGCGGCAGCTCGGTCGTCTTCCGCAACGCCGACACCTACGGCCACACGGTCTATTCGGTCTCACAGACCAAGGTGTTCAACATCCCCCTGTCGCGCGACGTGGTGTCGGCCCCGGTCGTCTTCGACACCGCGGGCGTGGTCGTGGTCGGCTGCAGCATCCACGACTACATGCTGGCCTACATCCTGGTGCTCGATACCCCCTACTACGCGGTCACCAACGCCACCGGCACTGCCATCCTCAACAACCTGCCGGCGGACACCCATGACGTATTCGTCTGGCATCCCGGCATGACGGGGACCGCCACCGCGGTGCCGCTCGCCGTCGCCGACGGCGCGATCGCCAACGCCGAGTTCCGGGTGCTGCTCAAGCTCGACGGTCTGTGGCGCATCGACCGCAACAATCCGGTCGGCCGTCATATCGCGCCGTGAGCGCGCCGACGACCCGATGCAGACGCTAAGCTTCCGCACCCGCATCCTGCTGACCCTGCTCGGCCTGATCCTGGCGGTACAGGGCACGGCGTTCGTCGCGGTGTACGTGGCCACCGGGCGCAGCGCGCGCACACAAATCGAGGCGGAACTCGGCGCCAGCGCGCGCGTGTTCGAGGCGCTGATGGAACGCCGCGAGGTCGAGCTGGCGCAGGCGGCATCGCTGGTGTCGGGCGACTTCGCCTTCAAGACGGCGTTCTCGCTGCGCCACCAGCCGACCATGGTGACGGCGCTGCGCAACCTGCGCAATCGCGTCGGCGCCGACGAGGCGGCGCTGCTCGACCCGGAACGCAACCTGCTTGCCGCCGATCCGGAGGTGACGGTGGCGAGCGAGCGCGTCACGTTCGGCAATCTCATCGACCGCGCCGAGCGCACCCCGTCGATCACCGCGTCGGGCGTCGACTTCGTCGGCGACCGGCCGTACCTGCTGGTTACCGTGCCGCTGATGGCGCCGGTGCCGGTCGCGTGGATCTCGCTCGGCTTCGATCTGAACGATGCGCTCGCCGCAGAGCTCAAGGAACTGACCGGCGCCGAAGTGTCGATCGGCCGGATCGAGGGCGGCCAGTTCGTCGTATACGCCTCGACCTTGCCGCCAAACTGGCGGGCGGAATTGAGTCAACAGCCGGCGCGCGGCAGCTGGACGCGTGGCTCGATCAGCGATGTCACCATCGGCGGCGAGCCGTACGTCACCCTACTGTCGCCGCTCGGCGAATTCATCGGCAGCCCGCTCGAGGTGGTGCTGCAGCGGCCGCTCAACGAAGCGATGGCGAGCTACCGCCAGCTGCGGTTGTTCCTCGGCCTGCTGACCGCGGCGGGCCTACTGATCTCAGCGATCGGCGCGGGCCTTATCGCGCGGAACGTGACGCTGCCGATCCGCCGCGTCGTCGAGGCGGTGGAGAAGGTCGCCGGCGGCGACTACTCGGTGACCGTAGGTGTCCATCGCACCGACGAACTCGGTCAGCTCGCCACCGCGGTCAACAAGATGTCCAACGACCTGATGGAGCGCGATCGCGCCCGCGAACTGCTCGGCAAAATGGTCTCCCGGCAGGTGGCGACCGAGCTCCTGGGCCGCCGTCTCGAGCTCGGTGGCGAGCAGCGCGTGGTGACCGTTTTGTTCGCCGACATTCGCGGCTTCACTGGCATGAGCCAGAACTATCCGCCGGCCGAGCTCGTCTCGGTGCTGAACGGGTATCTGACCGCGCTATCCGACGTGGTCGAGCGCCACGGCGGCATCGTCGATAAGTACATCGGCGACGCCATCATGGCCGTGTTCGGCGCACCCATTCATCAGCCCGACCACGCGGCGCGCGCGGTGAGTGCGGCGCTCGCCATGCATCGCTCGCTCGATGACCTCAACCACGCCCTGGTCGAGCGGGGCCGGCCGCGCGTCGAGTTCGGCATCGGCATCAACACTGCGACGGTCGTGGTCGGCAACATGGGCTCGGTGCGCCGCCTCAACTATACGGTGATCGGCAACGGCGTGAACCTCGCGGCACGGGTCGAGAAGCTGACGCGCGAGTACGACGTGCCGATCGTCGTTACCCAGAGCACCCAGAGCGAGGCGCCGGGATTCCTGTTCCGCGAGCTCGACCGCGTGCGCGTCAAAGGCCGCGACGAGGCAGTGCGCGTGTTCGAGCCGCTCGGCGAGGCGAGCTCGTTCGGCGAGGAGAGCCTGCAGCGTCTGGAGAGCTGGCACGCTGCCCTCAAGCGCTATCGCAGCCGCGACTGGGCCGGCGCCGACAGCATCCTCGCCGACCTTCAGGAGGGTCAGCAGGACTCGCTGCTCTACGCCATCTATCGCGCCCGCATCGAGACGCTGCGTCTGGCGCCGCCGGGGGCGGCGTGGGACGGGACGGTCCAGACGCCGGGAGTGTCCTAGCGCGGGAACAGCGCGTCGGAGCGGCCGAGGACGCGGTAGACGAAGAGACCGATCCACTCGTGAGTGATGCGCGACACCCAGAAGAACTGGCGCACCGGATTGAACGTGCCCCACGCGAAGTTGCTCTCCCGTCCGAACAGGTACTCGACCGGCGCCGGGATCACTTCCCAGCCGGCGGCGCGGAACGTGCCGACCGCACGCGGCATGTGGATTGCCGACGTGACGATCACCCACCGCTCGCCGGGCCGCGGCGCGAGCAAGTCCTTAGTGAAGACTGCGTTCTCGTAGGTGTTGAGGGAGCGACCCTCGAACGCGACGCGACCGACGTCGAAGCCGACGCGCGCGAGATCGCGCGCAGCCCGATCGGCCTCGGATATCGCCAGGGTCGGCGAGCCCCCGCCGGTGTAGGCGAGTCGCGCGCGGGGATACACCTCCGCGAGCTCCATGAGCTTGACCAGGCGGCCGCCGCTCGCCTCGACCGTGGGCATGCCCGTGAGATCGGAGACAACCGCGTAGCCGGCGCCGAGCACGATGATACCGGCAATGTCCGCGTCGAATGCCGTGAACGCGGGGAAACGGTACTCAAGGGGCAACGCGATCCAGCGCGCCACGGGCAGTGAGCCGACGGCGAAGATGCCGATCGCCGCGACAGTGACGATCAGCCGGCCCGCGCGGCGCCAGCGCGTCCACAACAGGATCGCTCCGACCACCGCCAACGCCGGGATCAGGCGGGCTGGATCGGCGAACGTCCAGAAGATCTGCGCAGCGAGCGAGTACACGGCCGCGAACAACCTAGCTTGTCGGCGAGATCATATCCCGTCTCGTCGTGCGGGCCTTGGGCCTAAATACGATGCCCGCCCGAAGCCAATCGAGCAACCAGCCTTGATTCGAGAGAGGGCACGCCGCGCTCGCGCGGCGCTGATTCGATCCTCTCCGATCTGCGACAGGGGCGAGCAGGACTCGCCGCCATATGCTATCTATCGATCCACGCATCGACGAGACTCGACCCGCCCCCTGGCCCCCTAGCTACTCTCGGCGCAATGCACGATCCACGGCATTCAGCGCACCGTGCGCCGTCGCAAAGGACCACATGATCCGCAGATCGTCCAACGGCGGCGACATCTCCTTCGTCGTCGAAGAACTCAGGCTCGCCGGTTACGTTGGCTTCTGGCTCATCGTCTTGACGGGCATGGTGCTGACCCGCCTCTACAGCGGCATCGACATGGATCAGACCATCCTTACCCGGGTGTTTGGCTACAACAACATCTGCGTCTACTTCGATTTCGCGCCGGCTACGCACGTTCTGCCGTTCTTGTGGGCCGTCACCCTCGTCATGCTGCTGTGCTACCTGGGGGCGCAGTGGCTGCAGATGCGCGCCGAGGTGCAGCAGCGAGAGCTCACCCCGCGCCTCTACAGTGTGCTCACGAAGCTGAAGGTGTTCGAGGCGACTATGCTCTTGGCGTTCTCGACCATCTTCGCGGTCCAGCCCGAGGAGTGGAACCACACTCTGCTCATCCATACGGCGCCGTTCGTCATGTTGCAGATCGGGCTCGTGTCCTTGGCGATCTCCAACACGGTCCACGGGATCAAGAGCGGGTACTGGAGCAGCCTCGCCCTTCCGTCCTGGTTCATCCCGGGCGCGAAATTGTACGTCGTCGGCTTCGCCATCGTCGTGTGCTTCAAGATCCCCCATCCGACCCCCCCCCAGCAACTGCCAACGGCCCGTCTCTTTTGCAGCGTTTTACGTCGGTGGAACGGCGCCCAAGCAGTCGCTTGGAATGCCTCCAAGCTTTGGGGTCACATCGGCCAAACGCCTCACCCTCCCACATCAGCGCGATCGCCGTCGGACAGCTTGTTCTCGCGGCCGGAGTGCTCGGCGCGGTTCGCAGGTTTGCTCACGATTGCATACTGAGTCGCGACGAAACGGTTCGCGGAGGGACTGAGTTACTTCAGCAATCTTCTGTTCGGGCTCAGTTGGGCCGCGTTTCTGCCTTCGTGCATGTCGCGGAGGGTCTTCTTGCACGCGCATGTCGCGTTCGTAAGGTAGGTCCCGAGTTACTCGATGCCGCTGCCGCCGCGAAATACGAGGTGGTAGGTCGCGCACGCGAGGTTCTGCAGATCGTTGGTTCTCTGGGAGGCATGGCAGTTGATTGGAGCCGCCTCTTTCAGACGGAGGAGTTGGTCAGCCTTGCGCTGCTTTCGGACGGCGCAAATGACGTGCTCGGAATCCGATTGGGGAAGTCAATGATCGATGGCGCACGGAGGGCGCAGACTCTAAGTAAGCCTCACCTGCCCGGCGCATGAAGACCTTCCTAGAACACCTGACAACCGAGGAGCGCGCCGACTTTCTCGCAGCCGGGCAAGAGTTGCCGGGAGCAAGGAAGCGCGTGCTGCCGGGTCGCCTGCATATGCCGAGTGCCCAATGCGGAAACCTTCGCGTTGAAGGACCTTCACCGTGCCCACCGTCCATTGGGCGCATTTCGGCCACAACCCGGACGATGGCGTAGCATCCTGACAAATCGCGGCAAGACAAACCGCCGCGAATGCGCCGTGGCACCGCCCCGAGGTACCCTCAGCCGCCTTGGGTTAGAATCCGCGACATCGAGGCGGCGAGATGAACCACAAAACAGGCACCGTTCTTCGCCTGACTCTTCGGGAGGCGGCTGAACGCTGGGCGACCGAGTGCCGATCCATTGGCCCGGAAACCCTTGCCGCCCTTCTCGCGGAGTGTGCGCTGAAGGGAGGGTTCGAGTTCGCCCTCGCCAAGGATGAACCCGCGCCGTGGAACTTCGACCCCGAGCTGGGCAAGGTCGTCGAGGTCTTCGATCGGGACGGCCGCCCCAAGACCGCGTACGAATTGTCCTTCGGGCATTTCGCACATAGCGGCTGCGGTGATCTATTTCGCTACTCGAGCGACGCCGGCACGTTCTCAGTGCTGCTGTGCGAGGCGCCTAAGAATCTAAGAAAGCCACCTCAAGGAGCTGCTAGCCGTGGCCGGACGCAACACGACTTGTGGCAAGCGACACGCGGGTACGCTACATTGTAGACATGGATACTCCAGCCCATCGCCTTCGTTTCCTTCGTGAACGCAACGATATCGGCTCCGCCGCCGAACTGGCCCGGCGCCTTGGAATCCCCGAAGTGACATACCGCGCCCATGAATCGGGCGTCCGCGGGTTCGGTGAACCGCAGGCCAAGCGATACGCGGAGGCCCTCAACGCCAATTGGGTGTGGCTGCTGACTGGCTCGGGAGAGGCATTCTCCGAACCGGCACCGCCGTCGATGCCGGCTGACGCTCCGAAAAAGCGGTCGGACGTCGAAATGGGCTCCGCACGTGCGGCACAGCCTGGCCCGTCCGAACTTCCCGTCTACGCCAGCGCCGAAGGCGGGCCGTCAGGAATGATGGTGACGTACGATCCAATCGACTGGATTCGCCGGCCCAATTCGCTGACCAACGTCGGCAACGCGTTCGCCGTGTACGTCGTCGGTGAGAGCATGGAGCCACGCTACGAGCAGGGCGACATGATCCTGGTGCATCCGTCTCGCCCGGTGAAGCGCGACGACGACGTGCTCCTTCTCTCCCAGCAGGAGGACGGATCGGCCGCCGCGCTCATCAAGCGCCTGGTGAGCTGGAACGAGCAGTCGTGGATCGTGAAGCAGTACAACCCGCCCAAGGAGATCACGCTCCCGCGCCAACAGTGGCAAAAGGCGTACGTCGTGGTTGGGCGGAACAACCGTGCTTGAGAGCGACGTCTGCCGGTTCGCGCGAGTGGCGAACTAACGGCAGAGAAGCAGGGACAGCGCACTACGGCGTCCGTCCAGAGACGCTAAGCGCAGCGAGTGGGTCGCGCGCGTATTGGACCGTGCGGGCGTGGTCCGCGATGATCGCCCGAGCGCGCTCCATCATCTCGTCACGAGAGCCACGCCTCAGCCGCGGATCGTAGAGCGTTCGCAGGAGTACCATATCGTTGCGCGTCATGCGCCGTTCCGCGAGGAGCGCAGATGCGATGCCCTTGGGGTGCGCCTGGAATCCAAAGACGTGCATCAGCTCATGCCAGATGCACGCCTCGATTTCGTAGGCCGGTGAGTCGTACGGAATCACCACGGTCGCCCGGCGCGCCCTGACGTTCTGTATCTGGGTAACCGTGTAGCAAAGGGTGTGCTCGGCCAGGTACTCGGCGCTCTGCTCGTTGGCGCCTACGCGCGCGGCGATGAGCCCGTACTCGCGGTCCGGCACCAACTCTATGACCACGTTGAACGTCTCAGCACCTTGCGGTGCGATCGTGGCGTCGAGCCCGCTGAGGGCGGAGAAGCGCGCGGCCGCTTCAGCGACGATCGGCGTGTAGTCGCCTGCGCCTTTGCCGACGAGCGCGATGCGAAGCGGCGTGTCCCAGGTCCGAAGGCCGCCTGCGCGCAGCGCCATGCGCTCGAAGTTCTGCGCTAGCTCCTCGGGCGACGCGAGCTGATCGCCCGGCAGACGCGTCAGAAGAACGAGCAAGACGGAGATGGTCACCATGAATGCCGCAAGGGCGGCCCACGGCTTGAAGGGGCGGGGAGGTGGTTCGGGTTCCGGCTCGTAGTCGGGTACGTCAGTGAACACGGCCACAGAGTAGCATCGCGGCGCCCGCCACAATCCTGTCCGATGGGACTGCGCAGTCGCACCTTCCGCCTGGAGTCGAGAGAGGAACGCGCGGGCCTTGAGCAGCGCGTTTGGCCCTACTGGTGGCATTTCGCGCGCGGCCGGCACCTAGGGTACCTGCCCTGCGCGTACGGGAACGGAACCTGGCACGCGCGCTATGCATGGCGTGACAGAAAGCGCACGCGCCACCGGCAGTTCATTCTCGGCCGCGCGGACGACTACGGCGAGGCGGACGGCGTGAAGGTGCTCACGTTCGAGCAGGCGTGGGATGCGGCGAAGAAGTGGATCGCGCAGCATGCCGACAAGGCCGTGCGCGCAGATTTCTCGGCCAGCCCAGACCGGCTCATCTACGCGCCGATCGGCGACCTCTACACGGTCGGACACGCGGTGGTGGACTACCTGCGCTACTGCATGCTGTACCGCAAAGCGCCGCAGGTCGTCATGTACCGCGTGAACCGCTATGTCCTCCCCCATCTCGGGACAATCGGTGTCGACGAGCTCACGACCGAGCAACTTCGCGAGTGGCTGGAGATGGTCGCGAGGCATCCAGCGCAGCACGGCACAGGAAAGCCGCTGAACAACCCAACACCCGAAGATCGCCAGCGCCGACGCCACACGGCCAACGCTATCCTCTCGACGCTTTGCGCTGCCCTCAACCTCGCATTCAGAGAAGGAAAAGCATCAAACGACGCAGCATGGCGGCGCATACGGAAGTTCCGCGATCTCAAGAAGTCGCGCGTGCGGTATCTCAGCGAGGAGGAAGCGCGCCGAGTCATCGACGTTTCTCCAACGGACTTCCGGCATCTGGTGCTTGGGGCGCTGTACACTGGCTGCAGGGCCGGGGAACTCATCGCCATGCCCTGCGGCGCGCTCAACGACCACACGCAACGCCTCTATGTGGCGCCCGGAAAGTCAAATTGGGCACGCTGGCTCGCGCTACCTGACGAGGGCATCACGTTTTTCCGCGACCTAGCACGTGGCCGTTCGGTCGACGAACCAATGTTTCTCCGGGAGGACGGGCTACGTTGGAAGATCACCGAGATCCAGGCGTGCATGGTGCAAGCTCGTCGAAAGGCCGGCCTTGGGACGGATGTTGTGTTCCATACCTTGCGCCACACCTACGCCAGCTACCTAGTGATGGCCGGCGCTTCGCTGCTTGCCGTGATGAAGCTCCTGGGTCATGCCGACATTCGCCTTGTCGTGCAGTGCTACGCGCACCTCAGCCCGGACTTCCTTGCTGATACCGTCCGGCTGCATTTCCCCAAGTTCTTGGGAAGCGAACGCTCTGCACCGCGCGAGTGGCGCGAGGTTGCGATGGCACTGATACCTACGATCTCGGCACAAGCCCAGCAACCGGCCCTCGGCGAAGCGCCGATTCCCGTGGACGCTCGACAGACCCGCGAGTACTGGCGGGGCCGACCAGAGACGACGAACTCAGCGGCGGTCGCGGCTCGTCGGTGGGCGACTGCGCGCCAGGGACAGTTCCCTCAGCGACTCACCTACGAGAGGCTAGCCGGGAAGGTCTAGCAGCCGAGCGGCCCCGGCCTATGTCGACGCTTGACCCTGGCCCCGAACCCGACCAACGACCGATCCTCCAGAACCGGGGCCTGGGCGCGGTCCGCGGGCAACTATGAAAAGCATCGCGAACGGTCGATAGTCTGCCCAACCCAAGGTGGCAAACCCATGAAGAAGTCTCGATCCATTCGCCTCGTATTGCTAGGCACAGCGAGCGTGGCGCTTAGCGCTTGTGGCGACAGTGGAGCGGTTCCGCAAGACGCGCGCTTTTACCCGACCGTGCAGGAGTGCGCCGCCGACCTTGGCGCCGCCGCGTGCGAGGAAGCCAAGGCGGCTGCAGAACGAGCCCTGGCCACCGAGGCACCGCGCTTCGCGCAGAAGCAGCAATGCGAAGCAGAGTTCGGTGTCGGCAACTGCGAGACGCGGCAAACTGCGGGCGGCGGCAGCTTCTTCATGCCGCTGCTGATGGGCTACATGGTCGGCAACATGATGGGGGGCAACCGGTACTCGCAACCCGTCTATCGCGGTCCGGACAATTCCGCCGTCATGTCCAACCGCGGGCGGCTCTTCAACGTCGGCAGCTTTGGCAACGCCGGTACGCGTTCGGCGTTCCGTGCGGCGCCGCAGGCGACTGAGATCCGGCGTGGGGGCTTCGGCACGACTGCAACTGGCTTTGGCGCCACCGGCGGCTGACGCGGCGTGGAGCGCCTTACCGTCCCCCCGCGGCCAGACTGGCGCGCGCACGTGGAGCGCGACCTGGGGTTCAACTTCCACACCATCGCCGGGGCGCCCTACTGGGACGAGGCTGCGTACTATCGGTTCACCTCTGCGGAGATCGATGCCATTGAGGCGGCCACCGCGGAACTCGAGCAGATGGCGTTGGCGCTTGTGGACCGGGTCGTGCAGACCGGGGAGCAGGCTTTTGAAAGATTGCGCATCCCGCGCATAGCTTGGGAGGCAATCGCTGGCAGCTGGCACGCCCAGGAGAAGAATCTCTATGGGCGCTTCGATCTTGCCTATGGGGGCGTTGGCGCACCCAAGCTGCTCGAATACAACGCTGACACCCCGACGGCGCTGTTTGAGGCCGCCGTTGTACAGTGGGACTGGCTACAAGCGGGATGGCCCGGTCGCGACCAATTCAACTCGATCCACGAGCGCCTGATCGAGGCCTGGAGGAATTTCGGCGTCGATGGCAGGCGGGTCCATTTTGCCGCGGTGAAGAACCATACCGAGGACCTCGGCACCGTCGAATACCTGCGCGACACCGCGACCCAGGCGGGCCTCCAAACAGATCGCATTGCGATCGAGGACGTCGGCTGGGACGGCGCCGCGTTCCGCGATCTGGACAGCCGCGCGATCGAGGTGCTGTTCAAGCTCTATCCCTGGGAGTGGCTGATTCGCGAAGAGTTCGGGGCACAGTTGCTGACTGGCGTCACGAAGGTAATCGAACCCGCATGGAAGATGGTGCTGTCCAACAAGGCGGCGCTTGCGATGCTGTGGGAGATGGCGCCAGACCATCCCAATCTACTGCCGACCTTCTTGGAGCCGGGCTGCATCGAAGGCAAGGTCGTGCGCAAGCCGATCTACAGTCGCGAGGGTGCTAACGTCCAGGTACTGGACGGAGGAAAAGTCGAGGTTGAGACCGAAGGCGGCTACGGTGCGGAGGGCTTCGTCTATCAAGCCCACGTCGAAATCCCGGCGTTCGCCGGCAATTATCCCGTCGTCGGCTCTTGGGTCGTCGCCAGCCAACCAGCGGGCATCGGCATTCGAGAAGACGCGACGTCGATCACGCGCGATACCAGCCGCTTCGTTCCACATTTCTTCGACTGATTGACAAGTCGGCGTTGCCGCAAGAGGGGCCTCGTGGGTGTCATGTTCTCGTTGCAGACGATTGGCAGCTTCCTGCTTTATTTCGGCGCCGCCCTCGTCCTCGAGGTCGCCTTCGTCGTTCTCTACATGGCGGTTACACCGCATCACGAAGCAACGCTGATTAAGCGCGGCAATTCGGCGGCAGCGATCAGCCTCGGCGGCGCCGTGCTTGGCTTCACGTTGCCGCTCGCCAGCGTCATCGCCCAGAGCGTGTCGCTGCTCGATATGGCGGTGTGGGGCGTAGTGGCGCTTGTCGTCCAACTCGCCGTGTACCGTCTGGTCGACTTTGTGTTGCGAGAGGTCTCAAAACACATCGAGGAAGGCAACGCCGCCGCCGCTATCACGCTCGCTGCTGCGTCGATCGCCATAGGGCTTATCAACGCTGCAAGCATGACGTACTAGCCGCGCCGCCGGGTGCCGACGGGCAAGGCCCCGTCGGGCGGCTTCACGCTTGTCGTTGCGATTACCGTCGGCACGGCGACGGCCTTTGCCGTATTGGCCCGACTATCACTCACGAACTCCGCCGGGAAGTAGAGCGGAAAGCGCATACGCGTCTGAACGCCGAACGCTACCCATCAGGCTGTGACGGAGCGACCTGCCCCTTCGGGCTGAAGGCTTGGAGGAATGCTCCTTCTAGTCCCTAGCCTGCTGGCCCGTCCGCCATCGCGCCAATCGAGTATGAAGGCCGAATTTCTTACTGAGTGCTCGCCCGACGCACAGCGGTCGGCCCTCAAGCCTGACCCCTTCCATCTCGGGTCGCTCAGCTTAGGCCCCGTAAGCTGCCGCAGAGCGAGCATCGGGGGCTCCTCGAAAGGGACTCCAAGTCCCCAACTAAGTTACGCCGCAGGCCTCACTGCCGGGGCTGGTGCGGCGTTGCGATTCAGGGGACGCACAGGATCGTCACCGAGTCGTATCGGTGCGCCGCAATACATTTGCTACAGCCTGTGGCCCCCAATCTCCGTTGCGCGCTGTCCCCACGCCCCGCGCATTGAGTGCCTTCGCGATCGAACGCAGGGTCATCGCGCCACTACGCTGAATCTCGCGAATGATCGGAATGACGTTGGCCGCATGTTGGACAGCACGCCTTTTGTGGCTTTCGGCCGCCGAAGCAGCCCCTTTGTGGGGCGTCGGGCTTCCCAGCTTTACTCCACGCCGCCTCGCCGCTGCTAAAGCCTCCGTCGTGCGCCTGCCAATGGCCTTGCGTTCATACTGAGCGAAGACGGCCATCATGTGCAGCATTGTTTCGTTCGCCTCGGGCATATCAGCCGCAGTGAACTGCACGCCGCCCTGCTCCATCAATGAGGCGATGAACGCGACACTGCGGGATAGCCGGTCCAATTTGGCAATCACTAGTCTTGCCTTCTGCTTGCGGCATGTAGCCAAGGCCAATTTGAGGGCGGGTCGATCGCTCTGCTTCCCGCTCTCAATCTCGGTGAACTCTGCAATTAGTTCTGAGCGTCCCCCGGCGAGGAAGCCCTGCACGGCATTGCGCTGCGCCTCGAGTCCGAGCTTCGACCTGCCTTGCTTGTCAGTGCTAGCCCTATAGTACGCAACGAATCGGCTGTTCACGGTCCGTCTCCAAACCTGTCCACTCACCAATCGGTCGTTTGATATGTGGACAGCGCGCGAAGTGTCGGTCAAGCGCGTTGCGCCGGCCGACGTTGCTGGAGATCCAAGCGGCCGGAACGACGACCTAGGAGTGGAGGACGTCCGTTAGAAGCGCGCCCGTCGTGCTGGACGCAATAGGTCTAGATGGCTGACGCCCAGGGCTCGCGACAGTTCGAAGACCGTAACGACGGTTGGGTTGCGCTGCCCCGCTTCCAACCCGCTGATGTACTGCTGACTGAACCCAGATACATCGGCGAGCGTTTCCTGGGTCATTCCGCGCAACTGGCGGATGCGTTTCACGTTCCGGCCGACCAACGTCCGCATGTCCATACGCGGAGGTCAGCGGATTACGCCACGAACGTGTATCAACTATAGTATGTTCGGCCCTTCTTAGGCCGGAATCCCGCAATGCACGCACGCCCCGCCTTGGTGCTTATCCCACTCCTTGCTTCGATTGTGCTGACCGGCATCGGATTTGCTACCGCCGGCCGGACAAGCGAAGGCCACCTTGGCCGTTGGCAAGCCGTGGCGGCCGGACAAGGTGCCGCGGCATCGCGGATCGACACGCAGACTGGCGCCGTGGAGTTCTGTTTGGCCGGAATTGCCGATGGCGCCAGGTCGCACTGCTACGCGGCCCCACTGCCGGGACAAGCTCCTGTGGAGCTGGAAGATGCCTTCGACCGACTGTTAGCTCCAAACTGAGATCGAGCGGTGGACTTCAAGGCCGCGTATGCCACGGCGATGGCGACATATGCGCCTGACCAGCTGCGGCAGCTGCGCCGCGACGGTCAGCTGGAAAGCCACCTACGGGAGATGGCCGCTGAAGCGTCGAGTACTCGCCCAACTCTTGCCTACGCATCGGCCACCCACCGACCAGGAATACAACGAAGCGTCGCGGCAGGTACTAACGTTGTTACTCGAGTTCCCCGCCGCGCATGACAACGGCATGTCCTAGTTTTGCGCCCAGCCAGGCGCTCGGAGCGGCGGTCTTCGGTTCGCCTACAGGGGTAGGCGGCACCCCTCTTGAATCAGAATGCTGCGTTTCGCTCTCGCGCCATTGTTTGAGAGTTTCCTCAAACGTCGGCGGGCGCAACATCGATTCAATTTCAACCGCGCTGAGACGGGGGTGCACAAAGGGCGCCGCGTCGGTTGCCGCGTCCTGCGCAAGCCTGCGGTAGGCCAGTTCGTCCTCACCTTGCGCCGTTCCCTCTGCGTCAAGAGCGAGCTGCCAGTAGCGCCGCATGTTGCTGAGCATCACCTCCAAGGGAGTGACCCCTTGTGCCGCCGCGGCTTCGGCGATTGCTCTGGTGCGGATGTTCAACGAACCGGGCTTTCGCCCCGCCCCGGCCCGCCGTCCGCCACGACTCCCCTTGATCGAATTCCGCTGATTCAAATCAAAGCCCTCCCCTTCGTTTTCTAGGAGTTTGCATCCGATTCCTTGACCCCGGCTGGTGCGGCGCAGCATTTCCGGAAGAAGACTCAGATCTCCCTTTGTAGCGGATAGCGGTAGCGGACTCGGGTGTGAATTGCGTGTGGCTGTGCGTGTGGATGTCCGTGTGGGTGCACTGCTTTCGTTGCTCCGGTGTCGGCCGTCCGTCAGTTGAATGCTGCCCCCGCGTTCACTTGCCGCCCCTCTTGCGTTCTGCAGAAGCGCGACCAGCGCGGCGCTTTTGCTCCGTGCTCTTGCGGACGTATTCATATTGCGCAGAGAGCCGCTTGTGTCGGAGGAGCCCGTCTTCGCCTTCGACGAAAAGTCCTCTTATCGCCTCCCAGATCCTGATCCACCTTTTTCGACTCACTCTGGCAGCTTTGGCTAGCACCTGATCGTCCGTCGGAAGTCGACATCCCTCGCTCCGCCACATCTTCAAGAGGATCAAGATGAGTGCGCCATGTTCCTCAGTTGTCAGGTCCGCGGTATCGGCGACGTACTCGCCAGTCGGAATCGGCAGAAACGGATACTCGCTCATATTGGCTCCCTTGGTTTCGTCATCCCTCGAGCGACCGCGCCAATCAACCCACGCGTGGTCGGCTATCGAGCCACGCCGTGATTTCGGCCTCGAACCATCCAACCGCATTTGCAGATAGGCGGCGCCGCGCTGGAAAACTACCGTTGCGCTCCATCCGCCAACGCGTTGACCTGCTGAGGCCAGTCCGGCTCGCGACTTCATGCTCCCGGAGAATTCTGGGTTGGCTTGATGCCGATGTGTCTTCCTGGCTCATCGCGTCGCACAACGTTCATACGTGCGAGCAGTTCAGATGTCGTTGGACACTTAGGTCAACTCGACGCCCAGCGCTCAATCGACATCGACTTCGAGACGGATGCGCCACGGTCGGGGCCGAACGAGTGATCGCCGGACTTGCTTCGCGAGCGCATCGCCGTTGCCATGGGGAATACCCAACCAATCGAGGACCGATGCAACGAACCTAACGGTTGGGCCGCCGGCCGACGCTCCGTGCAAGTCCCTTCGTGTTTGCGATCCCCCAGAAAGGTGAGCGGGTCCCCATAATGACTCCCAGACATCCACCAACAAGGAGAGAACCTCGCTGACGCCTAGGGTCCTATCGTGGAAGCGTGGCCTTGAGAAATCTGGAGGCAGAAGGCTGAACAACTTCGTTTGCGTGGCATCCAGATGAAACCACGCGGCCGTACGCATAACGGCGAAGGCTCGTCGCACCAATGCCTCGCGCGCCGACCAAAGCAACTCAGGATGCTGTTCGATCCAGTGGTCGCCAATTTCGACCAAGCTCCAAGCGAGGAACGCTTTGAGGCGCTCGTTCAGAGGTGCTCGTCCCGCCGAGGCGACGATCTTCGTCAGCTGATCTTCGGTCAGCGTTAGTGGAGGGGTTCCAAACCGCTTCTTGATAGGGCGCATAGCCCCAGAGAGCGGACCTAGTTTGCGGGATCAAGAGCCCGCGCGTCAAAGTCGACAGCTACCATCGCCCGGACGCTGGGTGCCTTCCCGCATTCCGGTGCTGCCCGGCCGGATTGGGACCGGAAGCGTAACCAACTGCCCAACGGTGCGCGAAGTCCGCGGCCAATTGGGACGTCGTGCAATTCCGGCGGAGGCCCTGGGCCCTTTCGTGATTTTGTGACCCCGGCTGTGACCCCAGATTCCTGATGATTTCGTAAGTAGTTGAAATACTGGTCGGAGTGGGCGGATTCGAACCGCCGACCCCCAGACCCCCAGTCTGGTGCGCTAACCAGGCTGCGCTACACTCCGACCGGCGCGGACTGTACCCGCGACCAGGGCCCTGCGCCACCAGCGCAAGCGCCGCAGGCACGGCGGACTTGAAGGCGATCGACCGGAACAAGCCCGAATGGCTGGTGCTGGCCGTGCCGGTGTGCCCGGTGCGGACGCTACTCGACCTGCAGTCGAGCGCCGATGAGACGCATTGCCTTGCCTCGCCGGAGCCGTTCTGGTCGGTGGGCGCCTACCACGAAGACTTCACCCGGACGACCGATGATGAGGTGGGGCGATACTCCGCGCAACGCAGGGCGGTGCAGTCCACGCGGCCACGCCTCCCCACTAACGAGCGGCGTCTAGCCGAGGACCCGGCGGAGCAGGTCGCGAGCCTCGTCGAGCTCGCGCAACACGGCGGCGAGCCGCTTGCGGTGCTCGGGCGCGAGGGCGACCGCGTCGGCCAACGGGGCGCCGGCCGGCATTTCGTCGGCGCCACGCGAGTCCTTGAGGACCTTCTGGACGCCGCGGATCGTGTACCCCTGGTCGTACAGCAGGCCGCGAATCATGCGCAGCAGCGTCACGTCCTCGGGCCGGTAGTAGCGCCGGCCGCCACCGCGCTTGAGCGGGCGGACTTGGGCGAACTTGCTTTCCCAAAAGCGCAGCACGTGCTGCGGCACGTCGAGTTCCTCGGCGACCTCGCTGATGGTACGGAAGGCGCCAGGCGCCTTCTCCACCCGCCGGGGCGGCCGGAGTGCGGTCTCGGTCATGCCTCGGCCTGCGTCACTACCCCGCCGACGGGGTCTTGGACAGGGCCCGGTTGATGAGGTCCTTCAGCACGTGGCTGGGCCGGAATACCAGCACCCGCCGCGGCAGGATGGGAACTTCGTCCCCGGTCTTCGGATTGCGTCCCATGCGCGTGCCCTTCTCGCGCACGTAGAAGCTGCCGAATGACGAGATCTTGACGGTATCGCCGCGCACCAGGCTCTCGCCGATCTCGTCGAAGACCGACTCGACCAAGTCCGCCGACTCGTTGCGCGAAAGGCCGACCTGCTCATAGACGGCCTCGGCCAGCTGCGCCCGGGTCATTGTAGCCATGATGGAGGCCCCTCCCTGGGCTTCTCCCGCCGCGTTTGCTCGTCGTGCCAGAGGCACGCCCCGCGCTCCTGGCACGCGTTCCGCGCGACGGCCCCGAGCAAGCGCGACTTCATCCATCAGGCTAGCTCGCCCAAAAGAATGGGTCAAACTCAATACTTTGCGGGAGTTGGTTGCCACGAAACTCCCGGTTTTCGCGGGAAAGTGGCGAAGTCGTTCGCCTCTACGCGGGGCTACATGCGGACGACGGCAGCACCCCACGTGAAGCCGCCGCCCATGGCCTCCATGACGACGACGTCATTCGGCTTGATGCGGCCGTCGCCGACCGCCTCGGTCAGCGCGAGCGGGACGGAGGCGGCGGAGGTGTTGGCGTGGTGATCGACGGTGACCACGACCCGCTCCCCGGGTAGGCCGAGCTTCTTGCCGACGCCGTCGATGATGCGGCGATTGGCCTGATGCGGCACGACCCAGTCGATGTCCGCCGAGGTCAGGCCGGCGCCGGTCAGGCCTTCTTCGACGACCGCCGAAAGCTTTTCGACGGCGTGCTTGAAGACCTTGGGACCGTCCATGCGGACGACCCCGGCGGTCTTGGTCGAGGAGACGCCGCCACTGGCGTAGAGGAGATCGTGCTGGCGGCCATCTGAATGCAGCCGTGTGCTGAGCACGCCGCGGTCGGTGGGCAGGCCGTTGCCCCTGCCCGCCTTGAGGACGACCGCCCCTGCCCCGTCGCCGAACAGGACGCAGGTCGAGCGGTCCTGCCAGTCGAGGATGCGCGAGAAGGTCTCGGCGCCGATGACCAACGCCGTCTCGGCCTGGCCGAGTCGGAGGAAGTTGTCGGCCACGGCGAGGGCGAAGATGAAGCCCGAGCACACCGCCTGCACGTCGAAGGCGACGCCGCGCGTCATGCCGAGGCGTTCCTGGACGCGGGTGGCGGTCGCGGGGAACGTCTCGTCGGGCGTCGTGGTGGCGAGGACGATGAGGTCCACGGCGTCGGCCTTGGTGCCAGCGGCGGCAAGCGCACGCTCGGAGGCCTTCACCGCCAGGTGGGACGTGAACTCGCCCTCAGCGGCGACGTGGCGGACGCGAATGCCGGTGCGCTCGACGATCCACTCGTCGGACGTGTCGACCAGCTTGGCGAGGTCGTGGTTGGTGACCATGCGCTCAGGCAGGTACGAGCCGCAGCCCGCGATCTGGGACCGCACGGTACTGGCGCGCGCCTGTGCGGCGGCGGCGTCCAACATGCCGGCCGGCGGACGAATGCTCACGAGGCGGCCTTGGTGGGCAGTGGCTCGGCTGCAACCTCGCGATGGTCGAAGACGTCGAGGTCGGCGTGGATGCGCTCGTTGAAGTCGCCACGCACCATGTCGGCGGCGACCGAGATCGCCGAGGCAAAGCCCTCGCCGTCGGTGCCGCCGTGGCTCTTCACCACGACGCCGTTGAGGCCGAGGAAGAGGGCGCCGTTGTACTGGCGCGGATCGAGCTTGGCGCGGAGCGAGTCGAGGGCCGGCTTCGCAAGCACGTAGCCGAGCTTGGATACCCAAGAGCGGCGGAACGCGAGGTTGAGGAACTGCGAGATGAGCTTGGCGGTGCCCTCGGTGGCTTTCAGCACGGCGTTGCCGGTGAAGCCATCGGTCACCACCACGTCCACGGTGCCGGCGCCGATATCGTCGCCTTCGACAAAGCCGTGGAAGTCGAAGCCGAACTTGGCCTCGCGCAGGATTTGCCCGGCCGCCCGCACTTCGTCGTGACCCTTGAGCTCTTCGGCGCCGACGTTCAGGAGGCCGACCACTGGGCGTTCGACACCCAGCACGCTGCGGGCGAAACCGGCGCCGAGGATCGCGAACTGAACCAGATGGCGCGCGTCGCACTCAACGTTGGCGCCGAGGTCGAGCATGGCGCTCTCGCCGCGCGCGGTCGGAAAATAGGAAACCATGGCCGGGCGATCGACGCCGGGCTGCATCTTGAGGACGAAGCGGGACAGCGCCATCAGCGCGCCGGTGTTGCCGGCCGACAGCACGCCGGCGGCGTGGCCGTCGCGCACCGCCTCGATGGCGAGGCGCATGCTCGATTGCGGGCTGCGGCGCAGGGCCTGACTTGGCTTGTCGGACGGGCCGATGACCTGGGCGGCGTGGCGAATCTCGACGCCGTCCCGCAACTGCGGGTACTGCGCAAGCAGGGACGTCAGACGTTCCTGATCACCGAACAGCAGAAAGCGCAGGTTGGGCATGCGCCCGCGTGCGATGGCCGCGCCTTCGAGCACCATGGCGGGAGCGTGGTCGCCCCCCATGGCATCGAGAGCGATCACCATCTCCGCGCTCATCTGTCACCCCGGGTTGGGGTCGACGAAGCCGACCCCCAGCAGCGGTGCAAGTCTAGGCCTCTTTGGCCTCGGAAACTTCGCGGCCGTCATAGTGGCCGCAGGCGCCGCACACGTGATGTGGGCGCTTGTTCTCGCCGCAGTTCGGGCACTCGGTGTACGCCGACGGCGACAGCGCGTCATGAGAACGGCGCATGTTGCGCGTTGAGGGAGTCTTCTTTCGCTTCGGTACCGCCACGTTACGCCCTGCTCCTCCAGTTTTTCAGGGCCGCGAACGGCCCTTCTTTCTTGCCTTCGCCCTTCTCAGGCGTGTCGTGCCATTCGCCGAACTCCTCGCCGGGGTGGCGGGGATACGGATCGATCGCCAGAGACAAATACTGGGCGATCATGTCGCCCAAATCGAACCAGCCATCGACCACCTCACCCGGCGGCTCCGACGCTTCGAGGTCCCGCAACGCTTCGAGAGAAAATTCGTCCTCGGATTCCTTGGCCTCGTCGGCGTCGCCTCGGGGCTGGAACTCCACCTCGAACGCCTCATCGATCCGGCTCTGCACCGGCTCGAGTGTCACGACGGAGGACTGTATCACGTCGGCATGGAAAGTCACCCGGGCCCGCGCCCCGCCCGCACTCAGGGCCCGCACGAAGGCCTCGGCTTCCAGGGCCTCGACGACCCGGACCCCGGTGCGCTTGGCCAACGCAGCGCGCTCCTCGGGCGTGGCCGCAAGGACCACGCGTTCCTCGCGTTCGCCAAGGGTGGCGACTTCGATCATGCGCCGGAATTCCGGGGCCGCCTGCTGCGACGACACGTCTCGTCCTGGGAGGAATAGGCGGCTCTGTGGCCGCGAGGGGGGCATACGTAGTGCCCCCAGTCGCGGGGGTCAACTAGCCGGCAGGACGGGCCGCCAGGGCGTTGATGTCGGCGAGCGTGTCGCGGTAGGGCCCCTCGCCGCCCAGCGGCGCCAGCCTGACCGCCTGCTCGGCGGCCTCGCGGGCCTCGGGGAGGCGTCCATTGCCGGCGAGGGCGTAGGCAAGGTTGTTCCATGCGACGGCGTCGTTGGGGCGCAGGCGGGTGGCCTGGCGGAACGCCTCGGCCGAGCCGCGATAGTCGCGGGTGGCATAGCGGGCATTGCCGAGGCCGAACCAGGCGGTGTAGCCCTCCGGCCAGAGCTGGACGGCATTGGCGTAGACGGCACCGGCGGCGCGGCCGTGGCCGGCAAGCTCAAGCCCAACCGCAGCCTCTACGACGGCGCGTTCGCTCGCGGTCGCGGGCCAACCCGCGGCCGGCAGCACCACCAGACCCCAGTGGTCGCCGCGCGCCCAGGTGCGCTCGAAGGTGTCGAGCGGAGTGGCGCGGGTCTCATCGAGTCCCGAGCGCAAAAGAATGACACCGCGATCGAGGTCGTAGCCGTATGCGACGGCGTAGTGCCACACCGGCAAGATATCTAGCGCGAGGTTCTGGAACACGATCACCGGGTGGCCGTCGGCGATCTCCTGGAACAGCGCCCGCATGTCGGTGACCGGCACGGCGAGAAGGCCATTGCGGCGCGCCGCGGCGACCATGTCGTCGCGCAGCGTCCCCTGCTTGCCGGGCGTGAAGACCTGCGCGGCCGCTTCTGCCTGGGTGAGCGGCGTGCCCGCCCAGGTCGCGGCCATGGCGAGCGTGGCCGGCCCACAGAAGTTGTCGGTCTGGGCAAAGAAGGGCACGCCTCCGACCTCGCTTCGGAAAGGAAGGTCGGAGGCGTCGGTCAGGAACCGCGCCGTCTGCGGACCCGCGCACGCGGACAGGACCAGCAAGAGGACGAGCGCCATCGTGGCGGCGCCAGCCCCGCGGATCGCCCGGAGACGTGCGTAGATCGCGACAGACATGTGCACCTGACGGGGCAACTAGTTGCCGATCGGGTAGACGTCGGTGATGCCGAGCAGATCGGTGATCAGAAGGATGATGGCAATGACGACCACCGCCCAGATCAACGTGCCCAGGAGACCGGCGCCGGCGGGGATTTGATCGAGCTTGCCGACCACGCGCACCACCTCGGCGTCGGACATCGCCGCGACGCGCTGGGTGGCCTCGCTCGGATCAACGCCAAGCGACTGCATCTGGCGGCGCACGTCCTCGCGGGCGAGGAATGTGGCGAGACGCTCGCGGTCCGTGGCGACATTAACCGGCGTTGCCTGATCGGCGGAGCGTAGCACCTGCTCGGTCGGCACCATCGCGGCGTGCGCCATGGGCAGCGGACCGGCGGTGACGAACATCAGCGCGGCCAACGGCGCGCAGACGGCTTGCATGAGACGGGCGTGCATGAGGCCTCCCTCTTCTGCTTGTGTCTTGCGTGGCACCTCGACGTCGGCGCCGCCGAGCGGACGCCACCCACGGCGAAGTGGCGGGCCCTGGGATCCACCGCGGCCCCGCTCAAGTAGGAAACCTGCCGCGGGCGGCGGCTGCCATCCGGTGTGCACCTGACGCGCCGCGGCGAAATCCGCCGAGACGGGCTACTGGGTGCCCGCGCGGTATGGCGTCGAGGAGAAGCCGGGGCGGCCCTCGCGCAGATCCGCGAAGGACTGGGCGTCGGCGCCAGCGGCGGCGGCGCGAACGTAGGCGGCCATGCGCGCCACCACGTCGTCGCCGACCGCAACGGTGCCGTAGAGGTTGCGGCGCAGGGCGTCGTCGAGGCTCTCGGCGCCGGACAGCGCCTGCTCGTAGGCCTGCGCCCGGCCGTAGAAGCTGCCCGCCATGAGCTTCATGCGCTTGGAGACGCCTTGGTCACCGATGCCGACCTCGCGCATGCTGCGATCGAGGTCGGCGGTCATCGCGTCGAACATCTCATCGCTCAGGCGCTGCGCTTCGGCGCCGATGAGGCGCAGGCGGCGGAACACCAACGCCGCGTGCAGCAGCACCATCTCGAAGCGCCCCGGTACGGTGTCCGGCACCGCGAACGAGCCGTAGAACGCGGGCAGGCGGCTTTGGGCCAACACCGCGAAGTAGAGCTTGCGGCCGGCGGGCGGCTCGCGGCGCGCGCGGATGCGGCGGCGCAGGAACTCCAGCACGGTCAGGCCTTCGTCGCGCCGAAGGCGCGCGTTGGCCCCAGGCCGAAGGCGCGCGCCGCGCGCCGGGCGCGCGTTGACAGGGCTTTGCGGCCTCTGCGAAGGTGGCACAGGGGTTTGGCGGGGGTTTGGTGAAACACGCTTCGGTCCATCGGCTGGCGCTCGTTCTCGGTGCGGCGCTGTTGCTGCAGGGCGTCAGCGCCTGCGTGCCGGCGGTGCGCGATGCGCGCGGCTACATCCTTAACGAGCGTGCTGTGGCCGGCATCACCCCGGGCCGCGACACCCGCAATACGGTCCTGGTCGCGATGGGGACGCCAACCGCGGTCGGCACGTTCCATTCGAATAGCTGGTACTACATCGGCGGCCAAACGGAAACCGTGGCCTACAAGGTGCCGGAGGTGGTCGACCAGCAGGTGGTGGCGATCCTGTTCACCGACGCCGGCGTCGTCGAGGACGTACAGCGCTACTCGCTCGCCGATGCGATGAAGGTCAACCCGGTGGGCCGCGAGACGCCGACGCGCGGGCGCGAGATCGGCATCATGGAGCAGCTGCTCGGCAATATCGGACGCTTCAATCCGGGCGCGACACGTCAGGCGGGACCGCAGTAGCCGCGACGAAGACCGACAAAAAGCAAAACGGCCGGGCTTGCGCCCGGCCGTTTTCGCTTGCGCCGTGGCGCGGTTGCTAGCCAGCCAACCCGGCCAGCAGCAACAGCGCGACGATGTTGGTGATCTTGATCATCGGGTTGACGGCCGGACCGGCGGTGTCCTTGTACGGATCGCCGACCGTGTCGCCGGTCACCGCGGCCTTGTGGGCGTCAGAGCCCTTACCGCCGTGGTTGCCGTCCTCGATGTACTTCTTGGCGTTGTCCCACGCACCGCCGCCCGCCGTCATCGAGATGGCGACGAACAAGCCGGTGACGATGGTGCCGAGCAGCATCGCGCCCACCGCCGAGAACGCCTGCTCCTGGCCGGCGATCCAGTTGATGACGAAGTAGACGACGACCGGAGCGAGCACCGGCAGCAGCGACGGAAGGATCATTTCCCGGATCGCCGCCTTGGTGAGGAGGTCGACGGCGCGCCCGTAATCCGGCTTCGCCGTGCCCTCCATGATGCCCTTGATCTCGCGGAACTGGCGGCGGACTTCCACCACCACCGAGCCGGCAGCGCGGCCTACCGCGGTCATCGACATTGCGCCGAACAGGTACGGCAGCATGCCGCCGATCAACAGGCCGACGACGACGTACGGATTGTTGAGCGAGAAGTCGACGTTGAGATCACCGAAGAAGTGCTCGAGGTCTTGGGTGTAGGCGCCGAACAGCACCAGCGCGGCGAGACCGGCGGAACCGATCGCGTAGCCCTTGGTCACGGCCTTCGTGGTGTTGCCGACCGCGTCGAGAGCGTCAGTGATCTTGCGGACTTCCTTGGGCATGCCCGCCATCTCGGCGATGCCGCCCGCGTTGTCCGTCACCGGGCCGTACGCGTCGAGCGCCACGACCATGCCGGCTAGCGCCAGCATCGCGGTCACCGCGATGGCGACACCGAACAGGCCGGCGAGGATGTAGGCGATGATGATGCCGCCGCAGATGATGAGCGCCGGCAGCGCCGTCGCTTCCATCGAGATGGCGAGACCCTGGATGATGTTGGTGCCGTGGCCGGTGGTGGAGGCCTGGGCGATCGACTTCACCGGACGTCCCTTGGTGCCGGTGTAGTACTCGGTCACCCAGATCAGTAGACCGGTAACCACCAAGCCGAGGATCGCCGACCAGAACAGGTCCATGCCCGTGAAGGTGAGCCCGCTGCCGTCCGCCGGGCGCAGCACGGTGTCCATGCCGCCCAGCGTGTAAGAGATGGTCGGATAGATGACCACCGCCGACGACACCGCCGAGACGATGAAGCCCTTGTAGAGGGCGCCCATGATGTTGGTGCCGCCACCGAGCTTGACGAAGAACGTGCCGAGGATTGACGTGAAGATGCAGATGCCGCCGATGGCAAGCGGCAGCACCATGGCCATCTCCGCTGTAGCGCCCGAGAAGAAGATCGACGCCAGCACCATGGTGGCGACCAGAGTCACCGCATAGGTCTCGAAGAGGTCCGCGGCCATGCCGGCGCAGTCGCCGACGTTGTCACCGACGTTGTCGGCGATCACGGCCGGGTTGCGTGGGTCATCTTCGGGAATTCCCGCCTCGACCTTGCCGACGAGGTCGGCGCCGACGTCGGCGCCTTTGGTGAAGATGCCGCCGCCGAGACGGGCGAAGATCGAGATGAGCGAGCCGCCAAAGCCGAGCGCGACGAGCGCCGTGACGATGTCGCGGATGTCGAGGCCGGCGGCGATGAGGATCGCGTAATAGACCGCGACCGAGAGCAGCGCGAGACCGGCGACGAGCATGCCCGTCACCGAGCCGGCGCGGAACGACACGTCGAGGCCTTCCTGCAGACCCTTCGACGACGCCTGGGCGGTGCGCACGTTGGCACGCACCGAGACGTTCATGCCGATGTAACCGGCAGCACCCGACAGCACAGCCCCGATCAAGAAGCCGAAGGCCGAGTACCAGTCGAGGAACAGACCGGAGATGATGAAGATGACGACGCCGACGATGCCGATCGTGCGGTACTGCCGATTCAAATAGGCGCTCGCGCCAACCTGAATTGCGGCAGAAATCTCCTGCATGCGTGCGGTACCAGCGTCGGCGGCAAGCACCGCACGGCTGGCGTAGATCGCATACAGAACGGCAAACGCACCGGCAGCAATGGCAAGCCAATGCATTGGCAGCAAGCTCATGTCGTCATCCCCTCGTTAATTAGGATTTCAGTTCGGGACTACTTCTAAGAACACGCGCGCCCCGAGCCGCGCGAGAAGCCGAAAAGTGGCCGCCTTATGCCAGAGTTGACGCCCGAAGGCAATTTTCTTGCCGACTTTTTGGGCTGTTCAGGCCCGGCGGCGCCTCAAGCAACCAGCTTGGCGACCCGCGTGATGAGGACGCGGCCGACGACCTCGCCGCCCAGGATCTGGTTGGCCATGGTCTTGGCGCGATCCTTGACCCGGACGAGGTCGATGCTCTCGACCCCGTCGGCGCGGCGCGGGCCGGCACGGTGGGCATCGCGGACGATGGCGTCGCGGATGCGCGGCATGAGGGCCGTGATCTCGCCTTCGCGGCGGATGTCGTTGATCTCGAGGCGCAAGTCGATGGCCACATAGTGGTCGAGGACGTTCGCCGAACTGACGGGATACGGGATGTTGTCGAGGGGCACGAAGCCCTTGACCAGGACCTCTTCGTTGACGCCGTCCGACAGGTCCTCGAAGTTCGACAGGACGAAGGTGACGCCGGCCAAGAAGGCGCTGAATACGAGGACGAGAAGAACAGTAATGACGATGAGGCGCATGGGTCGGCGCCATTATCCCTGCAACGCCGGTGTTTGGAAACGCCGCGACAAGTCCCTTGCCTCAGAAATGCTGAAAACCGCGCCGCTCGTAGGGAATTTCCATGCCCGACGGGTCCATGACCCGGACCCCGGGGCGGGCGACGATACGGCCGATGCGGGTCAGGGGCAGGTCGATGCGGCTGGCCAGTGCCACCACGCGCGAGGCGTCGTTGCCATCGGCTGTGAAAAGGATCTCGTAATCGTCGCCGAAGGCAGCGAGGCTCCGCCGCTCGGTCGGCACCAAGGCGAGGGCGCGCCGGGCGGCGGCGGACTGTGGCAGCGCGGCCTCCTCAACAACCGCGCCAACGCCCGATTGCTCGCAGACGTGCCCGAGGTCGGCGAGCAGGCCGTCGGAGACGTCGATGGCGGCGTGGGCGACCAACCGCAACTCCTGTCCCAGGCGGATGCGCGGGCTCGGACGGTCGAGGCGGGCGCGCAGGAACGCAGCGTCCGGCTCGCCGAGCGTCAGGGCACCTTGGGCCACCAGCAAGCCAAGGCGTGCATCGCCGATGGTGCCCGAGACGTAGACATCGTCGCCCGGCTGCGCGCCGCCACGCCGGAGCATGGTGCCGCTCGGCACCTGGCCGACGATGGTCACCGACAGCACAAGGTCGTTGGGTGTCGCAATCGTATCGCCGCCGATGAGAGCCAAGTTGTAGTTGGCCTGATCTTCGGCGAGGCCGGTGGCGAAGCGATTGATCCAGTCGTCACCGATGTCCGGCGGCCACCCAGCGGTGAGCATGTAGGCGATCGGCAGCGCGCCCTTGGCGGCGAGGTCCGAGAGATTTACGCGCAACAGCTTGCGGCCGACATCGGCCGGGTCGGTGCGGTGTTCGAAATGCACGCCGCGCACCATGGCGTCGGCGGACACCACCAGCTCCATGCCCGGCGGCGGGCGAACGATCGCGGCGTCGTCGCCGAGTCCGAACGCAGAGGTGAACGCGCCCGCCCCCACCTTGGCGAGGGGAGCGAACACCTGTGCGATCAGCTCGAACTCGCCTCGCCTTTTCACTTCTTGCTACGCAACCTCGCCTGGCCGCAGATGGCGCGCAAGATTGTCGAGCACCCCGTTGACGAGCTTCGGCTCGGGGCCCGTGAAGAAGGCGTGCGCGACCTCGATGTACTCATCGATGGCGACCTTGGCCGGAACGTCCTTGCGCGCCAGCAGCTCGAAGGCCGCGACGCGCAGCAGCGCACGCAGGATGCCGTCGAGACGCGACGGGTCGCGCGCCCTCGACAGAGAGCCCTTGAGCAGCGCGTCGAGCTCCTCCTGACGCCCTACCCCGCCGCGCACCAGGGCGCGGAAGAAGTCGGGGTCCGCCTTGCCGAGGCGCTCACCGTCGATCTCGGCGCCGAAACGGTGGTCAACGAACTCGCTAATGACGTCCTCGGTGCGGCCGCCACCGAAGTCGATCTGGTACAGCGCCTGGACCGCGGCAAGGCGGGCGACGCTGCGCCGGTGTAGGAGCTCGCGCTCGGATTCCTGCGGGATCGGGATAGCGGTGCTCATGGCGAGGTCAACGAGCGGCGGAGCGCGATCATGGCCAGCGCCGCGCGCGCGGCGATGCCACCCTTGTCTCCCTTGGCCACCTGCGCGCGTTCCCACGCCTGCTCATAGGTGTTGCAGGTAAGCACGCCGTTGCCGAGGGCAACACCATGGTGGCGTACCGCGTGCGAGAGGCCGCGCATGCACTCGCCGGCGACGTACTCGTAGTGGTCCGTGTCGCCGCGGATCACCGTCCCGAGCGCGACATAGCCGTCGAACGCGGGCTTGCCGCCGGGGCGCATCTCGTCACCGCGCGCCGCGAATGTGATGGCAGCGGGGATCTCGAGGCAGCCAGGTACCGAGACGACCGTGTGCTTGACGTTGGCGGCGGCAAGGACGGCGGTGGCGCCGCGCAGCATCTCGTCGGCGATCTCGTCGTAGAAGCGCGATTGGATCACCAGCAGGTGGTCGATGGTGCCTGCCATGCTAGCCGCGCGAATCTTGGGCGGCGCGCTCGTCGGGCGCGACCGGAATCTTGCGTTCGCCGACGATGCTCAGGCCGTAGCCGTCAAGGCCCACCGGCGTGCGGTGCGAGTTCGAAAGCAGCACCATCTCGCGCACGCCGAGGTCGAGCAGGATCTGCGCGCCGATGCCGTACTCGCGCAGCGCCGGCGGCTCTGGCCGGTCGCCGCGCTTGACGCGCAGCGCATCCGACACTGCGGTAGCACGCGGTTCGCGGATGAGGACAATGACGCCGCGTCCCTCGTCGCCGATCATGCGCATGGCTTCGTGCAGCATTACGTCGCGCGGGCCTTCCGCACCGAGGAGATCGGACAGCACGTTGACGCCGTGCATCCGCACCAGCACAGGGCCCGGCGCGCTCAGGTCGCCCTTCACCAGGGCGATGTGCTCGGCGTACTCGACCGTGTTGGCGTAGACGATCATGTGGAAGGCGCCGCCGTAGCGGCTGGCGAGCTCCGTCTCCATGGCGCGCCGCACGATCACGTCGTGGCGGCGGCGATAGGCGATGAGGTCGGCAATGCTGCCAACCTTCAGGTTGTGCTTGGCGGCGAAGTCCAACAGGTGCGGCAGGCGCGCCATGCTGCCGTCGTCGTTCATGATCTCGCAGATAACACCCGCCGGAATGAATCCGGCGAGCCGCGCGAGATCGACCGCCGCTTCGGTATGACCTGCGCGCACGAGCACACCGCCGTCACTGGCGACCAGCGGAAAGACGTGGCCCGGCGAATGGATGTCGTCCTTGCCGGTCTTCTTGTTGCCCGCGCCGATGGCGACAGCGATGGTGCGCGCACGATCGGAAGCAGAGATGCCGGTCGTCACGCCCTCGCGCGCTTCGATGGAAACGGTGAAGGCAGTCTGATGGCGGCTGAGGTTGCGCGGTGCCATCAGCGGCAGGTCGAGTTCCTCGACGCGATGGCGCGTCATCGGCAGGCAGATCAGGCCGCGGCCATGCATCGCCATGAAGTTCACGGCGGCGGCGTCGGCGCGCTCGGCGGCGATGATGAGGTCGCCCTCGTTCTCGCGGCCTTCATCGTCGACGACGACGACGAACTTGCCGGCGCGAACGTCGGTGATGATCTCCTCGATCGGCGCCAGGCGGGTGGTACGCGACAATTCCATGGGTCCTAGCTTGCTCGGCCAACCTCGGCGATGCGGGCGACATAGCGCGCCAGCGGGTCGGCTTCCAGGTTGAGCCGCGCGCCGGCGCGCAAGTTACCGAGCGTCGTCACGGCCAACGTATGGGGGATGATACTTACTCCAAACGTCGTCCCGTCCACCTCATTGATCGTCAAGGCCACCCCATCGAGGGTGACGGAGCCCTTTGGGGCGAGCAGATGCCGCAGCGCAGCAGGCGCCCGCACGGTGAAGCGCACTGAGTCGCCATCGGGGGCCCGCCCGACCAGATCGCCCACCGCGTCAACGTGACCCAGCACGAAATGGCCGCCGAGCTCGTCGCCAACCTTGAGCGGGCGCTCGAGGTTGATGCGCGTGCCCTGGCGCCAGGTACCGAGGGTCGTCTTGGACAGTGTCTCGGCCGAGGCGTCGAGGCCGAACCAGCCGGCCCCCTCCTCGACCACCGTCAGGCAGACGCCGGAGCACGCGATCGAGGCGCCGAGGCCCAGCGTGCCGACCTCGGCAGCTATCTCGAAGCGCGAGCCTCCGGCTGCAGCGGCGACACGCCGCACCGAGCCGATGTGCGTGACGATGCCGGTGAACATGCCGCGCTCAGCGCACCTTATAGGTCTCGACCATGTCGTCGCCGGCCTGGGAGACGCCCTCGCGCTGGAAGCGCGGCGCTGCATTCAGCTGCTGCAGGCCGAACGACTCGGCGGCAGGGACGCCGTCGCCGCCCAGCATCATGGGAGCGCGGAACCACACCATGCGATCGATGGGGCCGTCGCGCAGCAACGCTGCGGTGAGATGGCGGCCGCCTTCGACCAACACGCGCGTGATGCCCCTGCCCGCCAGCGCGGCGAATGCAGCCTTGGGATCGGGATGCCCTTCGCGACCCGCTGACACCAGGAGCAGCGTCACGCCGGCAGCGGCGAACGCGCGCTGGCGCGCGGCATCGACGCCGGCCAACGTGACGATCCACGTCGGCGTCTGGCGCGCGGTGGCGACGATCTTGGCGGTGAGTGGCGTACGCAGGCGGCCGTCGAACACGACGCGCACCGGCGAGCGATCGGCGAGGCCGGGCAAGCGGCATGTGAGTTCGGGGTCGTCGGCCAGCACGGTGCCGGACCCGACCACCACGGCGTCATGGCGCGCGCGCAGCGCGTGCGCCTGGGCGCGCGCCGGCTCCCCCGTGATCCACTTGGATTCGCCGGAGCCTGTGGCAATGCGGCCGTCGAGAGACGAGGCGACTTTCAGCGTGATGAGCGGGCGACCGCTGGTCACGCGCAGCAGGAAGCCGGCATTAATGGAGCGCGCCTCGGCCTCTGACAATCCTTCGACGATCTCGACGCCGGCGCCCTGCAGGAAGGCGATGCCGCCGCCGTTGGTGCGCGGATCGGGATCGCGCATCGCGACCAACACGCGGGCGATGCCGGCGCGCGCCAGCGCTTGGGCGCACGACGGCGCCCCGTCCGTGCGGGTGCTGGCGTGGGCGCACGGCTCGAGAGTGATGTACGCGGAGGCGCCTTTGGCAGCCGCGCCGGCCCGGGCCAGCGCCTCGGTCTCGGCGTGCGGGCGTCCGCCCGGCTGAGTCCAGCCGCGACCGACTACTCCGCCGTCCCTATCGACGATGACGCAACCGACCGCAGGGTTCGGCCACACGCGCCCGAGGCTGCGGCGGGCCAGCCGCAGCGCGGCCCGCATGTGATCGGGGTCGTGTGATTGCGCGCCGCCGTGTCCGGCGCGGGGGTCAGCTTTCGGATTCGCCACTCAGCTCGCCCACGAAGGTCTCGAAGTCGCGGGCCTCGCGGAAATTGCGATAGACCGAGGCGAAGCGCACGTAGGCGAC
Source organism: Rhizobium sp. Q54 (assembly GCA_945947575.1). Taxonomy (GTDB): domain Bacteria; phylum Pseudomonadota; class Alphaproteobacteria; order UBA2966; family CAIVPW01; genus CAIVPW01. The sequence continues at coordinate 43,084 of CAMEYM010000002.1, forward strand.
CTGGTCGAGGTTCGACAGCGCGTCCATCACCATCTCGCCGATGACGTTCGACTGGATCTCGGACTCGCCGAGGCTTTCGAGGCGCCGCACGATGCCGCTGACCATTCGTTCGATGCGGTCGTGCTCGACAGGTCGCTTGCGCGTCGCGATCAGGATGGAGCGCATCAGCTTGTCGCGATCGAACGGCACGCGCTGGCCGGTCTTCTTCACCACCGTGAGTTCACGCAGCTGAATGCGCTCGAACGTCGTGAAGCGCGACCCGCACGACGGACAGAAGCGCCGGCGGCGGATCGAGGCGTTGTCCTCGGTCGGTCGTGAGTCCTTCACCTGCGTGTCGGCATTTCCACAGAACGGGCAACGCATGGACTTCCCCCTAGTTCACGCGCGGGCGGGACGCCGTGCGCCGCCACCAGCCAAGATCGGAATAGATCGGAAAGCGTTTGCACAACGCGAGTACTTCGCTGCGCGCCTTGTCCTCGGCGGCGGAGTTGTCGTCCGGATTCTTCGCCAGGCCATCGAGCACGTCGGCGATGAGCCTGCCGATCTCGCGGAACTCGGCTTGGCCGAAGCCGCGCGTGGTGCCGGCCGGACTCCCCAGGCGCACGCCCGAAGTCACGGTCGGCTTCTCCGGATCGAACGGAATGCCGTTCTTATTGCAGGTGATGTTGGCGTTGCCGAGCGTCGCTTCGGCCGCCTTGCCGGTCAGCTTCTTCGGCCGCAGATCGACCAGCAGCAAGTGCGTGTCGGTGCCGCCCGAGACGATGTCGAGGCCGCGCACCGAAAGCGTCTCCGCCAGCACGCGGGCGTTGGCGATGACGTTCTTCGCGTATTCCTTGAAGGACGGGTCAAGCGCTTCCTTGAACGCCACCGCCTTGGCGGCGATGACGTGCATCAGCGGCCCGCCCTGGATGCCGGGGAAGATGGCCGAGTTGACCTTCTTGGCGATGTCCTCGTCGTTGGTGAGGATCATGCCGCCGCGCGGTCCGCGCAGAGTCTTGTGCGTCGTCGTGGTGGCGACGTGGGCGTGCGGGAATGGATTGGGGTGCAGCCCCGCCGCGACCAGTCCCGCGTAGTGCGCCATGTCCACCATGAACAGCGCGCCGACCTTGTCGGCGATCTCGCGGAACTTGGCGTGGTCGACCTGGCGCGGATACGCCGAGCCGCCGGCGATGATGAGCTTCGGCTTGTGCTGCTTGGCGAGGGCCTCGACTTCGTCGAAGTCGATGCGCGCGTCCTGACGGCGCACGCCGAACTGCACCGAGACGAACCACTTGCCCGACTGGTTGGGCGGCGCGCCATGCGTGAGATGGCCACCGGCGGCGAGCGACATGCCCATGATGGTGTCGCCCGGCTTGATCAGCGCGTTGAGCACGCCCTGGTTGGCCTGGCTACCGGAATGCGGCTGGACGTTGGCGAAGGCGCAGCCGAACAACTTCTTGGCGCGCTCGATGGCGAGGTTCTCGACCACATCGGCGTGCTCGCAGCCGCCGTAGTAGCGCTTGCCGGGATAGCCTTCGGCGTACTTGTTGGTGAGCACCGAGGCCTGCGCCTGCAGCACGGCCGGGCTGACGATGTTCTCGGAGGCGATCAGCTCAATCTCGTCCTGCTGGCGGACGATCTCGTGCTCGATGGCGGTGAAGACCTCGGCGTCGTCGCGCGCCAGGTCGGCATCGAAGAATCCCCGTATGTTGGCCATGGTCCCTCAGCCCAACTTCTCGACGCGGCGCGTGTGGCGGCCACCTTCGAACGCGGTCGACAGGAATGCGTTGAGGCAATCTTTCGCGACATCGATTCCCGTGGTGCGGGCGCCCAGGCACAGGACGTTCGCGTCGTTGTGCTGGCGGGAGAGTCGCGCGCTCAAGCTGTCGCCCACCAGGGCGGCGCGGACCCCCGGCTGGCGGTTGAGGGCGATCGAGATGCCTATGCCGCTACCACAGATGCCGACGCCACGCGTCGCCTTGCCGGAGGCAACCGCCTCCGCCAGCGCCTTGCCGAAGTCGGGATAGTCGACGGAATCGGCGGAATTCGTGCCGAGATCGAGGAGCTTGTAGCCCTTGGCGGCGAGCTCGCGCTTCAGGACTTCCTTGAGCTCGTAGCCGCCGTGGTCGGACGCAAGCGCGACCGTTTCTTGGCCCATGACAAGTACTTAGGGGTAAATCGACGAAGGCCCGGTCATACCATATGTCGGCCTTCCGCACCACCGCTCCACAAGGGAAAGGGGCGAAAGCTAGGGCTAGTGCGGGGTTGCCGGGTGTTCCCGAGGCCGGACGGCCCCGCTCACGCCGCCTTGTCAGCACGTCACAACGCAACGATCGGAACGCCTAGGCCGGCCCCACGACTCAATGTTGCGTGTCGGCGACTCGGCGAGACACGACGTGAGGCGCGCGCAACATCCGCGCATTTCCGCGAGTTCGCGCGCGGTTTTGTGTCGCGATACACGGTGAATACGAAATGGATTTGGGAGCCAAAACGTCCCATGTAGCAGGCGCAGGTTAGTACCGCTTAGCCCGAGCATCCAAATGGCCCACGCATTCGTCAAACTGGTGAACAAGCTCTACGCGCGCATCCAGGCGCTGAACTCCAAGCGCGCCGATCACGCGCCGCATGATTTCGCCAAGGGCGAGTTCGCCGGCCGCCGACGTTCCAACGACCGCTAGCAGCGCGGTTCCGCCTTTCCACGCGCCCTTTCGGCCTCCGTCCCCTCCCCCCCCTCGGGGCTGGGGGGCGCGTGGAATACCTCTCCGAAAGACTGCGCCGCCCACGCAACAGGACGAGCCTGCCCAGGCGGTGGCCCTAAGCGAACGTTCCGCCCTGAGGGTCCTCGTCGTCGGGCAGCGTCCCCTTCTTCTTCGCCAGCACGTACTCGAGCTTGCGCACGGCGAGGCGGCTGAGCTCGTCCTTCGACGCGGACGCGGCTCCGACGGACACGGCTTCGACGCCGGTCTCCGGGTCGATTGCGCAGACGCGCACGTACGGGCCCTGGACGATGAACTCGATGAGGTACTCTTTGCCGGAAGTGCCGCGATTGCGGGGCACTAGGCGGCGCGCTCGAGATGCATGCGCGTCCACAGCTCGTTCAGAGCGCCCGCCAGGGCGTGCATCATCTGATCGGTGTGGAGCGGCGACGGCGTGAAGCGGAAGCGCTCCTTGCCGCGCGGCACGGTGGGGAAGTTAATCGGCTGCACGTAGATGTTGTACTGCTCGAGCAGCAAGTCCGAGCCGTCCTTGCAGCAGCGCGGGTCGCCCACCATCACCGGCACGATGTGACTCTGGTTGTGCATCACCGGCAGGGCGTACTCGTTGAACAGGTCGCGCAGTCGCTGGGCGCGCTCCTGGTGCTTCTCGCGCAGCTCGTTGTGGGCGCGCACGTACTGCACGGAGGCGAGCGCGCCGGCCGCCACCACCGGTGACACAGACGTCGAGAAGATGAAGGCCGGCGCGAAGCTGCGCACGGCATCGATCATCTCGGCCGGTCCGGCGATGTAGCCGCCACCAACTCCGAATGCCTTGCCAAGCGTGCCGTTGATGATGTCGAAGCGGCCCATCAGGCCTTCGCGCTCGGCGATGCCGGCGCCGCGGTGGCCGTACAGCCCGACAGCGTGGACTTCGTCGAGATAGGTGAGCGCGCCATGGCGCTCGGCGAGCGCGACGATCTCGGCGAGCGGCGCGACGTCGCCCTCCATCGAGTACACCGACTCGAAGGCGATGATCTTGGGCGCGTTCACATCGGCGCTGCGCAACAGATCCTCGAGATGGGCGACGTCGTTGTGGCGGAAGATGCGCTTGTCTGCCTTGGAGTGCCGGATGCCCTCGATCATCGAGGCGTGGTTGAGCTCGTCCGAGAAGATGATGCAGTCGGGCAGCAAGCGGCCGAGCGTGGACAACGCAGCTTCGTTGGCGTTGTAGCCCGAGCTGAACAGAAGTGCGGCTTCCTTGCCGTGCAGGTTGGCGAGCTCGCGCTCGAGCAGCACGTGGTAGTGGTTGGTGCCCGAGATGTTGCGTGTGCCGCCCGCGCCGGCGCCGACTTCGTCGATCGCCGTGCGCATCGCATCGAGCACGACCGGGTGCTGGCCCATGCCGAGATAGTCGTTCGAGCACCACACGATGACCTCGTGGGTGGAACCGTCGGCGCGCCACCGCGTCGCGCGCGGAAACCGCCCGGCCTGGCGGGCGAGGTCGGCAAAGACCCGGTAGCGCCCTTCCTGCTTCAGGCCGGCGAGCTTGTCGGCAAAGTGCCTGCGATAGTCCATGGCGTCCGAACGCCTACTCCTTGGGTCCGTTGTAGCCGCCACCGGCGGCAAAACTCAACGGACGCACCGCAATATAAGGTCAGCCGAGCCGGGAACCACCTGGGAATCCGCGCCAGACGGAACGCCCCGCGGCGGCCGCTGCACCGCCGCGACCCTCCGGCCTCGACCGCGCCGCCCGTTGCCGCGGCCTACCCCCATCCCCATATGCGAGCGGCAACGGCTTTCGCGTCAGCCCAGGGGAGGACAATGGCCACCGAGACGTCCGGCATTTCCGGCACCAATTCCGACGGCAGCCTGATGGCCGCCGTCGTCAGCGCCGAGGTCATCGACCTTGATCGACTCCGGAAGGATTCGCCCGCCCAGGCCGATCGCGCCGTCGCCCAACTGAAGGAGGCCGTGGCGGCGTTCGCCGCCAAGCACAACGGCGTCGCCGCCGAGGCGGTCGCCAGCGTGTTCCGGGCCACCTTCACGTCCGCGACCGACGCGGTGTCTTGCGCCGTCGCGTTGCAGGACGCGATCGACGAGCGCAACAAGGGGCTTGGTGAAGGCGACCAGGTCGATGTTCGCGCCGGCGTCGCGATGGGCGCCGTCGAGCGCCGCGAAGGCATCCTTACCGGCCCCGCTGCCGCGCAGGCCGACGCGCTGCGCGCCCTCGGCGAGCCCGGCGACGTGTTCATCTCGGGCGCGATCTATGAGGCAGCGCGCGGGACCGTCGTCGATAGCTTTGCGGCCGAAGGCACCCGCACCCTCGCCGGCGAGGAAGTCACCACCTTCGTGCTCGATCCCGCCCGCGCCGCCCGCCAGGCCGAGAAGCGCCAGTGGCAGCGCCGCTGGGAGCAGCACCAGCATGGCTGGGGCCGCCACCGCGAGCGCCATCAGGAGCGCAGCCGCCGACGCCACGATAGCTGGTCCGAAAAGGAAGAAACCCGCGCCGAGCGTCACGCGCGCCGCATGCCGCGCACGCCCGAGGAGAAGGCCGAGTACGAGCTCGCCAACATCAAGCGCCTGTACCGCAACATGGTGTACGGCGGCCTGACCATCCTGTTCCTGTTCCTGATCAACGTGATGTCGGCGGACACCCACATGTGGTTCCTGTGGCCCGCCGTCGGCATCGCCTTCGTGCTGGCCATGCAGTCGGTGCGCACGCTGGGCACCGATGGCGTCGCCGACAGCGTCCACGGCGGCTACCGCCGCTGGCGGATTTGGATCTCGGAACGCAAGGAATTCGCCGAGCGCAGCGAGGCCGACCTGGCCGCGCGTCTGAAGCGCGGCGACGAGGACGACCGCGAGGTGCGCCGCCGCATCTACAAGATGCGCGCCTTCCAGCGCCGCATCGGGTTTTTCGGCGTCACCATCGTGGTGCTGTTCGTCATCAACCTGATGAGCAGCCCGGGCGACTGGTGGGTCGTGTGGCCGCTGCTCGGCATCGGCTTCGCCCTCGCCATCAACGCCGTCCAGGTCTACGGCGTGGACGGCCTGCTGGGCCCCGACTGGGAGGACCGCAAGCGCCAGGAGCTGCGCGCCCGCTTCGAGCGCGAGACCCAAACCCGCTAGATACGGTGTTCGGCCCGCTGGAACCTCGGGTGTTGCCCCCATGGTCCAGCGGGCCTTTTCTTGCCATGCTGCCGCCACGCTTAAGCCCCAGTGGCGCCCAGTTGGCGCCATGGCCACGCCTTGGTTGGGCACGAGTGTGCCCGCCGTTACGCCCTCCCCTCCCTCCCACCCAAGAGGTCCCGATGCAGGCCCAGTGGAGAACGGTTCTTGCCTCAGCCCCCGCACGGGTCGTGCCCCTCAGCATGATGCTGCTCGCTGTGGCGGGCTGCGCTGAGAAGTACAACACGCGCTGGACGAGCCCCGGCTACCGCGCATTCAACAACAACGACGCTGCCGCGACCGCCCGCTACTACGAAGGCGCGGTGCGTGAAACGCCGAACGAGCCGTATTACGAGCTCAACCTGGCCACCGCGTACCAGGCCCAGGGCCGCATGGACCAGGCCGCCCCCTACTACCGTCTAGTGCTAGAGAACGGCACCAACGTCCGCCCGGCGCGCGTAACCGCCGGCAGCCAGAACCGCACGCTGGCCGAGATCGCCTGCGACAACCTGCGCCAGGCGCCGCCCGCCCCCGCTGCCACTGCGTTGCCGTGCCAGCCGGTGATTGCCGCGCCGCCTCCGGCACCGGTTGCCCAAGCTGCGGCGCCGCCCGCGCCTCCGGCACCGCCGCCGGCCGTCGCCACACCCGCACCCACGCTGGCCCCCACGGCTCCGCCGCCGGCACCCGCAGCGCCGGCGCGTCAGCTGGCCGTGCCCGGACCGCACTTCATCTACTTCGAGTTCGATCGCGCCGTGATCGCTCCCGAGAGCAACGCGATCGTGCAGGCCATCCTGTCCGACGCGCGCATCGACCCGAACATGATGGTGCGCCTGGTCGGCAAAGCCGACCGCGCTGGCCCGGTCGAGTACAACCAGCGTCTGTCGGACCGCCGCGCAGCGGTCGTGCGTGACGCCCTCATTGCTGGTGGCTTGGCGGCGAATCGCATCGAGCTGCGTGGCGCCGGCGAGATGGAGCCGCCCGTTCCGACACCCGATGGCGCGCGTGAAGCACGCAATCGCGTCGTCGAAGTGACCATCCGCTAGGAGGAACCATGAACACGACAGCAATTCGCATTGCGTGCGCTGCCGCGGTCCTGCTGGTGGGCGGCGCGGCAACGGCACAACAGACGGCGCCCCGCCTCACCATCGCCGCGGCGGGCTCGCCCCTGATCGTCCCCGGCACCTACGTGGAGGGCGTCCTGACGCGGCGCGATATCGCCGCCAACACCATCGTGGTGGACGGCACGACCTATCCGGTGCTCGACGCGAAGATCATGGACAACGTTAGCGTCGGCGAGCGGGTCATCGTCACCGTGCTGGTCGAACACTACGGACGTGCGGCCCGCAAGGTAGCGCTTGGCCTCGAACGCGCCGGCCCATAGACCTACTGACGACTAGCCGAACCATCTCCGCGCGGCTCGACCCCTGGCCCAACCCGGGGGTCGAGCTGGGCGGCGAGTGGCGTCGTCTCCGGCACAGGCGCGAACGGTGCCTGCTCGGAGAGCGGCTTAGGCTGGCGCTGGCCCATGCGGTACCAGCAGAACGCGGCCAGCACCGCCGCCATCGCCCCGGTGTAGGCGAACAGCGCCGCCGGTCCCAACGCATCCATGACGACGCCGGCCAACGCCGGCGACAGGATGGCGCCAATGCCGTGCGCCAACAGCAGCCCCGCGCTGACCGCGACGAGGTCGCCCGGCGCCGCGTAGTCGTTGGCGTGCGCGACGCCCTGGGCGTAGAGCGCGAAGGATATGCCACCGAACACCGCCGCCAACAGGAATAGCGAGGCGGGCGCGTACAACGCGGCAAGCAAAAGCGTGAAGCTCGCCACGCCGACGCCGATCAGCATTCCCAAGACGACGTGGCGCCGATCGACGCGATCCGAAAGCCAGCCGAACGGATACTGCATCACGAGAGCGCTGAGCACGCCGATGGCCATGAAGCGTCCGGCACCGTGCACGTCCATGCCGACGCAGACCGCGAACACCGGTCCCATGTTCGAGTAGGCGCTGTTGATGACGCCGGCGCCGAAGGTCACCGCCACGGCAAGCGGAGAGACGTGCAACAGCTGGCGCAGGCCAAGCCGCGACGGCGGCGTCAGCGGCGGCGGCTCGGCGCGGGTCAGCGCCACCGGCACCAGCGACAAGGCGTACAGCATCGCAACCGCGCTGAAGAGCGCGAAGCCGGTCGGCTCGCCGTAGCCGACCGCGAGCTGCGCGACGCTGACCGAGACGAGGATGACCGCCTGGTAGAGGCCGATGAGACGGCCGCGCGAACGGTTCTCGGTGCGGACGTTGAGCCAGGACTCGACGGTCATGAACAGGGCGGCGAGGCAGAAGCCGATGACCACCCGCACCGCGACCCACACCGCGAAGTGCGTGACGATCGGCAGCAGTAGAACCGCCGCCCCGGCGATCGCCGCGAAGGCGGCGTAGCCGCGGATGTGGCCAACGCGGGCGATGATGGAGGGCGCCGTCAGCATGGCCGGGATGAACCCGGCAAAGTAGGCGCCGAGCACGAGGCCGGTTTCCATCGACGAGTAGCCATCGGCCGTCATGCGTAGGCCGAGCAGGATCGTGAACAGGCCGTTGCCCAGGCTGAGGACGCCGACGCTGAGGAACAGGGGCGAAAGCGCGCGGGCGGTGGCTTTCACGGGGTCGTCCCCCTATTCTGGCCCGCGCTCACGCCCGCGCTCACGAACGTCATGTCCACCAAGCCGTCACCCCTCGGGTCCTTCCCGCGCACGCGCCTGCGCCGCAACCGGCGCTCTGCGTGGGTGCGCGCGCTCGTCGCCGAGCATCGCCTCGCGGCCAGCGACCTGATCGCGCCGCTGTTCGTCATCGAGGGCAAGAACGTCGCCGAAGACATTGCCTCGATGCCGGGCGTACAGCGCCTGTCCATCGACCGTGCGGTCCAAGCCGCCGCAGAAGCCAAGCGCCTTGGCATCCCCGCCGTCGCACTTTTCCCGCGCATCGACGACAAACTCAAGGGCGACGACGGCAGTGAGGCGCTCAATGCGGACAATCTCATCTGCCGCGCCGTGCGCGCCATCAAGGCGGCGCAGCCGGAGCTTGGCGTCATCTGCGACGTGGCGCTCGACCCATACACCAGCCACGGCCACGACGGTCTGCTGAAGGACGGCGTCATCCTCAACGATGAGACCATCGGCGTGCTGTGCCGCCAGGCGGTCGTGCAAGCGCAGGCCGGTTGCGACGTCATCGCGCCGTCCGACATGATGGACGGCCGCGTCGGCGCCATCCGCGACGCGCTCGACCGCGCCGGCTTCACCGATGTGCAGATCCTGTCCTACGCGGCGAAATATGCCTCGGCGTTTTATGGGCCGTTCCGCGACGCGGTCGGCTCCAGAAAGCTGCTCGCCGGTGACAAGAAGACCTACCAGATGGATCCCGCCAACGGGGACGAAGCGCTGCGCGAGGTCGCCCTCGACATCGCCGAGGGTGCCGACATGGTGATGGTGAAGCCCGGCATGCCCTATCTCGACATCGTGCGGCGGGTAAAGGACACGTTTGCCGTGCCGACCTTCGCCTACCAGGTGTCGGGCGAGTACGCGATGATCGTTGCCGCCGCCGAGCGCGGATGGCTCGAACGCGACCGCGCCATCCTCGAATCGTTGATGGCCTTCAGGCGCGCGGGCGCCGACGCGGTCCTCACCTACTTCGCATTCGAGGCGGCCAGGCTCTTGCAGAGCCCGTAGTGCGGCGCGTCCTCCGGAGGTCCTTCTTCGATCGCCCGACGCTGATCGTCGCCGAGGAGTTGATCGGCAAGTTCCTCGTGCGCGAGCGCGACGGCGTGCGCTCCGCGCACATGCTCACCGAGGTCGAAGCGTACGACGGGCCCAAGGACAGGGCATCCCACGCCTTCCGCGGGCGGACCCCGCGCAACTCCGTCATGTTCGGGCCGGCCGGCGCCCTCTACGTCTATTTCACCTACGGCATGCATCACATGCTCAACGTGACGACAGGCCCCGAGGACTACCCGGCGGCCGTCCTGATCCGCGGTGTGGAGAGCATCGTCGGGCCGGGGCGGCTCACCAAGGCGCTCGGCATCACGCGAGAATTGGACCGCCTCCCGGCGACCAAGGCGAGCGGGCTGTGGTTCGAGGACCGCGGGGTCGTCTTGGCGCCGCGCGCCATTCAGCGCACCGGACGCATCGGCATCGCCTACGCCGGCCCCTTGTGGTCAAAGCGGCGCTACCGCTTCGTGCGGAAGCAAGAGTAAGTGGGACTTAGGCCTTGCTGAGCCAGGCCGCGCCGCTCTTCGAATCCGTCTCGTCGAAGGCGCGGTAGTCGACGGTGAGTTCCTCACCGGCAGCGATATCGCGCAGGGCGATATTGGCGGGCTCCGGATGGCGCGGCTGCACCACCTCGCCGTTGTTGGGACGCGCCGAGTGGTTCCAGAAGCGGCCGTCGTCGGCGCAGAACACGTACTTGCCGAGGACCAGCGACAGGTAGCCGTGGCGCAGCAGCAGATCGCGCTGCAGCGGCGGCATGGCGGCGACCTGCTCGCGGGCGAACAGCATGTCGAAGCCCGGCTCGAAGGCCCAGGTGATGGTGCCCTTGGCGATCGGCTCGGCCGCGAAAAGGCCGAGGCCCTGGATCAGGCTCGGCCGGATAATGGTCGGTACGAGGAGCATGTCCGCCCCGGCTGCCCGCCTCTGTTTCCAGAGGCGGGCGAGCGGGTTGGTCGCCTAAGCCGTGGCGCGGATGCGCACCGGCTCTTCGGTCTCGTTCCAGTAAGCCGGCTCGTCCACCTCGGACACGATGTCGGTGGAGAAGCCGTTGAAGGTCGTGGTGATCGCCGCGGAGTACGCGCCGATCTGACCGATCTCGACCCAGTCGCCTTCCTGGATGCCTTCCGGCAGCTGCCACACGCCCGGCATGACGTCGACCGGATCACAGGTCGGGCCGTACAGGGTGAAGTCACCCATCGGGCCCGGGATCGGCTGACCGCCCTTGCGATGTGCACGCAGCTTTACGCGTAGCTTCAGATACACCAGCTCACCGAGCGTGCCGAAGATGCCGTCGTTGATGTACAGCGTGCGGTCCTTGCGCAGGTGAACCTGCGTCAGGATCGAGCAGCCATCAACGGCCAGCGCGCGGCCCGGCTCGCATTGCAGCACGGAGTTCTGGAAGTCGTAGTCCTCGACGGCGCGGACGACCGTGCCGACGTAATCCTGGAGCGGCGGAATCTCGTCGCCCATGTACGGCGCGGGGAAACCGCCACCGACATTCAGGATGTCCAGCTCCGTACCCGCGGCGTCGCGTACTTGCGCCGCCAGCTTGACGGCCCGGTAGTAGTCGTCCGGGTCCTTGCACTGGCTGCCGACATGGAACGCCACGCCCACCTCGTAGCCGCGATTCTTCGCCAGCCGCACCAGACGTGCGCCCTCGGTCGGCGTCGCGCCGAACTTGGACGACATATGCTGCAGCGCGATGCCCGGCGCCGTCGCGAGACGCACCGAGATGATCGCGTCCGACCCGACGACCTGCTCGACCTTGTCGAGCTCGGCTTCGGTATCGACGACGTAATGGCGCACGCCATGCTCTTCGTGCGCCTTCTTAATCGCGCTACGCGCCTTGATCGGGTGGTTGAAGTACGGCGTTGACTTCGCACCGAACATCCCACGGATCAGTTCGACTTCGTTCAACGACGCAGTATCAAAGTGGCGAACTCCGCCACGATATAGTGCGCGCAACACGCCCGGAAGCGGGTTGCACTTGACCGCGTACAGTACATCGCCGGGAAACATCGACGTGAGTTCTTGCGCTGCAGCAACGAGTTCTGCAGGACGCAGACAGACGACGGGTCGGTCCGGATTCAGATCGGCCACCATGGCCGTGATGTTCTTGTGCTTCATCACGACTCTGCCCTCCAACAAAAGAGCACGCCCATCCGCGCCCCAATTGGCGCGGCAGGTCTACATAGGTCCAACCACCCCCCCCTGCAAGAAGAAATGTTGGAAAAACCCTTGCCTGGCCACGACTTGAGTCGGGGTGAACACCCCCGCGCGCGCCCCAGCGAGACCCCCCTCGGCCGGAGAGGGGCCGGAGGGGCCGGACTCCGTCCGCGCACGAGCTTTTCGTGACGCGAATCAGCGCGCCAAAAAAAGTTCGTGACGCTCCGACGCGTCGAACGCGCGAGCGCGCTCCCAAGTACTCGCGAGCGCCGCAACTTGGAGGTGGCGACGCTCGCGCGCACGACGTGAGTGCGCTCCGACGTCGTTGCGAAGCATCCGATGGCGTCAGCGGGCGTGCTATAGGAGGCGCGCCGCCGCCAGGGCGGCGACCCAAGCCGCTTGAGCCGCAATGACCACTGCTGCCGCCACCGCTCCCGCCGCCGTCACGCTCGACCAGATTCGCGCCGCCGCGGCTACCCTGAAGGGCGCCATCGTGGCGACACCGTTCGCCCACTCGCGGACGCTCTCGTCGGTGACGGGCGCCCAGGTGTTCGTGAAGTTCGAGAACCTCCAGTTCACGGGCTCGTTCAAGGACCGCGGCTCGCTCGTGAAGCTTGGCCAGCTGAGCGCCGCCCAGCAGCGCAACGGCATCATCGCCGTCTCGGCCGGCAACCACGCCCAGGGGGTCGCCTACCACGCCCAGCGCCTAGGGATTCCGGCCACCATCGTCATGCCCGAGATCACCCCCTACTCCAAGGTCCGCCAGACCAAGGGGTTCGGCGCGCGGGTGCTGCTGCACGGCCAGAACCTGGCCGACACCGAGCCGTTTGCCGCCGAGCTGGTGGCGAAAGAGAAGCTGACGCTCATCCATCCCTATGACGACGCGGCCATCGTCGCCGGCCAGGGCACCGTCGCGCTCGAGATGCTGACGGCAGAGCCGAACCTCGACGTGCTGATCGTGCCGGTGGGCGGTGGCGGCCTGATCGCCGGATGCGCCGTCGCGGCCAAGGCAATGAAGCCCGACATCCAGGTGATCGGCGCCGAGACCGCCCTCTACCCATCGCTCTATCAGAAGATGCGCGACCTGCCGCCTAAGATGGGCGGCGCGACCATCGCCGACGGCATCGCCGTGAAGACGATCGGCAAGGTGCCCTTCGCCATCCACCAGAAGCTCGTCGATGACGTCATGGTCGTGAACGAGCCCGAGATCGAGCAGGCGATCTGCCTCTACCTCGACATCGAGAAGGTGGTCGCCGAGGGCGCCGGCGCGACATCGCTCGCCGCCCTCGTCGGACACCCGCAGCGCTTCGCCGGCAAGCGCGTCGGCCTGGTGCTGTCGGGCGGCAATATCGATGCACGTCTATTGGCTCAGGTCATCAATCGCGGCATGGTGCGTTCCGGCCGCGTGCTGAGCCTGCGCGTCGACATCAACGACGTGCCGGGCACCTTGGCGCGCGTCGCGACGGTGATCGGCGAGACCGGCGGCAACATCATCGAGGTGCGCCACCAGCGCCTCTTCACAGACATCCCCGCCAAGGCAGCTGAACTCGACCTGATGGTGGAAACACGCGACCCCGAGAGCGCCCGCGACATGATCGCCCGGTTGCAGGCGGCCGGTTTCACCGTCCACGTCATGAGCTCGTCGTCGTCGGGCAGCGACTAGGCAAAGGGGGCGCGTTTACCACGCGCGATCGCGTGTTCGTGGTCCTGGCAGCCAGGTTCGGCGGCCACGCTCAATGGGTTGGGTCACACTTTAACTCTTCGCTGCTTGATTCGTTCGCCTTTGGGACTGCATATAAGGTCTTGAGGTGTTCGGAAGGGGAGGGCCGAACGCCTTGATCCGCGGAGCTAATCCCTGCGGGGGGGGGAACGGCACGCAACGGGAGCGCCATCGTCTCGGCGCACCGCGAACCCCGCGTTAGATTTGGTCACCCGTCTCCGCCAAAAGCGGGTGACGCCGACGAGCGAGTAACGGGGGCATGTTCTTTCTCATCGGCTTCTTGGTCGTGATCGGCTCGGTCGTCGGGTCGTATAGTGTCCACGGCGACCTCGGCGTGCTGTGGCAGCCGCTCGAGCTCGTCATCATCTTCGGTGCCGCAGTCGGCGCCTTCATCATCTCCAACCCGAAGTCGATCTTGGGCGGTACGCTCAAGCAGTTGGGCCGCATCTTCAAGGGCCCGCCGCACCCCAAGGCGCACTACATCGAGCTCCTCGTGCTGATGTACTCGATCTTCCGCCTCTCCAAGGCCAAAGGCATGCTGGCGCTCGAGGCGCATATCGAGAACCCGACCGAGAGCCAACTCTTCCAGGCCTTTCCGCATTTCCTCGCCAAGCATGGGCCGGTCGAGTTCGTCTGTGACTATCTGCGCCTCATGACGATGGGCACCGACAACCCGCACGAAATGGAAGCCCTCATCGACGAGGACATCGAATCGCACAAGCACGAGTCCGCGGCCGTCGCCCACGCAATCACGTCCATGTCCGACGGCTTGCCGGCGTTCGGCATCGTCGCCGCCGTGCTTGGCGTGATCGTGACCATGTCGAGCATCACCGAGCCGCCTGAAGTGCTCGGCGGCCTGATCGGCGCGGCGCTCGTCGGTACGTTCCTCGGCGTGTTGCTCGCCTACGGCCTGATCGGCCCGATCGCCAAAAACCTCGAGTTGTACGGCGAGGCCGACACCCAGTACTACAAGTGCCTGAAGGCGGGCCTTCTCGCTCACATGGCCGGACACGCGCCGGCGGTCTCGGTGGAGTTCGCCCGCAAGACGCTGCTGCACCACGAGCGTCCGAGCTTCCAAGAGTTGGAAGCGGCCGTGCAGGAAGCGCCCCAGGTCTCGTAGGAGGCTTAGGCTAGGTCATGGCGGGCAAGGAAGAGGCCAACCACGGCGGCACGGCGCCGATCATCGTGCGCCGCATCAAGAAGATCGCAGGCGGCCACCACGGCGGCGCGTGGAAGGTCGCCTACGCCGACTTCGTGACCGCCATGATGGCGTTCTTCCTGCTGCTGTGGCTGCTGAACGTCACCACCGACGAGCAGAAGAGCGGCATCGCCGACTACTTCGCTCCGACCGCCGTCACCCTCGCCCGCTCGGGCTCCGGCGGCATCTTGGGCGGCCGCACGGTCGCCGACGACGGTGCCCGCGGCGAAGGCACGCCCATCGCGGTGGTCGAGATCGCGCCACCGCCGGTGCGCCAGTCCGCGGCAGCAGCCGAGGAGGCACAGCGCCAGCAGCGGGCCGCGCAGGAGCAGGAGCGCTTCAACGAGGCGCAGACAGCGCTGCAGAGGGCACTCGAGGCCAACCCGCAGTTGGCGCAGGTGAAGGACAACGTCGTCATCGACATGACACCTGAGGGTATGCGCATCCAGCTGATCGACAAGCAGGGTGGCTCGCTGTTCGCGTCGGGCTCGGCGACGATGCCGGAACGCACCCGCACCCTCATCAACCAGATCGCCCAGGTCGTTGCTTCGCTGCCCAACAACATCTCGGTGTCCGGGCACACCGACGCGACCCCATTCCAGCGCGCCGACGGCTATGGCAACTGGGAGCTTTCGGCCGAGCGCGCCAACGCCAGTCGCCGCGCCCTTACTTCGGCCGGCATCAGCACCGACCGCATCACCCAGGTGGTCGGCAAGGCGGACACCGATCCGCTCAACGCCGCCGACCCCTTCCTGCCCGAGAACCGCCGCATCAGCATCGTGCTGCAGCGCCAGGTGCCGGTGCTGCCGCCCAACCTCCGCTAACCATTCCGGCGCACAGCCGCGGCAAAGCTTGGGTCTTCGGCGTTAGACGCCGGGCCGAGCCCTTGTCGGCGGGGGGTCCGTGCACTAGCCTATTCTGAGTACCTCGGAGGGGTTCAGGCTCAATGAAGGTCCCGGACCGCACGGTCCATCGTTTCTTCGCGACACCGACGGCGCCGTGCCCCTATTTGCCGGGCCGCACCGAGCGCAAACTATTCACGCCGCTCGTCGGGGGCGATCCGAACCGGCTGCACGACCTGCTGTCGGCGTCCGGGTTCCGGCGCAGCCAGAGCATCGTCTACAAGCCCGCCTGCGACGGCTGCCGTGCGTGCGTGCCGGTGCGCATCCGCGTCGCCGACTTCCTTCCTTCGCGCACCCAGCGCCGCATCGAGCGCCGCAACGCCGACCTCGCCATCAAGGCGCAGGGGCCGCTTGCCACCGCCGAGCAGTACGCCCTCTTCCGCCGCTACCAGAAGAGCCGCCACTCGGAGTCGGGCATGGCGAGCATGGACTTCGGCGACTACCAGGACATGATCGAGGACACCACCGTGGATACCGCGGTGGTCGAGTTCCGCCACCCCGACGGCCGTCTGATGGGTGCCTGCCTGTCCGACAAGATGGGGGACGGCTTCTCGCTCTGCTACTCGTTCTTCGAACCCGACGAGCCGGCGCGCAGCCTCGGCACCTACATGGTGATGTGGCACATCCAGGAGGCCGTGCGCCAAGGGCTCTCCTACGTCTACCTCGGCTACTGGATCTCCGAGAGCCCGAAGATGGCCTACAAGAGCCAGTTCAGGCCGCTCGAAGGTCTCGTGCTCGCCCTGCAGGGCTGGCGCGAGCTCGCGCCGGACAGCGCCGGCGACGAAGACGCGGACGACGAGCCCGCCTAGGGCTAGGGCATCCACTGGTTCAGAAGTGAGGAGGCCCCTCCCCGCTTCGGGCGGATGGGAGGGGCCTCGACCGGCTGTATGTCTCGGGCACGGGGCGTACACGAGAGCCGGGCTTCACGTGTGTCAGGGGGCAACCTGACGACACCGCAACTACCCGGCCTGGATTGCGTCTCCGTGACAGTCCTATGAATCTTTGCGAAAGCCCTGCACGAGCTTCCACGCCAGCGGCAACAGCGCCGTGGCGAGCAGCAGCTTGAGAAGGTCACCGACCAGGAACGGCTTCATGGCGACGTTGAAGGCGCGCATGAGGTCCCAGCCGGCGGCCTCGCGGACGAAGGCGAAGACGACGTAGAGCCAGAGGACGCCGATCGCGTAGATCACCGCACTGCCGACCGCCATCGCCACGGCGGTTGTGACGAGGCTGCGGTCCCAGCGATGGCGCTCGCACAGCCAGCCCACGACCTGGGCGGCGACCAGAAATCCGATGAGGAAGCCGCCGGTCGGCCCCATGAAGTAGGCCGGGCCAGGCACGGCGGCGCCAGCGAACACCGGCAGACCGACAAAGCCCGCGGCGAGATAGAGCAGCACCGAACCGGCGCCGAGCGGCCAGCCGTAGGCGGCGGCGATCACCAGCACGCCGAACGTCTGCATGGTCATCGGCACCGGGCGCAGCGGCACCTGAATCTTGGCGCACAAGGTGAGGAAGAGCGCGCCGGCGACGACGAGCACCGCGGCCCGCAGCCATTTGCTGCTTTCGCGTACAGGCCACGCGGCCTCGGCAAGCGTGTGAGCAGTCATCACGGCGGTGTTGGATTGCACGGGGACCCCCAGGTGGGATGTGGAGCGATAGGCTTAGCTGAACCGGCCTGACTTCGGGAAGCCCTTGGGCGGCAGGCGGCCGGCCTGGGCGCGCTTGCCCATCCAGTCGCGCAGCTCCGTCTCGGTGCGGGTGTTCTCGCCGAGCTTCCAGGTGAGGCCGTCTTTGCGGGTGAAGACGCGCACGTCCGCGAGGCCGCCGTCCTTGTACTTCTGCAAGGTGACGCCGCGGCCGCGGCCCATCTCGGGCAGCTCCTCGAGCGGGAACAGGATGAGCTTGCGGTTCTCGCCGACCACCGCGACCGTGTCGCCGACCGCCGGCACGCAGGCGACGGCCGAGACGCCCTCGCTGACGTTGAGCACCTGGCGGCCGTTCTTGGTCTGGGCGAGCGTGCTGTCGGTGTCGACGACGAAGCCGCGCCCGTCGCTGGAGGCGACAAGCAGCTTCTCGCCGGGTCGGTAGACGCCGAGCGTCACGATCTCTACCGCCTCGCCCATGTCCAGCATCAGGCGGACCGGCTCGCCATGGCCGCGGCCGCGCGGCAGCTTGTCGGCGCCGAGGGTGTAGAAGCGGCCGTTGGTGGCAAAGATCGTGAGCTTGTCGGTGCTCTCGGCGTGGAACCAGAAGCGGCTCTCGTCGCCTTCCTTGTAGGTGGCGCTGCCGTCGTCGGCGACGTGGCCCTTCACGGCGCGGATCCAGCCCTTGGCCGAGCAGATGACGGTGATCGGCTCCTTCTCGATCAACGCCTCGGTCGGCACCTCGATCTCGGCCGGCGCGTCGGCGATGGTCGTGCGGCGCTTGCCGAGGGCGGTCTTCGGGCCGAACTTGACCTTGGTGTCGCGTACCTCGTCGGCGACGACGGCCCAGCGCGCCTCCTCGTCCTTGAGCAGCGCGCGCAAGTCCTTGCGCTCGGCGGTCAGGCCCGCGTGCTCCTTGCGGATGGCGTCTTCCTCCAACTTGCGCAAACGGCGCAGGCGCAAATCCAGGATCGCCTCGGCCTGGCGATCGGTGAGCTTGAACTTGCGTATGAGGACGGGCTTCGGCTCGTCCTCGCGGCGGATGATGCGGATGACCTCGTCCACGTTCAGGTAAACGAGCAGGTAGCCATCGAGGACTTCCAGGCGATCCTCGGCCTTGGCGAGGCGGAACTTGGAGCGGCGCTCGACGACCTCGTGGCGGTGCGCCAGGAACGCGTTGAGCGCCTCGCGCAGGTCCATGACGCGCGGCAAGCGGCCCTTGTCGAGGACGTTGAGGTTGAGCGAGATGCGCGACTCGAGCTCGGTGGCGCGGAACAGCGATTCCATCAGCACGTCGGGCTCAACGGTGCGGCTCTTGGGCTCCAGCACCAGGCGGATGTCCTCGGCGGACTCGTCACGCACGTCGCCGAGCAGCGGCACCTTCTTCTCGGTGATGAGGGCGGCGATGCGCTCGATCAGGCGCGACTTCTGCACCTGGTACGGAATCTCGGTCACCACGATCTGCCAGGTGCCGTGGCTGAGCTTCTCCACCGACCAGCGGGCCCGCACGCGGAAGCTGCCGCGGCCGGTCTTGTAGGCCTCGACGATGGTGGCGCGCGATTCGACCAGGATGCCGCCGGTCGGGAAGTCTGGACCCGGCACCAGCTCGGCGAGCTTGGACGCGTGGGCGTTCGGGAACTTGATGAGGTGCAGCATGGCGTCGCACAGCTCGCCGACGTTGTGCGGCGGCACCGAGCACGCCATGCCGACGGCGATGCCGTTGGCGCCGTTGGCGAGCAGGTTCGGAAAGGCCGCCGGCAGCACCAGCGGCTCTTTCTCCTCGCCGTCGTACGTCGGCCGGAAATCGACCGTGTCCTCGTCGATGTCGGTGAGCAGCGCCTCGGCGGCAGGGGTGAGGCGCGCCTCCGTGTAGCGCATCGCCGCGGCGCCATCGCCATCGACGTTGCCGAAGTTGCCCTGCCCGTCCACCAGCGGATAGCGCGCCGCGAACTCCTGGGCGAGGCGCACGAGGGCGTCGTAGACGGACTGCTCGCCGTGCGGATGGAACTTGCCGATGACGTCGCCGACGACGCGCGCGCACTTCTTGTAGCCGGAGGCCGGATCGAGGCGCAGCAGGCGCATGGCGTACAGGAGACGCCGGTGCACCGGCTTGAGGCCGTCGCGCACGTCGGGCAGCGAACGCGCCGTGATGGTCGAGAGCGCGTAGGCGAGGTAGCGCGTGGACAGCGCCTCCTCGAGGGCGACCTCGCGGATCTCGCCGCGCTTCTCGGCGACTGCCGGTGCCGCGGTACCGCGCTTGGCGGGGCTCCGGGCGGGCTTACTGGGGCGCTTGGCCATGGTCGGGCGTTATACCACGCCTAGTGGTGCGGAGGTCGAGGGGCACTAGAGCTGCGCCTCGATCGGCAGGAACTGCCGTTTGCATGGCCGTCCACCGTCCGACTCATCGACTTGTCGCGACGGGCCAAGGAAAGAGCTTTTCCACCTTGGAACCCCACGGATCGTCCGTCGCGACTGAAGTCGACGGACGAAGCGCGAGCGACGTCCAGAGTTGCGGCGTGACCCGCGTCCAACTGGGGTTTTCAAACGGATGGTCAGGCGGCTGACGCTCGAACCGAACAAGGTGCCATTCCTTTGACATCCCTCCGACGTCGTAGTGTTCAATCCAAACAACGCGTTCGGCCGGGAGTTGAAAGCGTTCGCAAACTTGAAAGCAAACGCTCTCTATTGAGTTTGTGATGGATTGTCCCGGGTTGCCCTCAGTCTGCACCAAGACGATCGCGATGCGGCCATCGGGAAGGTCAATCCTTTCGACGAGGCAGACGCCGTCGCAGCCGTTACTCGCCTTGTACGCAAAGAAGTCTGGCTGATTCGCGACCTGCCACAGAGGGTTCCGCCACGGCTCCGCTGTAAAGCCTAGCTGTGTGGGAAACCTCCCACGAAGTCGGTCGAAAACCGACGTCTCCGGCATGGGCCGCAACTCGACCGCACCCGAAGTTTCCACGAAGGCGTCATCGGGGTACCGGCGATACAACCGATCACGATGCGCTCGAACCTCCGCGGAAATGAGCCCTTTCGATTGGCTCGTCGTTCCGTCGAGTTCATCGTGATGATCGAGACAAAGGTAGACGAGGTTGTCGAAGCGATCGTCGCCGGAATCACCGTTCAAGTGCGCAACTTGCCCCTTCCGGGGTTCGTCGATGTCGAGTAGCCCGAAACATAGGCAGCACCTTCGACGCGACGCAAAAGCTACGCGAGCGGCAAGTCGTTCGTTCAGGTGCTTTCGTCTCATCCAAAGTCCGCGTAACTAGTCGTCTTTTGACATCTTGTAGCCGCAGTACGAGCAGAGGTCGCGGTTTTCGACCCACGCGTCGTTCGGCGTTAGGGGCGTTCCGCATGACGCGCACCGCTCCTCCAGTGCGAACCCACAGGCGGCGCAAGCGTTCTCGTCGTCGTATTGAAGATACGTCTCGCGCGCGCATTCGGGGCAGGCGTCCAGCGGCGATTCGCCTCCGTCCTTCGCCGACCTGTAGACCTCATCGTCGAGATGAAGCTGCAACGCGTGTTCAATGGCAGCGCCAGCTTCCATCGACGCGCCACACGCTCGGCAAACACAGTCCACGCCTTCTTGAGCGGTATTCGTTGGATCAGCCTGAGCAACCAAGTCGGAGTGGCACTCTGTGCAATTGAAGGTCGCCGCGGCCAAGGTCGAAGAATCCCATTCGACAGGGGCGAACGTGGCCCGACATGCGGCAAGCTCCCGTTCGTATGTTTCCTTCACCTCAAGCATCGCGCCCCAGGCGTCACCCAACATCAGCGCGGGATTTTCGTCGGCGAGGGCAAAGAGATCAGAGACCACCGGGAACGCCTTTGCTATCGCCTCGCGGACCACCTGGGGACTCGCGTTGGTGTAGTAGTATTCGATTTCGTTGCGGATTCGGTTCAAGTCCTTGATTGCCGCCTTGTCGAGGTTCAACCCAAAGTCGCGGAAGCGTTCCGCTAGTTTCTCGAAATCAACGGTACGGTCGCCTGCAGGAACAAAGGTGACGCCGCCATTCCCATCGAGCTTTGGCTTGTACGACGCACCAATCACATCCATCGGATCGGCTTCCGGGGCCGCCCGAATAAGAACCGCCTTCGCAAGTAGCAGCAATCCTGCGTAAAAGTTCCGAACCGCAGCAAGGGCGCGGCGCGGATCGTTAGAACCGTAGTCCTCAACGCCGACCTGTATTGATTCAACGGCGTTCTTGAGAAGTGGCTCCTCTGCAGATTCATCTAGTGGGGCCGACATTTCGTCCACCTTGGTGTCCCCGAGCCGATAGGCATTTTTCGCTCCGCCCAGGTTTCGTGAGAAGGACTCTTGGCACCCACCTAAAGCTGCGCCTCGATGGGCAGCAGGCGCGCGGCGAGCGCCAAGGTGCGGCGCCAGGTGCCGGCGGTCGGTTCCATGTGCACGGTGCGGATGTTGTCCTCCCAGACGAGGCGGCGGCCATCGAGGGTGACGCGGTAGCTGCGCTCGGGCGCGATCTCGCCGGCGAACAACGCTTCGATGTCAGCGGCAAGCTCCCGGCTGGAGAAGACGATGCCCATCTCCGTATTCAGGGACATGGAGCGCGGGTCGAAGTTCATCGAACCGACGAAGCCGGTGTGGCCGTCGATGACGAAAGCCTTGGTGTGGAGGCTGGCGGCGCTCGACCCGAAGATGGAGACACGGCGGCGGCGGCGGTAGGGCTTCATCTCGTAGAGCTGTACGCCACCCCTCACCAGCCGCTTGCGATAGCGGGCGTAGGCGCCGTGCACCGCCGCGACGTCGGTGGCCGCGAGCGAGTTGGTGAGGACGGCGACCGAGACACCGCGCTCGACCAGACCGAGCAGCGCCTGGGTGCCGGTGGGGCCGGGAATGAAGTACGCGGACAGGATCTGCAGCCGCTGTGTGGCCGAAAGCAGAATCGGACCGACGATGGACCGCAGCCACTGGTCCGCGAACTGCCCGTCGCACTTCTCGGGCGGGTCGCACACGAGCTTCGCGTCTTTCACCCAGTGCCGCGGCCCTGCGGAGGCAAGCAGGGCCTGCACCGACTCGTCCTCGGCGACGCGGTCGAGATAGGGGCGCGCCGGGGCGCGCTTGCGGAAGCGGGCGAGCGAGCGGCGCACGCTGCGCAACTTGCCGCGGCGGCGGCGCAGCGCCGCAATGGGCACGACGGCGGCGCTGTTCCAATAGGTGTCGAACCACCGCCCGGCGTCGTCGAGCAGCTCGCCGACGACGATGGCGTCGAGGTCGCGGAAGTTCGAGGCCTTGCTGGCGCCGAAGTACTTGTCGCCGATATTGCGTCCGCCCATGACGGCGACGCGGCCATCGGCGATCCAGGCCTTGTTGTGCATGCGCCGGGTGGCGCGATAGACGCGCAGCAGCAGCTCGAGGCCGCGACGCAACCCGCGCCGGCGCGCGCGGACGGGGTTGAACAGGCGCACCTCGATGTTGGGGTGGGTATCGAGGCCGAGCAGCACGTGATCGCGCGACTGGGAGTAGACGTCGTCCAGCAGCAGGCGCACGCGCACGCCGCGATCGGCGGCATCCAGCACTTCGTGCAGCAGCAGGCGGCCGGCGAGGTCGTGCTCCCAGATGTAGTACTGGAGGTCGAGGCTGCGCCCGGCGCGGCGCGCCATGCGGACCCGGAAGGCGAACGCTTCGAGGTTGCCGTCAACCAGCTCCAGCCCGGTCTCGCCCGGGTGGGCGCGCAGCAGCGGTGCGACGAAGCGATCGAGGGCCGTGTCGGCGTCCGCCACGGGAAGGGCGCGCGACTCCGGGCCGCGCGCGATGCGGGCGAAGCGGCCGTAGGAATACAGGGCCGCCACCGAAGCCGCGGCAAAACCGGCGGCGATGACCACGAGAAGGGTGAGCAGGCTCATGGCCTAGGAACCTAGCCGCGCCAGGCGCTCGACGAGACGGGCGCGCGCGGGTAATCGCGCCTTGTGGTCGGCGAGCGCATTCGGGAGATGCGCGCCGGTGAGATCGAGGGCGGCGCGCACGGCGGCGGCGCGGCCGCCTGGGTCGTCCGGCGCGTGCTGGCCGGCGAGGAACGGCGGCACCTCGGCGCCGGTCGGGTCGATGGCGTAGCCGAGGCCTGAGAGCAACGCAAACTCCCAGCGCGCGTAGGCGATGGGCCACGCGTCGTCGGACTCGATGGTCTCCAGGAGGGCGCGGAAGGCGCGATGGCCGGCGACATCCGGCACGCGCTCGGGCAGCGCGCCGTCGATGATCTCGCAAGCGGCAGCGAACGCCGCGAGGCGCGCGGGCTCATGCAGCACGGCGGCGGCGCGGGCGCGGCCGGCCTCGACGGTGAAGGTGCCGAGGTGCTCGGACAGCCGCGCGCGCCACACCAGGCCGAGCTCGTTGCCGGGCTGCAGGATGCCGCGCCGCGTGCGCCCTGCCCCGCCCCGCACGAGGCCGGCGTGGCGGCCGTGCTGCTCGGTGAGCACGTGCACGATCGCCGACGTCTCGCCGTGCTTGCGCGCGGACAGGACGATGCCGGTGTCAGACCACTGCATGAGTCATGATGGCGCCGAGGGTCGAGCGGGTGCGCGCGACCAGCAATATGGGCGATCTATGGTCACATTCCGCCTCCGCGCATGCGCGGGAAGACGATGGCGGTGTCAGGAAGCTGCACTGCAGGGTCCGCATATGCGTCGAAGCTCTCCTCAAAGGCCGTTCAACACGGGAGATACACGGGTCACGCTGGGGCTCGCGCGCAGGACCCACCCGGCAGCCGGGCGCGGCGCGATACGGTACGTCTCGGTCAGGAAGCCGTAGAGCCAGCGGAGCTAGGGTCATGGATACTACATGTATAGTATACGATACGTTTTGTCAATGCGCTCTGGGTCCGCGTTGACATGCGCGCCACATGCAACCATGTTTTGCACATGTCGAAGATGATTCAGATTCGCAACGTGCCCGACCCGCTGCATCGCATCCTCAAGGCCCGGGCGGCCGAAGCGGGAATGAGCCTATCGGACTATCTGCTTGCCGAGGCGCGCAGGATCGCGGAAGCCCCGACGGCCGCGCAAATGCGCGAGCGGCTGCGCGCGTTGACGCCGATGCATACGACCGAGTCGGCCGAGGACGCGGTTCGGGCGGAGCGCGACAGCCGGTGATCGTGCTCGACGCGTCGGCAGCGATCGCGTTGCTGAAGCGGGAACCGGGAGCCGAGCGAATCGAGGAGCGCGTCCTCGCCAATGCCGGACGCCTCCATGCGCCGCATCTCATCGACCTCGAGGTAACGCAGGTGCTGCGGCGGTTCGTGCGCGCAGGCTCGGTCGCTGCGGCACAGGCGGTCGCTGCGCTCGATGCGTGGGGCGCACTTGCCTTGACGCGCCACGGTCACCTGCCATCGCTGCACCGAAACTGGCAGCTGCGAGACACCCTCACGGCCTACGACGCCGCATACGTGGCTCTGGCGGAGATGCTGGATGCACCGTTGTTGACGTGTGATGCGAAGCTGGCAGGAGCAGCGGCGCCCGCGGCGCGCGTCGAGCTGGTCCGATAGAGGGGAGAGCGGATCACAGCGGAGTCTCCCTCCCTTCCCCCTACCTACGCTAGCTCGCGGGGCTCGCAAGCTCCGGTATCCCTCCCCCAAGGTATGGGGGAGGGAGTCGTCACTGCTTCCGGAACTCCAGCCCCATCTCGCGCCAGCGGGCGGGCTCATCCGTCCAGTTGGGGCGGACGTTGATTTGCAGGAAGAGGTGCACGGGCATGCCGACGAGTTCGGCGATGTCGGCGCGGGCCTTCATGCCGATGTCCTTGAGCAAGCTGCCGCCCTTGCCGAGGATGATCGGCTTGTGGGAGTCGCGCAGGATGTAGATGACCTGCTCGATGCGCACGCCCTTCTTGGGGCCCCGCTCCTGCCAGCTCTCGGTCTCGACGGTCAGTGCGTACGGCAGCTCGTCGTGCAGGGCGAGGAAGAGCTTTTCGCGGGTGATCTCGGCGGCGAGGAAGCGCAGCGATGCGTCGGCCATCTGGTCGGGCGGGTAGTGCCACGGGCCCGGCGGCATGCGTGCTGCGAGGTGGTTGCGCAAGTCGTCGACGCCCAGGCCCGACAGCGCGCTGATCATGAAGACGTCGGTGAAGATGCTGGAGGAGTCGCCGGCCCTGGGCTTTTGGCCGGGGTCGTCGCGCAGCGGCACCGGCACGGAGGTCAGCTCCTTGGCGAGCTCCAAGAGCTTGGTCTTGGCGACGAGATCGACCTTGTTGAGGACGAGGATCGCCGAGCGGTTGGAAACGGCGAGGCCGGTGACGATGCGGGCGGTGTCGTCGCCGGCCGCGTTGATCGGGCGGCGCGAATCGACCACGACCACCACCGCGTCGGCGTCGGCGCCGGAGGTCCAGGCGGCCTCGACCATGGCGCTGTCGATGGCGCGCTTGGCGGCGAAGATGCCGGGCGTGTCGCGGAAGACGATCTGGGTGTTGCCGACGGCGGTGATGCCGGTGATGCGCGTGCGCGTCGTCTGCACCTTGGGCGTGACGATCGAAATCTTCGATCCGACCAGCGCGTTGGTGAGGGTCGACTTGCCGGCGTTCGGGGCGCCGAGAATGGTGACGGTGCCGAAGTGGGTGTCCGCGCCCACGGGAGCGTCAACCATCAGCCGCGACTCCGGCGCGTGAGGTAGTCCAGACCGATGCCCAGCAGGGCGAACACCGCAAATGCAAAGCCATTCACCTCGAGAGCTACGCCGAGCCAGGCGACATCCGTCAGCCAATAGACGACGACGCCGACGAGTGTGGCGACGAATTCAGCCAGCAGCAGGTACGAAAATGCGGTGGTAAGGCGGGCCAAGCTGGCTACGCCGGATCGAACGAGCTAGGCGCCGCGCTCGGACATCCCTACTTGCAGGAGCGCGGCGGCGGCCTCCTGTTCGGCAGTGCGCTTGGACGTGCCGCGGCCGGACGACGAGCCGATGCCGGAGACGACCGCCTCGACGAGGAAGGTGGGCGCGTGCGGCGGGCCTTCGCTGGCCAGCATGCGGTAGGCGGGCGGGCCGACCTTTTTGCGGTGCGCCCACTCCTGCAGCATCGTCTTGGGGTCCTTGTCGACGCCGCCCTGCTCTTCCAGGAGCGGCGTCCAGTAGCGCTCGACGAAGCGGCGCGCGGCATCGAGGCCGCCATCGACGTAGAGCGCACCGATGACCGCTTCGCAGGCGTCGGCGAGGATGGCGGGCTTGGTGGCGCCGCCGGTGGCGCGCTCCCCGCGCGCCATGCGCAGATGGTTGCCGATGCCCAGCGCAAGCGCGACGCGCGTGCACGCTTCGCGCCGCACCAGCGCGTTGTAGCGCAGGGCCAGCTCGCCGGCAGAGGCCTTAGGGAAGCGCTCCATCAGATGGCGCGCTACCACAAGACCCAGCACACGGTCGCCCAGGAACTCCAGCCGCTCGAAGTCGGCCATCGGTTCGGCGGAGGCGGCGCCCGCACTTGGATGCGTGAGGGCTTCGATCAGGAGGGCCGGCCGCGCGAACGGATGCTCTAGGGCAACCTGTAGACTGGTTAGCGGTTCTGTTTTTAGGTCCATTCAACCTCTGCCCGACCCATTCGGTCCTAGGCAGGCCTCAACCACGTCAATAGGCGACTGTACCGGATGGTGGCCGGCCACTTCCAGACCTCCCAGAGGCGGGCGGTGCCGTTGGTGGAAAAGAACACAAACGAGGCACGCCCCACCAGGTTTTCGGCAGGAACCTGCCCTACTTGGCCCGAGAAACGGGAATCCTGCGAGTTGTCGCGGTTGTCGCCCATCATGAAATAGTGACCGGGCGCCACCAGGAATTCCTCGG
This sequence comes from Rhizobium sp. Q54, assembly GCA_945947575.1. Lineage (GTDB taxonomy): Bacteria > Pseudomonadota > Alphaproteobacteria > UBA2966 > CAIVPW01 > CAIVPW01. The sequence goes on from CAMEYM010000002.1 coordinate 70,080, forward strand.
TGTCGTCTTGGACGGAGCGGTAGCGGTCGATGGTTTCGTAGCCCGCGCCTGTATCCATAGTTTCTTTGTACAACAGGCTGTTGCCGCGGCCGTCGCGATAGACCTGGGACTGCATGGCGGTGCGGGTCACCGGCTTGTCGTTGACGTAGAGGACGCCGGCCTTCACCTGGATGCGGTCGCCGGGCAAGCCGACGAGGCGCTTCACATAGTCGGTCTTGTCGTCCGCAGGCAGCTTGAACACGACGATATCGCCACGCTCGGGCTCGGCGGCGAGCACGCGGCCCGAGAACGGCAGCGCGCTGAACGGGAACGAGTGGCGCGAATAGCCGTAGGCGTACTTCGAGACGAAGAAGTAGTCGCCCACCTGCATGGTCGGCAGCATCGACTCGGAGGGCACGCTGAACGGCTCGAAGGCGAAGCTGCGGATCAGCACCGCGATGGCGACCGCATAGACGAGCGTGCGCGCGGTTTCTCCGAAGCTGGAGGATTGGGCGCGCGCTGCACCCTCTCTCTGCAAAGGGAGAGGGCCGGGGTGAGGGTCAAACAAAGAGGGTTTCCGCTATAGCGTGTTGAAGTCGCCCATGCGGCCGATGCGGATGGACCAGGGCCACTTCCAGATCTCCCAGATGTGCGCGCTGCCGTCGACCGAGAAGAAGATGAGGCCGGCGCGGCCTTCGAGTCCTTCGAACGGCGCCATGCCGAAATCGGGGAAGCGGCTGTCGTGGGAGTTGTCGCGGTTGTCGCCCATCATGAAGTAGCGGCCTTCGGGCACGACGTAGACCGGCGTGTTGTCTTGCGGCAGGTCGCCGCGGTCGAGCGTCAGGTAGCTGACGCCGTTCGGCATGGTCTCGCGATAGACGATGTGGCCGCGCGCCACTTCCTGCTCGTTGGCGGCGAGCGTCGCGGGCTCGACGCGCTCGCGCTTGATCTCCTCGTCGTTGACCCAGAGCGCGCCGCCGCGCATCTGCACGCGATCGCCGGGCAGGCCGATCAGGCGCTTCACATAGTCGGCAGGATCGTCGCCGCCGCGCTGGAAGACGATGACGTCGCCGCGCTGCGGTTCATTGCCGAGGATGCGGCCGGAGAACACCGGCGGCCCGAACGGCAGCGAGTAGCGCGAGTAGCCGTACGGCCACTTCGAGATGAAGAAGTAGTCGCCGACCAGCAGCGTCGGCAGCATCGATTCGGAAGGCACGCTGAACGGCTCGAAGGCGAGCGTGCGGATCACCAACGCAATGCCGACGGCATAGAAGAGCGTGCGGATCGTCTCGCCGGCGCCGCCGGAGTCCTTGGATCTACGTGCCATGAGGCCTTTGCTTTAGGTCGAGCTGACGGGGATGGATGTAATCATGACGATGGCCTGCGCCAACGGCGGCTCGTCGGTGAGCGTGATGTCGATGCGGGCGTCGCAGCCGGTGGGCGTGATCTCGCGCAGGCGCGCGAGCGCGCCGCCGGTGAGCTGCAGGGTGGGCCGGCCGCTGGCAAGGTTGATGACGCCCATGTCGCGCCAGAAGACGCCGCGGCGGAAGCCGGTGCCGAGGGCCTTGGAGCATGCCTCCTTGGCGGCGAAGCGTTTGGCGTACGAGGCGGCGCGGTCGATCCTGGCTTCGGAGCGGGCGCGTTCGACCGGCGTGAAGATGCGGTCGAGGAAGCGGTCGCCGTAGCGCTCCAGGGTGCGTTCGATGCGGCGGATGTCCACCAGGTCGGAGCCGAGGCCGATCATCATCTATTCGGCATCATGCGCTGCGGCGTCCGGCGGCGACGGGCGATGAGGTCCCTTGGCGGGCGCGATCCATGGCGGCGCGCATCTGGCGGATGGCGGCCTCGAAGCCGATGAAGATCGCCTCGGCGACGATGGCGTGGCCGATGTTGAGCTCGACCACCGACGGGATGCGCGCGACCGGGCCGACGTTGGCGACGGTAAGGCCGTGGCCCGCGTGCACCTCGAGACCGATGGCGGCGGCGCGGGCCGAGGCGTCCTCGAGACGCTTCAGCTCCTTGGCGCGGGTGAGGCCCCCCTGCGTGTCGCCATTTGGCGCGTTGCAGTACTCGCCGGTGTGGAACTCGAGCGCGGACGCGCCGACTTGCTTGGTCGCCTCGACCTGGACAGGGTCGGGATCGATGAACAGCGCGACCTGAATGCCGGCCTCAACGAGCCTGGCGATGCGGGGCCCGAGCGCGGCGCGCGCCGAAACGACGTCGAGGCCGCCCTCGGTGGTGAGCTCGGCGCGGCGCTCGGGCACGATGCACACGGCGTGCGGGCGCACCTGCAGGGCGATCGCGACCATCTCGTCGGTGGCGGCCATCTCCATGTTGAGGGGCAGCGGCACCTCGGCCTTGAGGCGGCGAATGTCGTCGTCGGTGATGTGGCGGCGGTCCTCGCGCAGGTGCGCGGTGATGGAATCGCCGCCGCCCTTGGCGATGAGGTGCGCCGCGCGCACGGTGTCCGGATCGCGCCCGCCGCGGGCGTTGCGCACGGTGGCGACGTGATCGATGTTCACTCCGAGGCGGAGGTGCTGGGTCACGGCTTGAACCTAGCGGCCTTGGTTAACGGGCGCAATTCGGCGGAGTCTTTATCTCGCTTGCGCCCGCCCAGGCTGGCAACACCGGGGCGCAGGGGCCCCGCTACCCCCTCAGCCGCTCTACGCTCGCGATGGCCGGATCGATGCGGAGGGCGGCGATGATGTTGGTGAGGTGCTTCAAGTCGCGCACCTCGACGTCGACGCGCATTTCGAAGAAGTCGGGGTTGCGGTCGGTGATCATCAGGTTGCTGATATTGCCGCTGTTGCGGGCGATCACCGAGCACAGGGTGGCGAGGCTGCCGGGGACGTTGGCGAGCGACGTCTTGATGCGGGCGGTGTGAATTTCCTCGGCCTGGGCGGCGGACTCCCAGGCGACGTCGATCCAGCGCTCGGGGCTTTCGGCGAAGGCCTCCAGCGACTCGCAGTCGATGGTGTGGATGGCGACGCCCTTGCCCGCCGAGACGATGCCGACGATGCGGTCGCCCGGCAGCGGGTGGCAGCAGGTGCCGAAGTGCACCGCCATGCCGGGGATGAGGCCGCGGATGGGGATGGCCTGGTCGCCACCCTTGCCGGGCTTCTTGCGCACCGCCTTGGCGGCGCCGGCGTCCGACGGGGTTTCGGTGTCCTTCCTGGACTTGGCACGGTCCGCTTCGCCGGGCAGCACGGCCTCGACGACGGCGCGGGCGGCGACGTGGCCGTCCCCGACGGCGACATAGACGTCGTCCACCGACTTCAGGCGCAGCGCCTTCAGACCTGCTTCGACGGCGTCGTCCTTCACCTCGGTGACGCCGATGTCGGCGAACGCCTTCAAGACCATCGCCTTGCCGAGGCGCTCGTACTCGCTGCGCTCAAGCTTGGCGCGGAAGCGGCGGATGGCGGCGCGGGCGCGGCCGGTGACGACGAACGTCTCCCATGACGGCGAGGGCGTTTGCGCTTCCGAACGGATGATCTCGACCTGGTCGCCGTTCTTCAGGCGCGTGCGCAGAGGCACGATGCGGCCGTTGACCTTGGCGCCGACGGTGGTGTCGCCGATGTCGGTGTGCACGGCGTAGGCAAAGTCCACGGGCGTCGCGCCGCGCGGCAACGCGATGAGGCGGCCGCCGGGCGAGAAGCAGAACACCTGGTCCTGGAACATCTCGAGCTTGGTGTTCTCCAGGAACTCCTCGGGCGAGGAATGGTCGAGGATTTCGAGAAGCTCGCGCACCCAGCGGTATTGGGTGCCATCGACCGCGTCGACGTGCTGCTTGTAGGTCCAGTGGGCGGCGACGCCGAGCTCGGCCTCGCGGTGCATGTCCTGGGAGCGGATCTGCACCTCGATACGGTGCTTCTCCGGGCCGATCACCGTGGTGTGGATGGAGCGGTAGCCGTTCGGCTTGGGCGTCGAGACGTAGTCCTTGAAGCGCGATGGCACCATCTGGAAGGCGCCGTGGACGATGCCGAGCGCGCGGTAGCACTCGTCGCGGGTGCCGACGATGACGCGGAACGCGACGATGTCGGACAGCTGCTCGAAGCTGATGGCGTCGCGCTTCATCTTGGTGAAGATCGAATACGGGCGCTTCTCGCGGCCTTGGACGTCGGCCTCGATGCCGGCCTCTTTGAGCGTGTGGCGCAGCTGCGAGGTGATGCGGCCGACGAGATCGCCGGAGTTCTTGCGCACCGTGCGCAGGCGCGCCAGCACCGAGTCGCGCGCGTCCGGATTGACCTGGGCGAAGGCGAGGTCTTCGAGCTGCTCCTTCAAGTCCTGCATGCCGATGCGTTCGGCAAGCGGCGCGTAGATGTCCATCGTCTCCTGGGCGATGCGACGGCGCTTTTCCGGATCAGGGTGGGCGGCGAGCGTCTGCATGTTGTGCAAGCGATCGGCGAGCTTCACCAGGAGCACCCGGATGTCGTTGGACATCGCCAGGAACAGCTTGCGCCAGTTCTCGGCCTGCGGCTTGGCGCCGTCCGGCATCTCGAGCTGGGAGAGCTTGGTGACGCCATCGACGAGCTTCGCTACTTCGGCGCCGAAGTCGCGTTCGACGTCGTCGAGCGTTGCCAACGTGTCTTCGACCACGTCGTGCAGGAGCGCGGTGGCGATGGAGGCGCCGTCGAGCTTCATGTCGGCAAGGATGCCGGCGACCTCGACGGGATGTGCGAAGTACGGGTCGCCCGATTTGCGCAGCTGGGAGCCATGCGCCTTCATCGAGAACTGATAGGCGCGGCGCACGAGCGACTCCGCGCCCGGGTCATAGGACCGGACGCGATCGACCAGCTCGGTTTGGAGATTTCCCATCGCTACCGATGGGACTCTAGCGCGGGACGGGTGTCGGACAGCGGTGTTCGCTGACGCACCCCCACCCTGCCCTCCCCCGCACGCGAGGGAGGGGTCATCGTGTTACGGCCGGTTGTCCTCGGGCGAGGGGGTGTCACCGGCCTCTTTGGCGAGGTCTTCCTCGCTGCCGGCCTCTTCGCCCGGTGCGAACACTTCCATGCCTTCGGCATCGTCCATCGCCTCGGCGGGAACGGGCTCGCCCCATTCCTTGCCGGCCATCAGGAGGGCCATGTTGTCCTCCTCGGGCTCGTCCACCTCGACGTGCTTCTGCAGGCCCCGGATCAGAAGGGTACGCAGGTCGTCGAGGTCGTAGCCGTCGGCGATCTCGCGCAGGGCGACGACCGGGTTCTTGTCGTTGTCGCGATCGACCTTGAGGGGCTCGCCGGCCGAAATGGCGCGCCCACGGCGGGCGGCCAGCATGACGAGCTCGAAACGGTTGGGAACGCGGACGACGCAGTCCTCGACGGTTACCCGTGCCATATGGGCGAATCTCCTGGGGAACCCCCGGCGGGCGGAGGCGAACTGGAAAGTTACATAATTGTGGCGGGCGCGCAAGGCAAGCGGGCCGATTGCCCACCGCCCGGAAATCGCCAGAAACCCTAGGTCCGCAGCCGTAGTCCGGCCAGCACCTCGCGCAGGTCCTCGCGCACCTGGATCTGGACGGACAGTGCGGAACCGTTGCCGCAGGAGCTGGCGCGCGCCCCCCGGCTTCCGTCGAAGTGCTGGACGGCCCAGCCGCACCACAGGGGCCCCTGGGGGCCGAACTGGACATAGGCGACGCCCTGCGCGTTGCGTATCTCCACGACCGGTGTGCCGGCAGGAACCGGTGTGCCGTGGGCGCGAGCGATCTCGCGGGCGCCATCGGCGGCCGACGCGAGGGGGGCAAGCGGCGCCTCCAACCCCTCTTTGGGGAGCATGAATTGCATGCGCACCTGAGCGGTGCGCGGCGGGCGCGAGGACACCAGGTCGTAGAAGTAGAACTGCTGATTGCCGCCGTCACCGCGCCAGGCGCGCGCCGGCGTCCAAGTGACGGGGAACTCGAGGGGCGTCGCCAGGGCCGTAAAGGCGGCCGCGGTTCGCATCTCGCTCGGCTGCGGAGCGCAGGCAGCCAGGACGAGTGCTTGGGCGAGCGTCAGCGCGAGGGCCGCGCGCATCTAGTTGAGCCCCGGCAAGATCAAGCCGCCGCCCCCACCCGCGCCAGGTTGGGCCGGTGGTGGAGCCGCGCCGGCTGGTGGCGGCGTTGCGACGACGCGGTCCTGCTGCAGTTTGGCGATAGCGCCGGTGCCGGCATCGGCGGCGATGGCATCGAAGGTCGCGCCGGTGAAGGTGGCCTCGGCGGTCCACACGGTCGGACCGGCCGGCACCATGAACGACGCCGCGTACTTGGCGGTCGGGGTTTGGTCGGTGTACGGCACCTCGCGGCGGCGCTCGACGCGGATCTGGGTCGGCCTGCCGTTGACGAGCACTGTCTGCGTTTCCGTGTCGGTCACCGTGCGCGTGCCGCGCGTCTCAATGACGCGCTCCTCCGTCGTCCACAGCAGCACCGCGCCATCCAACCCACGGGCGCGCAACTCGACAAGGACGTCCTGATTGGTGGGAGTCCCGCGCGTTGGCGGGAAGACGTCCAGGCCGGACACCGCGACCAGGCCGGACTCGCGCAGAACCTCGGCCATCGCCTGCTCGGCGGCTTGCCGTCTGGCGAGCCCAAGCGTCGGCGCCATGACGAGCACGGAGCGCGCGGCCAGTGGGCGGGCGCGGTACGCGGGATCGACGAAGCTCGTGTAGTTGAGGGCGTAGATTTCCGGTCCGCACGCGGACAGCAGCAGCGTGAACCAGGCGACGATCAGCAGGCGCAGCGACATCTCGAACCCCGAGCGCAGTATAGCGCGCGGGGGCGAGCGTGCGGCGCCTACGCCGGAGGCGGCGGCAGCGGCCGGGTCGTGGTGCCTGCGGGTGGCGGCGGTGGCGGCGGCGGCGGCAGGATGCCGTCGCGCTGCATCTGCTCGACGACGGCGGTGGCGGCCGTGGCGGCGAGGTCGGCGAAGTCGTTCTGGGTGGACGTCGAGCGCACGTTGCCCTCGGCGCGCCAGGCCGTGGCGCCGGTCGGGGTCTTCAATTCGGCGATGTAGTTCCCCTGGGGCAGGCGCACGTTGTACTGCTGCGGCACGCTGGTACGCACTTCGACCTCGCGCCAGCGGCCGCCGACGAACACCCAGTCGGTGGTGGTGACGGGAACGTTGCGGACGCCGGTGCGCGTCTCGACGGTTTCGTCGGTGGGCACGAACATCACGGCGTAGTCGATGCCGCGCTCGCGCAAGCCCGCCGCGATGTCATCGTCGGTGGGCGCCCCGCGGGTGGGCGGGAACAGGTCCATGCCGAGCACCGGCTCGATGCCGCGCACGCGCAGGGCGCCCGCCATCGCCGTCTCGACGGCGCGGCGCGACTCGATGCTCATGCGCGGGGCCGCCACCAGGATGCGCTGCGGCACCGGATGCTCGCCGCGGTAGGCGGGATCGACGTAGCTGGAGAAGCGCGCAAACATGGTCTGCGGCGGCGCAAAGCTGCCGGCGCAGGCAGTCAGGGCGACCGCGATGGCGGCCGCACCCAGAACGGGGAGAATTCTCTTCATGGCGAGTCGATGTGGGAACGCGCCCGCGACGGTCAAGCCGCCGGGCGCGGCGAAGAAGGGATAGGCGCGCTCCGAGCGCTTATCCGACGGGGAGCGCCCGTGCGTTAGGCGGCAGGGCGGCGATCAGATCTTCGACGGTGCGGCCGAGAGTGGGATGCTTCCAGCCGGAGGCGACCTCGGCGAGCGGGTACAACACGAAGGCCCGCGCGTGGAGACGCGGGTGCGGGAGGATTAGCGGCTCCTCTCGTTGAACGCGGTCATCGTAAGCGAGCAGATCGAGGTCGATGGTGCGCGGCGTGTTCCGCACATCGGCCGGGCGCTCGCGGCCGAGGGAGCGCTCGACGTCGAGCAACACCGCGAGCAACTCGGCAGGCGCGAGCTCGGTTTCGACCACGGCGACGCCGTTGGTGTACCAGGGCTGGTCCGAGGCTGGCTCAGGCTCGCTGGTGTACCACCGCGAGCGGCGCACGACGTGGATGTGCCGGCGCTCGAGCTGGTCGAGGGCGGTCGCAAGAGTGGCGCTCGGTGGGCCGAAGCGGCTCGGCAGGTTGGCGCCCAGGCCGATCAGGATCATGGGGCGCGATCATTGTGCGGCGGCGGGGCATCGGCCAAGCGGATTCGGGGCCAAGAGGAAGTTGACCTTCTGGCTCGGCCCATGCGACGGCCTAGGCCATGGCCGCCCACGAACCCGCCTTTGAGCCTGGGCGCGATTGCCCGCTCTGCCCCCGCCTGGTGGCGGCGCGGCTGGCGCTGCGCGAGGAGCATCCCGATTGGCACAACGCGCCGGTGCCGGCGTTCGGGCCGCTCGGTGCGCGCCTGCTGATCGTCGGCCTGGCGCCGGGACGCAATGGGGCCAACCGCACTGGACGGCCCTTCACCGGCGACGGCGCCGGGGAGCTGCTCTATCCGAAGCTGCTGGAACATGGGTTTGCGCGCGGCACCTACCGCGCCGACCCGAACGACGGCCTGGAGCTGGTCGACTGCCGCATCAGCAACTCGGCGCGCTGCCTGCCGCCGGAGAACAAGCCGACGCCGAAGGAAGTTGCGACGTGTACCGGCACGTACCTGGTGCACGAGATCGCGGCGATGCAGAACCTCGTCGCCATCCTGGCGCTCGGGCGCATCGCCCATGACGCGGTGGCGCGGGTGATGGGGTGCAAGCCGCTGCCGGTGTTCGGGCACGCGGCCGTGCATGCGATCGGCGTACGCACGCTCGTCGATAGCTATCACTGCTCGCGTTACAATCTGAACACCGGCCGGCTGACGCCGGCGATGTTCGACGAAGCGATGGAACGGGTGAAGGCGACGCTGTGATCACCCCGAACTTTTCGCGCATCGAGTACGAGCGGCGGTTCCTGGTGACGGGAGCCGTGCCGGCAGCCCAGGGAAGCGCACTCGTCACCGATCGCTGCATCGCTGGCACGCGCGTCTACCTGCGGCGCGCGAATCATGCCGACCGACGCGTCGAGCGGCGCCTGTGCAAGCAGTACGAGCCCGACGGTGCGATTTGCGCCGCCGTCGCCATCGAGGAGTTGTCCGAGCACGACTACGCGATCTACGCGCACATGGAGGCGATGTTGATCACGAAGCGGCGTTCGCTTGCTGCGGAACAAGGACTGCAGGTGGCGATCGACGTGTTCGAGGGCGCGTTGCGCGGCCTAGCGCTGTGCGAAGTTGATTCAGCAACCAAGGCCGATGTCGCGGCGTTCGTCGCGCCAGCGTGGGCGCAGGTCGAAGTGACCGCCGACCCGTTCTTTGCACCCGCCGCGCTCGCCTTCACCACGCCAGATCAGTTGCGAATGCGACTTGGTCAAACTCAAGAGAGTCTCTCGACCCGATAGCGTAGATGCGCGGGTCAAGCCCGCGCACGACGATCAGGGGAAGGAAGCGAGAGCGGAGGACGGCACGCGTCGCGGCTAGCCTTTGCGCAGCAGGCGTTGCTTTTCGCGGTCCCAGTCGCGCGCAGCTTCGGTGGCGCGCTTGTCGTGCATCTTCTTGCCGCGGGCGACGCCGAGTTCGACTTTGCAGATGCCGCGCTCGTTGAAGTAGAGCGACAGGGGCACGATGGTCATGCCCTTCTCGGCGACGGCGCCGAGCAGCTTGTCGACCTGGCGGCGGTGCAGGAGCAGCTTGCGCTGGCGCTTGGGCGCATGCCCGAAGCGGGCGGCGGGCGCGTATTCCGAGATGTGGGCGTTGATGAGGTAGAAGTCGCCCTTCTGCTCTTCGGCGAACGCTTCGCCGATCGAGACGCTGCCCTTGCGCGCGGACTTCACTTCGCTACCGGTGAGCATGATGCCGGCTTCGAGCTTGTCCTCGATGAAGTAGTCGTGGCGGGCTTTGCGGTTCTGGGCGACGAAGACGCGCGCTTCTTCTCTCTTGCTTGCCATGCTCCCTAGTTGAGCACTCCGGCCGCCATCATGGCGACCCGCACCTTCTCGCGCGTGCCGTCGGTGCACGTGACGAGCGGCAGGCGCACGTCGGCGGAGCCGCGGCCCAGCAGGCTGACGGCGTACTTCACCGGCGCGGGGCTCGTCTCCAGGAACAGGGACGAGTGCAGCGGCATCAGGCGATCCTGCAGCGCCAAGGCTTCGTTCCAGTCGCCCTTGATGCAAGCGGTCTGAAAGCGCGCGCACAGCGAAGGCGCGACGTTGGCGGTCACCGAGATGCAACCGTGGCCGCCGTGGGCGTTGAATCCGAGCGCGGTCGCGTCCTCGCCGGACAGCTGGCAGAACTTCGGGCCGAGCAGGAGGCGCGTCGCCGAAACGCGCGCGATGTCGCCGGTCGCATCTTTGATGCCGACGATGTTGGCGAGCTTCGACAGACGGTCGAGCGTCTCGGAGGACAGGTTGACCACCGAGCGGCCGGGGATGTTGTAGAGCACCAGCGGCAGGTCCACGGCGTCGTGGATCGCCTTGAAGTGCTGGTACATGCCCTCCTGGGTCGGCTTGTTGTAGTAGGGCGTGACGAGCAGAGCCGCGTCGGCGCCGGCCTTCTTGGCGTGGCGCGTCAGCTCGATGGCCTCGGCGGTGGAGTTGGAGCCGGTGCCGGCGATGACCGGTACGCGGTCGCCGGCAGCCTCGATGGTGAGCTCGACGACGCGTTGGTGCTCGGCGTGGCTGAGCGTCGGCGACTCGCCGGTGGTGCCGCACGGCACGAGGCCGTGGGTGCCCTCGGTCACCTGCCAGTCAACAAATGACTGGAACGCCTTTTCGTCGATGCCACCGTTCTTGAACGGCGTGACCAGGGCAACGATGGAACCTGAGAACATGTGCGCTCGCTCGCGGCGCGGTGTGCTGCTGATGCATCAACAACACACAAACAAGCTTAATGACGCTGGACCATAGCATTTCATGCGTCGCGAGCAAGGGTTGGTGTCACGAAATCACACGCCGGATGAAGTCTGGCGCTTGCTGTCGGCAACGCGCGCCGTCTAGCATTGCCGCGCACCCAGGGATTGGCGAGATCGGGGGTGCGTGGTTGGGGGAGCCGCGCGTGGTGCGTTTCGGTGCAATGGCGCTCTTGGCGCTGGGAGTCGTGGCAGTGCTGCCGCGGCCGGCGGGCGCGGCCGGCATCGCCCCGCCGCTGTCCATCCTGGACGACAACGCGTACCGCACGGCCTTCGTCGCCGCCGAGATCGGCGCGTGGAGCCGCGCCTTCCAGCTCGCGGCGCAGGCCGAGAACAAGGCGCCGGCCAAAGTCCTGACCTGGATGTTCCTGGCCGATCCGAACGGCGGCGCGTCGTTCAGTGAGATCTCCGGCTTCCTAGCCGCCAATCCGCACTGGCCGCTGGCCGACACGCTGCGCCGCAACGCCGAGGACGCGCTGGCGGCGGAGCCGGTCGGGCCGCGCACCAACCAGCTCACCATCCAGTGGTTCGCGCAGCACGCGCCGCGCACCGGCGCCGGCATGGTGCGCTACGCCCAAGCCCTCGACGCGGCCGGGCGCAACTCCGAGGCTGCCGCTTGGGCCAAGCGCGCGTGGACGACGATGCCGCTGCCCAAGGCAGCCGAGAGCATTCTGACGGCGACGTGGGGCAAGGTGCTGACCCAGGCCGACCACGAGGCGCGCATGGATGCGCTGCTGTGGATGGGACGGCCCAACGAGGCGCGGCGGCTGATCGCGCGCATTCCGCTGCAACGCCGCCCCCTCGCCGAGGCGCGCATCGCGCTGGCGACGCAGGCGCCGGGCGTCGACGGGGCTGTCGCCAAGATCTTCGGCGAGCAGGCCAAGGAGCCGAGCTTCGTCTATGAGCGCGTGCGCTGGCGCCGCCGCAACGGCAACACGCAGGGCGCCATCGACCTGCTGGTGCATGTGCCGGCGCAGACCGCGCATGAGGATCCGTGGTGGGACGAGCGCGTCGTGCTGGCGCGGCGTGCGCTGGAAAGCGGTCGCATCACCGACGCGTATCGAATCGCCTCGCAGCATGGCCAGACCGATCGCGCCGACATCGCCGAGGCGGAGTGGCTGGCGGGATGGATCGCGCTGCAGTTCCTGAACGAGCCGCGCGACGCCTACGCCCACTTCCAGAAACAGCACGCGCAGGTGCGCCTGCCGGTCAGCATCGCGCGGGCGGCGTACTGGGCCGGGCGCGCGGCGGAGCAGATGGGCGAGCGCGTCACCGCCGATGGCTGGTACGAGCAGGCGGCGCGCTTCGGCACGACGTATTACGGACAGCTGGCGCTGGAGAAGAAGGGCGGGCGCCCGACCGTCGCCCTGCCCGCCGATCCGCAGCCTACGGCCGAAGAAGCGCAGGCGTTCTTTGGCCGCGAGCTGGTGCAGGTGACGCTGTTCCTGGCGGCGGTCGGCGAGGAAGACCGGCTGCGGCCGTTCCTGATCCGCATGGCCGAGGACGCCGAGACGCCCGCCGAGCGCATGCTGGTCGCCGAGCTGGCGGCGCGGGTCGGGCGCACCGATCTTTCCGTGGCGACCGCCAAGATCGCCGCCCAGGATGGCGTGGTGGTCGGCTCGATGGCCTATCCGCTGCTCGCGGCACCTACGGCCGCGGGAGTGGAGCCCGCCTTGGTGCTGGCGTTGATCCGCCAGGAGAGCGAGTTCTTCCCGACGGCGCGCTCGAGCGTCGGCGCGCTCGGCCTGATGCAGCTGATGCCGGCGACGGCGCGGCGCGTCGCTGCGGTGGAGAAGGTCAACTACGAGCCGAGTTTGCTGACCCAGGACCCGCACTACAACATGAAGCTCGGCACCGCGCATTTGGCGGCGCTGCTGGACAAGTATCGCGGCTCGTACGTGCTGGCGCTGGCCGCCTACAACGCCGGCGAAGGGCGCGCCAACCAGTGGATCAAGCAGTACGGCGACCCGCGCGATGCGACGATCGACATCGTCGATTGGATCGAGCAGATCCCCATCGAGGAGACGCGCAACTACGTGCAGCGCGTGATGGAGAACCTCATCGTCTACCGCGCGCGCCTGGCGAACGACGCGACGCCGGTGACGTTGACGAAGGAGCTGCGGCGCTAACCGTCAGCCCGTCTTGCAGGGAACCGCCTGGGTGTTGCCGAAGGCGGTATTATCGGTCGGCCGCGGCGTCTTGCTCCAGGCGATCTCGATGCCGGTGACGAAGTCGCCGCCGACCGACTTGGCGAACGCCAGCATCTCCTGTTGGGCGCGGGCGCCGTCGATCTCGGAGCCCGACGTGAACGGCTTGGCGTGCAGATGCGACAGGAAGGCATCGACGAGCTCGTAGCGCTTGTCGCAGACCTGCTTCAGCATCTGGGTGGCGTTGGCGACCTTGAGGCCGATGACCGCGTACTCGTAGATGCGCACCTTGCGGCCGTTGAGCACCGGCACGCTGAGGCCACCGATGAGGATGCTGCCGGGCGCCCCCGCGGCCGCGGTGGCTGCGCCCTTGGTGTCGGCGGCCATGGCGGCGCCGGCCAGGAAGGCGGCGGCAGTCAGCAGAGCGGCGGAGGCGGCGAGAAGTGCACGCATGGCGCAAGCCTAGCGGTGCGGGCGGCGGGAGACAAGGCGGCCGCTAGCTGCGGCGCAAGTCTGCGACGTAGCCGGCGGCGCCGGTGCGGCGCTCGCGGCGCAGGCGCTCGGCCGTCAGGATCGAGCGCACCTCGTTGATGGCGCGGTCGAGGTCGTCGTTGATGACGACGTAGTCGTATTCCTCCCAATGGTCGAGCTCGCGGCCGGCGCCTTCCATGCGGCGGCGGACCACGGCGTCGGAGTCCTGGGCGCGGATGTGCAGCCGGCGCTCGAGCTCGCGCACCGACGGCGGCAGGATGAAGATGGTGGCGAGGTCGCGGCGCGCCGAGTGCTGCAGCTGCTGGGTGCCCTGCCAGTCGATGTCGAAGAGGACATCCTTGCCCGACGCGAGACGCTGCTCGACACCCCTCGCGGGCGTGCCATAGCAGTGACCGAACACCTCGGCGTGCTCCAGGAGCTCGCCGGTTCGCACGAGTTGGTCGAACTTCGGCCGGTCGATGAAATGATAGTCGACGCCGTCGACCTCGCCGCTGCGCGGCGCGCGCGTCGTGACCGAGACGGAGAGCTTGAGGTCCTGGTCGGCGCCGAGCAGGCGGCGCGAAATGGTCGTCTTGCCGGCGCCGGACGGCGACGACAGCACGAGCATTACCCCCCGGCGCGCGACGTCGGTCACTCCCGCGAGCCCTTACTCAAGGTTCTGCACCTGCTCGCGGAAGCGATCGATGACCGCCTTGAGCGCCAGACCGACGCGCGTCAGCTCCGCATCCGACGACTTGGCGCACAGGGTGTTGGCTTCGCGCGCGAACTCCTGGGCCAGGAAGTCTAGGCGGCGGCCGACGGCGCCGCCGGCCTGCAAGAGGTCCCTACCCGCTTCGGCATGGGCGCTGAGGCGATCGAGTTCCTCGCGCACGTCGGCCTTGATGGCGAGCAGCGCGACTTCCTGGGCGAGACGATCAGTGGGCAGCGGCGCGCCGTCGCCGAGCAGCGCGGCGACTCGCGCCATGACGTGGGCGCGAATGGCGTCCGGCTGGGCGGCGGCGCAACGGGACGCGTCGCCCGCCAGCGCGACGATCTCGTCGAGCTGGGTGCGCAACACGACGGCGAGACGCGCGCCTTCTTCGCGGCGCGCGGAGTTGAGGCTGGTGAGGGCGCGGTGGAGGTCCTTGACCATGGCGTGGTCGGACTGCTCGCGCGCCACATCCGACTGATCCGGCTCGCCGATCTCGACGACGCCGGGGATCGCAAACACCGCATCGAGGGACAGCGTGCCCATGCCGCCGGAGATTTCCGCGGCGGCGGCCATGACGCGGCGCACGAGTTCATCGTTGATGGTGACGGTGCGGCCGGCGCCGGTGCGCGCGCACTGCAGCAACACCGACAGACTGCCGCGCGAGATTGCCGCGGCGGTGCGCTCGCGCACCACCGGCTCGAGACGGTCGAGGCCGTTGCCGAGGCGGCAGCGCACGTCGAGGCCGCGGCCGTTGACGCTCTTCACTTCCCACAGCCACGTCGTACCGTTGGCGCCACCTTCGGCGCGCGCGTAGCCGGTCATGCTGGCGACAGAACCCATTAGTCCCTCGGCGCCGCTGGTTGCGCGCCTTCGCGCGACGCGCGGTAGCGCGCGACGTTGCGGTTGTGCTCGTCCAACGTGACGGCGAACGCGTGGCCACCGGTGCCGTCGGCGACGAAGTAGAGCTCGTCGGTGACGGCCGGGTTGAGCACCGCTTCGAGCGCGGCGCGGCCGGGATTGGCGATCGGACCCGGCGGCAGGCCGCGAATGCGGTAGGTGTTGTACGGATGGTCGGCCTCGAGGTCGTCGCGGGTCAGCGGCACCCCGTCGGCGCGGCCGCGCAGCTTGAGGCCGTACTCGACCGTCGGGTCCGATTGCAGGCGCATCCCCATGCGGAGGCGATTGTGGAACACCGCGGCGATGCGTGCACGCTCCGCGGCGATCCCCGTCTCGCGCTCGACGATGCTGGCGAGGATGACCGCCTGCGCGGGGGTCTGCAGGGCGGCGGCCTGGTCGGCGCGCGCACCCCACAGGGAGGCAAGCAGGTCGGCGTGGGCGCGCTGCATGCGCGCCACCAGCGTGGCGCGGGTGTCGCCCCACTCGTACTGGTAGGTCTCCGGCAACAGAGTGCCCTCTGCCACGGTGCGGGGGACTTCGCCTGCGAGAGCGGGTGCGTCGGCCACTAGGGCCAGCACGCGGTCGGTGGGCAGGCCTTCGGGAACCGTCAGGCGGCGCTTGAAGGTGCGGCCATCGACGAGCTGACGGGACACGTCGGCGGCGGAGACCGCGGCGGGGAAGCGATACTCGCCGGCCCGCAATGAGTCGGCGTCGCCGCTCAGGCGCACGTACAGCGCGAACATCTGCGGGTGGTCGATGACGCCTTCCTGGTGCAGAACGCCGGCGATGGCGTTGAGGCTCGAGCCGCGCGGCAGCACCACCGTTGTTTCGGCAGCCGAAGGACCGGGCGAACGAATGGCCGAGACGGCGATGGCCGCGACCGCGATACCGAGCGCCAACAGGACGCTGAAAGCGAGACTGGCGAGCTTAAGTCCCGCACGCAGCATGTTACGGCGCTGGCGTCATCACCAGGGAGGCGTTGGTTCCACCGAAGCCGAAGGAGTTCGACAGCACCGCACGGATCTGGCGCGGCTTCGGCTTCTTCGGCACCAAATCGAGGTCGCAGCCTTCGCTTGGGTTGTCGAGGTTGTTGGTCGGCGGCGCGGTCTGGTTGAGCATCGCCAGTACCGAGTAGATCGCCTCGACCGCGCCGGCAGCGCCGAGCAGGTGGCCGATCGCCGACTTGGTCGAGCTCATCGACAGCTTGTAGGCGGCGGGACCGAACACGCGTTTCACCGCGGTGACTTCGATCTCGTCGCCGAGCGGCGTCGAGGTGCCGTGGGCGTTGATGTAGTCGATGGCGTCGGGCGCCAGCTTGGCGTCCTTGAGCGCCGCGATCATGGCGCGGCCAGCGCCGTCACCGGTCTCCGACGGCGCGGTGATGTGATAGGCGTCGCCGGACATGCCGTAGCCCTTCACTTCGGCGTAGATCTTGGCGCCACGCTTCCTGGCGTGCTCGAGCTCCTCGATCACCAGGACGCCGGCGCCTTCGCCCATGACGAACCCGTCGCGATCCTTGTCCCAGGGGCGCGAGGCTTTGGTGGGCTGCTCGTTGAAGTTGAACGACAGAGCGCGGGAAGACGAGAAGCCGGCCACGCCGAGGCGGCAGATCGCCGCTTCGGCGCCGCCGGCGATCATCACGTCGGCTTCGTCGCGCTGGATGATGCGCGCGGCGTCGCCGATGGCGTGGGCGCCCGTTGCGCAGGCGGTGACGACCGAGTGGTTCGGCCCGCGGAAGCCATAGCGGATGGCGACGTGGCCGGAGAGCAGATTGATGAGCGCCGCGGGAATGAAGAACGGACCGAGGCGGCGGGCGCCGCGCTCCTTCACCGTGATGGCGCCTTCCTCGATGGTGGCGAGGCCGCCGATGCCGGAGCCGATCAGCACGCCGGTGCGATTGCGCTGCTCGTCGCTCTGCGGCGCCCAGCCGGAATGCTCGACGGCCTGCATCGCGGCGGCGATGCCGAAGACGATGAAGAGGTCCATCTTGCGGCGATCCGACGGCTCGACCCACTTGTCGGCATCGAATTCACCGGGCCCCTGCCCGCGCGGCACGAAGCACGCGATCTTGCAACGCAGGTCGTCGGTCTGGAACTCGGTGATGGCACGGGCGCCGGAGTCACCCGCAAGCAGTCGCCGCCAATTGTGCTCGAGGCCGAGGCCAAGGGGCGTAACCAGCCCCATCCCGGTGATGACTGCGCGCCGCACGCGCTTAGCTGGCGGGGGTGTGCTTGTTCAGGTACTCGATCGCGTCCTTCACGGTGAGGATCTTTTCGGCGGCTTCATCCGGGATCTCACACCCGAACTCTTCCTCGAACGCCATGACCAGCTCAACCGTGTCCAGGCTGTCGGCGCCAAGGTCATCGATGAAGCTTGCGCTCTCGGAGACCTTGTCCTTGTCCACGCCCAGGTGGTCGACAACGATCTCTTTCACGCGCTCGGCGATATCGGCCATGGCACTCCGTTCCTAGCTGTTGTTCCAGCAACCCCACGTTACCCCGTTTTCGGCGCGCATTCCCTTGAGGTGGCCCCTGGGGGCTGGCACAAGCGCGGGTAACGAGCGCTGCGTACCATACTCCCAATGGGCCGCCAAGGGCGGCACCGGGATTCCTAGATCATCACCATGCCGCCGTTGACGTGGAGGGTCTGGCCCGTCACGTAAGCCGCTTCGTCGCTGGCCAGATAGACCACGGCGGCGGCAACGTCGGCCGGTGCGCCGAAGGTGCCGGTCGGAATCTTGGTGGCGAGCTTGGCGCGCTGCTCTTCGTTGAGGGCGGTAGTCATGGCGGTGTCGATGAAGCCTGGAGCGATGCAGTTCGCGGTGATGCCGCGCGACGCCATCTCTTGCGCCAGCGCTTTGGTCATGCCGGCGAGCCCCGCCTTGGCGGCGGCGTAGTTCGCCTGGCCGGGATTGCCGATGGCGCCGACAATCGAAGTGATGTTGACGATGCGCCCCCAGCGCCGCTTGGCCATGCCCTTGAGGGCGGCGCGCGACAGACGGAAGGCGGCGGTGAGATCGACGTCGATCACGGCCTGCCAGTCCTCGTCCTTCATGCGCATCATGAGGCCGTCGCGATTGAGGCCCGCGTTGTTGACGAGGATGTCGACGGCGCTCATCGCCGCCTCGGCGCGCGTCACGAGCTCGGCGGTGGCGGCGGCGTCGGACAGATTGCAGGGCACGACGTGGGCGCGCTGCCCAAGCTCGGCGGCGAGCTTGTCGAGTGCTTCCTGACGCGTACCCGATAGCGCGACGGTGGCGCCCTGGCCGTGCAGCGCCTTGGCGATCGCGGCACCGATGCCGCCCGAGGCGCCCGTGATGAGCGCGTGCTTGTTGGCAAGAGAGAACATCAGCGTGCCTTCCGCGCTTTGTCGAACACTTCGATGTCGGCAGCGGTCTCTACCGCGAACGTCTTCATGTCGGGTGCGATGCGTTTTGCTAGGCCGGTGAGGACCTTGCCGGAGCCGACCTCCACCTGGGTGTCGACGCCGGCCGCCGCCATCGCCGCGACGCTCTCGCGCCAACGCACGCGGCCGGTGATCTGCTGCACGAGCAGTGCCGCAATCTTGTCGGAGTCGCGTACCGGCGCGGCCGTGACGTTGGCGAATATGGCGGGCCGCGGCGGCTCGAACGCGACGGCGGCGAGGACGCGCTCCATCTCCTTGGCGGCGGGCGCCATCAGCGGCGAGTGAAACGCAGCGGCGACCTCGAGGCGGATGGCGCGCTTCGCACCCATCTCCTTGGCCAGCGCCTCCGCCTGCTCGATGGCCAGGGTGTGGCCGGACAGCACGACCTGGCCCGGCGCGTTGTCGTTGGCGATGCCGCACACCTTGCCGCTCGCCGCCGAGGCGCGCCGGGCAAGTTCTTCGATCTTGGCGATGTCGTCGATGCCGAGCACTGCGGTCATCGCACCCGCGTCGCCCGGGGCCGCTTTCTGCATGGCGAGGCCGCGCGCGCGCAGGGTGCGCGCGGCGTCTGCGAGACTGAGCGCTCCCGCGGCGGCGAGTGCCGTGTATTCCCCCAGGCTGTGGCCCGCGACGAACAGCGCGTCGCGCGCCGGATCGAGGCCCGCCTCGCGCAGAACCGCGAGTACCGCCATGCTGACCGCCATCAGCGCCGGCTGGGCAACGTCGGTGCGCACGAGGTCGGACGCCGTGCCGTCGAAGATCACGCGCGACAAGCGATCCGACAGCGCATCGTCCACTTCCTCGAACACGCGCCGCGCGGCGGCGAAATCGGTGGCGAGTTGCTTGCCCATGCCGGGCTTCTGCGAACCCTGGCCGGGGAACACCAACGCAAGTTTCATGAACGGCTGCCCGGGGGTGACGAGGAGACGCACTCATACTGGTCACGAGCGCCGGCGGCAACGCGCGGTGTGCGCGAACGGGTCTCCACCCGACTGACTAGAAGAGGGCGGAGAGCGTCCAATGCGTGCGCGAGCTTGCGCCCCTGCGCGGCGCCGGACGAACGGGGGAGACTGACGGGGCGATAGGTCCGCCCTCTTTTTGTTGCACGCTCGCAACAGCCCCTCCCACACGCGGCGCGTGCATTCCGGCCTGCCGCATGCCATCGCGTTCGGGTCAATCCCCATGCACAGCGGGCCTCGGCGGCAGGTCCTGATTTGCTGGGCTCACAACCCCGTGGCCCTTGGTTGCGCCCGCTCCCCACATCGCGGCAGATTGTAGCGGGCGCCGTTGGGGACGCGTGGCGCTCGCGTACCCGGTGCACAACCCATGGGAGAGTCGGACAAGGCCAAGCGATGGCGCGCGCGGGCCGAGCGCCTGCGCTCGATTGCCGATGACGCGGCCGACCCCGTCGCCAAACGCAACTTGTTGCGCCTGGCGCGCGATTGGGAACGCATGGCCGACCGCGACGTGCAGGCGGAACGGCCCACCGGACCCGCGACTCCGGCCCCGGCGCACGGGACCGCGCCAGCCAAGAAGGGCACTGACCCGCACTGACGCTGCGGCGACGCTTGCGGAACCGCGGTTTTTCGCTATATTCCGCGCCTTCGCAACCTCCTTGCCGGCCCAAGGGTTCGTCCCCGGCCGGCTGTGGACGCCGGTTTCCGGGCAATCCCCGGGGCCGGATGTACCCGATACAGCCGTAAGGAGCTGACACTTTGCCTCTCTACGAGAACGTATTTCTCGTGCGACCCGACGTTTCCACCCAACAGGTGGAGGCCCTCGCACAGACATTCACCGAGATCCTGACGGCCCAAGGCGGCAAGGTCGCAAAGACCGAGCAGTGGGGCCTGCGCAATCTCGCCTACCGGATCAAGAAGAACCGCAAGGCGCACTACGTGCTGTTCAACATCGACGCGTCGCCCGCCGCGGTCGCCGAGATGGAACGCAACATGCGCCTCTCCGAAGACATCCTGCGCGTCCTGACGGTGCGCGTGGATGAGTTGGAGGAAGCTCCTTCCGCGATGCTGCAGAACAAGGGCCGTGACGAAGGTCGCGGCGGACGTCGTGAAGGTGGCCGCCGCGGTGGCCGCGACTTCGACGGCGACCGTGGCTACGGCGGCCGTGACTACGGCGGCGGCGACCGCGACTTCGATGGCGAGCGCGGACCGCGCGCGGCTGTGGAGGTCGATGTTCCCGACGTCGCGACCGA
This sequence comes from Rhizobium sp. Q54, assembly GCA_945947575.1. GTDB lineage: Bacteria > Pseudomonadota > Alphaproteobacteria > UBA2966 > CAIVPW01 > CAIVPW01. Next base: position 90,729 of record CAMEYM010000002.1, read on the forward strand.
TGAAGGAGTCGAGCCATGAAGAGCGGCAAGGTCGGCGTAGGCGACATGGGAGCCGGCGGCGGTGGCCGCCGTCCGTTCTTCCGTCGCCGCAAGACGTGCCCGTTCACCGGAACCGGCGCGCCCAAGATCGACTACAAGGACGTGCGCCTGCTGGGCCGCTACATCTCCGAGCGCGGCAAGATCGTACCGTCGCGCATCACGGCGGTATCGGCGAAGAAGCAGCGCCTCCTCGCCATCGCCATCAAGCGCGCGCGCTTCCTGGCGCTCCTCCCCTACGTTTCGGAATAAGGGAGAGCTCCGATGGAAGTCATCCTGCTCGAGAAGGTCGAGAAGCTCGGCCAAATGGGCCAGGTCGTCCGCGTCAAGGACGGCTTCGCCCGTAACTACCTGCTGCCGCAGAAGAAGGCTCTGCGCGCCACGGCGGCCAATCGCGAGCGCTTCGAGATCGAACGTGTCGCGCTGGAGAAGGTCAACGCGGCGCGGCGTGCCGATGCGGAGAAGAACTCCGGCTCGCTCGACGGCAAGACCTGCGTCCTGCTGCGCCAGGCGTCCGAGTCGGGCCAGCTGTACGGCTCAGTGACGGCGCGCGACGTGGCGGAAGCCGCTTCGACGCTCGGCGTCGCAGTGGGCCGCACGCAGGTGTCGCTCGACCGGCCGATCAAGAACCTCGGCACGCACACCGTGCGCGTGTTCCTGCACCCGGAAGTGCCGACCACCGTGAAGGTGATCGTGGCGCGTTCGGAAGCGGAAGCCGAGATCGAGAAGCAGCGGCTGGCTGGCCTCGACGTCAAAGGCATGGCGGCCGGAGGCGAGGAAGGCACGGCAGTTGCCGAGCAGTTCTTCGAGGAAGGCGCCGCCCCGACGACCGATGCATCGGCCGAAGCCGCTCCTGCCGAGGGCGAGGCGCCCAAGCGCAAGAAGCGCAAGGCCAAGGCCGAAGGCGAAGAGTAGCCAACGCCTGGATCGAAACGCGAAAGGGCGGGACCAAGGTCCCGCCCTTTTTCGTTCGGAAAGCCGCAGGAACTCTTGGGTTCCGGCCTGGACCTTGTCGGCGAGCTACGACTTCCTAAACTATCTATTCGGTTGTTTCGGCGCGCGTGGGTGCAACCGTCGCGATGTTTCCGCTCGAAGCCAGCCTTCGCCGCGTCGTCGTGCGTGGCGCCCTTACGGCCATCGACGCCGATGGCCGCGTGTACCGTTTCGCCGGCCGCCTGCCGGGGCGCGACATCACCCTGCGCTTCCACGACCGGCGTCTGCCGTGGCGCATGCTGTTCCAGCCGGACCTTGCCTTCGGCGAGGGCTACATGGACGGGCGCGTCACGGTGGAGAACAGCGACATTGCCGACGCGATCGCGTTCCTGTTCGAGAACATCCACGAGAGCGGCGACCACTGGGTGCGCAAGCTGAACCGCGGGATCGCGCACATGCTGCGGCGCATGCAGCAGTTCAATCCAGCGCCGCGCGCCAAGCGCAACGTCCAACACCACTACGACCTGTCGGTGGATCTCTACCGCCTGTTCCTCGACCAGGACATGCAGTACTCGTGCGCGTACTTCCGCAGCCCGTCCGAGTCGCTCGAAGCGGCACAGCGCAACAAGAAGGCGCACATCGCCGCCAAGCTGCTGATCGAAAAGGCGGGCCTCAAGGTGCTCGACATCGGCTCGGGCTGGGGCGGTCTCGCCCTCGACCTCGCGCGCAACGCGGGCGCTGCCGTCACCGGCGTGACCCTGTCCGAGGAGCAGATCAAGATCGCCAGCGCGCGCGCTGCCGAGGCCGGCCTCGGCAACCAGGTGCAGTTCCGTCTCGAGGACTACCGTGCGGTGCAGGGCACGTTCGACCGCATCGTCTCGGTCGGAATGTTCGAGCATGTCGGCGTCAACCACTACCCGCAGTTCTTCGCCACGTGCCGGCGGCTGCTCGCCGAGGACGGCGTCGGCCTGCTGCACACCATCGGCCGTTCCGATGGGCCCGGTCACACCAACGCGTGGATTCGCAAGTACATCTTCCCGGGCGGCTACTCCCCTGCCCTGTCGGAGATCGTGCCGGTGATGGAGCGCGCCGGACTGTGCATCACCGACATCGAGGTGCTGCGGTATCACTACGCCGACACCCTGAAGGCATAGCGGCGGCGTTTCCTCGCCAACCGGGCGCAGGCGGTGGCGCTCTACGACGAGCGCTTTGCGCGCATGTGGGAGTTCTATCTGTCGGCGTCCGAGGCCGCGTTCCGCAACTCGCACCACGTCGTGTTCCAAATCCAGTTCTCGCGCCGCAAGGACGCGGTGCCGCCGGGCCGCGAATACCTCTACGTGCGGCGCACCCAGCGCCAGGACGTCGCGGCGTAGCCATTCGGGCGGCGCTGAGCTAGGTTTGGCCGGTGGCGAGCGAGATTCTCACCGAGATCGACATCGCGGCGCCGCCCGCGCGTGTGTGGGCGGTGCTGACCGACTTCGCGCGCTTTCCCGAATGGACCTCGTTCCTGAAGGTGCTGGCGGGGCGGCCGGAGCCGGGAACCAAGCTGTCGGTGCGCATCGCGCCGCCGGGCGTCATGGCGATGACCTTGGCGCCGCGCGTGCTGCGCGCCGACGCGAACCGTGAATTCCGCTGGCTCGGCAGCTTGCTGGTGCCCGGCATCTTCGACGGCGAGCACTTCTTCCAGGTCGAGGCCAATGGCACGGGCACGCGATTCCGCCACGGCGAACACTTCCGTGGGTTGTTGGTGCCACTCGTGATGCGCGGCAAGATGCTGGCGGCGACTCGGGCCGGGTTCGCGGCCTTCAACGCCGACCTCAAGCTCCGTACGGAATCGAATATATAGCTTTGCTCGGATTGCAAATCACAACAGCACCCTAGGGTGTCGCCCCCTTGTGACGCGCGTCACCCCTTCGGAGTGACGTCGGTCATGGACCGCGGCCGCTTCGCCGCGACATTGATGGCGCGCGACCCGGGCGTCCGGCATTGCTGACCCCACAATTAGAATGCCGGGCGGACGGGTCGCCCACCCCTCCTGCCGTATCCGCACCGCAGCAGCTTGGCGTCCGTTCCGAAAAGGCGACCGCACTCGAGTGCCGGCCCGGGCCGGCGGCATAGACCACGCTGTCGCGACAGAGCGGGTTGCGGTTGCGGAAGCCAAGCAGTTGCGCGAGCTCGTGGATGATGGTGCCGCGAGCGGAACGGGGCGCCTAGCCGGACCCATCACCAAATGAGGGTACCGCGCACAGGCACGCGCGGACGGACAACGGACGGCGAACGGCGTACGCGACTGTCCACAGGGTGCGTGCGGCGCGTGACTCGCTTCGCAGCTGGGCGATACGAAGTTGTCCCAATTGCCCACAGCGTGTGGATGAAAGTTGTGCCCGTTGCGTTTAGAGTCGCGACCCGCGCCTGTCAGCATGACACGCGCATTCTGCAGAGCGCGCGTGGTACTTGCATGGTCATGGAGAGGGGGCACTCCAATCTCATCCCGTTCGGCCAAGGGCCAACGGGCGGCGCGTCGGCGGAAGCCGCGGCGTTCCGCGAAGCACCCCACAACACCGAAGCGGAACAGGCACTTCTGGGCGCGATCCTCGTCAACAACGAGGCGGCGCTGAGGGTCTCCGGGTTTCTCGTCGCCGACCACTTCCACGAGGCGGTGCACGGCAAGATCTTCGAGCACGCCATGACGCTCATCGAGCGCGGCCAGCACGCCACGCCGGTAACGCTCAAGACGTACTTCGAGCGCGACGAGGCCCTGAGCGAGGTCGGCGGCAGCAGCTACCTGGTGCGCCTCGCGGGCTCGGCGGTCGGCATCATCAACGCCGAGGACTACGGCCGCGCCATCTACGACTGCTTCCTGCGCCGCGAGCTGATCGGCATCGGCGAGACCATGGTCAACGGCGCTTACGCCGCCAAGGTCGACCAGCCGCCGGTCCAGCAGATCGAAGTGGCCGAACAGTCGCTCTTCCACCTGGCCGAGGCGGGCCGGCCGGAAGGCGGCTTTGAGCCGTTCCGCAATACCATCCACTCCGCCATCGCCGACATCGAGAGCGCCTATAAGTCCGACGCGCGCCTGATCGGCGTGGCGACCGGGCTCGTCGATCTCGACAAGCAGATGGGCGGCCTGCACCGCTCGGACCTGATCGTGCTCGCCGGACGCCCGTCGATGGGCAAGACCGCGCTCGCCACCAACATCGCCTACTACGCCGCGCTCACCGCCGCGCGCGCCAAGGCGGGCGACACCGACGCGGTCGGCGGCGCCACCGTCGGGTTCTTCTCGCTGGAAATGTCGGCGGAGCAGCTCGCCACCCGCATCCTGTCCGAGGCCACCGGCATCGACTCGGAAAAGATGCGCCGCGGGCAGCTCACCAACGACGATTTTGTAAAGGTGGTCAGTGCGTCCGACGAGCTTAGTCGCCTCCCCTTCTTCATAGACGACACGCCGGCGCTTTCCATCGCGGCTCTCCGCACGCGAGCGCGCCGGCTGAAGCGCCAGCATGGGCTCGGTCTCGTGGTGATCGACTATCTCCAGCTAGTCAGGCCGGTGGGCGGCAAGTCCTCCCCCGACCACCGGGTGCAGGAGATTTCCGAGATCACTCAGTCGCTCAAGGCGTTGGCCAAGGAGCTCGACCTGCCCGTGCTGGTGCTTTCCCAGCTCAGCCGCGCGCCCGAACAGCGCGAGGACAAGCGGCCCCTGCTTTCGGACTTGCGTGAATCAGGCTCGATCGAGCAGGACGCCGACGTGGTGTTGTTTATCTATCGCGACGAATACTACCTGCAGCGCACCGAGCCGCGTTTGGATACGCCCGAGCACGACAAGTGGCGCGACGACATGGAGAAGGTCCACAACGTCGCCGAAGTGATCCTCGGCAAGCAGCGCCACGGCCCGACCGGCAAGGTCGAGTTGCAGTTCCAGCCCGAGTTCACCAAGTTCTCGAACCTGGAACGCGAGGGCAAGCGCGGCGGCCTGGAGCCGTTCTAGGCCGCCTCGGAGCGCTGGGGAGCTACATCCCCGTCACCGTGACCGTGATGAAGTCGGTGTAATTGCCGGGCAGCGCCGCCGCTGCGACGGTGCCGATAGTGATCGTCACGTCGTAGGCGGTGCCTGTGGCGAGGGTCACGCCCGAGACGGTGGCGACCGTGACCGCGCTGGTGCCCGTCAGGGTAACGCCGACGCCGTTCACTGTCGCGGTGTAGGGCACGGTGGACGTGGGCGTCGTCGTGTGTTTCAGCACCGAGCGGTTGCTGGACTGCAGGGCCAGCGTGTAGCCCTCGTTGCTGCGCACGCGGAGGGTGCCTGTCTTGTACTCACCGGTCTCGAGGGTGCCGAAGTTCATCTCGAGGGCGTGGGCGTTGGTGTCGAACGCGGTGACGCAGCCGACGCAAAGTTGCGTGGTGTCCACCGTCTCTGCGCGCATCGTAATCGTCGCCGTGTCGCGCTGGGTGTAGCTCGCCAGCGTGCCCTCGTAGAGTTTCAGGGTGACGCTGGTGTCGGTATAGGTGCCCGCCGGAATCACCTGCTGTGCCGGAATGTTGACGTAGTAGGTGTGATTGTTCGTCACCAGCGCGGTCGAGCTGAACGTGCCGGTGATCACCTCGCCCGCGACCGCGTCCGGCACGTCCTTCAGGATGCTGGTGAGCGACGACGACAGGTAAGCCTGGTACGAGAACAGCGGGCTCGCGCTGAAACGGCGGCCGGTGTACGTCGAGGCGCCGCCCTTGGTGAGCGTCACGAAGTAGTTGCACGCTGCCTGGCCATTCGGGTGACGGACCTGAAAGCTGACGGACTGGCCGGTGTCGCCGGTGTTGAAGATCGGGTAGGCCTGGGCGCTGGTGAACAGCACGTTGCTGACGTTGCGCAACGTAATGGCGCATGCGGCGCTTGCCGGCGCGGCCCAGAGGGCCAGCAGGGCCACATAGGCGAGCAGCTTCACGAACTTCATGGGGTGATACCAGCCACACGCGGCTGCTCCGGAAGGACCAAGGTGTCGATTTCGAACTGGCCGACGGCGTCGTCGGGGATGCGGAAGTCGATGGGGCGGTCGGCGGCGCTGAACAGCTCCAGGCGGTAGCGGCCGGGGCGCAGGCCCTCCACCGCGAGGCGGCCGATGCGGTTGGTGAACACCAATGCGGGCACGAACTCCGGATCGTCGAGGGACACGACCCGCCCGGCCTGCAACGCGACCGGCTCGCCCGCCGCCGTCTGCAGGGTGGACAGCAGGAACACGGTGGCGCCGGTGCCGACCTTGACGAGCGTGCCGCGCTTGTAGGTGGGCGCAAGGTCGAACGCGCCCGCTCCGACGTTGAGGCCGACCGGCAGCTGGCGCGCATCCACGGTGGCGCGCGCGGCGCGGTAGGGCACCAGCGACGGCAGCAGCGCCGGGCCGAGGCGGTCCATCTTGGCCTGGTAGGTGCCCTCGCCTACCGGGTTCACGCCGATGGCGTGGCCCGACAGCGACGGGTGCGCCTTGAGGATGGCGAAGGACTCCGACACCGGACGGCCGACCGCCCAGGCGCCGTCGGCGTAGGCGACGCCGCCGGCCAGCCGGATCGAGCCGGAGTGCTCGCGGGAGACCTGGTCGGATCGCGGCTCGGTCTTGGCGAGGTTCATGCCGAGGGTGCCGCGCGCGCCGCCGTACTGGAAGTCCGCGCTGTATGCCTCGAACTGCGACGCGCGCTCGTAGGCGGCAAAGCCGCCGAAACCGGCGGTGTCGTCGTCGGGCATGAAGCGCCAATCGGCGCGTGAAGAGCCCGTGCCGGTATCGCGGCTGAGCGCCACGGTGTGCCCCTCGAGTGCCGGGCGGAAGGAGATCGAGAAGAACACGCTCTGCTCGCGCTGGCCCACACGGTCGATGCCGTCGCGCACCCGCACCGCGCCGCTGATGGCGCTCGAGAAATTGCGCTGCATCTGCACGGTGGCGCCGGCGGTGTCGCGGCGATCGTCGCGGCCAAACTGGTAGTCGATACCGAAGCCCACGCCGACGCCGAAGAAGCGCTGGGAGTAGCGCAAGGCCGCATCCCACTCGATGTCGTTGAGCGCATCGGGGGCGCCGACCGAAGCGAAGGTCGGGCTGGCGTAACGCAGCGTGCCGGAGACGACGCGGCCGGCCCTGTTGGAGGGGCGGCCATCGCGGCGCTCGAACTGCAGGCGCACCGTGTAGCCGTGCGCGTCGCGTCCATCGGTGCGGTCGGCGAGCGACAGCGCCACGTCGCTGCGCACAGTGCCGAAGGAGCCGGCGAACAACGCACCGGTTCCCAGGAGCGCAACCTTGCCGTCGGCCTGGAAGTTGCCCTCCAGCATCAACGAGTTGGTGACGCCGAGGCGGTGGTAGAGCGAGCCTCCCAGGCGGTCGGTGTCGTAGACCAGTTCGCCGTCGCGCACCTCGGTCGGGAAACCGAGAGCGTAGCCGAACTCGGTCTCGCCCGGATTGAGCAGACCGCCGTCGAACACGAACGGGAACTCGATGATCTGGCGCGCCCCGGAGTCGCCGGTGATCTCGATGCGCACATCGTTGATGCCGCCGATGAACGGGAACGAGCGGGCGTTGTAGGGGCCGGGCGACAGGCGCATGGAGCGCAGCGGCCGGTCGTTGACGATGAACAGCACGGTGGCGGGTTCATTCAGGAAAAAGCCCGCCTCGCCGGCCGGCCGCGTCAGGCGGTACGGCTGCAGCGTGGACTCCTTCGCCACGGACACGCCGCCGAGCGGCAGGAACGACTGGAAGCCACGGGTGCGGTAGTTGAGGTCGCCGATCGATAGGCGCAACTCGCGCTCGGGGTAGTCGCGCACCAGGCGCGTCTCGGTGCGGCGGAAGCCGGCGACGTTCTCGCTGAGCGCGCCTCGCCCTTCCAGCGCCCACCCCTGCACGTTCAGGGCGCCGTCGAGATTGAGGGTGATCGGCTGGATGCCGCCCGACTCGTCCTCCTCGATCATCTCGAGGGCGGTGCGGTAGTTGAGGAAGCCGCTGATGCGCGCCGGCGTCACCGCACCGGCGAGGGCGATGGGCGGCGCGTCTGGGCGCAGGCGCAACTCGACAGTGGCGCGGATCTCGGACGGGATACCGACGCGCAGCTCGAGCTCGGACTGATCGAATTCCGCCTCGAGGCCGACAGCGCGCAAATCTTCGAGGGTGAGGTTGCCTTGGGCGTTGCGCCGCGCCGCCAGAGTGGCGCGGCGGTCGGTGGTGATGGCGGGCCCGACTTCGGCGAGGAGAACGTCCGCCTCGACGTGGACCTCGTTGGTCGCCAGGAAGACCAGTACGTCGATCTGGTCGCGCGGCAGATTGTCGATGAGCAGCGGAACCCGCAGGGGCACGCTTGCTGGCGCCGCGCGCGGCACCGGCTGCGCTGCGGCGACGGCCGCCGACATCGTCACGAGGGCGGCGGTGAGCAATGCAAACAGTCTCGTGCGTACGCCCACCCGCCTACGCCGTCCGTCTGGGGGGAGCTAACGCACGTAGCTCGTGCGCAGCGTCCCCGTCAGCCCTTCGGGAGCGAGATTGGCCGGCCAGGGCAGCAGGAACTGCCGCTTGCCGCCGGCGAGGATGTTCGGCGACGCCATCGGACCCAACGCCTCGCCGCGCAGCTCGGTGCTGGCGGGCTGTCCGTTGGCGCCGCGGCCCGCGACGGTGAGCACCGCCTGGTCGAGCAGCCCATGCGCCGTGCCCTTGTTGTGCAGGGTGACGGCGAGACGTTGCCCTTCGGGGGTCTGCACCGAGGCCACCGCGTCGACGACGACGTCCGGCGCGACACCGGGCGGGGTGATGTAGACGGCGCCTTCGTAGCGCATCAGAATCTCGAGGCGAGCCCCTTGTGCGCCCCGGTTCTCCAGCGCCACCGGCAGCTGCTCGGCAATGATGCGATAGGCGAGCTCGGTGGTGGGCGCGCCGCTGCCGAGCCAGCGCACCTGGACCAGCTGGGTCTTGCCGGCCGGGACAGCGGCCTGCGGCGGGAAAACCAGAAAGTCTGCATCGGCGGGCGTCAACGTTTCGGTGCCGTCGAGCGCCACATTGCGCAGGACGATGAAGACCTGCACCGCGACCGGCTCGGTCGCCTCGTTGGTGATCGCGAAGGTCTGGGTGGCGTTGTTGCCGGCGGGAGCGAACTCCATCGACATCGGCAGGAGCTGGAAGGCTCCTGCCGCGCCGACGTGCAACCCGAACCATGTGCCCGCCAGGACGGCGAACGTACGAAGACCGAACGAAAGAACACGAGCCATGCGACGCACTCCCAGTTGCGACGAGCCCACCTCCGAGCGGTCTTCTGCGACGCGCCCCTTACTTCGACGTGATCGTGAAAGTCAGGGTCTCGGTGTAGGTGCCTTGCGGCAGGATGGTAGCGCCGACCGCGTAAGCGATGTTGGCGACCGTGGCAAGCGGCGTCAGCTGGACGGCGGCTGTGTCGTTCCACGTGGCGGCCGCGCCGCTGAACGAAAGGGAGGTCGTGCCCTTGAGCAGCGTGAAGGCGACGTCTTCGGCGCCGGTAGCGTTCCAGAAGCAGGCCTGGCCGGCGGTGCCGCCGCAACGGCCGCCCGCGGCGAGGTTGGCGGAAGCGACGCTGACCGTGTAACCGGCGGGGGTGTTGGCCATCTCGGTGATGTCGGCGATCTTGAGGCCGGTCTCGGTGTGGCCGACGGCCAGGTTGAGGGCGGCGGCAGTGCCGGTGGCGGAGACGCTGACATCGACGACGGCGGCGACGGCGCCGGAGAGATTCAGGGCGGCGTTATCGGTGGCGGCCAGGGCGAGCGAGGTCGCCATGCCCACGATTGCCAAACCGACGGCGGGGACCTTCATCCAGTTCTTGCTCACGTACAGGTACTCCTCGGGTTGCAGCTACTACGCCCCGTCACCACCCTTGGCGGCTTCGGTCGCGACTGAGGGGCACTCTGCAACCTGGATAATTAACGACCGTTAACGCGCTCTCCTACCCATGTAAAACGGTGTAAAGACGGAGATCCGCAGAAAACCTGGGTTCCTGACGGAAACGTGGCGTTAACCACGCCCCGTTTTGCAAAGACGATGTAAAAGCGGAGGCGTCGCCGGTGGCGACGCGGGCGCGTCAGGGCGCGCGAACGACCAGGGTGTAGACCTCGTCCAACGGCGCGAACGTGAACTGGCCATTGGGGTCGACGACGGCGGCGCGCGCGCCGATCAGAAGCTGCCCGGACTCGCGCTGGTTGCCGCCCTCGTTGAAGCGCATGCCGTTCAGCATGGCAACGCCGCTGGTGAACTGGAGCGGCGCGCCATTGAAGAGGACCTGGGTGCCTGCCTGGGCGGTCTCGGCGCCGACGCCGGCGTCGGACATGAGCAGGAGCTGGAAGAGACTGTTTCCGGCGCTGTTGAAGGTCGCCACGGCGAACGGCTGGACCCCGGCGACCGGCATCGGCGCGAGGGGATCAACCTGGACGGTAACGCCGACCGACGGCGGCACCGTGCCGATGAGGACCAAGACCGCGCGTTCCGCAGCGTTGGCCGGCAGCGCGGCGGCGCCCAGCGCAATGCAGGAAACGATGAGACTCCGGATCAACAAGACGTACTGGTCCTCAGTGCAGGAGAGCCGCGCATACTAGCGATGCCGCGCGAAACAACAAGTGCGGGCCGTCACGGACCCGGAGATTTCTGCCAGGATGCGTGGCAACGTTGCACCGAAGAGGTTAGCCGCACGTTGACGCGCAACCTCACCGAAAGTGGTCTCCCGTGCCCCGCCGCTCCCTTGGCAACGCCACAATTCGTCGCCACCATCCCCTGATGCATTGGATCCCGGTCGTCGCGGCACTCCTGTTGGCCTTTTGCGGGGCAAGTGCCTCCGCCCAGGGCGCACGGCCGGCCAACACCGACCGTTCCGTCGTCATCCTGCCGATGATCGCCGACGAAGAGGACGTGATGGCGGTGGCGGCGGCGCGCTACGTGTGGCCGCAAGTAGCCTACCAGTTGGCACAGGATCCGACCGTCCGCGTCATCGAGCCGCTGACCATGCCGCCCGAGTTTCACGACGAGGCCTCGGCGGTGGACGCGGCGCAGCAGTTCGGCGCGCGCTACGTGTTCATGGCCAAGGTCAGCGGCGAACATATCTATCGCTTCGACAGCGCCCTGCGCGACGGCCGCACCGGCGCCATCCTGTGGGGCCACGTGTTCTTCACCGACGACTACAATATCCACTCGCTGGCCGGCGAGATGGGAGTCGCCCTGCGGTTCGTGTTCGAGAAGCTGCCCTGACCGTCGCGACATTGTCGATCGACCTCGGCGCCATCGTTGCGAACTGGCGCCTGCTGTGCGAGCGCGCCGCGCCGGCGGAGTGCGCCGCCGTCGTCAAAGCGGACGCCTACGGGCTCGGGGTCGCCGAGGTGGCGCGCGCGCTGGCAGCGGCGGGATGCGGGACGTTCTTCGTCGCGACCGTCGATGAGGCCGTCGCGCTGCGCGCCCTGCTCGGAGCGGAGCCTTCGATTGTGGTGCTGCACGGGGTGAGCACGCGCGCTGAAGCGGACGAGCTGCGCCGGCTCGACGTGCTGCCCGTGCTCAACTCGTTGGCCCAAGTGGCGCTGTGGAACGAGCTCGCCAAGACAGGCGGCGCGCCCCTGCCCTGCGTGCTGCATATCGACACCGGCATGAACCGACTGGGCCTGAGCTCGGTCGAGGTGCAGAAGGTCGGTCTCGACCGCAGGCTGGTTGCGGGGTGCGATGTGCGGCTGGTGATGAGTCACCTCGCCTGCGCCGAGGATTCCGCCAACAAGATGAACCGGCGCCAGCTGGTGACCTTCCTGCAGCGCTGCGCGGCGCTGCCCTCGGCGCCGCAGAGCCTGGCGAACTCGGCGGGCGTCTTCCTGGGCGACGGTTATCGCTTCGAGTTGGTGCGTCCCGGCATAGCCCTGTATGGCGCGAACCCTGTGCCATCGGGGGTCAACCCGATGGGCGAAGTGGTTCATTTGCAAGGCAGAATCCTGCAAGTTCGGCGCGTTGACGCGAACGAGACCGTTGGTTACGGTGCCGCCTTCTCCGTGACAGTGCCCACCCGCATCGCGACCGTCGCTGCCGGCTATGCCGACGGGTATCTGCGCTCGGCTAGCGGTCGCGGCATGGCGATGGTCGGCGGCGTGCGCGTGCCCATCGTCGGGCGCGTGTCGATGGATCTGATCACTCTCGACGTGGGTGCGGTGCCCGAAGCGGACGCTCAGGCGGGCGCGCCCGTGAGCCTGATCGGCGGCGGCGTCAGCCTGGACGAAGTCGCTACGCACGCCGGCACCATCCCGTACGAGATCCTGACGTCGCTGGGCGCGCGCTACCGCCGCGAGTATCGCGGCTGATGGACGGAACGCTCGGCTTCCTCGCCGCCATCGGACGCACCACGCTTGCGTTCCTGGCGGTGGCGGGACGCCTCTCTCTTTTCACCGCCCATGGCGTCGCCGCGTGCCTGACGCCGCCGCTGTATGCGCGCCTGCTGCTGCGCCAGATGATCAACATCGGCTACTTCTCCCTGCCGGTGGTCGGACTGACGGCGCTGTTCACCGGCATGGTGCTGGCGCTGCAGATCTTCCTGGGAAGCGCGCGCTTCAACGCGGAGAGCGCGGTCGCCAGCATCGTGGTGATCGGCATCACCCGTGAGCTCGGGCCTGTGATCGCCGGCTTGATGGTGGCGGGCCGCGTCGGCGCCGCGATTGCCGCCGAGATCGGCACCATGCGCGTCACCGAGCAGATCGACGCGTTGACGACGCTGTCCACCAATCCCTTCCGGTATCTGGTCGCGCCGCGCATCCTGGCGGCGTCCCTGACGTTGCCCATCCTGGTGCTGATCGGCGACGCCATCGGCGTGTTCGGCGCGTTCCTGGTCGGCACGGTGAAACTTGGCTTCACGTCGCATTCGTACCTGGGCAGCACGCTCGACTTCCTCGAGGTGCAGGACATCGTGTCGGGCCTGGTCAAGGCGGCGGTGTTCGGATTCATCATCGCGCTGATGGGCTGCTACCACGGCTACTACAGCCGCGGCGGCGCGCAGGGCGTGGGTGCGGCGGCTACCAACGCCGTGGTGTCGGCGTCGATCCTGCTGCTGTCCGCCGACTACATCCTGACCGAGCTGTTCTTCGTGCAGTCGTGAGATGAGCGCCCTCGAGAAGAACGCACCCGAGGTGATGGCGCACGGCACGCCGAAAATCCGCCTGCGCGGGGTGAAGAAGGCGTTCGGCAAGAAGGTCGTCCTCAACGGCGTCGATCTCGACGTCGCCAAGGGCGAGTCCGTCGTCGTCATCGGCGGCTCGGGCAGCGGCAAGTCGGTGCTGCTCAAGTGCATCCTCGGCTTGGTGAAGCCGGACGCCGGCACCATCGAAGTGGACGGTATCGACGCGATCAAGGTACGCGGCCGCGAGCGCGACGCGATGCTGGCGAAGTTCGGCATGCTGTTTCAGAGCGCGGCGCTGTTCGACTCGCTGCGCGTCTGGGAGAACGTCGCGTTCGGCCTGGTCGAAGGACGCGGCATGGGTCGCGCCGAAGCGAGACCCATCGCCGTGGAGAACCTCGCCAAGGTCGGCCTCGGCCCGGATGTCGCCATGCTGTGGCCCGCGGAGCTGTCGGGCGGCATGAAGAAGCGCGTCGGCCTGGCGCGCGCCATCGCCACGCACCCGGAGATTCTGTTCTTCGACGAGCCCACCACCGGGCTCGACCCGATCATGAGCGATGTCATCAACGACCTGATCGCGGCGCGGGTGCGCGACCTCGGCGCGACGGGAATATCGATCACCCACGACATGGCGAGCGCGCGCAAGATCGGCGACCGCGTCGCCATGCTGCACGGCGGCCGCATCATCTGGCAGGGACCGGTGAGCCAGATCGACCGCTCGGGCAACGCCCACGTCGAGCAGTTCATTCATGGCCGCGCCGAAGGACCGATCAAGGTCGAGGTGACGCGGTGAGCAAGCGCTCGCGCCACGTCTGCCAGTCCTGCGGCGCCGTCTCGGGCAAGTGGGCGGGCAAGTGCGAGGCGTGCGGCGCCTGGAACACCATCGTCGAAGAGGTCGTTCCCGAAGCAGCGCCCAAGAGCACGTCGGCGGCGCACGGGCGCGCGCTGAAGTCGGAAACCCTGTCCGGAGCGGCGCGCGAGCTGCGCCGGCTGGAGTCGGGTATTCGCGAGTTCGACGTGGTCACCGGCGGCGGTCTCGTGCCGGGCTCGGCGACCCTGGTGGGCGGCGAGCCGGGCATCGGCAAGTCCACCCTGCTGCTGCAGGTGGCGGGCGCGCTGGCCAAGCGCAAGCTGCCGGCGACGTACGTGACCGGCGAGGAAGCGGCCGACCAGGTGCGCCACCGCGCGCAGCGCCTGGGCATCGGCGACGCCCCGGTGCGGCTGGTCGCAGCGACCAACGTCAGCGACATCCTGGCAACCCTGGAGCAAGGCGAGCCTCCGGCGATCGTCGTCATCGACTCCATCCAGACCATGTTCGTGGAAGGCCTCGACTCGGCGCCGGGCTCGGTGGCGCAGGTGCGCGGCAGCGCCCAGGCGCTGGTCGCCCAAGCCAAGCGCAGCGGCGCCGCGCTGGTGCTGCTCGGGCACGTCACCAAGGAAGGCGTCATCGCCGGTCCGCGCGTGCTCGAGCACATGGTGGACACCGTGCTGACGTTCGAAGGCGAGCGCGGACATACGTTCCGAATTCTGCGCGCCACCAAGAATCGCTTCGGACCCGCCGACGAGATCGGCGTGTTCACGATGACCGCCGCGGGCCTGCGCGAGGAGCCGAATCCGTCGGCGCTGTTCCTGTCGGACCATTCCGCCAACACGTCCGGCACCGCGGTGTTCGCCGGCATCGAGGGCACGCGGCCGGTGCTGGTCGAGATCCAGGCGCTGGTGGCGCCCTCGCCCCTCGCCACGCCCAGGCGGGCGGTGGTGGGCTGGGACTCGGCGCGGCTGGCCATGGTGCTGGCGGTGCTGGAAGCGCGCTGTGGCGTCGCCATGGCGGGACGCGACGTGTACCTGAACGTCACCGGCGGGCTGCGCATTTCGGAGCCCGGCGCGGACCTGGCGGCAGCAGCGGCGCTGGTCTCGTCGCTGACCGGCGAGCCGGTGCCGGCGGGGACCGTGCTGTTCGGCGAGATCGGCCTGTCGGGCGACGTGCGCGCGGTGGCTCACAGCGCGTTGCGCCTGAAGGAAGCCGCCAAGCTCGGGTTCAAGGCCGCCTGGGCGCCGCCGGCGCGCGGCGAGCCCGAGGACACGGCGCTGAACGTGGTGGCCATCCGGCACCTGAGCGACCTGGTCGCGCGAGTGGGGGGTAACGACATCGATGCGCCCCTGCCCCTGCGCGAGAGAAAGGTGCGCTAAGCACATGGCGACCTCCGCCTCCCTGTTCGTCGATTTGACGATCGTAGCGATCATCGCCATCTCGGCGCTGCTGGCGTACGCGCGCGGCTTCGTACGCGAGTTCTTGACCGTGGCGGCGGTTGCGGCGGCGGGCGTGGCCACGTACTACCTGTTCACGCGGACCAACCTGGCGGACACGGCGCGCGGCTGGCTGCCCAATGAATTGATCGCCGACGGCGCCACCATCGTGGTCGTGTTTGTCGTCGTGCTGGTGGTGGCCCTGGTCGTCACGCACCCACTGGCGGAGCGGGTGCGCGGCTCAAACCTCGGGTTCCTGGACCGCTGGCTGGGATTTATTTGGGGCGCGGTGCGCGGGGCTTTGATCGTCGTCGTACTATATGTACCGATCGAGGCGCTGTTCTTCCCGGTGGGAGCGGAACGGCCCGCATGGATCAGCGAGGCGCGGCTGATGCCATACGTGGAGCTGACGAGCGACTGGCTGATCGGCCTGGTGCCGCAAGGTTTGCGGGACGCGACGCGCGGGCTGACGTAAAGCATGACGAGGCGCCCGGTGGGCGGGGCGGAACGGCGCTCGGGGCGGGTGCCGGGCGAACATAGCGGGAGCTTCGGAGCATGGCACTTCCGGTAGACAAATTCCGCGACGAGTGCGGGGTCTTTGGCATTTTCGGCCATGACTCGGCGGCGGCGCATGCGGCGCTCGGGCTGCACGCCCTGCAGCACCGCGGCCAGGAAGGCGCCGGCATCGTCTCGTTCGACGGCAAGCAGTTCAACGCCGAGCGCAGCCTTGGGCTGGTCGGCGACCACTTCAACGACCAGAAGATCATTGCCCAGCTGCGCGGCCGCTCGGCTATCGGCCACGTGCGCTACGCCACCACCGGCGGCACCACCCTGCGCAACGTGCAGCCCCTGTTCGCCGAGTTCGATTTCGGCGGCCTCGCCATCGCCCACAACGGCAACCTGACCAACGCCGGCGCGCTCAAGCGCGAGCTGGTCAGCCGCGGTTGCATATTCCAGTCCACCACCGACACCGAGGCGATCATCCATCTCATCGCCACGGCGCGCGAGCCGCGCGCCATGGTGCCGCCGGCGACCGCTTCGCCCGGCGTGGTGCTGCGCATCATCGAGGCGCTCAAGCAGCTGATCGGCACCTATTCGCTGGTCGCCATGACCCAGAACTTCATGCTCGGCGCACGCGACCCATACGGCGTGCGGCCGCTGGTGCTGGGCGAGCTCGACGGCGCCCTGATGCTGGCGTCGGAGACGTGCGCGCTCGACATCCTCGGCGCCAAGTTCGTGCGCGACATCGCGCCCGGCGAGATCGTCATCATCGACGAGTCGGGCCTCAAAAGCCTCAAGCCGTTCCTGCCGGTGTCGTCCAAGTTCTGCGTGTTCGAGTACGTCTACTTCGCGCGGCCCGACAGCATCGTCGAGGGCACCAACGTCTACGAGACGCGCCAGCGCATCGGCGCCGAGCTCGCCCGCGAGGCGCCGGCCGACGCCGACATGGTGGTGCCGGTGCCGGACTCCGGCGTGCCGGCGGCGCTCGGCTACGCCCAGGCGGCCGGACTGCCCTTTGAGCTCGGCATCATCCGCAACCACTACGTCGGCCGCACGTTCATCGAGCCGGCGGCGCAGATCCGCCACCTCGGCGTGAAGCTGAAGCACAACGCCAACCGCGCCACCATCACCGGCAAGCGCGTCATCCTGGTGGACGATTCGATCGTGCGCGGCACCACGTCGGTGAAGATCGTCGACATGGTGCGCAACGCGGGCGCCAAAGAGGTGCACATGCGTGTCGCCTCACCGCCCACCACCAACTCCTGCTTCTACGGCGTCGATACTCCGATGCGCGATGACCTGCTGGCGTCGAGCCGCTCCATCGAGGAGATGCGCAAGTACATCGGCGTCGACTCGCTCAGCTTCATCTCGCTCGACGGCCTCTACCGCGCCACCGGGCAGCAGAACCGCAACGCCAAGCAGCCGCAGTTCTGCGACGCGTGCTTCTCGGGCGAATACCCCATCCAGCTCACCGACTTCCTGGCGGGCGACCAGCCGGCGCAGCTGTCGCTGCTGTCCGAGCGCGGGTAGGACCTGAGCCCTCCACCTGGACTTGCCGAGGCGCGGCGGGCGGCCATCGCCATCGCTGTGCTTGGGGTGTACCTGCAGCTGGTCGAGTGGATCGACCTCGGGCCGTGGAACAACTTCGTCGATGGCAGTAATGGACAGGAGCAGGTGGACCTCCTGCTGGGCGTGCTGACCGTCGTGCTGGTCCTGGCGCTTTGGGGCGATACGCCCGCTCCGCAGGCTAGCGCGCCTTCGGCGCGACGTGCGCGCGGTGGCCGCATTGCCACCCTCGGGGCCGTGGCGGCGACCGGCGCGTGGGCGGCGCTGCAGATCGCCACATGGTGGGTACCGTACGTCCAGGGCGCGACGCCCGCGTGGCAGCGCACCTATGCGCGCTGGTTCGCGGACAACGTGCAGGTGCTGCCCGGGGAGGCGACGCACCTGCCGCCGGATGCGAACCATCTGGTGCTACACGTCCTCATCGCCGTGGCGTTCGTGTTGTCGCTGATCGCGGCGCGCGCGGCGCGCGGCTCTAGTCGTCCGCTTCGCCGACGCTGAAGCCCTCGCGGCGCCATGCGTCGCGCAGCGCATCTTCGAGCTCGGAATCGCGGCGCTGCTGCGTCAGCCGCGCGATGGATTGCTGGCGCCGCTCCTCGTGCGCCGCTGCGTGTTGCTGTACCGCGAACGACAGGGCTTGGCGCTCGAACAGGCGCACCAGCCCCTGCCCTTCGCTCGGCGACAAGTCGCCGGCAGCGACCAGGTTGGTGACCTGCATGGTGGCTGCATGGGCGTCGTCGCGCGTCGCGATGTCCGGCAGCGCCGCATCGACGGTCGCCTGACGGCGCGGCGGCACGACGCGATCAAGACACAGGCGCAGGGCGGTGACGTTGCCGTTCACGGCGAGCTCGATCGCCTTGCGCAGCAGCGCTTCGGCGTTCTCGGCGAGGAGAGCGTCGGCCATTGCATTGACCTTGTTGCGCGTGCCCTTCGCCTTGCCGGGGTTGCCCTTCTGGAAGGGCCGCCCCCGCGCAAAATGCGCGGGATTACGCGGCGTGTCGGCGGAGTCCGGCGGCGGCGGCGCGACGACGGCTGACGAGACGGATTCTGTCGGCATGGCTTGCTCCTGAGCCCTGGTGGGGTTGATGCGCAATGTACTACGTAACGTATCTGTTGTCAACACATTTGGTATCCGGGGGCGGCACGCGCGTTTGAGCGATGGGTCATCATCGGCAACTGCGCGCCGCGATCCCTCGGCGTGTTCGACTCGAATGGCAGCAGCGTCACCCTGCGCGAGGCGCCGCGCGATGCAGCCGTCACGTTGGCGATCAGCGTCGCGCCGCCGGGTGGTTCGCCGACGGGGCCTCACCCTGCCCTCTACCCGTGCGGGGGGGAGGGTTCTTCAGTCCTTGTCGTCGTACGGGTTGGTGCGCGAGCTCTTGCGGACGCCCATTCGGATGGGAACGCCGGGGAGCTTGAAGGCGCTGCGCAGGTCGTTGACGGCGTAGCGCACGTAGGAATCCGGCAGGTCGCCCGGCTTGCTGCTGAACAGCGCAAAGGTCGGCGGCCGCGCGCTGACTTGGGTCATGTAGCGAATGCGGATGCGGCGGCGGTTGACCACCGGCGGCGGGTTGGCATTCAGGATTCCTTCCAGCCAGCGGTTGAGCTGGGCGGTCGGGATGCGCGTGTTCCAGCGCTCGTACTGCTTGAGCACCGCCGGCATCAGCTTGTCCACGGCGTGGCCGGTGAGGCCGGACAGCGGCACGACGGGCACGCCCTGGACCTGGGACAGGGAGTCCTGCAGGCGCTCGTGCAAGGCGCGCAGGACGGCGCTTGGGTCCTCCACCGCGTCGATCTTGTTGAGCGCGATGACGACGGCGCGGCCCTCGTCGATGGCGAACACCGCTGCCGAAAGGTCGGCGCGGCCCATCGGCTCGGTCGCGTCGAGAACGAGGATGCATACCTCTGCCAGACCGATGGCGCGGCGCGAGTCCATGCTGGAGAGCTTCTCGAGCGGGCCGTGCACTTTCTGGGCGCGGCGCATGCCGGCGGTGTCGACGAGCTGCACGGGCTGGCCGCGGTACTCCCAGGCGACGGCGATGGCGTCGCGGGTGAGGCCGGGTTCGGGGCCGGTGATGACGCGCTCCTCGCCGAGCAGCCGGTTGAGGAGGGTCGACTTGCCGACGTTGGGCTTGCCGACGATGGCGAGGCGCAACGGACCGTGGGGCTTCTCGGCGGATTTCTCGACCGGCGCGGCGCCGGCCTCCGGCACGGGTTTCTTGCGGCGGCGCTTCTTCGGCTCCTCGTCGGCGTCCGGATCGTAGGGGACGTGCTCGGCGAGCGCGGCGTGCAGGTCGGCGAGGCCTAGACCGTGCTCGGCGGATAGCGACACCGGCTCGCCCAGGCCGAGGGAGAACGCCTCGTAGAATCCGGCCTCGGACGCTCTGCCTTCGACCTTGTTGGCGACGAGCACGACCGGCTTCTTGGAGGTGCGCACGAGGCGGCCGAAGTCGGCGTCGGCGGGGGTGATGCCGGTGCGGGCATCCACCACCAGCAGAGCGACGTCGGCGTCGGCGAGCGCGGCCTCGGTCTGCGCCCAGGCGCGCGCCTCGATGCTGCCGTCGCGGCCGGCCTCGTAGCCGGCGGTGTCGATGACTCGGAAGCGCAAGGGCCCGAGCTTCGCCTCGCCTTCGCGGCGGTCGCGGGTAAGCCCGGGGGTCTTGTCGACAAGGGCGGCGCGGCGGCCGACCAGACGGTTGAACAGCGTCGACTTGCCGACGTTCGGACGCCCGACGATGGCGACGGTGAACACGTGCTCCTTGGCCATGGGAGCCTAGCGCAGCGCGTAGATCGTCGCGTTGTCCGTAACGATGTAGAGGGTGCCGTCGGCGACGACCGGCGGCACGGCGACGCCCCCGGACACGCGGAAGGTGCCGAGCACGTTGCCGGTGTAGGGGGACAAGGCGACGACGTTGCCGGTGCTGGAGCCGAGCAACAAGCGGTCGCCGGCCAGTACCGGGCCGTACCAATGGATCGGATCGCGGCGGCGCGCGGCGTCTTCGTAGCGCGCCAGGGCATGCACCCAGTGGATGCCGCCGCCGTCGCGCGCCATGGCGACGACTTCGGCGGACGTGGTGACGAGGAAAATGTACTCACCCGCCACCCACGGCGTTTGCACGCCGGCGAGATCCTGTTCCCACACGCGCTCGCCGGTGATGATGTCGATGGCGGCGAAGGTGCCGGCGTGGCTGACGGCATAGACACGGCCGCGGTCGGCCACCGGCAGGCCGGCGATGTCGCTGATGTCGGCGAGCGCGACCAGGCGGCCGGTGCGCGTCAGGGCGTCGGCCCACGTCTCGCGGCCGTTGTCGGCGCGCAGTGCGACGAGCTCGCCGGACGTATAGGGCGCCAGCACGAGGCCGGAGACGACGGCCGGGCTGGCGCCGTTGACGAGGCCGGCAACCTCCTGGATGCCGACGTGGGTCCACACGGTGTCGCCGGTCTCGATGGACAGGGCGTGCAGCTCGTTGTGCTGGCTCAGCACGAAGGCGCGGCCGCCGCTGATGGTGGGAGCGCCGCGCAGGGGCGAGCCGATGCGGCGCGTCCACAGCATCTCGCCGTTGTCCGAGCGCAGGGCAAGGACGTCGCCGTAGCCGGTGGCGACATAGAGGACGTCGGCGTCGAGGGCCACGCCGCCGCCGATGGCGCCACGCTCCTCGCGTGCCGGCACGACGTCGGCGCGCCAGACGCGGCCGCCGTCGGTGACACGGAACGCGCTGACCGTGCCGGCGGCGTCCATGGTGAAGACCATGCCGTTGCCGACCACCGGCACCGTGGTGACCTTGCGGTCGCGGTTGGCGCCGACGCCAATGCTCTCGCTCCAGCGCGTCGCGATCTGATCGGCGAGCGTGAGATGGTGCATGGCGTGGGTCGGGTGACCGCCCGGCTGCGACCAATCGGGGTTGCGGTAGGGCGCCGGCAGGCGGATGTCGACGCGGGCGAGGGCGGGATCCGGCGCCAGCGCATCTTCGAGGGTCAGCACCGACAGGCGCGCGCCGGGCAGCGGCGCCCCGTCGGTGCCGGAGAACATGTCGCCGAGCCAGGTGCACGCGCCGAGCGCGAACACCAGCGCCAAGGCGCCCAGGCGGACGAGGGCGGCGCGCTTAGACGCCAAGGGCGGCCAACATTTCTGCGGCGCGCGCGCGCACGCCCTGGGGCGTGGCGGCGTCGTCCGCGAGCTTGGTGAAGTAGTCGCGCGCCGTCGCGGCGTCATTGGCGCGCAGGGCGGCAAGCGCCAGGAGTTCGCGGGCAGCGAAGCGCCAGGGGCTCGTCTCGAGAACGAGCCCGGCCAGGCGGCGCTCGAGGGTGGGGCGATCGGCGGTGTCGACGAGGTTCTGCGCGGCGAGCAGCGTCGCGAGGTCGCGCAGGGTCTGGTCCACCGAAGTGTCGGCCGACACCGCATCGTAGATGCTGACCGCTTCGCGGCGGTCACCGGCGACGACGAGAGCGGAGGCGCGCTGCAGGCGGGCCAGCGTGACGTAGCCGGGTCCCGCCTCGGCCTCGAATTGCTCGAGCATGGCGATGGCGGCACCGCTCTGGCCGCGCGCGGCAATCTGGGCGGCGGCCATGTAGCGCTCGCCGTCCGCTTCGTTCTGGGTACGCTGCCAGTTGGTCCAGCCCTGCCACACGGCGGTGACGACGACCACGCCGACGGCGGCGCCGATCAGCAAGCGGCCGTACTTGTCCCAGAGCTTCTGGAAGGACTCGCTGCGGAGGTCTTCGTCGACCTCGCGGAAGATGTCGGACACGGCGTTTCCCTACTGTGGGGTTATCGGCGCGCGGGCGCGCCGGTGCGCGCCCTTCCGCCGGAGGCGGGCTCATCGCCCGACGGCGCGACGCTAGACTCGCGCCACTTGATGGAGCAGCCCATGCTCGGAATCTGATCGGCCGGGCCCTTGCCGGTGTTGGCGACTTGCATCATGGCCTCGAACAACTCGCGGCGCGCGCTGGGGGCAGCGGCTTCCTTCTTGGATTCGTCGAGGCGGCCGCGGTACTGGAGCTCGAGCTTGGCGTTGAAGCCGAAGAAGTCGGGCGTGCAGACGGCGTCGTACTTGCGGCCGATGTCCTGGCTGGGGTCGATCACGTACGGGAACGGGAAGTTCTTCTCGCTCGCCCAGCGCTGCATGTCCTCGTAGGAGTCTTCCGGGTACTGGGCCGCGTCGTTGACGTTGATGGCGATGACGCCGATGCCCTTGGCGATGAGATCGCGCGTGTCGCGGACGATGCGATCGATCACCGCCTTCACATACGGGCAGTGGTTGCACATGAAGATGACGAGGGTGCCGTTCGGCCCCTTCACGTCTGCGAGGCGATAGCGCTTGCCGTCAACCCCGAGCAGGTTGAAGTCGACCGCCTTCCAGCCAAAGTCGCAGATGGGAGTAGTTACCGCCATTGGGTTTCGGTACGGCTTTCCGCCCCGGCTGGCAAGGAGTTTAGGGCCTGGGATCGGCCCCGAGCCCGGGGCATGACAAAGCCCGCGCCGATGACGCGGGCCTGGGTTGTCATGGTGCCGCGCCGGTGGGCGCGGCCTCGGGACGAGACTACTGGGTGCTGGCGCGCTTGCGGGCGAGCTTGCGCTGACGGCGCAGAGCCTCGGCAATCTTGCGGACGCGCTTCTCGGAGGGCTTCTCGTAGGCCCGGCGCATCTTCATCTCGCGCCAGACGCCCTCACGCTGCATCTTCTTCTTGAGGGCTCGCAGAGCCTGATCGACGTTATTGTCGCGAACGATAACTTGGACCACTAGGGCTTGACCTCCTCGGTCGTGCGGTGAGCGCGCCTCCCCGGCGCGACGCCGGGCAAACACCAGTGGGACCACCGCTGGCGACGCGCGGAGATAGCAGGTTCAGGGCGGATAGTCCAGGAGCGCACGGGGGTTGGCACCGGCGGGCCCAGCCCCCGGAGAACCGGCCGTATCCCTGCCCTTTGCCAGCCGCCTCCGGCCTAGTGCTGGGACGTGTAGGGCTTGAGGAAGTTGCGGGAGACGCGACCCCCGATGATCGTGCTGAACAGGTACGTCGCCAGCACGACGGGCACGCCGACGACACCGAATAGCCAGGCCGGACGCGCGCCGATCAGCGCGACGATGACGATGCCGCCGATGAGGCCGAACACCCAGCCGGCGACGGCGGAAAAACTGCCGACTCGCTTGACGTCGTCGGCGGGGATCAGGCCGCCACCGAACTTGGTCGGGTCGCCCACCGGCGCGGCGGCCCCTGCCTTCGGCGCCGCCTTGGCGGCGGGAGCGTGGCCTTTGTCGGCGTGCGCCTTGTCGGCATGTGCCTTGTCCGCCGGCGGCTTGTCGGCGTGACCCTTGTCGTGGCCGGCGTGTGCCTTGTCCATCGTGTGTTCTCCCCGTCTCGTCAGAGTATCCCATGGCCCCGGCGAAAAGCGTGGCTTCGGTCACACCTTCCCGGGAAGGAAGGGCGCTTCAGGCCGGATAGGCCTTCGCCGAAACGTTGATATCGCCGCAGTCCTGCAGGGAAGTCGGATGGCCCGGGTCGAGGCCATCAACCAGGTGCCAGACCCCGTCGGCGAACGATACCGCGACCGGATGAACCACGCGCTGCCGCGGCGACCCCGCGCGGATGCGCACGACGCGGCGGTCCTTGATGGCCAGTGCGAGGGCGGCGATGCGAGGGTCCGGATCCGCATCGGTAGGCGCGGCAAAGCGATACCAAGAGCGCGCCTGGTCGATGGTGGCGCGCACGCCGTCGGGAAACGATTCCAGCATCTTGCTGCGCGCGCGGGCGCCGGCGGCGCCCAGGCCGAGCGCATCGAGCTCCGGCAGCGGGCGCGTCAGGATGACGGCCATGGCTTCGGCCTCGTCGGTAGCGAGACCGGTTAGACGGGTGCGGTAGCGGAAGCCGAGCTCGATGCCGCCCTGGTTGCCTTGGGTGACGATGATGGGCAGGCCCGCCTCGGTGAGCGCATCGACGTCACGCAGGATCGTGCGCGGCACGACCTCTAGCTCCTGGGCGAGCTGGGCGCTGGTCATGCGGCCGCGGTTCTGCAGGAGCAGCAGCATGCGCAGCAGGCGCGACGCCCTCATGGGTCAAATATGACATAAGATGTCATACTATGTGTGCGAAGGACGGAGGCGGCAAAGGGGGCCGCCGCCATGAAGTTCTTCGAAGTCCGGCAAGACATCCAGGCGCCGCCCGAGCGGGTATGGGCGATCCTGACCGACGCGCGCAAGCTGGTGGCGGGCGGCATGGGGCTGAACCGCATCGACGGCACCATCACAGTCGGTGCGCGCATCAAGGTGTGGGCGGAGAGCGCGCCCAACCGCGCCTTCCCGGTGCGCGTCGTCGAGATGAAGCCGGCATCGCGCATGGTATGGCGCGGCGGCATGCCGCTCGGACTGTTCACGGGCGAACGCCAATACAACCTGACCCCGACGCGCGACGGCACGGCGTTTCATATGCGCGAGGAGTTCACGGGCCCGCTGGCGCCGCTGATCGGCAAGAGCATTCCCGACCTCACTCCATATTTCGACAAGTTCGCGCGCGGCCTGAAGGCTGCGGCGGAAAGGTAGCGACGATGGCCACCAAGAAAGCGGCGAAGAACGCGGTCACCTACGGCGACGGCACGGCGGACGATCCGTGGCTGCTCAAGACGCCATCCCTGTCGTCGGACTATCAGGCATGGCGGGACGAGACGCTCGATCCGCCCGCCCTGGTGGTGCAGGTGGGCTCCACCAAGCTGTCCTACCAGCTGCGCTGTCTCGACGACCTGTTGGCCATGCTGAAGAAGCACGGCGACTGGGTGGCGCTCGGCAATGCCGACGAAGGCAAGCCGGTGAAGCCCGGCACCGTCGAGGCATGGGCGAGGGATGCGAAGAATCCGGTCGGCGGCTACTACGGCTTGCGCAAAGGGTATCGCGGGCGCTTCGCCAACTACGTGACGCCGGTGCTGGAGCAACTCGGATTGGCGGAGTTGGAGCACAACGCCAAGGACAACCGGGTCCGCGCCAAGTAGCACTTCCGGCGCGGATGCGAGAGGATGGCGCCCTCGGGATCGGGGACGGGGGGAGCGATGACGAAGAAGATGGAGGTGGTGCCGCCGGGGTACACGGCGGTGACACCGTGGGTCGTCGGCCAGGACACCGACGGCTTGATGACGTTCCTGGCGGCCGCGTTCGGCGCCGAGGAAGAGTCGCGCATCGCCGCGCCGGACGGGCGCATCGGCCACGCCGAGATGCGCATCGGCGACGCCATGGTGCTGATGTTCGACGCACCCGAGGACTGGCCGGCGACGCCCGCCTTCCTGCGCCTCTACGTTCCCGACGCCGACGCGGCCGTGTACAGCGCCATCAACGCCGGCGCCACGCTGATCACCAAGGTCACGCTGCTGTCGTTCGGCGACCGCGTCGGGCGCGTGCGCGACCCGTTCGGCAACGTCTACTGGATCCAGCAGCGCGTCGAGAACGTGAGCGGTGCGGAGATGCTGCGGCGCTGGGACAGCCCCAAGTGGCAGGAAGCGATGAACTACGTGCAGGCGAGCTTGAAGAAGGCGGTGCGTTAGACATGACCGATCGGCGCGTCACGGCCGTCTGCGCGATCGCGCTTGCGATCGCGTTCAACGTGCCGTTCACCATCCTCGGCACTACCTACGACTACCCGGACATCCTGCGCCGGCCGGCGGGCGAAGCACTCGATCTGTTCGCCGCGGGCGGCGCGTCGCTGATCCTGACCTGGCATGCGTTCGCGCTGACCGCGCTCGCGTTCGCGCCGATGGCGATCGCCCTGTCGCTGACGCGCGAGCGCGTGGCGACGCGACCCATGCTCGCCGTCGGCGCCGCGATCCTCGGCGCGCTGGCGGGCTTCGCCCAGGCGATCGGGTTGTGGCGCTGGGTGTTCGTCGTTCCGGGACTGGCGCGCGCGCATGCCGACGCTGCAGCCACTGCCGACGCCAAGCTGGCAGCCGAACGCGCTTTCGATGTCCTCAATCAGTACGGCGGCGTGGCGATCGGCGAGCACCTGGGGCAGCTGCTCACCGCGGCGTTCATCGTGACGCTGGCGCTGTTGCAGCGCGGCGAGGGCAACCGCAAGACCGCGTGGACCGGATTCGCGGCCGGCGCCGCCATCACCGTCGGCACGGGCGAAGGCCTGGCCATCGCGTTGGGTCGCTCGGGCGAGACGTTCGGCCTGATTACCATCGCCGGATTCGCCGGCCTGACCGTGTGGCTGATCGCGACCGGAGTCGGACTCCTGCGACGGCAATACCCGAGCGCTTGACGCGCCTCGCGCCGCTAACCGCGCTTCTTCAGCGTCAGCTCGATCTCGATCTTCATCTTGGGATCGGACAGCGCCGCTTCCATCATCGTGATGGCGGGGCGCACGGTGCCGAGGTACTTGCCCATCGTCGGCCAGCACGACTCGAAGTCGGCGGCTTTCGGCAGGATGTAGACGCAGCGCACGACGTCGGCGAACGCGAAGCCGGCCTGGTCGAGGGCGGCCTTGATGTTGACGAACGCCTGCTCGGTTTGCGCGACGACGTTGTCAGAGATGGTCTTCTTCGCATAGTCGAAGCCGGTGGTGCCGGACATCCACATCCAGTCGCCGTCAACGACGGCGCGGCTGTAGCCGATCTTCTGCTCGAACTCGGAACCGGATGAGATAAGCTTGCGAGGCATAGGCGAGTCGATCCTTCCCCATCTAAACGAGCACCGGCATGACGCGATGCGTGTTCTGCGAAATCCTGGACAGAAAGCTTGATCCCGAGCTGATCGCTTACGAGGACGAACACGTCATCGGGCTGGTGTCCCTGCAACAGAAGCCCGGCAATCACGGTCACGTTCTTGCCTTGCCAAGGCGGCATGTACCATACCTCTATGACCTGCCGAATGACCTTCATGCGCCGCTGCTAGGGGGGGGTGCAGCGGCTGGCGCGGGCCACCAAAGCAGCATTCTCCGCCGACGGCATCCAGATCCGCCAAAACAACGAGCCGGCCGCAGGACAGGATGTCTTTCACCTGCATGTTCACATTGTGCCGCGCTTCCAGGGGGACGGCTTCGACGCTAAGAAGTACGAGCGGCTGCCGTTGGAGATTCGCACAGAGCTTGCCGCGAAGCTGCGGGCAGCAATCTAGAGTCTCCCTAGTGCACCTACCTCACAGCGGATCGTACGAGATCTTGATGCGGCCCGCCGCGGTGCGGGCGGCGGCGCGGGCGGTGTCGGTGTCGCCGTGGGGAGCGAGCGCCAGCGCCACGCCCATCCGCCGATGCGGGCGCGTGGATGGTTTGCCGAAGATCCGCACATCGACGCTGATGCGTGGTGATTCCGGACGGAGCGCGTCGCTCAGTCCGGTGATGCGGAAGGCTTCGGCGTTGCGGTCTGCAAGAATGACGGCGGACGCGGACGGGCCGAGCTGCGTGATGGCCGGAATGGGCAAGCCGAGAATCGCACGCGCGTGCAGGTCGAACTCGGTCAGGTTCTGGGAGATCAGCGTCACCATGCCGGTGTCGTGCGGGCGCGGCGACAGCTCGGAGAAGATGACGGTG
This sequence comes from Rhizobium sp. Q54, assembly GCA_945947575.1. Taxonomy (GTDB): domain Bacteria; phylum Pseudomonadota; class Alphaproteobacteria; order UBA2966; family CAIVPW01; genus CAIVPW01. The sequence continues at coordinate 118,620 of CAMEYM010000002.1, forward strand.
TCGCCGACGACGAAGAACTCAACGCCGAACAGGCCGTAGCCGCCGAGGTTGTCGACCACCTTGCGCGCCATGTCCTGCGCCGACGTCAGGGCCTTTGGCGACATGGCTGCGGGTTGCCACGACTCCTGATAGTCACCCCGCTCCTGCCGGTGCCCGATGGGATCGCAGAAGATCACGCCTTCGCGCGTGCGGATGGTCAGCAGGGTGATCTCGTAGTCGAACGCGACGAACGCCTCGACAATGACGCGCGTGCGGTCGCCGCGCATGCCGGCGACCGCGTAGTCCCAGGCTGCGTCGATCTTGCCGGCATCGCGCACGGTGCTCTGGCCTTTGCCGGAGGACGACATCACCGGTTTGATGATGCACGGCAGGCCGACCTTGGTGACCGCAGCGCGAAGTTCTTCCCGCGTTTCGGCGTAGAGGTACTTTGACGTCGGGAGACCGAGTTCCCTCGCCGCGACCTCGCGAATGCGGTCGCGGTTCATGGTCATTTGAGTCGCGCGGGCCGAGGGCACGATGTTGAAGCCGCGATCCTCGTAGTCCTTCAGCACTTCCGTGCGGATGGCCTCGATCTCGGGCACGACGAAGTCGGGCCTGTGCTTCTCGATGACGGCGCCGAGCGCCGGGCCATCCAGCATGGAAAACACCTCCGCCGCGTCGGCCACCTGCATGGCCGGCGCCCCGGCATAGCTGTCGCAGGCGATGACGTGACACCCGAGCCGCTTGGCGGAGATGACAAACTCGCGGCCGAGCTCGCCGGCGCCCAGCAGCAGAATCTTAGCGGTGGGGATCACGGTCTATTCCCACTCGATCGTGCCGGGCGGCTTGGACGTAATGTCGTAAGTGACGCGGTTGATGCCGCGCACCTCGTTGACGATGCGGTTGGCAACGCGGCCCAGGAACTCGTGCGGGAACGGGTAGGTGTCGGCGGTCATGCCATCTGTCGAGGTCACCGCGCGGAGCGCGCAGGCGAAGTCGTAGGAGCGGCCGTCGCCCATGACGCCGACCGAGCGCACGGGCAGCAGCACGACGAAGGCCTGCCAGATGGCGTCGTAGAGGCCGGCGTTGCGGATTTCTTCCAGGTAGATCGTGTCGGCCTTGCGCAGGAGCGCGAGCTTTTCCGCCGTCACTTCGCCGGGGATGCGGATGGCGAGGCCGGGGCCCGGAAACGGGTGGCGGCCAACGAAGCTGGCGGGCAGGCCGAGCTCGCGCCCCAAGGCGCGCACTTCGTCCTTGAACAGCGCGCGCAGCGGTTCGACCAGCTTGAGCTTCATGCGGTCGGGCAAGCCGCCGACATTGTGGTGGCTCTTGATGGTGACGGACGGGCCGCCGTGGAACGACACGGACTCGATGACGTCGGGGTAGAGCGTGCCTTGCGCCAGGAACTCGGCGCCGCCGACCTTGTGCGCCTCCTCGTCGAACACGTCGATGAAGGTGGCGCCGATGATCTTGCGCTTCTTCTCGGGATCGGTGACGCCGGCGAGGCGCGACAGGAACAGCTCGGATGCGTCGCGGTGGACGAGCGGAATGTTGTAGTTGCGGCGGAACAGGTCGACGACCGTCTCGGCCTCGCCGGCGCGCAGCACGCCATTGTCCACCAGGATGCAGGTGAGCTGCTCGCCGATCGCCTCGTGCAGCAGGACGGCGACGACGGAGGAGTCGACGCCGCCGGAGACGCCGCAGATCACCTTGCCCTTGCCGATGCGCTTGCGTAAGCCCGCGACTTCCTGAGCGCGGAAGGCGGCCATGGTCCAGTCGCCGCGGCATCCGGCGATGCCGTGGGTGAAGTTGCGCAGCAGTTGCGCGCCGTGGGGCGTATGCGCGACCTCGAGGTGGAACTGCACGCCGTAGTACTTGCGCGCGTCGTCGGCGATGGCGGCGAACGGCGCGCCCTCGGACTGGGCGACGACGCGGAAGCCCGGCGGCAGCTGGGTGACGCGGTCGCCGTGGCTCATCCACACCTGTTCGCGCGCGCCGCGCTTCCACACGTCGTGGAACAGGGCGCAGTCGTCCTGCACTTCGACATAGGCGCGGCCGAATTCGCGGTGGTGGCCCGCCTCGACGGTGCCGCTGAGCTGGGCGACCATGGTCTGCTGGCCGTAGCAAATGCCGAGCACCGGCAGCTTCGCGGCGAACACCTCGGCCGGGGCGCGCGGCGTGCCGGTGTCGAGAACGGACGCCGGGCCGCCCGAGAGGATGACGGCCTTGGTCGGCGCCGCGGCGAGTGCGGCGGCGGCGGACTGATAAGGCGCTACGTCGCAGTACACGCCACTCTCGCGCACGCGGCGCGCGATCAGCTGGGTGAACTGGGAGCCGAAATCGACGATGAGGACGCGGTCGGACATTTCTACTCTCGCTGCGCGCAACCGCGCGACCCCCCACCCCAGCCCTCCCCCGCAAGGGGGGAGGGGGACACTACTACCTGGGTCATTGTTTCCGTTCCAGGATGGCGATGAAGAAGCCGTCGGTGTTGTTCTCGAACGGAGTCAGCAGCAGCAGCGGCATTTCGGAGGGCGGCTTGTCGCCGATGACCTCGCGCCAGCGGTTGGCGACCGAGCCGAGCTTGAAGTCGCGGTGAGAGGCCAGGAAGCCATCGACCTGGGCATGGTTCTCGGGGCGGAACAGGGAGCAGGTGACGTACACCAGGCTGCCGCCGGGGCGCACGGCCTGGGCGGCGGCGGCGAGGATCGCCTGCTGGCGGTCGGCGTAGTCGGCGATGGTCGCGGGGGTGGTGCGCCACTTGGCGGCAGGGTTGCGGCGCCAGGCGCCGCTGCCGCTGCAGGGAGCGTCCACGAGGACTCGATCGGCCCCCTGCCCTAGCCCAGCGAGCACCGTGGCGGCGTCGTGCATGGGATGAGTCTCGATGATGGTGGCGCCCGAGCGCGCGACGCGGTGCTCGGCGGCATCGAGGCGCTGGGAGGCGACATCGAAGGCGATGAGCCGGCCCTGGTTCTGCATCTGGGCGGCGAGCGCCAGGGACTTGCCGCCGCCGCCGGCGCACCAGTCGATGACGGTCTCGCCGGGCTGCGCGCCGACCAGCAAGGCCATCAGCTGCGAGCCTTCGTCTTGCACCTCGACGAGGCCGTCGCGGAAGGCGGACGAGCCGGCGATGTTGGCGCGCGCGTCGAGACGCAGGCCGACCGGCGACAGCGGTGTCGGCTGGGCGGCGATGCCTTCGCGGGCGAGCGCGGCGACGGCGGCGTCGCGATCGCCGCGCAAGGTGTTGACGCGCAGGTCCACCGGCGCGCGCTGGGACAGCGCGGCAAGCTCGATCGCGGCGTCGTCGCCGAACACCTCGCGGATCGGATCGTCGAGCAATGGAGGGTAGTTGCCGCGCACCCAGTCCGGCGGCTCCTCCGCCGGCGCGCGCAAGCGCGCGACGACAGCGCGTTCCTTGTCGGTGAGGGGCGCGGGCGCGTGCTCGGTGCCTGTGAAGCGTTCCGCCAAGGCAGCGTCGTCGAGAGACTCGTCTTTCACGAGCGCGGCGGTCACCAGATCGCGCGGGCCGGCGTCGCCGACGTCGACGTGGCCGAGCGCCCATTCGAGCTCGGCGCGGCGGCGCAGCACGGAGTAGACGACGTTCTGGATGTAGGCGCGGTCTTTGGCGCCGGCGTAGCGGCGCTGGCGGAACCAGTGGGCGACGAGGCGGTCGGCAGCTTGCCCCTTGGTCCCTTCGGCGTCGGACAGAATCTGGTCGAGAAGGCCAATCGCGGCTTCGGTCCGCGCCGCGGGTGTCATTAGTCTCCGGTGAACATGCCGCCCGGATAGTTGGGCGACTCGCGCGTGATGTGCACGCCGTGGACGTGGCTCTCGCGGCGGCCGGCGCCGGTGATGCGGACGAACTGACAGTTCTTCTGCATCTCGGCGATGGTGCCGTTGCCGGTGTAGCCCATGGCGGCGCGCAGACCGCCGACGAGCTGGTGCAGCACCTGGCTGACCGGACCCTTGTAGGGCACGCGCGCTTCGACGCCTTCGGGGACGAGCTTCATCTGGTCGTTGATCTCGGCCTGGAAGTAGCGGTCGGCCGAGCCGCGCACCATGGCGCCGAGCGAGCCCATGCCGCGATAGGACTTGTAAGAGCGGCCCTCGTAGAAGAACGTCTCGCCGGGCGCTTCCTCGGTGCCGCCGAGCAGCGAGCCGATCATGGCGCAATCGGCGCCGGCGGCGATGGCCTTGGCGAGGTCGCCGGAATAGCGGATGCCGCCGTCGGCGACCATCGGCACGCCGCGCTTGCGGCAGGCCTCGGCGACGTCCATGACGGCGGTGAACTGCGGCACGCCGACACCGGCGACGATGCGGGTGGTGCAGATCGAGCCGGGGCCGATGCCGACCTTGACCGAGTCGGCGCCGTTGTCGATGAGCGCCTCGGCGCCCTCGCCCGTCGCGACATTGCCGGCCATGACCTGGACGTAGTTGGATTTCGCCTTGATGCGATTGACGGTCTTGAGCACCGACGCGCTGTGGCCGTGGGCGGTGTCCACTACGATGACGTCGCAGCCGGCCTCGACCAGGGCCTCGGCGCGGGCGAAGCCGGAGTCGCCTACGGAAGTTGCGGCGGCGACACGCAGGCGGCCCTGCTCGTCCTTGGCGGCGTCGGGGTGCGCCTGGCTCTTCTCGATGTCCTTGACGGTGATGAGGCCGACGCAGCGGTAGTAGTCGTCCACCACCAGCAGCTTCTCGATGCGGTTCTTGTGCAGGAGGCGCTTGGCGTCCTCGCGCGAGACGCCGGCCTTGACCGTGACGAGCTCGTCCTTGGTCATCAGGTCGCGCACGGGCTGCTTGCGGTCGGTGGCGAAGCGCACGTCACGGTTGGTGAGGATGCCGACCAGCTTGCCGCCCGATTCGACCACCGGGATGCCCGAGATGTGGTGGCGCTCCATCATCTTGAGCGCGTCGGCGAGGGTCTTGTCGGGGCCGATGGTGAGCGGGTTGACCACCATGCCCGACTCGTAGCGCTTCACCATGCGCACTTCCTCGGCCTGGCGCTCGATGTCGAGGTTGCGGTGGATGACGCCGATGCCGCCGGCCTGGGCCATGGCAATGGCGAGGCGCGCCTCGGTCACCGTGTCCATGGCGGCCGAGATCAGCGGGATGTTCAGGGTGATGGTGTTGGTAAGCCGCGTCCGGGTGTCGGCTTGGGCAGGCAAGATCGAGGAGGCCGCGGGCTTCAGCAGGACGTCGTCGAACGTCAGTGCCTCGCGAAACTCCATGGGTCTCCTTCCGTGCCGCTGCCCAGGGAAAACGCGCTTGGGGCGGCGAATTGGGGGCGGAATATAGGGCGTTCGTCCCCCGAATCCTAGGACCATCGGGACAGGCCGAATCGACGCGCCGCAGACCCCCGACGATGCCTGCCATAGGCCCCGCGACCGGGCGCCACAGGGGTACAATCCGCCGCAGTGGCGCGCGGGCTTGGGGAGCACCTCGATGCGGTCTTCGGACGGCTTCTTCTATGAAGGCGAGGTCTTCTATCCGTTCCAGGACATGCTGTTCAACGCGCTGCTCAGCTTCACGTTCATGTTCCTGATCGCGTTCATGCTGATCAATCCGAGCGACACGGAGGAGAAGACCGACCCCAAGGCCGAGTTCCTGATCACCGCAGTGTGGCCGGACAACCATCCCGACGACATCGACCTGTACGTGCAGGACCCCCAGGGCGGCACCGTCTGGTACCACCAGAAGGACGCAGGGCTGATGCACCTCGACCGCGACGACCGCGGCAACTTCCGCGACAAGGTGACGGTGGCGGGCAATACGATCGAGAATCCGATCAATCAGGAGACGGTAACCCTGCGCGGCATCATTCCGGGGCAGTACATCGTCAACATCCACCAGTACCTGGCGACGTCGCGCGACGAGCAGGTGCCAGTGTCGGTCAAGGTCGAGAAGCTCAACCCGACCGTGTCGCTGGTCTGGTACGAGACGTTCCTGATGCGCGGGCGCATGGAAGAGACGATCGTGCGCTTCACCCTCGACGAGAAGGGCGAGGTCACCGCGCTGAGCGATGAGTTCAAGCGACTCGTGCGGCGCTAACCCTTGAACCCCATCGCCACCACGTAGATCTCGGCCGAGTCCTGGCGGCTCGACTTGGGCTTGAAGGTGCGCACGGCGTCGAAGCGATCGCGCAGTTGAACGATGAACGGAGTCTCCTGGCCGCTGCGCATGAGCTTGGCGGCGAAGGAGCCGCCGCGGCGGAGCAGATGTTCCGCGGTGGCGAAGGCGTCGTCGGCGAGCGACGCGGCGCGCAGCGCATCGACCGTGCGGTTGCCGCTGGCGGCGGGCGCCATGTCGCTGAGCACGACATCGACCGGGCCGCCGAGCATTTCCTGGAGCGTGGGGAGCGTGTCCAGCTTGGAAATGTCGAGCACGACCGAGGTGGCGCCGGCGAGCGAAACCATCTCGAGCTGATCGACGGCGAACACGGCGCCCCGGCCCTCCAGCGGGTCGACGCGCTCCACGGCGACCTGAGTCCAGCCACCGGGAGCGGCGCCAAGGTCGAGGACGCGCTTGCCGGGGCCGAGCAGGTGGAACTTGTCGTCGATCTCGATGATCTTGAAGGCGGCGCGCGAGCGGTAGCCTTTGGCCTTGGCATCAGCAACGAAGGGATCGCGCAGCTGGCGCGTGATCCAGCGTTGGGACGATACCGAGCGGCCCGTCTTCGGCGTCGGCGTGCGCACGTCACCGGCGGTGCGGGCCCGACCTTTGCCGGGCCCCTTCCCCTTCGCGGCGGCCACTTACGTGCGTGCCGCGCCGACGACGGCGTGGGTGCCCATGAGCGAGCGCAGGATGCCTTCGCGCAGGCCACGGTCGGCGACGCGCACGCCGCCGGACGGCCAGGTGCGCAGGATCGCCTCGAGCGCGGCGCAGCCCGGCAGCACGAGGTCGGCGCGGCCGCGGCGGATGCAGGGGTGGGCGACGCGCTCGGCATAGGTCATGCCGACGAGGCGGCGCGATACCGCGAGCAGGTCGGTGGTCGGGACGAAGGCGCCGTCGACCAGCGAGCGGTCGTAGCGCGGCAGGTCGCCGAGTACCGCGGCGAGAGTGGTGACCGTGCCGGAGATGCCGACCATGCGGGCGCCGGCGTCTTCGAAGTGCTGGCGCAGCTGGTTCTTGCGCTCGAACTCGACCAGGCGGTCCTGCACGTCGGCGACCATGCCCTCGTAGGCCGGGGCGTCCGGCTCGCGGCCGCCGTGGGCCTCGGCCAGGGTGACGACACCGCAGGGCAGCGACGTCCACGCCAGCATCATCGGCTCCTCGCCGGCGATGAGGCGCGTCCAGATCAGCTCCGTGCTGCCGCCGCCGATGTCGAAGACGAGGGTGTACTCGGATGCCGAGTCGAGCAGCGGCGTGCAACCGGACAGCGCGAGCCGCGCTTCTTCCTCGGGCGGGATGACGTCAAGGCGCAGGCCCGTCTCCTGCTCGACGCGGCGCAGGAACTCGTGGCCGTTGCGCGCCCGGCGGCAGGCCTCGGTAGCGACGTGGCGCTCGTGGGTGACGTTGTGGCGGCGCATCTTCTGCGCGCACACCGACAGGGCGGAAATGGTGCGGTCCATGGCGGCCTGGGAGAGCGCGCCGGTCTCGGCGACGCCGGCGCCCAGGCGCACGATGCGGGAATACGAGTCCACGACCCGGAAGCCGTCACCGGCCGGTCGAGCTATTAGGAGGCGACAGTTGTTGGTGCCAAGGTCGACCGCGGCGTACGTCACTTCGGGACGTGCGGCGCCATCGACCTCATCGTGCGCACTGCGCAAAGCGTTGTGTGTTGCCGTTTCGCGCGCGGCCTGGCCCAAGCCTCCGTTTGTCGTCCGCACTACACTCATCCCTCGCGCTGCGGCGCTACGCTGCCGGCGCGGTTTGACACACTGTAACAGGTTCAACGGGTCCGTCGAGGGAGGGTCAGAAAGCGAGCGGCGCCGCGGAGTTCCGCCGTCCGCGCGTTGACATCACCGGGAGCCCCACCTACTTTCCCGCCGCGACCGCGCTGTCCCTGCTGGGGGATAGTTTAATGGTAGAACTTCCGGCTCTGACCCGGACAGTCTTGGTTCGAATCCAGGTCCCCCAGCCAGATCTCACTCTTGCCCGGATTGGCCATTGTTCACCGCCTCGTGGCGGGTGGCGATGGCGGTGGTTTCCGCCAACAGATCAAAGGGTTGGCGGAAGGTGGCGGTCATCTCGCCATGCGCCCAGGAGCAGTTCGATAGCAGGAAGTTGAGCAGTCGGCGTTTCTGGCGCGGTTCCTGCCGCGCGAACAGCCGCTGCGCGTTCCGCGCCAGTTCGAGAAGCTGCACGCCCTCGTCCATGTAGGACTGCTCGGCGGACTCGTGCCGGTCGATCTCCCGTTGCAGGCGCAATTGTTCCTCGCGCCACTCGCCGGCGAAGCGGTCGTAGAAGTCGCCGCCGATCTTGCCGTCGAGCTTGTCGATGTACATCGCGTTGATGCGCTCGCCGAGTCGCTTGTGCTCGGCACGCAGCCACTCCATCGCGGCCTCGTGCTCGCGCCGCTCATCGGCGTGGCTGGCCTGAAGCGCCTCGCGCACCCAGCCCAGCACCTCGTCGTCGAAGCGCAGCCGGCCGAGCAGTTCCGTGAACCGCTCCTCCAGCACCTCCTCGCGCACGTATTTGCGGGTGCAGACCGGCTTCCGGCCTTCACTTTTGTCCGCGTAGCCGGTGCAATGGTAGTAGACGTAGCGCTGCTTCTTGATCTCGCCGACGATCGAGCAGCCGCAGGTGCCGCAGGAGATCAGCCCGGAGAACGCGAAACGTGGCGCACGCCGGAGGGCGCCGGCGCCACGCTCGAAGGCCGGGCGCTTCATCCGGTTGTCCATTTCACCCTGAACGACGCACGTGCTTACGCGCAGTGGGCCGGTGGGCGTCTCCCGACAGAAGTGGAGTGGGAGTGCGCGGCAAGCCTGGGCCTGTTCGACCCGCAGGACCCGGAATCCGGCGCACGCCACCCCGATGGCACGCTGTGCGCCAATGTCGGGATGGATGCGAAAGCCGCAACGCACGGCCAACGCAAGGGCAGCACTGGTCACCAAGCCAACACATAGGCAAACAGACGCATGAAGCAGCGCCTTCTCACCAAAGTCCTCGCGGTCCTGCTTACCCTGTCCATGCTTGGCTGCGCAGTGCCGCACAGCCTTGAACAGTCGGACACTACCGTCACCCTGGGACTGCCCAGGGCAACGGCCGGGGGCCCAGCGCGGTTGCTGTCAGCCTTTTTCGGCTTGGACAACAAAATGCCCCTGAGGGCCAACGGTATTTGCCGGGGCGCGGCGGGCCTGGACGGCATGCCGGTCATCTTCTCCACGGAAATCGACCACACCACCCTGCAGGCGGGCGACTTTTTGGTCACGAAAAAGTCAGGCGCAAAAGGCCATGTGCACTGCGTCTCCTTGGTTCCCGCGACCGATGCGGGCGAGTTGCGAACGGTGCTGTTGATCGGCGAATTCGGCAATGCCGACACCGATCCCCCTGCACGTGTCGAAGTAACCGGGCACATCCACTCCATCAATCGCGCGCTGGATTTCAAGGGCGCCGCGGTCGGGGTGACGCCACTTGAACAGGGACCGACACTCGTTCTGGCAGAACGCTTCGATCCGACCGGCCCGTACAAGGGTCTGGACGTGCGCCGCACAATGGGCGGCGCCTGTCCGGTCGAAGGAACTGTGCAAGCCGTGCGTGTGGTGTGGTCCGGTGGCGTGAAACTTGCCAACGGCCAAGAACCGGGCGCGGCCGAACGCGGCCTCTATCGCGTCACCGTGCAAGCCCAAAACGGCAGTCTGCGCGACGTCGCACCGACCGCACTGGCCGACCTGGGCGACGGAGACAACAACCACCTGCTTTGTCTCGACACCGCAGACAGGCCAGTCTCCCTCGCATTCCCCGCCGGCGTCTTTACCGACCCGAACGACGATCTGAACCCAGCCACCTCTGTCAAACTAGCAACAAAACCCTGACAGCAAGACCAGACCCAGTAAGGACTGCTTGCAAGCGTCACCAACCCAACCTCACACCCAACGCGCCTTCCGGCGCCCGCTGGGGCTGTCGCCCGATGGCTTGCACGCAATGCTCCCGAAGTGGTGAGCCCGCACGGTCTCAAGCCCGGCGCCGCGTCTCAATCGGTCCGAGTGCCGCCTATTGTCATGGCGCACGAAGCTCGGGTCCTCAATGCCGTGCAGCAGCATGCTGCTGACGCAGAGCATGTGTGGAAGCTGCTTTTTCTCCACCGCCCGCAGGGCCGCCTGCATGGGATCGAGGCCGAGCCCGGATCGCGGATGGTTCACGCGGCCCCGGACTCTAGTGCGGCTGGCACTACCGCCCTAGTATTCGGTTCCCAGCCCGCAGAAGTGGTTCTGCCGCGACCCACGCCGGCTGCTAGCCAGGACAGAAGAACATGAAGATGCTCCGACGCAACTTAGTCAGGGTTGGGCTCGTTTGCTTGCTGGCGTGGCCGCTGACCGCGCACGCGGCCGGCATTCCGATCGACGAGGGCCGCGGCATTCCGACGCTCGCGCCGGTGGTGAAGAAGGTGACGGCGGGGGTTGTCAGCATCACCGCGACAGGTGCAGCGCCCCTCGCGGAGACGAACCGATTCCTCGGACCGAACCAAACGCAGCGGCAGACCACGTCCACTGGCTCTGGCGTGATTGTCGACGCGGCCAACGGCTACGTTCTCACCAACCATCATGTCGTCGCGAACCAAACACGCTTCGTGGTCCGCCTAAACGATGGCCGGCAGTTCGACGCCAGGCTGGTCGGGTCCGACTCGCCCACCGACATTGCAGTTCTGCAGATCAAGGCTCCGGCACTGACGGCAGTGCCGTTCGGCGACTCGAAGTCGATCGAAGTCGGGGACTTCGTCGTGGCAATCGGCAATCCCTTTGGCATCGGGCAGACCGTGACGCTGGGGATCGTCGGCGCCGTTGGCCGCGGCGGACTGAATATCGAGGGCTACGAGGACTTCATCCAGACCGACGCGGCGATCAATCCGGGCAACTCCGGCGGGGCTGTCGTTGACATGCGCGGTGAGGTGGTGGGCATCAGCACGGCGATCCTTGCCCCGGGCGGCGCAGGCGGCAACGTCGGGATCGGTTTCGCGATCCCGATCGCTGTCGCCAGGGCAGTGATGGCGCAGATCGTCGAGTTCGGCGATGTGCGCCGGGGTCAGATTGGCATCACGTATTCGGACCTCACCCCGCAAGTCGCGAAAGCTATGGGCCTCTCTGCAACCGCCGGTGTCGTCGTGATGCGCGTCGAGCCGGGAACGGGGGCGGCGCGCGGCGGCCTTTCCGCCGGGGACGTCATTGTCGGACTGAACGGAAACGAGGTGCGCGACATGCGCGACCTCAGAAACCAGGCCGGCCTAATCCGCGCCGGGGAGACGGTTACCTTTTCGGTCCTGCATGACCAGAAACCCGCGGACGTTCGGGTGACCCTGACAGCAGCGCTGCCGACCGTGGCAGCGACCGGAGTGGTTCCAGCGCTGGCCGGCTCCGTGTTCGCCGACATCGACCCGACGCGCCCGGTCCGCGGCGCTACTGCGGGGGTGGCCGTGCGCTCGGTGGCGGGCAACAGCAACGCGTTCCGAAACGGATTGCGTGAGGGTGACTTGATCCTTGCGATCAACAATCGCCCCGTGGAGACGGTTGCCGAGCTGGAGCGATTGGCACGGCAAGCGGACGGCACCCTGGCGATCACCGTTTCGCGCGATGGCCAGACTCAACTCGTGCTGGCCAGGTAACGACTCGCACGAAGGCTCTGACCCCGGCGCGGGTCGAATCACCCCGAGTTCGCCGGGATGGCTGGAGCCAGCGGGATCGGACCGGGGCGGCTCTGGGCTCGCTCCTTCAGGCCGCGATGACGGCGGATACCCGCGGCGCGAGGGCCAGGGTGGACTGAAAGCGCGCCGTTCGAACTTGTATCCAGGCGGGCCAGCCAACTTGCCGGTTCGCACTCCCGGACTTCCGAAGGCGCGCCCATCCCGGCAACATGATTCTGTAATCCGGGCGCCATCGGACCGTCATGGGCGGCAGGCAGAACGTCCAACTCCTCGCCAAGGAGGCGGACATGTCCAACAATCGGCTTGTGGTGCGCGTGATCGCCTATGGGGCGGCGGCGGCGATTGCGGTGACCGCGGCGGCGCTGACCCTGCAGGCCGGCAACGCCGACATCGATCGGCACAACGCGGCCCATAGGGGCAATGCGGTGCGTTCGGAGATGCCCGGCTGGAACTGCAGCGGGCAGGGCTGCGCGGTGCGCGCGGTGCAGATGAACGTCGTCGAATAGGGCGCCGAGGGCGTCCGCCGGCCACGCGGGCGACCGAAGTCCGCGAACCTCCCCGCCCCCCCTGCCGGCCCTTCGGCGGCAGCCTTGCTTTGGCTGCGAAAACGCCTTCAAAACGGCGCCATTCCACCCTAAATCCTACTGTGGATTGGCAACGTTGCCGCAAGTAGTGCTAAACACGTCGGCCGCTTGTGGCACTAGGTCGGAGCTGCTTGGAGCAGTCGTTGGCGATGAACAACCTTTGGAAGATTTTGGCGCCCGCAGTGGGCGTGACGGGCGTAGTGGCCGCGGCGTTTGCCGCCCCGGTCGGCAAGGAGGCCGTTCTGCAGACCGCCGGCGTTCAGCTCGCCCAGGCGGCGGCCGTGGACGTTGGCACGCTGCAGTCGGAAGGACGGACCATTTTCAACCGTGACTGCTTCGAGTGCCACGGCCGCAATGGCGAAGGCAGCAACGGCATCAAGCTGCAGGGCTACGCGAATCTGCGCGCGGCGCCGCAGGTGGTGGGCCAGATCCTCAATGGCAGCCAGTACATGCCGCCGTTCGGCGAGGCGCTGAACGACCGCCAGGTTGCGGCGGTCGCTACCTACATCCGCACCAACTTCGGCAACAGCTTCGGTCCGGTGCAGCCGGCCGAAGTCACGTCCGTGCGGGCCCCCGCCGCCCGCTAGCCGACCTCGCTCGGGGCAACGCGGCATTGCCGCGTTGCCCCGCAGCGTTTCCCCTTCCCGACCTGAACGACCGAGCGCCGTCCCGCGGCGCGGCTATTGCGCCGCCGCGTGCGCGGCGTCGGCCCGAAGATGACGGACTTCCGCGGCGCCAGTCATCCCGGCGGCGAATCCCTAGAAGTCCGCCGCGACCAGCATGTAGGTGTTTTGCCGCCGCCGCGCGTACGCGCGCTGCGCCGCGTCCAAAATGCGATCGCGGTGCTGATCGAACGTGCGCAGAAAACCGGCAGGGTCGAGCGCGTCCGTATTGATGCGCGCGAGCGCCCCTTCCGTGATGCGGAACATGACCTCGGCGATCGCGTCGTAGCCCCAGAACTGGACTGTGTGCCGCGCTTCGTCGTGAACGCGACTGCTGTTGGGAAAGAGAAGGGCCATGGTGGCTTTCTTGTTGTCCGCGGCCACGACCTAGTCGTGGACGACGAGATTGAGCAGCGAGGTGTGCACCTTGAGGGTGCCGTTGTATTCGATGTAGCCGAGCTTGCGGAACTTGTTCATGAATTGATTGATGCGCGACCGCGTCGTGCCGACGCGCGCCGCGAGAACGTCTTGGGTGACCTTGGCAACCACCGGCTGCATCTCGCCCTCCTTGGCGAAGTTGGCGAGCAGGAGCAGCAGACGCGCCAGGCGCTGTTCACTGGAGTTGAACATCTGGTCGACCAGGTCGGCCTCGATGCGCATGTTGCGCGTCAGCAAGAACGCCATGAACGCCGCGGAGATGTCCGGGTGCTCCTTGAGGATGCGCAGCATCGCGGACTTCTCGATGCGCGTGACGGCGGCGGCAGTTGTTGCAGCGGCGGTCGATAAATGCACCTGCTGGCCGATCAGGCACGCCTCGCCGAAGAAGTCGCCGCGTCCGAGCACCGCAATGATCGCTTCCTTGCCTTGCTTGGACGTGACCCGGATCTGGATCTTGCCCTTCTCGACGTAGAACACCGCGTCCGCCGCATCGCCTTGCTGGAACACGGCTTCGTGCGCCTTGAGCTTGCGGTTGGCACGACCGGCGCCGATGGACGTAAGCAGCAACTCCGCGTCGAACGACGCGGCGCCGGGCGGATGGTCGGTCTTCGCTGAGGACGTCGAACGGGTCTTGGCCATGCCACCTCCCGAGTGCCCGGCAGCGTATCACCCGGGCGTGACCGGGGTAACCCGCGCTGGGCGCTGCCGGCGGTGACAAATCTTGGCGGTGCTGTGCTGGATCGAACAGCGGTGGTTCTACGGATGCGCGAACATGAGCGTAGCGGTCCGCAGAAGGCCGCGACGTCGCGGATCCCCCCCTTGACGTTGAAAACAAGAACGGCGCGCCTTGCGAGTACTCTCCAAGTTGCTCGCAAGGCCGCGTCGCCTTCGGGTGACCGGTGCGCTCGCCCAAGACGGCTACGGCGACCGCAGGTCGTGAGGCGCACGCCCTGTACGTTTTGGAACAGCGCCATCCGTGAATGAGCGGTAGACCGCTCCCAAGGAACGGCGCGCGCCCGATGCAAGAAAAAGAAGGCAAGCGGATGGCGGCAGACGCGACGCCGCGCGCGAGGCCAAGGCGGCCGGCGCGCAGCCTGCACATGCGCAAAACCCTTCTGGCGGCGGACGCGGGCCAGTCGACGCTCGCGTTGCTGCCGGGCGCGAACGTGTTTCGCCAGGGCGACGGGGCCGATGCCGTGTTCTACATCGAACGCGGCGAGGTCCAGATCAACGTCACCTCGAAGCAGGGCAAATCGGCGATCGTGGCCCTCCAGAAAGCGGGCGCGTTCTTTGGCGAGGGCTGCTTGACAGGGCAGCGCCTGCGCGTCGCATCAGCGACGACCATGGCGCCATCGACGCTGATCAAGGTCGAGAAGAGCTCGATGACGCAATTGCTGCGCGAGGATCGCGGGCTCGCGGCGGCGTTCATCGCCTACCTCTTGACGCGCAACTCGCGCGTCGAGCAGGACCTCGTCGATCAGATGTTCAATTCCAGCGAACGGCGACTGGCGCGGCTGCTGCTCTTGCTGACCAACTTCGGCGAAAGCGGGCATCTGGAGACCGTCGTCCCGAAGGTCAGCCAGGACGTGCTCGCAGGGCTGGTCGGCACGACGCGCTCGCGCATCAACCATTTCATGAACAAGTTTCGCCGGCTCGGGTACATCGACTACAACGGCACGCTGAAGGTGCATGCCTCGCTCCTGAACATGGTCGTTCAGGACTAGCGACGCGGCCCGTGGGCCCTCCCCTACTGCGCCGTTTTGGGCCGGACCAGGCGGATGTTGGCGCCACCGCTCTCGACGGGCGGTTCGCTATCATTCGACTGGCTGCTGTCGTGGAGGACTCCGAACTCCCCGGACCGCGCCTCGCCATCGGCGAGCACGAACCCGTCGCCGGCCAGGCCACGCCGCAGGATCTCGCGGATCGCCGCGGCGCGGCTGGGCATCCGCTTTTGAAAGCGGAATTCGTCGAGGGCCCCCAACTCGCCACCCGTCAACATGACCTGCAGGCGAGTCAGACGCTTGTCGTGAACACCCCGTGTGGAGCCGCCGTTCTTGAGCATGGGAAACTCTAGCACCTTATGAGTAACAAACGCCATTGCCGTAACTGGCGTTTGCCACGCTCATCGCTGCCTTGCTGACGTCGGCGCTATTGCCGCCGCTGGCCCCTCTTGAGCCTGCAAGTAGCTGATATTGAACACAATTCCTCAACCAACCGGCGTAAGCTGTGCGCGGTTACGTACATGGCGTTCTCCTGCCATCCGCGTGACTTCCCCAAATTTCGTGGAGGCCCGCCTATGCCCAGTTCGACTCCCGCGCGCCAGAAGCCGGCGCGCCGCGTGCCGCCGCCGCGCGGCGAGTCCGCTGCCCCTGCGTTTGACGCCGCAACGTTCATGGATTCCCTGGGGCGGGGCAAGTCGATCCTGAAGCTTACGGCCGGACAGCCGGTGTTTCAGCAGGGCGACGCCGCGGATTCGGTCTTCTACTTGGAAAAGGGGAGGGTCGACGTCTACGTCACCTCCAAGCAAGGCAAAATCGCGATCGTCGCATCGCTGAACCACGGCGAATTCTTCGGGGAGGGATGCCTCGCCGGCCAGCCGCGCCGCATGGCGAGCGCGCGGGCCATGACGGCAGCCGTCGTCACGAAGATCCAGAAGCGCGCGATGGTGAGCATGTTGCAAGACCAGCCGCACGTATCCGAGATGTTCATGACGCACTTGTTGTCGCGCAACATCCAGATCGAGGAGGAGCTGGTCGATCAGATGTTCAACTCGAGCGAGCGCCGGCTCGCGCGGGTTCTGCTACTTCTGGCCAACTTCGCCAAAGAGGGCGAGTTCGAACCGGTCATCGCGAAGATCAATCAGGAGACGCTCGCGGCGCGCGTCGGCACGACGCGTTCGCGCATCAACCACTTCATGAACAAGTTCCGCAAGCTCGGCTACATCGAGTACAACGGAACCTTGAAGGTGCACACGTCGCTGCTGAACGTCATCGTGCACGACTAGGCCCTGCCCGAATCGCCTTTAGCCATGGGCGGCGCCGCAACGCCGGTGTAGGCGTGACGGCCGGTCGGGAACTTCACCACGAAGCTCTTGTTGGCACCGTTGATGTCGAGGCTGCCGCCGAGTTGCCTTGCGAGCCCCTTCACCAGATTGAGACCAAGACCTTTCGTGCCGCCCGGCACCGGTGCGAACGGCGCGCCGTCGTCGGTCACGGCAAGAACGGCATGCTCCGGGCCTTCGCGGGACAGCGACACCCCGATTCGTTACGACTGCCTCGGGGCCAGGTGCGGCGTGCTTGATGGCGTTGGTGAGCAACTCGTTGACGATCAAGCCGACAATTGCAGCGGCTGGTCCCGGCGCCCGCAACTCCGCAGCCGAGAAGCGGACGCTGATGCGGGGATCACCGCCGGCGATGGCCGCGCACAACTCGCCGATCGTGGCGCTGACGTCTACGTCGGTGCGTGCTGCCAGGCGATCCATCTCGCCCACCGCCAAGATGCGGCGACGAGCGCCCTCGAGCGCGCGCACGGCATGCGGATCTTCCGTTCGTGCCGATTCCCAGCGCAGCACCGTGGACGCCATCAGCAGTGTGTTCTTGACGCGGTGCTCGAGCTCGGTGAAGGCCAGCGCGTGGGTTGCCGCGGAAGCGCGCTCGACCTCGGCGTCGCGCGCCAGATCCAGGTTGGTGCGCGTCAACTCCTCGACCTCGCGCGCATGCTCGGCCGAACGGGCCTGCGCCGCCGCGGCGGCCTTCTCCGCATCGAGGGCGATGGTGACGAAGGTGGCGACCAGTTCGAGGAATCGCGCATCCCCCCCATCGAAGGCAGGGTCGGGCCCGTGCGATGTGACCCAGAGCACTCCTTGCACGCGGTCGCCGGGGCAGCGCAGGGGCACAAGAAGCATCTCATCGATCGCCGCGCCGACGCCGATATACGGGTAGACCCGGTCCGGCCGTTGCAGGAGCTCGGTTTGCCCGCTTTGCAGGGACGCGGCGCAGGGCGACAGGTAGCGGGCGATGACGTCGGGGAAGCGGCGCGCCGGCCCGCCGGTGACGGACAGCAGGCGGACGTTCTCGTCGCGCTCTCCGCGCTCGCCGGATTCGAGAAGGTAGATGCCGCAGGACGCCGCACCTGTGGCGGCGCGCGCCACGGCTACCGCGATACCGGGCGCATCCGCCGGCGCAGCAGCGATGGCATCGGCGAGTTGCCGTACGCCCTCTGATTCCACGCTGTCGCTGCGCGCGCGAGCGCTGCGCGCCATCAGTTGCGGCGTAATGGAGATATCGGCCGGCGACGCGGTGGCAACAATGCGGGGAGTGGAATTCCCCCGCTTACGGACGTAATTGGACATACGCCCTATTGGATAGAGCAATCGAGGTTGCCGCTGTCCCAGATTGAACGGAGGGACTGTCCCATTGTGGGTATGCATTCTGGCACCACGACAAGTCCAGTGGTCCTGCGGTGATGATTTCGACTGCAGGGATGCGCGCGGCTTACCTAAATGCTGCGCTCAAGCATCCTGGAGCGCGCTAGGACCATTCTCCGACTTGTTGCGAGTACTTCCAACACGGCTCCCCGCAGCCGCAGCAATCATGCCGAGCAAGGCCTATTTCTTAATATACGTTTGCGCGTGCCGTTGGGCACACATCGCCGCGGGCGTTGCTGCTAGTCAGAAGGAATGCGGCAGCAAATTCTTGCTGCCACCCGAAAAGGCTTCCAGATGACAAACACAAATCTTCAGCTATCCGCGCCGACTCAAGGTCGCCGGATTGCGAAATTTCTTCCTCTGACCTTGCTGCTTCTTGCGGGTTGCGCCGGAAACAGCATGGTTTCTGGCGAGAATTACAGCAGGACGAGCAAGGAGGGCTATAACGCCCGCAGTACCAGCACGGGATACAAGGCGCTGGAGGCGGGCAAGTTCGCCGAGGCGGTCGCGTACTACGAGGCGGCCAATCGCGAGACGCCGAACCAGCCCTACTACGAGCTCAATCTGGCGGCGGCCTATCAGCGCCAGGGGCGCATGGCGGAGGCGGAGCCGTTGCTCCGCAAGGCCATCGAGCACGGCGGCGACGTCAACCCGACGTTCTGGACCACCGACCTTGCGCAGGACCGCACCGTTGCCGAGATCGCCTGCCAGAACCTGACGATGGGACTTGCCGCGGCTACCGTCGCGGGCACCGCAGCCAAGTGCCAGCGCACGGAAGTTGGCGCACTGGTGCCAGTGGCGGTGTTCACTGCGGAGACGGACAATCACGCCATCGACTACTTCACGCCGCGCGCTGCCGCTGACGTACCTGCCTACACGCCGGCGCCGATGCAGACCGCCGCCGTCACGGCACGCAGCGCGACCCGCAGCGACGTCTACTTCGACTTCGACCAGGCGACGCTAACCCCCGCGGGCCGCATGCTGGTCGATACCGTCGCTGTCGAGATGCGCAACGATCCGACCCTCGGCGCCAAGTTGCTGGGCAAGACCGACATGCCCGGGGCCGAGCCGTACAACATGGCGCTATCCGATCGCCGCGCGACGGCGGTCAAGGACGCGCTGATCGAAGCCGGCATTGCGGCGAACCGCATCGACGCACGCTGGGTCGGTGAAATGCAGCCGCCGATGATGACGGCGGAAACCGCCCGCGAGCAGCGCAACCGCGTCGTCGAGATCACCGTCAACTAGCGTGCCGGAGATGTCATCGGTGCCGGTGGCATCGATGACATCCGCTTCCGATGGTTGCCGCGCGAGCGCGCGCGACGGGTCTCAGATCCACCAGGCGAAGATCGCGTAGATCACGGCGATCTGGGCAACCAGCACGGCGGCATAGATGCCCATGCGCACGCGGTCGTCGTCGTACACCGGCGACAGGCTCGGCGGAGCCGTTTGCGGTTGCGGCATTCCTGACTCCTGCGGGCGCATCGCCTCAACTCCAGGGCTACGGACAGGGCTTTAGCGTAGGCGTTCTGCGAATGCGTTGCAAGAACGCTGCGAATGCCTCGCAAGCAGGTTCGACGAAAGGGCAGAGGGGCGCCCTTGCTTGTAGGTCCTCCAGGCCGGTGCTTTAGTTGCCGTCCGCCGGGCTGGCCGGCTGGGAGGAAACCATGCGGTCCATCGCGACGGGTCGCCTTGCGCTGGCCGCCCTCGTGATGGGCGCCACCGCGGTGCTGGCCTCGCCCAGTTTCGCCCAGGCGACCGGCGCCAACATCTGGGCCAAGGGCGGCTGCGCGGATTGCCACGGCAACCTGGCGGCCGGAGACGGTGACCCGGCCTATCCGCAGGGGCCGAACCTGCGGCGCACGGCGCTGCAGCGCGCCGAGTTGCGCGAGGTGATCGCCTGCGGGCGACCGGGCACCGACATGCCGTACCACGTTGTTGACGCCTACACCGCCGGTACACCGTGCTTCGGCATCACCGCCGGAGTGCCGCCCGCAACGCGCAAGGCTGGTGCGCTGGCGGCGCCAGACCTGGACACGCTCGTCGACTTCCTGCTGACCAGCGTCAAGGGCCAGACGCGCATCACGCGCGCGAACTGCGCGTTGTTCAACGGCGGCGACCTCGACGCGCCCGCCTGCGCCGAGTTTCCTCGCTAGGTCCGGGACAAGTTCATGCGCGCTCTCGGTCCAACGTGCGGCGCACTGATGACGCTGGCGGTCGCGCTGGCCGCGGGCCCTGCCGGCGCGCAGGATCGCGCCGCGTTCCTCGCCGGCGCCACCAAGGATTGCCCGGGTTGCGACCTGGCGGGCCTGAGCTTCAAGCGGCGCAACCTCGCCGGCGCCAATCTGGCGGGTGCCAATCTCGAGGAAGCGACGTTTCACCGCACGAACTTGCGCGCCGCCAACCTGCGCGGCGCCAACCTCGCCTACGCCAACCTGAACCGCGCCGACCTTACGAACGCCAACCTGCAAGGCGCCGACCTGACCGGCGCCATGCTGTTCGCGGCAGACGCCGCGGCGGCCAACTTCACCGGCGCGAAGCTCGAGACGGCGCTGATGGGGGACGTGCGGCTGATACGCGCGATTCTGGAGAACGCCAACCTCACCGGCGCCGATCTCGGCGGCGCGCGGCTCACCGACGCCAAGCTGGGGAATGCCATCCTGACGCGCGCCGATCTGCGCGACACCGCAATGTTCCGCGCCGACCTGCACGGGGCGATCATCGAAGAAGCCTACATGCCGAATGCCGCTCTGCGCGGCGCCAACCTGAAGGGCGCCGTGCTACGCGGCGCCAACCTGGAGGCGGCGGACCTGGGTGCTGCGGACCTGACCGAGGCCAACCTCGACAGCGCCCACCTGGTCGGCACCAACTTTCAGGATGCCATCCTTACCGGCGCGAAGCTGCCCGGCAACACGACGCTCCGCTGACCGCGGCGCGGCTGAACACTTCCAGGCGCGCGGTGCTTTCGAACTCGCCCTCGGCTTGTTCGAGGAAGCGCGGCGTGGCCCCGGCCTCCTGCCCCGGCTTGAGCAGGTGGCGACCTTCGGCCCTGGCGAAGCGCTGCTCGCCCACCATCTCGCACGCGGCCTTGAGGATCGTCATTCCCTGAATGGGACGGTCGCGCTCGTCGCGCGGCAGGTCGGTGCACGCCCATGGCCCATCGCTGACGAGGCCGCGCAGGATCGGGAACAGGATGTAGGCCTCCATGCGCACCTCGATCGGCGCGCGCGGATCGGAAACGACGCGGAAGCCCTGCACCAGTCCGCCGTCATCGATCAGCAGCGACGTGATGATCGGCTGGCGATACATCGAGTTGGCCGAGAACCGCGCGATCTCGAGGGGGTCGCGCTGGGCGCGCGCGATGTACTCCCATTCGTCGTCGTAGATGAACCAGATCTCGCGCAGGCCGGTGTCGCGCTCGACCGGGCAGCGCGCAAACTCGGCGAAGCTTTCCAGCGGCAGCGATGGCGGGCCGCCATTGGTGCCACACGCGGGATCGACGAATTCCAGCAGCGGAAGTTTCGCCACCGGCGTGCCGAACGCGATGTCCCACACGCGCGTGCGACTTTGCGCCAACGCCGCATCGGTAGCGAGCGGCAGCAAGAGCGTGAGACACAACAGAAGGTGGCGCATCAGAAGCCTATGGTAGCAACGAAACAGGGGGAGCCGTGAGGCTCCCCCTGCGTACCGTGAGCGCGGCCTAGAGCCCGTACACGACCAGCATGGCGGTCGGCAGGATCAGGGGCGCGATGCCCGACGAGTGCTGGCTGCCGCCGGCGATGTGGGCGATGTACTGCTTGCCCCCCACCGAGTAGCTGACCGCCGAGCCCTTGAGGTTGGTGCCGGTGTTGAACCGCCACAGCTCGACAAGGGACGTGGAGTCGAGGGCGACGAATGCGCCGTCGGCCCAACCCGTGAACACGACGCCGCCGGCGGTTGCCAGGGCGCCGGATTCCGCCTGACGAGTTGCCGGGATACCCTGGTCGTACGTGTGGGTGGCAAGGACCTTGCCGGACCGTACGTCAATGGCGACCATGTTTGCTTTGGTATCCACCTGCACCTGGTTGACGCTGCAGCCCAGGCACTCGCGCGCCGTCGGAGCGAACGCTTCCTTCGTGGAACGCACCATCGTCTGGTACGTGCAGCCAGACGTGCGGGTCTGGTAGCTGACTCCGGTCGTCGGATCATACGACGGCGGCCAGATGCCGGTCGGCGATCCGCCCCAGGTGGCGCACACCATCGGCGCTTGTTCGCGCGTGCGGCCCGCGCGCGGTCCGGCGACGTTGTAGGGTTGCAGCACCTGACCCGGCAGGTACTCCATCGGCTTGCCGGTCTTGGTGTCGATGCCCTTGGTCCAGTTGATGTTGTCGGTCTGGGCGACGGCCTGGAGGAACTCGCCCGTGGCCGCGTTGAGCGTGTACAGGAAGCCGTTGCGGTCCCAATTGCTGACCGCCTTCAACGTACGGCCGTCGGCGGTGCGGAAGTCGAAGATCATGCGGGCGCCGGTCGAGTCGAAATCCCACGGATCGTTCGGCGTGTGCTGGAAGAACCACTTCATCTTGCCGGTCTCGGCATCGAGCGAGAGCGTGCTCGACGCATAGAGGTTATCGCCCGGCCGGAACTCGGGGTCGTACACGGGCGAGGGCTCGCCGGTGCCGATGAAGACGGTGTTGGTGGCGACATCGAAGGTCGCCGGACCCCACGGCATGGCCGCGCCCCACTTCCACGTCTCACCGGGCCACGTGCCGAAGTTGGGCTCGCCAGGACGCGGGATGGTGTAGGTGCGCCAGACCTCGGAACCATCCTTCGGGCTGAACGCGACGACCGCGCCGATACCGGCGCTGCCCGCGGTGCCGGCGATGGCGACGTCCTTGCCGGCGGCGGTGCGGAACGGCAGGACGGCGCCGCCGAAGCTGGTGGTCGCGACGAATTCAGGTGCGTTCGGTCCGCCCGGCTTCTCCTGGCCGTTGGCTTCCCAAACCTTCTCGCCGGAATCCTTGTTGACGCCGATGAAGCGCCCGTCGCGCGTCGCCTGGACGACGGTGTTCTCCCACAGCGCCATGCCGCGCGTGTTGGTGTAGCCGATGAACCGCTCGATGCCGGGGTCATGGCGCCACATCGGATACGCGCGATTGCCGGCGCGCACGTCGAACTTCATGATCTTGTTGTGCGAGTCGATGACGTACAGGAAGCCATCCTCGACCAGCGGCGCGGCCATCTCGTTGCCGTTGCCGCCGGTCGTGACGGTGCGGGTCGTCGCGCCGCCGATCGACGCCATGAACACGACCTTCAGGTTCTGGACGTTGTTCTTGTTGATCTGGCTGAGCTTGGAGTAGTGCCAGCCCTGGTAGTTGCCGAGCGTCATGAGCCAGTTGTGCGGCTCGTTGTCCGCGTTACGCAGGCGCTCCGGTGTGATCGGCGCCGCCGCTGCGGGCAGCGCAAGGCCCAGGGCTACGGTCGCCGCGGCGCATGCCGCGAACGCCTTCTTGGATACAGTCATGGTGTCCCTCCCCTAGAGGTCGCTGGCAGCAAAGCGCCCCAGCCCCACTATGGTCAAAGGGCGACATTGACAAGTCAAGGAATGGGTGTCGCCCGCACGGGTGGTGTGCCCAAGGTACCGCGCGCCACACGGCCTAGCTAGGACATGCGGCCTCCCACCGGCCAGTTGCGGCGCATCGCGCACCGACTACACCAAACTTGGTGGGATTGGCGCCTCGGCATCCGCACCCTGCGCTCGACGCCCGCGCTCGGCGGCGACGCGCAGCCCGGCGATCCAACCAGCTACGCCGTACTGTTCGCCGTGGCGGCGACGTTGCAGCCGAACGACGTCGTGTACGACGTTGGCTGCGCGCGGGGCCGCGCGTGCGCCGTCTTTGCACGCAGGTGCAGCCCAGGTCGTCGGCATTGAAGCTTCTCCGGTCGCGGCAGAGGCAGCCCGGCGCAACGGCATTGCCGTGATCGAGGCGGACGCGCGCACCGTGGACTACACGCACGCCACGGTGCTGTGGATGTTCAATCCTTTCGGGCCGGAGACTCTGCGCGCCGTCCTGCGGCGCGCCGCCGTGCCGCGCGTCCTTTATTACAGCGGGACCGAGGTGCACGCGCTGGTCTTCCACGCGGAAGGATACGCGCTGACCCGCCGGCAGGCGTTCCGCGCGGACGAGCACGTCGTCTATCACTACGCCCGCACCTCCACGCCGTGGACGTGACGCACGCCGCCACGGCGCTAGGCGAAATCGATCGCGCGCCGCACTTCCGCCGGCGTCCAACCCCGGTCGCGCAGGGTCCGCAACGCTGTTGCGCCATCGCGGGTGGCGAGGCGCTTGCCATCAGCACCCGTGATGAGGCGGTGGTGGTGATAGCGCGGCGTCGGCAGGCCGAGCACGGCCTGCAGCAGACGGTGGGTATGCGTGGCGTGGAACAGGTCGGCGCCGCGGGTCACCAGGGTGACGCCTTGGAAGGCGTCGTCGACGACGACGGCCAGGTGATAGCTGCTCGAGAGGCCCTTGCGCGCCAGCACGACGTCCCCGAGTTGCTCGGGCGCGGCGGCGACGGTGCCCGCCTCGGCGTCGTGCCAGGTGAGGACGCCGCAGCACTCGACGGCGCGGCGCACGTCGAGGCGGAGCGCATGCGGAGTGCCGGCGGCGACACGGGCGGCGCGCTCGGCGGCGCTCAGGGCGCGGCAGATGCCGGGGTAGAGCGGGCCCTCCGGGCCGTGCGGCGCCGATGGGCTGTTGGCGACCTCGGCGCGGATCCCGGCGCGCGTGCAGAAGCACGGATACAGAAATCCACGTTCCTCGAGCCGGGCCAGCGCCTCGGCGTAGGCGGCGGCCCGGTCGGACTGGCGGACGACCTGCGGGTCCCAGCCAAGGCCAAGCCACGCCAGGTCCTCGAAGATGGCCGCCTCGTATTCCGGCCGGCAGCGTGCCGTATCGATGTCCTCGATGCGGACGAGGAAGCGGCCGCCCACGCCTGCCGCCGCATGGGCAAAGAGGGCCGCGAAGGCGTGTCCGAGGTGCAAATGGCCGCTCGGGCTCGGTGCGAAGCGCGTCACGTGCGTCACGGCGCCGACCATAGCCGCAAATGCGGCGGAATCGCGCCGCCGATGGTGCCGCGACGGGTTCCGGCCGCCTCGCCGTTTAGCAACAGCACTGGTACCGTCGCCGCGAGAATCCCATGGCCGCCTCTCCCCAGGAACTCCGCCACCTCCTTGCCCGCACCGGCTTCGGCGTGCCGACGGCCGCCGAGATCGCAGCCCTGCAGGGGCTCGACCACGCCGAGGCGGTCGATCGCATCCTGGCCGGGGTCGCGCGCCAGCCGGCAACGCCCGTACCCGAGTGGGCGGTGCCGCTCGGCGCCGCGGCGCAGCAGCGCGGCCGGACGCCGGAAGAGCGCCAGGCGTTCAACCGCCTGCGCGGGCAGGACGCCAACAACCTGAAGACCTGGTGGTGGGGCGAGATGCTCGCCACGCCGACGCCGTTCACCGAGCACATGGTGCTGTTCTGGCACAATCACTTCACCTCCTCGTTGCGCAAGGTGAAGCTGGCACCGCTGTTGGCGACCCAGAACGAGCTGTTCCGCACGCATGCCACCGGCAACTTCGCCACACTGCTGCGCGCCGCGGCCAAAGACCCGGCGATGCTGGTCTACCTCGACAACAACCTGAACCGCGCCCAGGCGCCCAACGAGAACTTCGCGCGCGAACTGCTCGAGTTGTTCACCCTCGGCGAGGGCCAGGGCTACACCGAGCTCGATATCCGCGAGGCGGCGCGCGCCTTCACCGGCTGGCGCTTCCGCCCGGACGGCGGCTTCGTCGGCGAAGCGCGCACCCACGACGACGGCGCCAAGACGTTCTTCGGCGAGAGCGGGCGCTTCAACGGTGACGACATCGTCGACATCGTGCTGAAGCAGCCGCGCGTCGCCGAGCACATCACCGAGCGCCTGTGGCGTGAATTCGTCTCCGACACCCCGGACCGCCGCGAGGTGACGCGCCTCGCGGATGTCTTCCGGCGCGACTACGAGTTGAAGCCGCTGCTCAAGGGTCTGCTGACCACGGCGGCGTTCCGCGATGCGGACGCGCGCGGTGGACTGGTGAAGTCGCCGGTCGATCTGGTCGTCGGCACGTTCCGCCTTCTCGGGGCAACGCCGCGCGAGCCGCGCGTGCTCGCGGTGCTCGGCCGCACCCTGGGTCAGGACCTGTTCGACCCACCCAACGTGAAGGGCTGGCCCGGGGGCGTCGAGTGGGTGGATACCGCCAACCTGCCGGCGCGACACGGCTTCCTGTTCAGCACGGCCGAGACTCTGGCGCTGGTCGACAACCCTGCCCTCGCCCGCCTGCAGCAGCAGCAGCGCCAGCAGGCACAGCGTGCCCAGGCAGGCACTGTCGGCGCCGCGGCGCAGGCGCGCGCCCAAGGGCAGGTGCCGCCGCCGGGAATGGCCGAGGAAATGGCAGCGGCGCCCGGCCTGCCGCCCGCACCGCAGCGCGCGGCCGCACTGCAGCAAGCGCAGGTCAACCCGCGCAATCTCGACGTCGCACAGTACCGCGCCCTCTCGGCGATGAACGAGCGTCAGCTCGCCGCCCTCGTGCTGCCGCTGCCGCCGCTCGGCGCCGACAGCGAGGCCAGCACGGTGCTCGGCCGCCTGCTGCTCGATCCAACGTATCAGCTGAAGTAGCGGGCACCGCGCGCCTTCCGTGCGACTGAAGTAGCGCTGCCCGCGCGCGCCCACTAGTGTCGCGCGGCGATGGCCGCCGACTCCTTCCCGTTCACCGTTGCCTATCTGGCGCCCGATGGCTTTGTCGCCGAGCTGCAGACCGAGCTTGGCGGCGCCGTGCGCGAAACGTACGGCCGGCTCGTGGTCGCGTACGGACCGGAGCAGCCCGTCGCGTGGGCCGCCAACGTGTGGCGCAATCCGGTCGTCACGCCGATCGTTTCGATCGGTGATGCGGCGAACAAGCTGCGCGCCATCCAGCGCAATTGGGTTCTCTATTCGTGGGACCACCACCGCCGCGCTGCGTTGATCGCCGACAAGCTGCCGTCCGTTTCTGCCAAGCCGCTCGTGTTCGGCACGCCGGCGCCGACTTCGCCGCTCGGCTCGTGGACGCTGGTGGCGCCGGACCTGATGCTGGCCTCGCCCGCATGCTCGAGCGCATTCCCGAACGGCGAGGTGCAGTTCGTCGAGGACAAGGAAGGCCCGCCCAATCGCGCCTATCTGAAGCTTTGGGAAGCGTTCACGTTGCTGGGCTCGCGGCCGCAACCGGGCGAACGGTGCGTGGACCTGGGGGCCAGTCCGGGCGGGTGGACCTGGGTCCTGCAGCATACGGGGGCCCAGGTGGTGAGCATCGACAAGGCGCCGCTCGCTCCCGAAATCGCCGCTCTGCCGCGTGTCGAGACGCGGGTCGAAAGCGCCTTCGGCCTCGACCCGCGCGCGCTGGGTCCGGTCGATTGGCTATGCTCGGATATCGTCTGCTATCCCGAGCGCCTGCTCTCTCTGGTCCAGCGCTGGCTCGCCGCTGGCACCGTGAAACGGTTCGTCTGCACCCTGAAATTCCAAGGGGATACGGACTTCGCCGTCATGCAGCGGTTCGCCGCCATTCCCGGATCGCGCTTGATGCACCTGCACCACAACAAGCACGAACTGACCTGGATTCGGCTCTAGCTCCTTGCACTTGCGCCGAGTGAACACCTGAGCCGGCCCCAAGCGGCCGCGTCACTTGCCCGGTAGTTGTGATAGTCCCCTCACCCTCGCGAGGGACGCCCCCTCTCCCCAACGCGCATTCCGTGACCCCCGGTCGAGCGCAAGCCAGGCCGCACCGGCGCCATACACTCTCGGTCACGACAAGAACGAACCAAGCAACAACAAGAATATGCGGCACGAACGGTCCAACGCCTGCGACAGGCGGATCGTCCCCGCGCACGACAGGACAGGTGCGTAGCCATGCTCGCGACAAAGAAGCGCTCAGCTTCCATGCCACCCAAGTTGCAGAAGATCCGGGAGTGGATCGCGACCAGCGCCGGGATCAGCCCGGACGATCTCTCGGCCGACACGCCGCTGGTTCAGGACCGCGTGCTGACTTCGATCATGATCCTCGATCTGCTCGGGATCATTGAGGAAGTTGCCGGCGCGCCGGTCGATCCCGGCGCCATCCGCGCCTCAGCGTTCCACGATCTTGGCGCCATCGGCAGCCACTTCCTGGGCGTGCCGTTGGGGCACGGAGGGATTTCATGACTCCTTGCCCCGGCCACATGTGGGACGGCAGCCAGTCGTCGTTCACAGGCCCCGCGCTCGACCTCTACCGGCGACTCGACGCAATGTTCGTGCGCTTGGCCGACCGCATCGGCGCGCAAGACTATGCGTTCCCGACCATGATCTCGGCCAAGACGCTGGCGAAGATGAACTACTTCACGTCGTTCCCGCATGCCGTCACCTTCGCCGTCGCATTGGATCGCGACGAGCAGAACCTCGAACGCTTCCGCGCCGAAGCCGACCGCGACGCCGGAGCCGGCCGTGGCATCACCCTGACGGCGACGCAGCCGGTGCAGGAAGTGCTGACGCCGGCCGCCTGCTACCATTTCTATCCGCTGTTCGCGAACCGCACGCTGAGCGCGCCGGCGTACCTGACGACGCGCGCGTCGTGCCACCGCCGCGAGACGCACTACGAGCCGCTGCGCCGCCAATGGTGCTTCGGCATGCGCGAGATCGTCGTCATCGGTACCGCCGCCGAGGCGCGCGCCTTCGCCGAACGCGCCAAGCACGAGGTGGCGACCATGCTGGCCGCACTCGGGCTGTCAGCGACGCCGACCGTGGCGACCGACCCGTTCTTCAAGCCCGAACGCAACCCGCTGGCGATCATGCAGCGCCTGGATCCGGTGAAGACAGAGTTCGTGTTCGGAGGAGACCTCGCCGTAGCGTCGGTCAACCTGCACCACGATCACTTTGGTGGCACGTTCGGCATTGCGCGCGACGGCAAGCCCGCCCATACCGCCTGCCTCGCCTTCGGCATCGAGCGGTGGGTGCACATGATTTGCGCCCAGTACGGCAACAATCCGGCCGACTGGCCGCTGGCCGACGTCGAGACGCCTCCGGTGCGGAAGCGCGAGCGAGTCGACGCTTGAGGATGTCATGCACTTCACGCTCGCCCAAGCCACCGTCGACAGCGGCATCCCGAGCCGGATGGTCATCGACGACGTCAACATCGAGCTGATCGCCGCCGGACAGCCCGCACCCGTCCACGCCCTCAGCACCGGCGAGCGCACCGTCGCCGATCGCCTCGGCAAGGGCGCCCGCATCGAATTCCTGCGCGGGCGCGCCGCCCAGAATACCGCCCTCGCCGCCCTCTGCCTCGACACCGACACCAGCCTGGTGCGCATGCCGCACCGCAGCCATTCGCTCACCCACGCCGGCGACATCGCCGTGTCGGCGTACACGAGCGCCGAGCGCGTCCTCGGTATCGGCGTCGATTTCGAACCGGACGCCAAGGTCAGCGCGGACCGCGCCCGCTTCTTCCTGACCCAGCGCGAGCTGGAGACCTGGCCCGACGTTCTGCAGCCCCATCACGCGCCCGACCTGCTGCGCCTGTGGACGGTGAAGGAGGCCTTGTACAAGGCCACCGCCGACAACGACGCGCTGACGGTACGCGACTTCACGGTGAACGAGCCGTGGGCGTGGAGCGGCATCGCCACGCTCGGTAGCCGCCCCGACGTAGCGCTGCGCTACGTCACGACGGTTGCACGCGGCGGCTACCTGACGGTCGCGGCGGTCCTTGCTCCACAGATGGCGGCGGCTGCGGCCTGAGGGCTGATTGCCGAGGCGGCAAGTCCCGATTGGGCAAGCGCCCTCTCCATTCTGCACCGCTCGGCGTCTGCCGCGCCTCCGTCATGCTGCGCCGCCATGACGCCCCGCGCGACGTATCGCCTGCAGCTGCATAAGCACTTCGGCTTCGCCGCAGCGGCCGCTTTGGCGCCGCACCTGGCGCGGCTCGGCATCAGCCATGTGTACTGCTCGCCGTACCTGAAGGCGCGGCCCGGCAGCACCCACGGCTACGACATCGTCGATCACGCCGCGCTCAATCCGGAACTCGGCTCGGACGACGACTTCGCCACGATGTGCGCGACATTTCGCGCGCACGGACTCGGTCAGATTCTCGACTTCGTGCCGAATCACATGGGCGTCGGCGGCGCCGACAATCCGATTTGGCTGGAAGTGCTCGAGTGGGGCCGCGAGTCCGCCTACGCGGGCTGGTTCGACGTCGACTGGGAGCCGGACCGCCACTACCTGCACGACAAGCTGCTGACGCCGCTGCTCGGCGAGCAGTACGGCGTCGAGCTCGAGGCGGGCAAGCTCGTGCTGCGCTTCGACGACATCGCCGGAGCGTTCGCGGTGTGGGCGTACGACGCGCACAAGTTGCCGGTCTCGCCGTTCGACTACGCCACCATCCTCGGTGACCACGATCCGGCCCTCGAGCGTATCGCCGACGCCTTCGCCGATCTGGCCGGGTGGCGACCGGAGGTCGTTCGCCGCGCCGACGAGCTGAAGCGCGAGCTTGCCGTACTTGTGCACCGGATTGACGGCGCCCGCGCGGCGGTCGATGAAGCGGTCGCCGCGCTGAACGGCATTCCCGGCGAGCCCGACACATTCGACTCGCTCGACGCACTGATCGCGCGCCAGTGGTGGCGGGTCGCGTCGTTTCGCGCCGCCGCGGACGACATCAACTATCGGCGCTTCTTCAACATCAACGAGCTCGCCGGCCTGCGCATCGAGCTGCCGGCGGTGTTCGACCACGCCCATAAGAAGGTTTCGGCCTTGCTGGCGGACGGAACGCTCGACGGCCTGCGCATCGACCACATCGATGGCCTGCTCGATCCTAAGGCGTACCTCACGCGCCTGCGCGGCGTCGCGCCCGAACCGAGATACATCGTCGTCGAGAAGATTCTCGCCCCGCACGAGTCCCTGCGCGAGGACTGGCCGGTGGACGGCACCACCGGCTACGAGTTCACCAACCAGGTGCTCGGGGTGCTGATCGACCCGTCCAGCGAGGCGGCGTTCTCGCGCACCTACGCGTCGTTCACCGGACTCAGCCAGGCGTTCGCGGACATCGTGCGCGCCAGCAAGATCCGCATCATGGAGCACGAGATGGCGAGCGAGCTCAACGTGCTCGCCCGCGACGTCGCACGCGTTGCGCGCCAGAACCGCCGCACCGGCGATTTCACCCGCCACCTGCTGCACCGCGCCCTCAAGGAAGTCGTGGCCTGCTTCCCGGTCTACCGCACCTATCGCGATACCAACGGGCCGCCCACGGACGCGGACCGGCGCGACATCGACTGGGCGGTTGCGCAAGCGCGCCGCTACGAGGACGCCCTCGATCCGGCGCTGTTCGACTTTCTGCATCAGGCGCTGTCGGGCGAGTTAGTGGCGCGACCGCATAGCGGGTTCCGCCATCACAGCGTGCTGCGCCTCGCCATGCGCCTGCAGCAGTACTGCGGGCCGGTGATGGCCAAGGGTCTCGAGGACACCGCGTTCTACCGCTACAACCGCTTCGTCGCCCTGAACGAGGTCGGTGGCAACCCCGCGCAATTCGGCACCTCGATCGCCACCTTCCACAAAGCCAACCGCACGCGGGCCCAGCGCTGGCCGCGCTCGATGCTGACGACGGCGACCCACGACACCAAGCGCGGCGAAGACACGCGCGCGCGCCTTGCGGCGCTGTCCGAGTTTCCCGACGAGTGGCAACAGCAGGTAACGACGTGGAGCCGCATCCTGCGGGCGCGTCTCGGCGACGTCGAAGGCCGCGCGCCGCCGGCCCACAACGACGAGTACCTGCTCTATCAGCTGCTGGTCGGCACCTGGCCGGTGGAGATGCTGGACGGGGAGCCCCTGCCCTCGCGGGCACTGGTCGAATACGCCGAGCGCATCAAGGGCGCCATGATCAAGTCGGTGCGCGAAGCCAAGGTGCACAGCACGTGGGCGTTGCAGAACAACGCGTACGAGACGGCGATGACCAACTTCGTCGATAGCGCGCTCGACGCGACCCTGTCGGCCGCGTTCTTTGCCGCGTTCGTGCCGTTCGCGACGCGCATCGCCCGTCTCGGCGCCCACAACAGCCTGATCCAGACCGTGCTCAAGCTGACCTCGCCCGGAGTTCCGGACATCTACCAGGGCGGCGAGCTGTGGGACTTGAACCTGGTCGATCCCGACAACCGGCGGCCGGTCGCCTTCGACCGCCATGCCGCGTTGGCGCGCGAGGTCGTGGACGAGCTCGAGGAGGACCGGCCCGCAGCTATGCGCCGCTACCTGCAGGACTGGAAGGATGGTCGCGCCAAGCTCGCCTTACTGGTCACCCTGCTCGGGTTTCGCACCGAGCATGCCCACCTGTTCGACGGCGCGGGCTACGAGGGCCTGGCGGTCGAGGGCACAAACGCCGACCAGGTGTGCGCCTTCGCGCGCACCAACTCGGCCAGCAGCCTGGTGACCGCGGTAGCGCGTTTCCCGCGACGGCTGCAGGACCAGGGCCTGTCGGCCGACACCTGGGTGCGCGTGCCCGCCGACCCGCGCCGACGCATCTGGCGCGATCTTCTGAGCGGCGCCGAATTCTGCCCGCGCGACGACGGCTTGCGCGCCGCTGAATTGTTCGCTGCACTGCCGGCCGCTGTCCTGGTATCCCAGTGAAGATGACGCCTGTGAGGGAATCGGTGCGTGCGCATCGCATGCCGTTCGGCGCGACCGTCGAGGACGGGCACGTGCGCTTCCGGCTGTGGGCGCCGGCGCTCGATGCGCTGGCCATCGAGATTTCCGGCGTCGAGGGTCCGCTGCCGATGCAGCGCCTGGCCGATGGCTGGTTCGAGCTCGTCACCGACCGCGCACGGGCTGGCACGAACTATCGCTACCGCCTGCCCGACGGCCTGCGCGTGCCCGATCCCGCTTCCCGGCATCAGCCCGTCGATGTGCATGGGCCCAGCCAGGTGGTCGACCCGAGCAAGTACCGCTGGCGCGACCACTACTGGCGCGGGCGGCCGTGGCACGAGGCGGTCGTCTATGAGCTGCATGTCGGCACATTCACGCCCGAAGGAACGTTCGCGGCGATCATCGGCAAGCTCGACCACCTCGTCGCGCTGGGCGTCACCGCCATCGAGCTGATGCCTGTCGCCGAGTTCGCCGGAACGCGCAACTGGGGCTACGACGGCGTCCTGCCGTACGCGCCCGATCGCTCCTACGGGCAGCCGGACGACCTCAAGGACTTGGTGCAGGCGGCGCATGAGCGCGGCCTCATGGTGTTGCTCGACGTCGTCTACAACCACCTCGGCCCCGAGGGGAACTACCTGCACCGCTACGCGCCGCAGTTCTTCACCGAGCGCCATCACACGCCGTGGGGCGCCGCGATGAATTTCGACGGCAGCGACAGCGGCCCGGTGCGCGAGTTCTTTGCCCACAACGCGCTGTACTGGATCGAGGAGTTCCATCTCGACGACCTGCGCCTCGACGCCGTCCAAACGATCCTGGACGACTCGCCGCGCCACATCCTGGCCGAGATCGCCGAGCGCGTGCAAGCGGCGGTGCCGGAACGGACGGTTCACCTCGTCCTGGAGAACGGCGACAACGAGGCGGAATGGCTGGTGCGCTCCCGCACCGGGCATCCGCGCTGGTATGCGGCGCAGTGGAACGACGACGTGCATCACACGCTGCACGTCGCGCTCACGGGCGAGCGCGGCGGCTACTACGCCGACTTCGGCGATACCACCAAGCTTGGCCGCTCGCTGGCCGAGGGCTTCGTTTTCCAGGGCGAGTTCGCCTCGTTCTGGAACGCGCGCCGTGGCGAGCCGTCGGCGCACCTGCCGCCGGGCGCCTTCGTTGCGTTCCTGCAGAACCACGACCAGATCGGCAACCGCGCCTTCGGTGAGCGCATCCATCACATCGCCGCGCCGGAGGCGGTGCGCGCGGCGGCGGCGGTGTATCTGCTGCTGCCGCAGGTGCCGATGCTGTTCATGGGCGAAGAGTGGGCGGCACCGCAGCCGTTCCTGTTCTTCGCCGACTTCGCCGGCGACCTTGCCGAGGCGGTGCGCAATGGACGGCGCAACGAGTTCGCGCGCTTCGAGGAATTCGCCGACCCCGCCCGGCGCGCGCGCATTCCCGATCCGCTCGCCGAGCAGACCTACCTGCAGAGCAAGCTCGACTGGGATGACCGCACCAAGACTCCCAACGACGCGTGGCTCGACTGGTACCGGCGCATCCTATTGGTGCGCGAGGTCAACCTGGTGCCGTTGCTGCCGCGCATCAAGCAGGGAGGCGCTTTCGAGGTGAGCGGCGACGGCATCGTCCACGTGTGGTGGCGGTTCGGCGGCGGCACGCTCGACCTCGCCGCCAATCTGTCCGCCGAGGCGCGGCAAGGATTCCCGCCGCCGCGCGGCCAGGTGCTGTGGACGGAAGGCGAGATCAGCCCAACACAGGTCTCCGGCCCGTGGGCCGTGCGCTGGTCAATCGACGCCTAGCGCGGCCTAGTGGCCGCCGGCGCTCGGGTGCTGGAACATCTCCTCGCGCATGCCGGAGTCGTATTCGAGTCCTGCCTGCGTCAGGCTGATCGAGTACGGAAATTCGGAGACGGCGAGGCCCTTGCGCTCGAGCGCCTTCCATACCGCCTCGTTGGTGAGGCCGGTCGCGTCCTTGGACATGACGACCGACTCGCCGACGTGGAAGTGGTTGCCGTGGATCACCGGGAACCGGACGACCTTGACGGCGCCGGTCAGCGCGTCCTTCTGAATGCAGTCCGGATCGCGGGCAAGCTCCTGCAGGAGCGCGAGCGTCTTGCGCTGGAGCGGGTTCAGGCCGAGGGGATTGCTCTTGGGCGGCACTGACGGATCCTACTTCTTAGCGCCGGAAAGCTCGATGTAGCCGCGCTCGAGGGCGTGGCGCAGAGCCGAGAATCCGTGCAGCGCCTCCTCGTAGGCCTCGCGCATCTGGCGCAGATCGAGGATGGCGGTCGGATCGAGTGCGCGGTCGCCGCTTTCTGCCGACAGCTTCAGCACTTCCTTGAGGTAGCGGGCACGCAGGCGCGACACGGTGATGGCGACACGCAGCACGTGTTCTTTGCTGATGCCGCCCGTGGCCGCGGCGATAGCAGTGCGATTCGATTCGCGAATCGCCTGCTCGAACTCCTGGAACATTCGGCGTCGAGTGCGGTCGTCCTCGAAGCCTTCGATTTCGTGTTCCGGCATGCGTCCCCCGCAGGTTGCGACGGCGTAGGCGTCCGCGTCGGGGATAGGCGAAAAAGCGTGCCAACGCAAGCGATTGAACCGCCGGGGCCATCCGCCTACATCAAGAACAGCGGCCACGTCTGCGGCCCAGGGGGGATCGTCATGCGCACGCTCGTCTTGTTATTCCTGGCGGCAATCGGAGCTGCGCTGCCGGCTGCGGCCCAGACGCCCGCCGAGCCAATCCGCCTAACGCGCATCACGCACATCTATGGGATCTTCCCGCACCCGCAGGACGCCGAGCGGGTCATCATCGCCACCGATCGCGGCATCTATGCCGCCGGGCCGGACGGCAATGCCCTGCAGATCTCGACCGACATCGAGGCGCGCCAGGCGTTCGGCGTCACGCGGGAGGGAAACTTCCTGGCGACCGGAGCGGCCGGTGAAGGCGCGGTGATTTCGCGCAACTTCGGCCAAACATGGGTGCGCCTGAGTCAGGGCACGCAACCGGGCCCGTTCCTGGTGATCGAGCCGTCGTTGGTGGACGCCCGACTCGTGTACGCCGCGACAGCCAGCATGCTGTACCGCAGCGACGACGGCGGGCTGACGTGGATCGAGCTTGGTCCCGCCCCCGCCCCGGTCGTCGATATGGCCGGCGCCAGCACGCGCGACGTTGTCTACCTCGCCACCGCGCGCGGTCTGTATCGCAGTGCGGACGGCGGCCGCACCTGGGCGCTGCTCGCCGCCGAAGGCAGCAATCGGGCGACAAGCGCAGTCGCCACCATGCCCGACGGCTTCACCTACGCCTTCGTCACGGGGGTGGGCTTGGTGGCCATCAATGCCAACGGCGTCGGTTGGGCGGTGGGTGCGCCGGCGGCCCACTTCGATGGAGCCCTGCTGCACTTCACGGCGCGCCAGTCGGGCCGGGCGTATGCGGTGACCCAGTTCATGAAGATCCTCGTGAGCGAAGACCGCGGCCGGACCTGGGCGCCGTTCAATCGTTAACTCTGGTCCCAACCCTGCGACAGGGCGCCGCAGGCCCATTTTTGACCAGCGGGGGTGGCCCGGGGCCTTGAAGGGCCCCGGCACCTGCATATATAGCAGCGCGATACATGCCATCGGGGTGGGCCTGTCGGGAGGCCGAGCCCCTGTCGTTGGGGACCTCCGTGAACGTCGCCACCCTCTGCTTAGGGATTCTCGCCCTTGGCGATGCCACGGGCTATGAGATCAAGAAGCGCTTCGATGGGCCGCTCAAGCGGATCCAGCAGCCGAGCTTCGGGTCGATCTACCCTGCGCTAAGCCAGCTGACCAAGGACGGGCTGGTGTCGTGCACGGTGCACGCACAAGAAAAGAAGCCCGAAAAAAAGGTCTACCGCATCACGCCGGCCGGGCGCGCGCACCTGAAGACCGTGTTGCAGGAGTCACTGCCCGCGCCGGACCGCATCCATTCCGACTTCCTGGCCACCATGCTGTTCTCGGACATGCTGTCGCCGACGTTCGTAGCGGCGGCGATCGAGGATCGCATCGCGTTCTATCGCGACCTGCTGAGCCACCTCGAGTGCGACCACCCAAGTGCCGTGAACCAAAGTGGGCGCGACTTCGTACACGGATATGCAGTGGCCGTGTGTCGCGCCGCTATTGCGTATCTGGAATCGCACTCTTTGCCCGCCGGCATGGCCACCACCACCGCCTCCGCCCCGCGCAGCGAGCGCGCGGATCAGCCCAAGGAATCCAGGCTATGAAGGTTTCGTACGTTGTCGCCGCGGTCGTCGCCGTCGGCGTGTCCGCCTGGATCCTGACGGGCGAGTGGGGCCAGGAGCAGCTCGCCCGTTTCAGCGGCGAGCCCGCTCCCGCCGAGACTGTCGCCCCGGCGCCCGGACCGACAACCATCGCCCAGGCCCAGGCGCGCGAGCCGACCACGATGTCGGTGCGCGTCCAGACCGTCGCGGCCACGACCCGCACGCGCGAAGTAACGGTGCGCGCCCATACCGAAGCCAGCCGCACGGTGACCGTGCGCAGCGAGATTCCGGGCAGCATCGCGGAGTTGCGTGTCAACAAGGGCGACCGCGTCAACGTGGGCCAGGTTATCGCCCGCCTCGACCTTGGCGACCGCGCCGCCCGCCTCACCGAGGCACAGGCCAACGCCGCCAACCGCCAGCTCGAATACAACATCGCGAAGGCGCTGACCGATCAGGGCAATCAGGCCCTGACGCGCCTGGTGGCGGCGCAAGCCGCCCTGGAGACCGCCAACGCCGCGCTCGCCCGCGTGCAGCTGGAGATCGACAAGACCGAGATCCGCGCACCCTTCATGGGCGTCGTCGAGGATCGCCAGGCACAAATGGGCGACTTCCTCAACGCCGGCGCGGCCGTAGCCATGGTCGTGGACGATGACCCTTTCCTGGTGGTGGGTGCCGTTTCCGAGAATGAGGTCAATCTCATCAAGGTGGGCACACGCGGCGCAGCGACGCTCATCGACGGGCGCCGCGTCGAGGGCACGATCCGCTTCCTCGCGACCGTCGCCGACCCGGCGACGCGCACCTATCGCGTCGAGATGACGGTCGCCAATCCGCAACACAACATCCGCGCCGGCATGACGACGACCATGATAATCCCGGTCGGCACCACCGCCGCGCATCTGGTCCCGGCGAGCGCGCTCGTGCTCGACGAAGGCGGCCAAGTCGGAATCAAGTCGGTCACCAACGAGGGGCGCGTCGCCTTCCTTCCGGCGCGCGTGCTGACCTCGGAGCCCGGCGGCGTGTGGCTCGACGGACTGCCGCAGACCGTCTCCGTCATCACCGTCGGACAGCAATTCGTGCGCGCGGGTGACGCCGTGCGCGCGGTCGAGGAACGCCAAGGGACTGCCACGGGAGCCGCTCCATGATGCACGGAATCATCTTCGCGGCGATCGACCGCGCCCGCGCTGTCTTCCTGGTCCTGCTGCTGCTGCTGCTGATCGGCGGCATCGGCTATTTCTCCATTCCGAAGGAAGCCCAGCCCGACATCGACATCCCGATCATGCTCGTCAACGTGAGCCACCCGGGCATCTCGCCTGAGGATGCCGAGAAGCTCCTGTTGCCACCGCTCGAGAAGCGCCTCGCCACCGTCGAGGGCATGAAGAAGATCACATCGATCGCTGGTGAAGGCTTTGCCCACCTGACGCTCGAGTTCGACGCCGGCTTCGACGCCGACGAAGCGATTCTCGACGTGCGCAATCAGATCGACATCGCCAAGCGCGACCTGCCCGCCGACGCCAACGACCCGACCGTCACCGAGATCAACGTCGGCCTGTTCCCGGTGGTCGTCGTGGCGCTGTACGGCGACGTACCGGAAATGACCCTGGTCGCCGTCGCCAAGCGCCTGAAGGACGAGATCGAGCGCCTGCCGCAGGTGCTTGAAGTGAACATCGCCGGCGACCGCGAGGAGCAAGTCGAAATCGTCGCGCACCCCGGGCTGATGCAGAGCTACAACGTCTCGCCGACGGCGGTACTGGCCACCGTGGCGCAGAACAACCGCGTCATCGCGGCGGGTGCCGTGCAGGACGAGACAGGGCGTTTCCCCGTGACCGTGCCGGGCCTGATCCGCAACGCCCAGGAGTTGTTCGGCCT
Source organism: Rhizobium sp. Q54 (assembly GCA_945947575.1). Taxonomy (GTDB): domain Bacteria; phylum Pseudomonadota; class Alphaproteobacteria; order UBA2966; family CAIVPW01; genus CAIVPW01. The sequence continues at coordinate 157,294 of CAMEYM010000002.1, forward strand.
GCCGGTGAAGGTCAACAACGACATCGTGGTGACGCTCGGCGACGTCACGACCGTGCGGCGCACGTTCAAGGACCGCTCGTCCTACGCGCGCTTCAACGGCCAGCCGGCGGTCATGGTGCAGGTCACCAAGCGTCTCGGCGAGAACATCATCGAGACCGTGGACGGCACCAAGGCCATCCTCGACATCGCGCAAGGCCTCGACATCTGGCCGGCCGGCGTCAACGCCCAGCTCATCCAGGATCAGTCCAAGCAGACACGCGACCTGCTCGGCGAGTTCCAGAACCACGTCATGATCGCCGTGGTGCTGGTGATGATCGTCATCATCGCCGCGCTCGGCGTCCGCACGGCTGCCCTCGTCGGTATCGCCATCCCGGGCTCGTTCCTGTTCGCCACCCTGGTCCTGCAGTCGATGGACCTGACGCTCAACTTCGTCGTGCTGTTCTCGCTCATCCTGGCCGCGAGCCGCGTCATCGACGGCTCGATCGTGGTGACCGAGTACGCCGACCGCAAGATGGCGGAAGGCCTGAGCCCACGCGAAGCCTATGGCATCGCCGCGACGCGCATGTCGTGGCCGATCATCACGTCCTACGCGGCGACCATCGCGGCGTTCAGCCCGCTGCTGTTCTGGCCGGGCCTCGTCGGCGAATTCATGAAGTTCCTGCCGATCGTCATGATCGCGACGCTGGTCGGCTCGCTCGTCATGGCGATGATCTTCGTCCCAGCGCTCGGCTCGTGGTTCGGCCGTCCCGCGGCCGGCAGCGAACACGAGCTCAAGGCGCTCGCGGCCGCCGAGTCCGGCGACCTCAAGGACGTCAAAGGCCTCGCCGGCGCCTATGCGCGGATGATGACGGTCATCCTGAAGTTCCCTTCTGCGGTTCTGGTCGGCGCCGTCGTGCTGATGGTCGGGGTGTTCTACGCCTACGGCAAGGCCGGGCACGGCATCGAGTTCTTCCCCACCGTGGAGAGCGAGAGTGCCGCGGTGATGGTGCAGGCGCGCGGCAACCTGTCGATCGAGGAGAAGGATCGTCTGGTACGCGAGGTCGAGAACATCGTCCTCAATACCGACGGCATCGAGACCGTCTTCACCAACGTCGGTGGCGGCGGCAACGGGGCTGAAGAGGCCCTCGGCGGTGGCGGCGGCGGCGCGGACACCATCGGCACCATCCGCGTCGACTTCGTGCGCTGGGATCAGCGCCGCAAGGCGCGCGAGATCCTCGAAGGCATCGTCGCCGAGGCAAGCAAGATCGCCGGCATCAACGTGCGCTTCTCGGAGGCCGGCTTCGGCCCTCCGACCGGCACGCCCGTGGCGATGGACATCACCTCCGCCGACCCGACCCTGATCGCACCCGCCGTAGCAACGGTGCGACGCAAGCTCGAGTCCATGCCGGGTCTCATCAACATCGAGGATACGCGGCCGATCCCGGGCATCGAGTGGCAGGTGACGGTCGATCGCACCCAGGCGGGTGTGTTCGGCGCCGACATCACCACCATCGGCAATATGGTGCGGCTGGTGACCACCGGCATCAAGGTGAGCTCCTACCGTCCGGCCGACACCGACGACGAGATCGACATCGTCGTCCGCTATCCACCGGAGTACCGCACCCTGGAGCAGCTGGACGAGCTCAAGATCAACACGCCGAAGGGCGTGGTGCCGGTCTCCAGCTTCGTGAAGCGCGAGCCTGCCCCGCAGGTCAGCACCATCACGCGGATCGACGCGCAGCGTGTGCTGTCCGTGCGCGCGGGCGTCGAAGCGGGTGTGCTGCCGGCCAACGTGGTGACCGAGCTGAAAGCATGGCTCGCCGAGGGCGGCCTGCCACCCGGCGTGGCCGTGAAGTTCGGCGGCGAGGACGTGGAGCTGCAGGAAAGCCAGGCGTTTCTGACGAACGCGTTCATCGTGGCGATGTTCCTCATCGCCATGACGATGCTCATCCAGTTCAACAGCTTCTATCAGACGTTCATCGTGCTCTCCGCGGTGGTCATGTCGACCATCGGCGTGCTGCTCGGCCTGCTCATCGCCGGTCAGCCGTTCGGCATCGTCATGTCGGGCATCGGCGTCATCGCGCTGGCGGGCGTGGTCGTGGACAACAACATCGTGCTGATCCAGACCTACAACTACCTGCGCGAGAGGTATGAGCCGATCGAAGCGATCATCCGCACCGGCGCCATGCGCTTGCGCCCCGTGCTGCTGACCGCCGGCGTTACCGTGCTGGGCCTCACCCCGACCATGTTCGCCATGAACGTCGACATCCTCCACCGCCACGTGGAGGTCGGCGCGCCCGGCACGGCGCTGTGGACTCAGCTCTCCCTTGCCATCGTCGCCGGCCTGTCGTTCGCCACACTGCTGACGTTGGTGGTGACGCCGAGCCTGCTGGCACTGGGCGCTCATGCCGCCGAGTGGCGCACCAAGCGCCGCGACCGTCGCGCGGCACGGCGGACCGAGGCCTCGGGCATCGGGCGCGAGCCGATCGCGGACGCATCGCCGGCCGAATAGGCGGCGGGCGAAGACCAAAGCGAAAGGGCGTCACGCTTACCGCGTGGCGCCCTCTTCCTTTGTGGCGCTAGTGCAGCTGGTTCGGCCGCGGGTCGCCGGGAGCGTCGTGCGGCTCTGCAACCGGAGGCGAGGCCGCGGGCTGCGGCGCCGCCGAGGCGGCCGGGCGCGGGCCATGCAGCTTCTCGAGCTGCGCGTAGCGCATGGCGGTGATCGGGATCGACACCAGGTACGCGATGCCGCACAGGCCGAGGGTGATCCACGGATAGCTGGTGAGGGCGGCGACGAAGATGCCGACCACGAGCAGGATCGGCAGCACGTACGTGCGCTGCACACGCAGGCGCTTCAGCGACACCGTCGGCACGCGGCTCACCATGAGCGCCGCCAGCCCCATGGTGTAGGGCGCCAGAATGTAGGGCGAGCGCAGCACGGCTTCGAGCCCCGGGAACTGGAACACGAGGACCAGCGGCAGGATGGCGGCGCCCGCGGCGGCCGGGGCCGCAACGCCGACGAAGAAGTTCTGGGTCCAGCCCGGCTGCTGGTGGTGATCGTCGGCCATGGTGTTGAAGCGGGCGAGACGCAGCGCGCAGCAAACCGCATACGCAAGCACCGCGATCCAGCCCATGCCGGCGAAGCCGCCGAGGCTGTTGAGGCTCCACTGGTAGAGCACGAACACCGGGGCGACGCCGAAGCTGAGGAAGTCGGCGAGCGAGTCGAGCTCGGCACCGAAGCGGGTGACACCCTTGAGCAAGCGCGCCAGGCGGCCGTCGAGGCCGTCCATGACGCCGGCGAAGACGATGGCGAGGACCGCGAGCTCGAAGTTGCCGTTGAGCGCAAAGCGGATCGCCGTGAGACCCGCGCACAGCGAGATCACGGTGAGGATGTTGGGGATCAGGCTGTTGACCGGCAGCGAACGCAGCCGCGGCCGCCGCATGCGCATGCGCGGGCGGTCATAGCGTTCCTGGCCGGTGCGCTCGTGGTTCATGGGCCTTCCGTCTACTCGCCGAGGGTCGCCAGCACGGTCTCTGCGCCGACGGCCGTCTGTCCGACGCGGACCGGCGTCTTGGTGCCGGCCGGCAGGTAGACATCGACCCGGCTGCCGAAGCGGATCAGGCCGAGGCGCTGCCCTGCCCCTACAATTTGGCCCTCCTTGAGGTCGCAGACAATGCGCCGGGCGACCAATCCCGCGATCTGCACCATGATCACGTCTACCCCTTCAGGAGTGACGATGTGGACCGAGTTGCGCTCATTGTCGGTACTGGCCTTGTCGAGACTGGCGTTCAGGAACTTGCCCGGCACGTAGCGGATCGCCTTCACCGTGCCGCTCACCGGCACGCGGCAGACGTGTACGTTGAACAACGACAGGAACGTGCTCACGCGCAGCCGCGCTGCCTCGCCCAGGCCAAGCTCCGCGGGGGGCGGCATATGCACGATCGCCTCGATGCGGCCGTCGCCGCCGGCGACGACGACGCCCTTGTCTTGGGGCGGCACGCGCTCAGGGTCGCGGAAGAAGGCGGCGACGCACAGCGTCAAGAATACGCCGATGGTGCCCAGCACCGGCGAGAACCAATACAGGACCAGCGTGGCGATGGCCGCGATGGCGACGGACACGCGCCCCTGGGGATGGATGGGCGGCATGCCCATCGCCCCGCCGTCACTCTGCCGCATCCGCTCCTGCCTCCGCGAGGCGCGCCTGGTACAGGGCGGCCTCTTGTTGCTTGTTCCACATGGCGGCGTAGCGGCCCTGGCGCGCCAACAGGTCGCGATGGGTGCCGCGCTCGACGATCTGGCCCTTGTCTAGAGCGATGATCTCGTCAGCATCTACCACGGTCGAGAGCCGGTGCGCGATCACCAGCGTCGTGCGATTGGCCGAAACCTTGCGCAGCGACGCCTGGATGTCCTTCTCGGTGTGGGAATCGAGGGCCGAGGTAGCCTCGTCGAACAAGAGAATGGGCGGGTTCTTGAGCATGGTGCGGGCGATGGCGACGCGCTGCTTCTCACCGCCGGAGAGTTTCAGACCGCGCTCGCCGACGCGCGTCGCGTAGCCGTCGGCCAGGGACGCGACGAAATCGTGGATGCTGGCGAGCTTGGCCACCGCCTCGATCTCTTGCTGGGTTGCAGTGGGCTTGCCGTAGCGGATGTTGTAGCCGATCGAGTCGTCGAACAGCACCGTGTCCTGGGGTACGACACCGATAGCGGCGCGCACGCTCTCCTGGGTGACGTCGCGGATGTCCTGGCCGTCGATGAGCACGGCGCCGGAATTCACGTCATAGAAGCGGAACAGGATGCGCGAGATCGTGGACTTGCCGGCGCCGGACGCACCGACGATCGCGACCGTCTTGCCGGCCGGCACCGTGAAGCTGACGTCGCGCAGGATGATGCGATCGTCGTTGTAGCCGAAGGTAACGTGGTCGAACTCGATGGTGCCGCGATTGATGACGAGCGGCTTGGCATCCGGCTTGTCGGCGACTTCCTTCGAAACGACCAGGAGATCGAACATGACCTCCATATCCACCAGGCCCTGCTTGATCTCGCGGTAGACGAAGCCGAGGAAGTTGAGCGGGATGTAGAGCTGTATGAGATAGGTGTTGATCATCACCAACTCGCCGATGGTCATGGTGCCGGCGATGACGCCGCGCGCCGCGAGCAGCAGCAGCACGAAAGCGGCGAGATTGACGGTGATCTGCTGGCCGACGTTGAGCATCGACAGCGTCACCTGGCTGCGCACGGCGAAGTGCTGGTAGCGCGCCAGCGACACGTCGAAGCGCTTGGCCTCGTGGCCGTCGTTGCCGAAGTACTTGACCGTCTCGTAGTTGAGCAGGCTGTCCACCGCCTTGGTGTTGGCTTCGGCGTCGGCCGTGTTCATCTCGCGGCGGAACTTGGTGCGCCACTCGGTCACCCACACCGTGAAGACGATGTAGCCGAGCACCGATAGGAGCGTGATGGACGAAAAGGCGATGCCGAAGATGACGTGCAGGATGATCGCCGCGCCGACGACCTCGATGATGGTCGGCAGGATGTTGAACAGCGTGAAGTTCAACAGGAACTGGATGCCCTTGGTGCCGCGCTCGATGACCCGCGACAGGCCGCCCATGCGCCGGTCGAGGTGGAAGCGCATCGACAGGCCGTGCAGATGCTGGAAGGTCTGCAGCGCGACTTGGCGGATGGCGTGTTGGGCAACGCGGCTGAAGAGGCCGTCGCGGACTTCGTTCAGCACGGAGCTGAGCGCGCGGGCCAGCGAGTAGGCCGCCACCATGACCAGCGGCACCGCCACGATCTGGGCCGGGCCGCTCAGGCTATCGACGATGCGTCCGTAGAACAACGGCGCCGTCAGGGTCAGCGCCTTGGCGCCGACTAGCGCCAGCATCGCCACGACGACCCGCGCCTTGAGGCCGGGGTGCCCGTCCGGCCACAGATAGGGCAGCAGCGTGCGCAGGGTGCGCAACTGGTTGCGGCCCTCGGTGGGAGCGCTCGGATCGAACGGGGCGCGGTTGCTGCCTCGCATCAGGGGTCTCGGGTCACTCCAAAAGCAAACGCGCCAGGTCGCCGTGGCGCGCGTCTCCGCGATTGTAAGCGATTCCGGCGGCCTCGGCCCTGGCCGAAGGGGTAGCTAGCGCGCTACTGCGCCTGCGGCAAGGTGAAGATCTGGCCCGGATAGATGAGGTTCGGGTCGGTGATCTGGTCCGCGTTCGCCAGGTAGATCACCGTGTAGAGCGTCCCCTTGCCATAGGCGTTGCGCGCGATGCGCCACAGGGTGGTGCCGGGCTGGACGATGACCTCGCCCGGCGCAAGGGCGCGGATCGCTTCGGGTGCAGCGCGCAGGAACGGCAGTTCCATGCGCGCGACGAGCGCGCCGGCCGGATCGACTTGCTCGAGACGCAACTGATGGCGGCCGACGGCGACGGCGTTGCCCGGCATCATCTGCCAGAGGCCACCGGCATCTGCGGTGGCGGCGCCGACCGGGCGGTCGTCGACAAAGACCTGCACCTGGGTGCCGAGCTTCGCCTTGCCGGCAAGCACGAGGTTGCCCTGCTCGTCGTACTGCACGGCATCGAGGGTCAGCGCACCGGTGCGCACGCCATCTTCGGTGATAGCGCCTTGCAGCAAGCGCGGCGCTGCGGCGCCGCCGCGATCCTGCAGCACGGCGACGGCACGCTCCTCCGCGGGCGCGCCGACGCCGGGAATGACGACCGTGACGACCTGCTCCGAGCGCACGCGTTCGCCGTTCGCCGTCGCGGCCTGCAGAGTGATCTCGCGCGGGCCGCGCGGCAGCGGGTTGTCAGGAATGGCGACCCACTCGCCGAAGGCATCGGCACGGGTCACCGCGACGATCTCGGCGCTGGCGTTGACGGTCACCTCGGCATTGGGTGCGGCGCGGCCGGCGATGACGGCGCGGCCCTGCGGGTTGATGCGCACGATGTCGAAGGTCGGCGCCGGGGTAGTGGCGGCCGGTGTCGGGGGAGCGGCTGCGGCTGCGGGCGGTAACGCGGCCACAGCGGGAGGCGCCGCAGCGGGAGCCGCGGCCTGCGGCGTCGGCGCCAAAGCAGCGGCGGGCGCTGCGGGTGCGGGTGTTGCCGGCGCTTGCGCCGGCGGTGTCACGACGGCGACCTGCGGCGGCGGCGTGGCGGCGGCCGGAGCCGGTGGCGTGGCGGGAGCCGGCGCCGGTGTGTTGAGCGCTTGCTGCTGCACCGGCGGAACGGGAGCCGTGGGTCCCGGCGGCAGCGCGGGCGCGGGTGGCGCGGCAGCGGCAGTCGGCGCCGGGACGGGACGGACGGCGGGCGTATCAATGACGCCTGAGGGCGGTTCGGCCAGGAATCCGGCAGCCGCCAGCGCGCCTGCGCCGGCAGTCACGACGACCAGGGCGATCAACGTTCCGCGCATCCGGTCCTTGCTTCCCCCGCCTTAGCGTTCCCCTGCCCTACGCCCAAGGGCCAACCTTGATTGGCAAGTGGGGCGCTGCATCTTGGGGGCATACCCTAGGAAGTCTACCCGATTTCGTGGCATAGGCGAAAGCGTAGCGGCCCGTGCGATGTACGCCGACCGTGACGGACGACACAAAGGGCGGGACGCACTAGATAGGATCGGATGACAATGATTCGCTCGGTATGCGTGTTTTGCGGCTCGCGCGTGGGCGACGACCCGGAATTCCGGGCGGCAGCGCGCCGGCTGGGAGAGCAGTTCGCCCGCCAGGGCATCCGCCTGGTGTACGGCGGCGGCAGCATCGGCCTGATGGGCGTGCTGGCCGACGCCGTGCTGAAGCACGGCGGCGAGGTGCATGGCGTCATCCCCGAGTTCCTCGACCGCATCGAGGTCGGCCACTCCCAGCTCACGTCCCTGGAGGTCGTCGACAGCATGCATGTGCGCAAGGCGCAGATGTTCGAGATGTCGGACGCGTTCGTGGTGCTGCCCGGTGGCCTCGGCACCCTGGACGAGACCATGGAGATCATCACCTGGCGCCAGCTCGGGCTGCATGACAAGCCGATCCTGCTGGTCGACCAGAAGGGCTACTGGGAACCCCTCCTCGCCCTGATCGAGCACACCGTCGCGCGCGGCTTCGCCGGCGAAGAGACGCGCAAGCTGTTCGACGTCGTGCGCGACGTGCGCGACATCCTGCCGGCGCTCGGCCTCGCGGCCGAAGAAGCGACCGGTAAAGCCGCGCCCGCGAAGGTGCTATAAGCGTCCACCCCGAGCCACCCGCGCAGCGAAGCGCGACACCGGAGACCCATGGCCCGCATCAAAGTGGACAAGCCTGTCGTTGAAATCGACGGGGACGAGATGACGCGCATCATCTGGAAGATGATCCGCGACAAGCTGATCCTGCCCTACGCCGACGTGCAGCTCCTATACTTCGACCTCGGCATCGAGCATCGCGATGCCACCGACGACCGCGTCACCGTGGAAGCCGCGCAGGCGATCCAGAAGCACGGCGTCGGCATCAAGTGCGCGACGATCACGCCCGACGAGGCGCGCGTCAAAGAGTTCGGCTTGAAGCGCATGTACGCCTCGCCGAACGGAACCATCCGCAACATCCTGGGCGGCACGGTGTTCCGCGAGCCGATCGTGTGTTCCAACGTACCGCGCCTAATACCGGGCTGGACCCAGCCGATCGTCATCGGCCGTCATGCCTACGGCGACCAATACAAGGCGACCGACTTCCGCGTGCCCTCGGCGGGACGCCTGACCATGACGTTCGAGCCGGCTGACGGCTCGGCGGCGACGACCCGCGAGGTCTTCACGTTCCCGGGCGCCGGCGTGGCGCTCGGAATGTACAACCTCGACGATTCGATCCGCGGCTTCGCCCACGCGTGCCTCAACTACGGCCTGGCGCGCGGCTGGCCCGTGTACCTATCGACCAAGAACACGATCCTCAAGGCGTACGACGGACGCTTCAAGGATCTGTTCCAGGAGGTGTTCGACAAGGAGTTCGCGACACGCTTCAGGCACGCCGGCATCGTCTACGAGCACCGCCTGATCGACGACATGGTGGCGCAGGCGCTGAAGCTGCCCGGCGGGTTCGTTTGGGCGTGCAAGAACTACGACGGCGACGTGCAGTCGGACACGGTGGCGCAGGGCTTCGGCTCGCTCGGCCTGATGACGTCGGTGCTGATGACGCCGGACGGCTCGACGGTCGAAGCGGAAGCTGCGCACGGCACGGTGACGCGGCACTACCGCCAGCACCAGCAGGGCAAGGAAACCTCGACCAACCCGATCGCCTCGATCTTCGCGTGGACGCGGGGCCTCGCACATCGCGCCAAGCTCGACGCCAACGCGCCGCTCGACCAGTTCGCGACGACGCTGGAGAAGGTGTGCGTCGCCACGGTCGAGGGCGGCCAGATGACCAAGGACCTCGCCATGCTGGTCGGACCGGACGCGCCATGGTTGACGACGACCAGGTTCCTGGACGCCGTGGACGCCAACCTGAAGCGGGCGATGGGTTAACGTTTGGCCCGACGATTGCAGTAGCCGGTCACAAACCTCTGAAAATCCGGTGGTTCCCTGGCTTGTCGCCGGGGATGCCGGGGCGGACAATTCGGGGGCCGGATCAGCACTGTGGGAGCAACGGCATATGACCAATACTAAGGACCTCAACGACCGCATACGACAGCGCGCGTACGAACTGTGGGAGCGCGAGGGGCGGCCGCACGGGCGGGACAGCGAGCACTGGAAGATGGCCGAGAACGAACTCGGCGCAGCCCCAGCGGCCGCATCGCCGACCGTGACGGCGAAGACGGCGCCAGCCGCGCCCGTGCCGGTCAAGCGGCCGTCGCTATTGCGCGGACGCAAGCCCACGGCACCGCCGGCGCAGCCGGTACGCTGACGCGTAGTTGAGCGGCGGCTGCATCGAAATCGATCAGCCGCCGCGAACTCGAGACAAGCGTCTCGGCTATGCTCGGGCGTGCCGTTCGCCCGTTCTCATCTCGTGGATGACCTGCGCCGCGTCGGGCTGAAGCCGGGTGAGGTGGTGATGATTCACGCCTCCGTGCGCGCCGTCGGCGCAGTACATGGCGGCCCCGACGAAATTCATTGCGCCGTTGAAGACGCAGTAGGGCCAGGCGGCACGGTGATGATGTTCGTCGGCTGCCAGGACGGCTTCGACGACGTCGGCCGCGGCGTCTACTCGGCCGCACAGGAAGCCGAGATTCTGGCCCACCAGCCGCCGTTCGATCCGCAGTCGGCGCGCGCCCAGCGCGACTTCGGCGCGCTCGCCGAGTTCTTCCGCTCGTCGCCGGGTACGGTGTGCAGCGAGGCCGTGTGCGGGCGCGTCGCGGCGCGCGGCGCCAAGGCCGGATGGCTGGTCGCCGATGCGCCGTGGAACTATGGCTTCGGCCCGGGCTCGCCGTTCGCCAAGCTCGTCGAGGCGCGCGGCCGGGTGCTGCTGCTCGGCTCGTCCCACGACGAGGTGACGGTGCTGCACTACGCGGAGCACATCGCCGATTTTGGCGACAAGCGAGTCGTGCGCTATCGCGTGCCGTGGCGCGAAGGCGGGCGTCGTGTGTGGCGCGACGTTGAGGAATTCAACACCGGCGGCGACGGCGTGCACGCGCATTGGCCGCACGACTTCTTCGCGCGCATCGTCGATGATTTCCTGCGCTCAAACGAGTGCGGCCGCGGACGCGTCGGCAATGCGGACTCGTTCCTATTGGATGCCACGGCGCTGGTGAAGCACGCGCTGCCGCTGATGCAGCGGCAGGCGGCGCAGAAGGAGCCGGTGCTTTAGGCCTGCTCGCTGGCGGGCTTCAGGGGGGGCGGTGCGGATCGGGCGGTAATGGTCGAACACCGCCTGCAATCCCGACTTGAACGCCGCGACTTCCTCGGGGTTGCCCGGATTGAAGGGACGGCCGTCCCAGCGCGCCGGGTAGCCGGTTTGCGGCGACACGACAACCAAGCTGAGGTCGGGGCGGCCAGCGGAGAGCTCTTCCTCCGAGACGACATCGAGCTCAGGCCACGGTCCGTGCGGCGGTCGGCCCATACGTTCGCCGAGCTGCGGGAACGCGATGGTCTTGCCGGAGCGGGCGCGCGACAGGAGGATGCCGCGCAGGACCTCGAAGACGCGGCCCCGACCGTCGCCCGGGGTGAATTGGTCGGAGTACTTCACGGCGGTTCCTTATGCTGCCTGGGCGCTGCGCGCGATGGCCTGCTCGACGGCGGCGAGCGCGGCTTCCGCCTGGGCGCCCTCCGGTCCGCCGCCTTGGGCCATGTCGGGGCGGCCACCGCCGCCCTTGCCGCCGAGCGCGGCGACACCGGTCTTCACCAGGTCGACGGCGTTGAAGCGGGTGACGAGGTCGGGTGTGACGCCGACGACGAGCGACGCCTTGCCCTCGGTCACGCCGACGATGGCGTAGACGCCGGAGCCGTTCTTCTTGAGCTCGTCGACCATCGCCTTGAGCTCGCCAGGCTGCGCGCCCTCGACGTTGCGGCCCGAGAAGCGGATGCCGTTGACGTCCTTGATCGCGGGACCGCCGGCCGCGCCGCCGCCGGTGGCGAGCTTCTTGCGCAGGTCGGAGATCTCGCGCTCCAAGCGCTTGCGCTCATCCAACAGCGAGGTCACGCGCGCCGGCAGCTCGGCGGGTTGCGCCTTCAGCACGCTTGCCGCCTCGCGCAGCGTGCGCTCCTGCTCGGCGGCGTATTCGGCCGCGGCGGCGCCGGTGAGCGCCTCGATGCGGCGCACGCCGGCGGCAACGCCAGCCTCGGAGACGATGCGGAAGTAGCCGATGTCGCCGGTGCGGCGCACGTGGGTGCCGCCGCAGAGCTCGGTCGAGAAGTGCTTGTTGTCGTCGTGACCCATGGACACGACGCGCACCTCGTCGCCGTACTTTTCGCCGAACAGCGCCATGGCGCCCTTCTTCACGGCCTCGGCGGGCGACATGAGCATGGTCTGCACCTCGATGTTCCTGCGGGTCTGCTCGTTGACCTGCGCCTCGATCTTGGCGAGGTCGTTGGCGGCGATCGGCACGGGTTGGCTGAAGTCGAAGCGCAGGCGATCGGGCGCGACCAGCGAACCCTTCTGCGTGACGTGCTCGCCGAGGGTGCGGCGCAACGCGGCGTGCAGCAGATGCGTCGCGGAGTGGTTGGCGCGCAGGCGCGCGCGCACCGTCGAATCGACGCGCAGCTCGACGACCTGGCCGACCTTGAGCCCGCCCTTGGTGACGGTGCCTTGGTGGACGTGCAGGTCGGTGACTTTCTTGTGGGTCTCCTTGACCGCGACCTGGGTGCCGGCGCCGGTCATCAGGCCACAGTCGCCCTGCTGGCCACCCGACTCGCCGTAAAATGGCGTCTGGTTGACGATGACGGAGACCTCGGCGCCCTCGCCGGCCGACTGCACTTCCTTGCCGTCCTGGAGGATGGCGAGGACCTTGGCTTCGGCCGTGTCGGTCTCGTAGCCGAGGAACTCGGTGGCGCCCAAGCGCTGGCGCAGATCGAACCACACGGCCTCGGTCGCCTGCTCGCCCGAGCCCGCCCACGCCGCACGCGCGGCGGCGCGCTGGCGCTGCATGGCGGAGTCGAAGCCGCTGGTATCGACCTTGCGGCCCTGGGCGCGCAGGGCGTCCTGGGTGAGGTCCAACGGGAAGCCATAGGTGTCGTAGAGCTTGAAGGCCGCCTCGCCGGGCAGATCGGCGGTCCTGGGCAGCTTGCCGAGCGCTTCGTCGAGGAAGGCCAGGCCGCGCGCCAGGGTCTCGCGGAAGCGGATCTCTTCGAGCTTCAGGGTCTCGGTCATCAGCGCCTGCGCGCGGATGAGCTCGGGATACTGGGCGGCCATGGCCGAGACGAGGGCCGGCACCAGGCGGTGCAGCAGCGGCTCGGGCACCCCCATGAGGTGCGCGTGGCGCATGGCGCGGCGCATGATGCGGCGCAGCACATAGCCACGGCCCTCGTTGGACGGCATGACGCCGTCGGCCATCAGGAAGCACGACGAGCGCAGATGGTCGGCGACGACGCGGTGGCTGATGCGATGCGGGCCGTCGGCCGCCTGCTTCGACACGTCGGCCGAAGCGAGGATGAGCCCGCGCAGCAGGTCGGTGTCGTAGTTGTCGTGCTTGCCCTGCAAGACAGCAGACACCCGTTCCAACCCCATACCTGTATCGATGCTCGGCTTGGGCAGCGGCTTGCGCTCGCCGCCGGGGAACTGCTCGTACTGCATGAAGACGAGGTTCCAGATCTCGACGAAGCGGTCGCCGTCGGCGTCCTTCGAGCCGGGGGGACCGCCCGCGATCTTGTCGCCATGATCGAAGAAGATCTCGGTGCACGGGCCGCACGGGCCGACGTCGCCCATGCTCCAGAAATTGTCGGAGCCGGCGATGCGGATGATGCGATCGTCGGAGTAGCCCGCGATCTTCTTCCACAGCTTGGCCGCGTCGTCGTCGTCGACATAGACGGTGACGAGCATGCGCTCCTTGGGCAGGCCGAACTCCTTGTTGAGGAGCGTCCACGCCGAAAGGATCGCCTCTTCCTTGAAGTAATCGCCGAACGAGAAGTTGCCGAGCATCTCGAAGAACGTGTGATGGCGCGACGTGTAGCCGACGTTCTCGAGGTCGTTGTGCTTGCCGCCGGCGCGCACGCACTTCTGCGACGACGCGGCGCGCGTGTACGCGCGCCTCTCGACGCCGGTGAAGACGTTCTTGAACTGCACCATGCCGGCGTTGGTGAACAGCAGCGTCGGGTCCTGGTGCGGCACCAGGGCCGACGACGAGACGACCTCGTGACCGCGGCCCTTGTAGAAGTCCAGGAACGATCGGCGGATTTCGCTTGCACTCAGCATGGGATGCTCAGCTAACTATCTGAAATAATTGCACTAGTTCGGAAGGAGAACGGCCACCGGCGGCGCAAATACGCGGCATTCCGCTCGTATCTCTTGCGTATCCGCCGCGTTCTTTTGCGTATCCGCAGCGTTGCCGGCGCCGGCGATCGCGCGCACGGCCGCACTACGCAGCGCGCTTGATGCGCGGGCGCCAAGGCGATGCGGACGCGGTGCGCGGCGATCCTGCATGAGCGACGACGACCATTCCCTCGGACATAGCATCGCTTGCGCTACCGGCAAGAGTGCGCGCACACAAACGTGCACGCGTGTCGTACGCACCCTGGTGTTGGCGGCCCGCAAGAAATGCCCCGCGGCGCGCTAGCTTCAGAGGCCGCCCACCGAATCTCGATGAGCCCCCTCGCCCACGCGCCGCGGACCACACTCCCGAGTGCAGTATAGCGCGACCCTTCGCGGCCGGTGAACGGCCAGCGGGTTAACGAGCACGGCCGACGCTCCACCGAAGCGACGGCCGCGAAGTGCTTGAGTCTCCTAGACCTGCCCAGGGCCCCGTGAAGGGTCCCTGGGGGTCTGCGCATTTCTTAGGCGCTCCCTTGCGGGTTGTTTCTTAGCCGCGACCCTTGCGGGCTGTCTCTAGGCGCGACCCTTGCGGGTCGGTGCCGTCTCCTCGCCGTCCGAATCGCCTTCGTCGTCGCTGGCGGCGGCGGTGGCGGCGATCATGCCCGGCACCACGGTCTTGGAGCGGATCTTGGTCTCGATGTCGGCGGAGACTTCGGGGTTCTGCTCGAGGAACGTCTTGGCGTTCTCGCGGCCCTGACCGATGCGCTGGGAGTTGTACGAGAACCACGAGCCGGACTTCTCGATGACGCCGGTCTTGAGGCCGATGTCTACGAGCTCGCCGGTCTTGGAGATGCCGTGGCCGTACATGATGTCGAACTCGATGACCTTGAACGGCGGCGCGACCTTGTTCTTGACGACCTTCACGCGGGTCTGGTTGCCGACCACCTCGTCCTTGTCCTTGATGGCGCCGATACGGCGGATTTCCAGGCGGACCGAGGCATAGAACTTGAGGGCGTTGCCGCCCGTGGTGGTCTCCGGGTTGCCGAACATGACGCCGATCTTCATGCGGATCTGGTTGA
>CAMEYM010000003.1 GCA_945947575.1 Rhizobium sp. Q54
CCCCCCCCCCCCCCCCCCCCGGTAAATCTGTGTCCTCGGCTCGCCGAGCAACCAAACGCAAGAGATCCCGCAATGAACGCACCCACTCGCCGTCTAGTCGCGCTTTCAGGATTGCTCGTCTGCGGCGCATGCTCCCCATGGGCGCGGGGCGACGCGGTACTTGCTGCGGGCGATCGCAGTTCCGGCAGGATCGGACAATTCGGGATGCAGCCGCCCGGGCAACCGGCTACTGCGCGATGCGCAGTCAAGCCGCACGGCTCGACGCCGCTGACATCAACAGACGGACGCCGTGGTCTGCTTTGTCTGTGAGCCCAGGGAGCTCGATTCACGACCTACCGGGATGGGCCACCACACACTGTCGTGCGCAAGTCGCTTGGACTGGTCGCCGGCGGCGCGACACTGCGACTCGCCAGGGCACCATGATGCGCCGCGAGGGCTCACAAGCTTACGCGCACTCGCGAACACGCGCAGGGCTTGACGGCTGAGACCGTTTCGCGAGCGCGCAGCTAATGCGGTGCGTCGTTGCGGCGTCCCACCAGGGCCGCAATGTCTGCGGCGATCTCCCGCGGTCGCTCCTCCGGCAGGAAATGGCCTGCGCCGGGGAAGCGGGTGAACGATGCTCTCATGGCGTGAGCCGTGCGCTCGCCTTGTTGAATGGGAAAGAAGGGGTCGCTTGTGCCCCAGCCGACGGTACGAGGGCTTGCGATGTTCCCGAGGTGCCGTTCGATTGGGCCATAAAGCTCGGCAAGCCGCGTCAAGCTCTCGGAGAAAATCAGTCGCGTTGAACGCACTTGATTGTCGTCCCCTAGATTCTTGCCGTTCACCGGGCCGCGTGGTCGGCCTTGTCCAAATTTGAGCATGACGTGCAGCGATGCGCGGGAAAACAGCAGGCGGGACACGAGAGGGCCGATCAGGGGGAACACCACTAACGACAGAGGAAACGGTATCGGTGTATCGGCGAAGGCATTCGATGAATAGAGCGCGAGGTGCGACACGAGTTCGGGGCGCTTGGCGTGCATTGCAATCGCCACCGGTCCACCGAAGTCATGAGCGGCGATTGCGACGCTCACGATGGCAAGCTCATCCAATAGATCTATCAGCGCGCTGGCCTGGCCCTCAGCGTGCAACTCGCGAAGGTCCATGGATGGCCTACTCCCTCCAAAGCCGATCAGATCCGGGAGCAGCACATCAAATTCCTTGCACAGCAGAGCGGATGCCTCTTCCCAGACGGCCGAACTACCCGGAATTCCGTGAAGCAGCAGCAACGGAGTTCCAACTCCGAAGCGCCGGTACGAAATTCCGCTCTTCGACAAGATCATTTGATCCCCGCTCTCTGCTTGATAAAATAAAGCAGAATGGTAGGCTACGCGTGTGGCGAAACGGGATCAACCACGAAAGGGCTACGGGCAGTTCTGCGCGCTCGCACGCGCCCTGGATCAGATCGGCAACAGATGGACCCTCCTGATCGTCCGCGAGTTGCTGCTCGGTCCAAAGGCATTCAGGGATATCCGTGACGCCCTCCCCGGCATCGCGGAGAACCTGCTCGTGTCGCGCCTTGCCGACCTGGAGGAGGACTGCCTCGTCCGGCGGAATGCCGCGAAGCCGCGTTCGAAGGAGGTGCGGTACGATCTTACCGAACGCGGCCGCGCACTTGAGGGTGCCGTTGCCGCCCTCATCCGCTGGGGTTCCGTGCTGATGTGGAACGGCCCATCAAACGACTTTCGCAACCCGTCCTGGCTACCGCTTGCGGTTGGAGCAATGGTGGACGATCCAACCGTCAAAGCGCCTCGCGGACAGATCGTTTTGGACGCCGAGGGCGCGTGCGCGACCATCATTGTCAGCCGATCCGGCCGCCGCGCTGTTGCTGGGATTGGCGCAGAGCCAGACGCGATCATCCGAGGTGGCTATCCCGCCGTGCTCGCCTTTGTCGCGAGTGGGGGCCGCGCCGCGGGAGGGATCACGATGTCCGGCGACCGCACTCTCGCTACCAAGATGCTGAGCCAGACCGATGTAAGGGGTGCTCTCGGCTAGACGTGCGCAGCGGACTCGCAAACGCAGGCACGGACGCACTCCCGCTAACGTGCTTTGCCGTCTCGTCCTCGCCGTGGGGCGCAAGCGAGCACACGGTCGGCATGGTCGGCTGAATCTGCTGCCTTGAGGCCGCACCAGAAGAAAGAAGGGCGGCAGGGAGGCTGCCGCCCTTCAGTTCGCCCCCTCGTACCTTCTTATGTTGTTCAGCGATTGGTCGCGAGCTTGACATAGGCGCGGTAGGTCTCCGGCGACGGCACGGTCATGTGTGCCTTTTGCGCGGCGGCCTGGACCTCGTCGTGGTCCCACGGCGTGCGCTTCGTGCTGACGCCATCGACGATCTGCAGGTGGACGCCGGTGGTGCCGAGGCCCTCGGCAAGGATGGAGCGCTCCATCTCCCAGTACAGCGCGCGCGGCACGGACAGCAGCGCCTTGTTGACGCGCACTTCGCCGTTGTTCATCGCGGCAATGCACCGCAGTCGATCGAGCGCGATGTAGAGCGCCTCGCTGACGTAGGGCACCGAGTCGGTCTTGGCGTTCAGCGCGGCGGGAAGGAAGGTGACGCCCTCCGGAAGGTGATAGTAGGTGCCGGGCGAGAAGTCGCGGTTGCCGCCGCTGCCGGTGATGCGCACGATGGCGTACGGCTTCTGGGTCGCCGGGCTCAGGTACTGCTCGGGGTCGATGAAGTCGTTATCGCCGACGTTGAAGCCGCCGAGAACGAGGGTGTTCCCGGCCTCGGACTTGGGTGCGCGAGCCGGTGGGCAGTTCGCCTCGAGCGGGCTGATGGCGGCCACGGCGACGCGAGTCGGCGAGCCGAACATCCAGCCGCGCAGGTAGTCGTACATCTCCGCGCCGTGCGTAGTGACTGCAGCGAACATCCACACGCCCGCCATCGCCTGAGTCCAGAACAAGGCTTGACCGAAACTACCCATGCGCGGCCCCCCCCTTAGGGCGCGAACAACGCTCGGCCGGCTGCGACTGGGGGCGCCGGCGCGGGGAGCGTGTTGCGGTCTGAAATCCCAGACCCAGACACCCCATCCCCATCGGAAAGTCCCAACCTAGGGCTGTACCCGCGCCTTCCCCCGGTGGCAACCCGCGGGGGTAAAAACGCTGTGAAAGCGCGTAAAGACGGCCGCGCCGCTGGCTACAACCCGCGCTGTCAGGTGGCGGGGCGCGACAGGGACGCGGCGATGGCCGCCTCCCCCGTGGGCAGCGGCGAGAGGGCGAGCGCACCCACCATCAGCAGGCCCGCGAGGATGCTGATCACCAACGCGGAGCCGGTGCGGAGCAGGAAGAACTTCATAACTGTGGCCTCGCTTCTTCTTGTTGTTGGCGCGGCTTGTTCGCCGCGCTTTGTGCTTGTTGCCCGGCGCGCTGCGAGCGCCGAGGTCGCGGTCAACCGACGCACAGGTAGTGCAGCGCGAAGTGGCGGTCGCTCCAGGTGCGGATCGGCTTGAAGCCGGCGTGGCGCGCCAGCGAGCGGAACTCGAGCACGCTGTACTTGTAGGAATTCTCGGTGTGGATGCTCTCGCCGGCGTGGAAGCAGAACAGCCGGCCCGCGACGTACACCGCCTGGGGGTCCGTGCTGACGAGATGCATCTCGACGCGTCCCTCCGCTTCGTTGTAGGGCGCGAAGTGATGGAAGCGGGCCGGGTCGAAGCCGGCGCCGATCTCGCGATTGATGCGCGTCAGGAGGTTGCGGTTGAACGCGGCGGTGATGCCGGCGTCGTCGTTGTAGGCGCGCCACAGGATGCGCGGGTCCTTCTTCACGTCGACGCCGATCAGCAGAGCGCCGTCGCGGCCGACCAGGGTGGCGACGCGGCGCAGGAAGATCTGGGCGTCGGCCGGAGAGAAGTTGCCAATGGTCGAGCCCGGGAAGAACGCGAGCTTCGGTCCGGGCGGGAGCGAGATGCGCAGCGGCGCCGAGAAGTCGGCAGCAACCGGCGTCACCTGCAGCCCCGGATAGTCGCGGATCAGGCTCTGGCCGGCGGTGAGTGTCTCAGCCGAGATGTCGATCGGTACGTATGCCGCGGGCCGCTCCATCGCGTCGAGCACGATGCGCGCCTTGCGCGGCGAGCAGCCGCCGAACTCGATGAGCTGGGTGCGCGGCGCGACAAACCCGGCGACCTCCGGCATGGCGAGATGCAGCAGCGCCTCTTCGGCGCGCGTCAGGTAGTAGTCGGGCAGCTCGGTGATGCGATCGAACAGGCAGGAGCCCTGGCGATCGTAGAAGTACTTGCTCGGGATGCCCTTCGGCCGGCGCGTCAGGCCGGCCAGAACGTCGGCGAGGAACCCGGGCGGCGCCGCTTGCTGCGCGAGCGCCGTCTCGGCCGGGCGGCGGCGTTCGAGCGCCGGGTGCAGCAAGCCATGGAGGCGAGCGGGATGGGCGGTCATGCGTCCTCGGCAAGGCGAAGGCCGGCGAACTGCCAGCGCGCGGTGGGAGGGAAGAAGTTGCGATAGCTCGGGCGGAGATGACCGGACGGCGTCGCGCAGGAGCCGCCGCGCAGCACCATCTGCCCGGACATGAACTTGCCGTTGTATTCTCCGATCGCGCCCTCGGGCGCGCGGTAGCCGGGATACGGAGCGTAGGCGCTCTGGGTCCACTCCCAGACGTCGCCGAACATTTGCAGCAAGCCGGCGCCGGCGGGCGAGGCGCGGGCCGCCACCGGCCGCAGGTGATCGTTCTCCAAGAGATTGCCGCGCAGCGACCCCGTCGCGGCGGCAACCTCCCACTCAACCTCGGTCGGCAGGCGCCTGCCAGCCCACCGCGCGTAGGCGTCCGCCTCGAAGAAGCTGACGTTGCACACCGGCGCATCGGCATCGATGCCGGACGTACCGGCGAGGTCGAACACGGTGGCCTCGAGCGTGGGCGCGCTCCAGTACAGCGGCGCGCACCACCCCTGGGCACGCACCGCGGCGATACCGTCGGCCAGCCACCAACGCGAGTCGTCGTAGCCGCCGTCGCCGATGAAGGCGGCGTACTCAGCGTTGGTCACTGGCCGGGTAGCGATGCGGAACGGCCGCAGGAAGGCGCGGTGGCGCGGGCGCTCGCAGTCGAACGCGAACGACTCGCCGGGCGCCGCTCCCACTTCGCAAATGCCGCCGGGGATTTCGCGCCACCCTTGACGCACCGGCGTGGACCGCAGCGGCGCCTTGAGATCGCGGCGGTACGGCGGGTGCAGCGGATTCTGGAAGAAGGCGTGGCGGATGTCGGTGAGGATCAGCTCCTGGTGCTGCTGCTCATGGTGCAGTCCGAGGGTGACGAGTTCGGCAACCGCCGGCCAAGCATCGAACGCGCAATCGGCGATCAGGCGCTCGAGGGCGACGTCGACGGCGGCACGATAGGCAAGAACATCGGCGCTGCCCGGTCGCGACAGCAGGCCGCGCGCCGCGCGCGCGAACGGCGCGCCGAGGGTCTCGTAGTACGAGTTGAAGAGCCCGGTGTAGCGCGCATCGTACGGCGCGTAGCCGGCGGCGTGCGCGGCGAGAACGAACGTCTCGAAGAACCAGGTCGTGTGGGCGAGGTGCCAGCGCGCCGGGCTCGCCTCGGGCATCGACTGCAGGCCCTGGTCCTCCGGCGTTAGCGGCGCGACCAAGCGTTCGGTGGTGGCGCGGACGGCGCGGAACTGCGCCAGCGCAACGTCGCGCTCGGCGTCGCCCGCAGCGGGCGCTGCGGCGGTGGGGGAGGACCGTTGGTAGTGCGACACGGACGTCTCGGCTCCTTGCGCAGTTGCGCGCAAACGGGCGCAAATTGAGCCATCTGCGGCCGCGCCCCTCAAGGACCCGAAGCGCCTACCTCCGCTGGAAGGAAACGCGCATCGCGAGTAGGCCGATCAGCGCAGCAACGGTGAAGCCGGCCCCCGCAAAGAAGGTCGCGGCCGGTCCGAAGGTGTCCCACAGCACCCCGGCCACGACGCTCGCCAGGAGCAGCGCGACGCCGCTCGCGAGGTAGAAGATGCCGAAGGCGCTGCCGCTCAGCTCGGGCGGCGCGGTATCGGCCACCATGGCGGATAGGAGCCCCTGGGTGAGGCCCATGTGCAGGCCCCATAACGCAGCACCGAGGAGCACGACCCATGGCCCGGACGCGAGGCCCAGCACGACGTCGGCGACGATCAGCACCACAAAACCAAGGCCCAGCAGACCGGTGCGCCCAATGCGGTCCGACAGAACCCCAATGGGGTAGGCGGCGAGCGAGTAGACGAGACTCATCGCCACCATCACCGCCGGCACGATCGTCAGAGCCATGCCGACGTTCTGGGCGCGCAGCAGCAGGAAGGCCTCGCTGAAGCGCGCCAGGGTGAGCACGGCGCCGACGATGACGACCGCCCAGAAGGCCATGGGCAGGCGGGCGATGCCCGCGAAGAGGACGCGGGCGCGCGGCGCGACGCGCTCGACGACCGGCTCGCGCACGCCCAGCACGAGCACCAGCACCGAGGCGAGCGCCGGCAGCACGGCGAACCACAAAGCGCCGCGGATGTCGCCGGCGAGCACGACGAGTAGAAGCATGGCCAATAGCGGACCGGCAATCGCCCCTACGGTGTCGAGGGACTGGCGCAGGCCGAAGGCGGCGCCGCGCACTTCGGGCGGGGTTACATCGTGGATGAGCGCATCGCGCGGGGCGCCGCGAATGCCTTTGCCGATGCGATCGAGGAAGCGCGCCGCGAACACAAAGCCAACCGTGCTCGCCATGGCGAACAGCGGCTTCGAGACGGCGGCGAGACCATAGCCCAGCACGACCAGCGGCTTGCGGCGGCGGAACGCGTCGCTGAGGGTGCCGGAGAACACTTTGACGATCATCGCCGCCGATTCGGCGACGCCCTCGATCAGGCCGAGCGTCGTTGCGCTGGCGCCGAGCACGGTCACCAGGAAGAGCGGCAACAGGCTGTGCACCAGCTCGGACGACATATCCATGAGCAGGCTGACGAGGCCGAGCGCCCACACGGCAGAGGGCACGCGAGCGCGTTGGAGCGGTGGGTTCGGGCGGGGCATGCCGGGGGGACGCGCACACTACGCGTGCATGCGTTGGCAGTCCAAGGGCACGCGTGTCCGAAGTCGGACACCGGCGAACGGAAGGCCGTTACGGTCCGGCACACTCACGGTCGCTCGGCGCGGCGCTGACGCTGCGCTTGCGCGCCCCGCCCGGGGCTGCTAGGTCGCGCACCTTATATGTCGCTGCGCTCGCACATCGGCTGGGGCATCCATTCCCTGATCCAGTCCTACTATCGCGTCCAGGTGAACGGGCGGGTGCTGGAGCATGCCGGCCGCTACGCCGGCGAGAAGGCCTATCCACCGCAGTACGTGGACCTCGTCCGCCTGACGCGCTTCGTGCACGCGCGCAAGCCGTCGGTGGTGTGGGAGCTCGGCGCCGGGTGGTCGACGCAGTTCCTGGCCCAAGCGCTCGCCGACAACGGCCACGGCCATCTTTATTCGATGGATGCGGCCGCGGAGTGGGCGAGTCATGCGCGTGCCATGCTGCCGCCGTGGCTGGGGTCGTGGGTGGAGATCCACCACAGCCCGGTGAGCAAGCAGGACGTCGGCGGCACCTGCGCGGTGAAGTACGCGTGGCGGCCGCAGCCGATGCCGCAGTTCATCTATCTGGACGGTCCCGCTGGAGCCAAGGAATGCCCGGGCCACGCCGACCTGATCGAGATCGAGGAGCGCCTTGCGCCGGGCTGTTTCATCGTCATCGACGGCCGCGGCACCACTGCTGAATTCTTGCGCACGAATTTCCGCAGAGAATGGCGCTACTGGCAGGACCCGGGTCCGCTCGGGCGCTACTTCAGCCAGTTCAACCAACACTATCTCGAACTGCAGCGCTAGCCTGCCTCGAACTTAGGCGACGCGCCCCGCGCCGCCTATTCTGTGTGCAGAACCCGCGCCCGGCGCACCCCGAACGACTCAGGATTCATCTGTGCTGCCAATAGCTTAGGCAGAGTCCGCGACCGTGGCACATGCGTTGCTATGGGGGCCCCGGACGCAATTTTTCCAAGCGGGGTTCACGCGAACATGACGAAGCTTCTGAATTGGGCACGTGCCGCCGCCGTGGCGGCCGGTGCGATTGCCGGCGCTGCGAGCGCCGGGCCTGCGTTTGCGCAGGCGGTAACTCCGATCAAGGTCGGTGTGCTGCATTCGCTGTCGGGCACGATGGCGATCAGCGAGACCACGCTGAAGGACACCATGCTGATGCTGGTGGACGACCTCAACAAGAAGGGCGGCCTGTTGGGCCGGCCGGTCCAAGCGGTCGTCGTCGATCCGGCCTCCGATTGGCCGCTGTTCGCCGAGAAGGCGCGCGAGCTTCTGGCGCAGCAGAAGGTGGACGTGGTGTTCGGCAACTGGACTTCCGTTTCGCGCAAGTCCGTGCTGCCTGTGTTCGAGGAACTGAACGGCCTCCTGTTCTACCCGGTGCAGTACGAGGGCGAAGAATCCTCACGCAACGTGTTCTACACGGGCGCCGCGCCGAACCAGCAAGCCATCCCGGCAGTCGAGTACCTGATGGGCCGCGACGGCGGCGAGGCGAAGCGCTTCGTCCTGCTGGGCACCGACTACGTCTATCCGCGTACCACCAACAAGATTCTGCGCGCGTTCCTGAACTCGAAGGGCATCGCAGACGCGGACATCCTGGAGAACTACACGCCGTTCGGTCACGCCGACTGGCAGACGATCGTCAGCCAGGTGAAGCAGTTCGCTTCGGCCGGCAAGAAGACGGCCGTGATCTCGACCATCAACGGCGACGCCAACGTTCCTTTCTATAAGGAACTGGCCAACCAGGGCATCAAGGCCACCGACATCCCGGTCGTCGCGTTCTCGGTCGGCGAAGAAGAGATCGCCGGTCTCGACGCCACCCCGCTCGTCGGCCACCTGGCCGCGTGGAACTATTTCATGAGCGTCGATACGCCGGAGAACAAGGCGTTCATCGCGAAGTGGCACGCCTTCATCGGCAACAACAAGCGCACCACCAACGATCCCATGGAAGCCCACTACATCGGCTTCAACATGTGGGTGCAGGCGGTGAAGCAGGCCGGCACGACCCAGGTCGATGCCGTCCGCCAAGCCATGTACGGCCAGAAGTTCAAGAACCTGACCGGCGGCGTCGCCGTCATGAACACCAACCATCACCTGTCCAAGCCGGTGATGATCGGCGAGATCCAGGCCAACGGTCAGTTCGACATCGTGTGGAAGACGCCGGGCGTCGTTGTCGGGGACGCATGGTCCGACTTCATCCCGGAGAGCAAGCCGCTGGTCGCCGACTGGACCTATCCGTGGGTCTGCGGCAACTGCGCCACTCCGAAGTTCGCTAACTAGTCCGCCTACAACGACGGCTATCTCCCGGGCCTGTTGTCCTCCCCTTCAGGCCCGGGGGAGCACCGACCTCCCTCATCCGCGCGACAAGGATGAGGAAGTTTGGTGCCGAGACCTCACCTCTGAGTCGGGTGAGCACGAGTCTTTGAGTACATAGGCGCAGTCTACCGGCAAGTTTGGCGACTCCGATGGTGATGCAATGTTGACCCAAGCTGTGGGGCGCTTGGTCCGCGCAACTCTGTTTTGCGCGGCTCTGGCTTCTGGAACGGCGGAAGCGCAGACGGTCGAGACCAGGTCCATCGACGAGATGGTCCAGGTCCTCGGCATCGGCGACTTCACGGCCAAGATCGAAGCGACGCAGGCGCTTGCGACGACCGGTGATCCGCGTCTGGTGCCCATTCTGCAGGCACTGCTCGACAACAATCTCTACGCGCGCAAGTCCGACAACCTGGTCGTCATTGGCAAGGAACAGGCCGGCACGCTGACCATCATGGATCCGCTGACCGAGAAGCAGCTCGGTCAGGCGGCTCCCGCCGACTTCGAACGCGCGCGCCTCAACAACCGGCTGCGCACGGTGCTGCAGACCGCGCTCGGCGCGCTGCAACTCGCCCATCCCGATCCGGCCCGCCGCAAGGCATCCGCCGACGCGCTGTTCAAGACGCCATCCCTCGAGGTGATCGAGCCGCTCAAGGTGGCGCTGGCGCACGAAAGTAACGGCTCAGCACGCAAGGCGCTGGTGAAGGCTCTGGCCGCCACCGAGCTGCAGTTCACCGATCAGGTGCAGGTGAAGCGCGACGCCGTCGTCACCCTTGGCGCCTTCGCCGACCCCGATATCCGCGCCTTCCTCAATGGCCGCATCAACGGCATCAACGATGCCGCGCCGCCCGAGCAGCAGGAACTCAAGACCGCGATGATTGCGGCGGTGGCCGAGATCGAGCGCCGCATCGCCACCTGGCAGATGTTCGGCAACGTGCTGCAGGGCATCTCGCTCGGCTCTGTGCTGCTGCTCGCCGCCATCGGCCTCGCCATTACCTTTGGCGTGATGGGCGTCATCAACATGGCGCACGGCGAGATGGTCATGCTCGGCGCTTACACCACGTACGTCGTGCAGATGGCGTTCCGCGAGTATCTGCCGGGCGGCGTCGACTTTGCGCTGCTCGTCGCCATCCCGGCCGCGTTCGCAGTGAGCGGCCTCGTCGGCATCGCCATCGAACGCGGCATCATCCGCTGGCTGTACGGACGCCCGCTCGAGACGCTGCTCGCCACCTGGGGCCTGTCGCTGATCCTGCAGCAGGCCGTGCGCACCGCGTTCGGGCCGACCAACATGCAGGTGACGAGTCCGTCGTGGATGTCGGGCGCCATCGAGCTCACCGGCGGCGTCGTCCTGACCTACAACCGCATCTGGATCGTCGTCTTCGCGCTGCTGGTGTTCGGCCTGCTGATCTTCATCCAGCGCCGCACGCAGTTCGGCTTGCAGATGCGCGCCGTCACCCAGAACCGGCGCATGGCGCGCTCGATGGGCATCCGCTCCGGCTGGGTCGATGCGCTGACGTTCGGTCTCGGCTCCGGCATCGCCGGCATGGCGGGCGTCGCGCTCAGCCAGATCGACAACGTCAGCCCGAATCTCGGCCAGGGCTACATCGTCGACTCGTTCATGGTCGTCGTGTTCGGCGGCGTCGGCAACCTGTGGGGCACGCTTGTCGGCGCGTTCGGCCTCGGCATCGTCAACAAATTCCTCGAGCCCTACGCCGGCGCGGTGCTCGGCAAGATCTTGGTCCTCGTCGCCATCGTCCTGTTCATTCAGTGGCGGCCGCGCGGACTGTTCGCCCTCAAGGGCCGCGCGGTGGAGGCCTAAGCGATGTCCGACTCTTGGATTTGCGCGCGTTCCGCGCGACTGGGCCGCGCGGTGGAGGCCTAACCGATGCGTCGCACCGGCTCGCTCTTCTTCAGCACCCTCGGTGACACCGGCGGCACCATCCTCGTCGCGCTGCTGCTCGCCGCGGCCGTGCTGGTGCCGGTGCTCAATGCCCTGCCCACCGACTCGGCACTGCACATCCCCAACTACCTGGTGTCGCTGTTCGGCAAGTACCTGTGCTTCGCTCTGCTCGCCCTTTCGGTGGACCTCATCTGGGGCTTCGCGGGAATTCTCAGTCTCGGTCACGGCGCGTTCTTCGCCCTCGGGGGCTACGCCATGGGGATGCACCTGATGCGCGAGATCGGCACGCGCGGCGTCTACGGCAACGCCACGCTCCCCGACTTCATGGTGTTCCTGAACTGGAAGGAGCTGCCCTGGTACTGGTACGGCTTCGACTCGTTCGCCTTTGCCGCGTTGATGGCAATCCTGGTGCCCGGGGCGCTCGCCTTCGTATTCGGCTGGTTCGCGTTCCGCAGCCGCGTCACCGGCGTGTACCTGTCCATCATCACCCAGGCGCTGACCTTCGCGCTGATGCTGGCGTTCTTCCGCAACGACTTCGGTTTCGGCGGCAACAACGGCCTCACCGACTTCAAGGACCTGCTCGGCTTCAACCTGCAGGCAAAGAACACGCGCGCATCGCTGTTCGCCGCCTCCGCCATCGCGCTGGCCCTGGGGTACATCCTCTGCCGGTTCCTGGTCTCGTCACGCTTCGGGCGGGTCTTGATCGCGGTACGTGATGCCGAATCGCGCACGCGATTCCTCGGATACCGGGTCGAGCACTACAAGCTGTTCGCCTTCGTCATCTCCGCCATGCTGGCCGGTATCGCCGGGGCGCTGTACGTGCCGCAGGTCGGCATCATCAACCCGCGCGAGTTCGCGCCCGCCAACTCCATCGAGGTGGTGATCTGGGTCGCCGTCGGCGGTCGCGGCACCCTGTGGGGCGCGGCCCTCGGCGCGGTGCTGGTCAACTACGGCAAGACGTACTTCACCGGCGCGTTGCCGGACATGTGGCTCTACGTGCTGGGGGCGCTCTTCATCTTCGTCACCCTGTTCCTGCCCAAGGGCGTCGGCGGCACGGCCAAGGAATGGCTCGGCAAGCTGTGGCCCACAGCGCGCGCCGCGAAGCCGCCGCTCAGCCCAAGTCCCCAGGCGGGAGTCGCGGAATGAACATGCACCAGCCTGGCGCGCACATCGCTCCCGACCGGGGGCTCGCGCAGACGATCCTCTATCTCGACGACGTCTCGGTGAGCTTCGACGGCTTCCGCGCGCTCAACAAGCTGAGCTTCTACCTGCTGCCGGGAGAATTGCGCGCCATCATCGGCCCGAACGGCGCCGGCAAGACGACCATGATGGACGTCATCACTGGCAAGACCCGGCCCGACTCCGGCCAGGTCTATTTCGGCGGCAAGGTGGACCTTACCCGCCTCGACGAAGCCGCCATTGCCAACCTCGGCATCGGCCGCAAGTTCCAGAAGCCGACCGTGTTCGAAACGCAGACCGTGGACGACAACTTGCGCCTGGCGCTCAGGGACAAGCGCGGCGTCTACGCGGCGCTGTTCTCGCGCACCAGCGCCAGCCAGGCTGCGCGCCTCGACGAGTTGCTCACCACCATCGGATTGGCGGACCAGCGCGACATCCTCGCCGGCCTTCTATCCCACGGCCAGAAGCAGTGGCTGGAGATCGGCATGCTGCTGGCGCAGGAGCCGCAGCTGCTGCTGGTGGATGAACCCGCCGCCGGCATGACCGACGCCGAGACCGAGGCGACGGCGACGATGCTGCGCGCCATCGCCAAGGATCGCTCGGTCGTCGTCGTCGAGCACGACATGGAATTCGTGCGCGCGCTCGAGGCCAAGGTCACCGTACTGCATGAAGGCTCGGTGCTCGCCGAGGGCTCGATGGAGCACGTCCAGACGCATCCGCGCGTCATCGAAGTGTATCTGGGGCGCTAGACCATGCTCGAAGTCGAAGGCCTCGATCTCTATTACGGCGCCAGCCAGGCGCTGCGCTCGGTCAACCTGACCGCGGTCAAGGGCGGCATCACTTGCGTGCTCGGGCGCAACGGCGTCGGCAAGACGAGTCTCTTGCGGGCCATCGCCGGCCACCTGCCGGTGCGCGCCGGCAAGATCGTCTGGGAAGGCAAGGACATCCGCGGCGTGCCTGCCGACGAACGGGCGCGGCGCGGCATCGGCTCGGTACCCCAGGGGCGCGAGATCTTCCCATTGCTGACGGTCGAGGAGAACCTGCGCACGGGCTTCGCGGCGGTGCCGCGCGCGCTCCGCACCATTCCCGACGAGATCTTCGAGCTGTTCCCGGTTCTGCGCGACATGCTGCGCCGCCGCGGCGGCGACCTGTCCGGCGGCCAGCAGCAACAGCTCGCGATCGCCCGCGCCCTCGTCACCCGCCCGCGCCTGCTGATCCTCGACGAGCCGACCGAAGGCATCCAGCCCTCGATCATCAAGGACATCGAGCGCGTCATCCGCCTGCTCGCCATGCGCGGCGACATGGCGATCGTGCTGGTCGAGCAGTACTTCGAGTTCGCCAAGAACCTCGCCGACCGCTTCCTCGTCTTAGAGCGCGGCCGTGTCGTTGCTTCGGGCGACCGCGCCGCCATGGCCAGCACCGATGTACGCCGCTTCCTTACCGTCTAGCGCCGGCATTGCCGCGCCCCTGGCCGCGGGCAACCGCAGCCACGGCCGCGCCCGCATCGCCTTCGGCCTGCGCGCGGGACGCACGGCGTTGGAGACGCTCTATCAAGAGGGCTGTACCCGCGTGCTTCGGCCGGCGATGGCGCCCGGCGCTTGGCCCCAGGCCGTCCTCATCAATACGGCCGGCGGTATGAC
This sequence comes from Rhizobium sp. Q54, assembly GCA_945947575.1. Lineage (GTDB taxonomy): Bacteria > Pseudomonadota > Alphaproteobacteria > UBA2966 > CAIVPW01 > CAIVPW01. The sequence continues at coordinate 14,083 of CAMEYM010000003.1, forward strand.
CGGCGGCGACACGCTCGACGCCGAGGTGCGTATCGGCCCCGGCGCAGGCGCCGTGGTCACGAGTCAGGCGGCCGAGAAGATCTACCGCTCCTCCGGCGGCGAGAGCCGCGTCACCACCGAGCTCAACGTTGCCGAGGGCGGCTGGCTGGCATGGCTGCCCCAGGAGACCATCCTGTTCGACGGCAGCCGCCTGCATCGCGAGACCACGATCCGGGTCGGCAAGGGCGGACGGCTGCTGGCGTGCGAGGCGCTTGCCTTCGGCCGCCAGGCGCGGCGCGAGCAGATGCGCAGCGGCCTGCTGCACGACACCTGGCGCGTCCTGCGCGACGGCAAGCTGGTGTGGGCCGACTGCCTGCGCCTGGAGGACGATGTCTCCAGCATTCTGGCGCGCACGGCCACCGCCGACGGTGCCGTGGCGCTGGCGACGGTTCTCTACGTCGCCGACGACGTCACCGGGCTTTTGGAGACCGCGCGCGAGATGACGGCCTGCACCCATGTGACCGCCGCCGCGACCACGGTGGGCGGCGTGCTGCTGGCGCGCTTCGCCGCCGACAGCACGTACGCCTTGCGCCAGGAGCTGGTGCCGTTCCTCGGCCTGTTCCTGGAGGCCGCCGAAATCCCCGCGGCGCTGCCGAGCGCCTGGAGCTTCTGACATGAACCTCACCCCGCGCGAGAAGGACAAACTGCTGCTTTCGTACGCAGCCGTCGTGGCGCGCCGGCGCCTCGAGCGCGGCGTCAAGCTCAACTACCCGGAGGCGGTCGCGCTCATCTGCGACTTCGTCCTGGAAGGCGCCCGCGACGGCCGCTCGGTCGCCGAGCTGATGGCCGACGGAGCCAGCGTCATCGGCCGCCACCAGGTCATGGACGGCATCGCCGAGATGCTGCCCGAGGTGCAGGTCGAAGCGACGTTCCCCGACGGCACCAAGCTCGTCACCGTCCACGAGCCCATTCGATGATTCCCGGCGAGATCATCCCGGCGAAGGGTTCGCTCACCCTCAACGAGGGCAAGCAGGCCATCACGCTGCACGTGAAGAACACGGGCGACCGGCCGGTGCAGGTCGGCAGCCACTATCACTTCTTCGAAGTGAACGAGGGGCTGGAGTTCGACCGCACACGAGCGCGCGGCATGCGCCTCGATATTGCGGCGGGCACCGCGGTGCGCTTCGAGCCGGGCATGGGCCGCGACGTGCAGCTCATCCCCTATGGCGGCAAGCGCATCGTCTACGGCTTCAACGCCCTGGTCAGCGGCGCGCTGGAGCGAAATGCCGCGCCAAAGAAGAAGGCGCCGCCGGCCAAGAGCAAGAAGCCGGTGCTGAAGCTGGTCAAGAAGGCCCCCGCCAAGGGAACGAAACATGCCCGTCGTCGTTGATCGCCGTTCCTATGCCGCGATGTACGGCCCGACGGTCGGCGACCGCGTGCGCCTGGCCGATACCGACCTGCTGATCGAGGTCGAAGAGGACCGCACCACCTACGGCGAAGAAGTGAAGTTCGGCGGCGGCAAGGTCATCCGTGACGGCATGGGCCAGTCGCAGATGACGCGCGCCCAGGGCGCGGTGGATACCGTCATCACGAATGCGTTGATCCTGGACCACTGGGGCATCGTCAAAGCCGACATCGGCCTGAAGGGCGGCCGCATCGTCGCCATCGGCAAGGCGGGCAACCCGGACGTGCAGCCGGGCGTCGACATCATCGTCGGCCCGGGCACCGAGGCGATCGCCGGCGAAGGCAAGATCATCACCGCCGGCGGCATCGACGTGCACATCCATTACATCTGCCCGCAGCAGATCGACGAGGCGCTGGCCAGCGGAATCACCACCATGATGGGCGGCGGCACCGGCCCCGCCACCGGCACCAACGCCACCACCTGCACGCCCGGGCCGTGGCACATGATGCGCATGCTGCAGTCGGCCGAGGAGTTCCCGGTCAACCTCGGCTTCTTCGGCAAGGGCAACGCCAGCCGTCCCGAAGCATTGCGCGAGCAGATCATGGCCGGCGCGTGTGGGCTGAAGCTGCACGAGGACTGGGGCACCACCCCCGCCGCCATCGACATGTGCCTCAATGTCGCCGACGAGATGGACGTGCAGGTCGCCATCCACACCGACACCCTGAACGAGTCGGGCTTCGTCGAGAACACCATCGCGGCGTTCAAGGGTCGCACCATCCACGCCTTCCACACCGAAGGCGCCGGCGGCGGTCATGCGCCCGACATCATCCGCGTCGCCGGCGAGCCGAACGTCATCCCCTCCTCGACCAATCCGACGCGGCCGTACACCGTGAACACCATCGAGGAGCATCTCGACATGCTGATGGTGTGCCACCACCTCGACCCGCGCGTCGCGGAAGACGTCGCGTTCGCCGAGAGCCGGATCCGCAAGGAGACGATCGCGGCGGAAGACATCCTCCACGACATGGGGGCGTTCTCGATCATCTCGTCCGACAGCCAGGCCATGGGCCGTGTCGGCGAGGTGGTGACGCGCACCTGGCAGACGGCCGACAAGATGCGCCGCCAACGCGGGCGCCTGGCGGACGAGCGCGGCGACAACGACAACGCGCGCGCCAAGCGCTATGTCGCCAAGTACACGATCAACCCCGCCATCGCCCAAGGCATCGCCGAACACGTCGGCTCGGTCGAGGTCGGCAAGCTCGCCGACCTGGTGATCTGGTCGCCGGCATTCTTCGGCGTGAAGCCGGCGCTGGTGCTCAAGTGCGGCTCGATCGTGCTCGCGCAGATGGGCGACGCCAATGCGTCGATCCCGACGCCACAGCCGGTCCACTCGCGTCCGATGTTCGCGCACTTCGGCCGCGCCCGCACCGAGAGCGCCGTGGTGTTCGTCTCGGAGGCCGCGCTGCAAGGCGAGGTCGCCCACGAGTACGGTCTGCAGAAGCGCCTGATCGCGGTGCAGAACACGCGCACCATCGGCAAGGCTGACATGATCCACAACGCCGCCTGCCCCCACATCGAGGTCGATCCCGAGACCTACGAGGTGCGGGCTGACGGCGAACTCCTGACCTGCGAACCGGCAAAGGTGCTGCCGATGGCGCAGCGCTATTTCCTGTTCTAACCATGTGGCTGACGCCCTCCCTGCCCCGCGCGCGCGCGGTGTTGCCGGCTGGGTCGTGGCTCGCGGCACGCGCCGCCGACTCGATCACCCTGGACTTCGACGCGCGCCATCGGCGGCGCATGCGCATGACGACGGATGGCGGCATGCCGTTCCTGCTCGACCTCGCTGAGACGCGGCTGCTGCAGGATGGCGACGGACTGGCCTGTGGCGACGGACTGACGATTGTGGTGCGGGCCGCAGAAGAGACTCTCTTGGAAGTGCGCTGCGACGATCCGACCGAGCTGGCCCGCGTCGCGTACCATCTTGGCAACCGGCATTTGTCGGTGCAGGTGCTGCCAAACTTGCTGCGTCTGCGTGACGATCACGTCATTGCCGACATGCTGCGCCAGCTCGGCGCGGAGATCGCGGTCGTGAAGGCGCCCTTCACGCCGGAGTCGGGCGCCTACGCCCAGGGCCATTCCCATGGCTGACGCGTCGCTGCTACGCCTGCTGGCGTGGATGTCGCCGGGTTTCCCGGTCGGCGCCTACAGCTACAGCCACGGCATCGAGTACGGCGTCGCCGCCGGCAGCATCGACAACGCCGAATCGCTGCTCGCCTGGATCGAGGACGTCCTCGCCTGTGGCGCCGGGCGCTGCGACGCCATCCTTTTCGCCCACGCCTGGCGCGCCGCGCGCGTCGACGACGCGCTGCGCCTGGCCGAGGTCGCCGAGCTTGCCGCGGCACTGCCCGCGACGCCCGAGCTTGCCCGTGAGACGCTGCAGCAGGGTCAGGCCTTCGTGCTTGCCGCCGGCGCGGCGTGGCCGGCGCGCGGCATGGCGCTCCTGCGCAGGGGCGGATCGGTTGCCTATCCGGTCGCGGTCGGCGTGACCTGCGCCGCGCACGGCATCAGCCTGGACGACGGCCTCAAGGCCTATCTGCATGGATTCGCCGCCAACCTGGTCTCGGCCGGGGTGCGGCTCATTCCTCTTGGTCAAACCCAGGGCCAGCGCATAGTCGCCGCGCTGGAGTCTCCGATCCTGCGCTTGGCGGCGGTAGCCCCCCAAGCACCGCTGTCGAGTGCGGGGTCGGGGACATGGATCATCGACTGGTGCTCGATGCAGCACGAAACCCAACACACGAGGTTGTTCCGTTCATGAACGTGCGCATTCCTCTCTCTTCGCCATCGCACGGACCCTCGCATGGGCCGCTGCGTGTCGGCATCGGCGGACCGGTCGGCTCCGGCAAGACCGCGCTCACCGACGCGCTGTGCAAGAAGATGCGCGGCCGCTTCGACGTGGCCGCCATCACCAACGACATCTACACGCGCGAGGACGCCGAGTTCCTGACGCGCTCGGGCGCGCTTGCGCCGGAGCGCATCGTCGGCGTCGAGACCGGCGGTTGCCCGCACACGGCAATCCGCGAAGACGCGAGCATCAATCTGGCCGCGGTCGCCGACCTGTGCCAGCGCTTCCCCGATCTCGAGCTGATGCTGATCGAGTCGGGCGGCGACAATCTTGCCGCCACGTTCAGCCCCGAGCTCGCCGACATCACGATCTACGTCATAGACGTGGCCGGCGGCGACAAGATCCCGCGCAAGGGCGGGCCGGGCATCACGCGCTCGGACCTGCTCGTCATCAATAAGATCGACCTCGCGCCCCACGTCGGCGCGAGCTTGGAAGTCATGGACCGCGACGCGCGCAAGATGCGCGGCGACCGGCCTTTCGTATTCACCAACGTGCGCGCCGGAGAGGGCGTGGACGTCGTCGTCGATTTCATCATTCGCGCCGGCGGCCTGGTCGATCACCAGACCGCCCTGGCATGATCGGGGAGGAAGTCATGTTCCGTCGCATTGCAGTCACCGCCGCGGCGCTTCTCGCGGCTACTCCAGCCCTCGCCCACACCGGCCATGCAACCGCTGGGTTCGCGCACGGCTTTGCGCACCCGCTCGGCGGCTGCGACCACATCCTGGTAATGGTCGCGGTCGGCCTGTGGGCCGCGCAGCTCGGCGGCAGCGCGCGCTGGATGCTGCCTGTCACCTTCGTTCTCACGATGGTTGCGGGTGCGCTGCTTGGCTTCGCGGGAGCGGCGCTGCCGGGGGTTGAGGCCGGCATCCTCGCGTCCGTCGTCGCGTTGGGGGCGGCTATCGCATTCGGCGCGCGCCTGCCGTTGGCGTTCAGCGCGGCGGCAATCGCCGCGTTCGCGGCGTTCCATGGCTTTGCCCACGGAGCCGAGATGCCGCTCGCGGCGGATGGAGTGGTCTATGGCGCCGGGTTCGCGCTCGCCACGGCGCTACTGCACCTGAGCGGCCTCGCCTTGGCAGCGCTGCTCGCGCGCACGAAGATGCTGCGGCCTCTGGGCGGGCTGATCGCCGCGGCCGGCATCGTGCTCGGCGCGGCGTAGAAAGAAGTCTGCTCCGGCGGCGAAGGGGGAGGATTTCGCCGCCGGAGCCTATTCGCGCGGAACACCCAGTCCGCGGATCGCAGAAAGAAGGGAGCGGAGCGACGCGCTTAGGGTGTCACGTCCTTTTGCCCCTTCTCGACCTTCTCTTTTGCTTTGTCCTTGAGACCGCCGACCGCGTTCTGGATCTTGCCCTCGGTCTTCTCGGCCTGGCCTTCGATGCGCCACTTGGCGTCGCCGGTTACCTTGCCGGCAGCTTCCTTGACGGCACCCTTGGCCTGCTTGGCGGCGCCTGCCACACGATCCTTGTTCATCGCGAGTTCCTCTCGGGTTGGGACGCCCCGGCGAGGAGACGGAAGGCCTGCGCCTTCCCCTGCTGCCCGGTTCAGATACGCCTAGCGATTGCGATTCGCCTCGCGTTCGATGGCGGCACCGCCGCGCTGGATGTCTTCGCCGGCGCCGGCGAAGGTGTTGCAAGCGCTGATCGCCGGAGCGGCAGCAGCCAGCAGCACAGCGATGAGAACGCCCTTCTTGAGATTCTTGGTCATGGGACTGCTCCTTGGGTTCGGGGTTGGAGCAGCCGGGGCGCAGTTCGGGCCTCCGATCCCGCACCTTCGGCTGCGCCGTATACATGCAACCGCGCGGCGTCGGCGGCAGGGCGCCTTCCGGACCGGTTGCGCGCGCATAGGGAGTAGTCCGGCCGGCGCACCTCTCTTCCGATGGGGGATTGAATGGCCTAGCCTCTCGAGCGGGGAACCCTATGTACGACGTCATCCTGATTGGCGCGGGCCACAACGGCCTGGTGTGCGCGACATACCTCGCACGCGCCGGGCTGAAGGTGGTCGTGCTGGAGCGCCGCGGGGTCGTCGGCGGCGCGGCAGTGACCGAGCAGTTCCATCCCGGCTTCCGCAACTCGGTGGCCGCGTACACCGTGTCGTTACTGCACCCTAAGGTCATCCGCGACCTGGACCTCGCCCGTCACGGCCTGCGCGTCGTACAGCGCAAGATCTCGAACTTTCTGCCCACGGAGGACGGCCGCTACCTCAAGGTTGGCGGCGGCAAGACCAAGGACGAGGTCGCCAAGTTCTCCGCCCGCGACGCGGCCCGGCTCGACGCCTACGGCGAGGAGCTCGAAGCGATCGCCGACGTGCTGCGCGAGGTCGTGCTGCAGACACCGCCCAACGTCGTCGAGGGCAGCCCGGTGCGCGCGCTGGGCGAGCTGTTCAAGGCGGGCAAGCTCGGCAACCGGCTGCGCGGCCTCGGCATCGAGCGCCAGCAGCGGCTGCTCGACCTGTTCACGCGCTCGGCCGGCGACTACCTCGACGGCTGGTTTGAGAGCGACCCGATCAAGGCGGTGTACGGCTTCGACGGCGTCGTCGGTACCTATGCCAGCCCGTACACACCGGGTTCCGCCTACGTGCTGCTGCACCACTGCTTTGGCGAGGTGAACGGCATCAAAGGCGCTTGGGGCCACGCCATCGGCGGCATGGGCTCGATCACCGAGGCAATGGCGGCGGCGGCGCGCGACGAAGGCGCTGAGATCCGTGTCGGCACGGGGGTGCGCGAGGTGCTGGTCGAGCGCGGCCGTGCCACCGGCGTCGTCACCGAAACAGGCGATGCGATCAAGGCGCGTATCGTGGTGTCTAACCTGAACCCGAAGCTCCTGTTCCTCAACCTGATCGACCAGGGCGCAATCCCAGCGCCGTTCCGCGAGCGCATGCAGAGCTGGCGCTGCGCCTCCGGCACGTTCCGCATGAACGTGGCGCTATCGGAGCTGCCCAGCTTCACCGTGCTGCCGGGTAAGGAAGCGGCCGAGCACCACACGTCGGGCATCATCCTGGCGCCGACCCTGCGCTATATGGAGCAGGCGTTCTTCGACGCGCGCACCACCGGATGGTCCAAGAAGCCGGTCGTCGAGGTGCTGATTCCATCAACCCTCGACAACTCCCTGGCCCCGGAAGGACGCCACGTCGCGAGTCTGTTCTGCCAGCACGTGGCGCCGGAATTGCCGCCCAACACCCCTGGCGGCGCCTCGTGGGACGACCACCGCGACACAGTCGCTGACCTCATGATCGATACGGTCAATTCGTTCGCGCCCAACTTCAAAGCGTCGGTGATCGCGCGCCAGGTGTTCAGCCCGCTCGACCTCGAGCGCACCTTCGGCCTGCTGGGCGGCGACATCTTCCACGGCACGTTGGAGCTTGGTCAGTTGTTCTCGGCGCGCCCAGCGCTCGGCTATGCCGACTACCGCACGCCGATTGCGGGGCTATACCAGTGCGGCGCCGGCACGCATCCCGGCGGCGGCGTCACCGGCGCGCCGGGACACAATGCGGCGCGCGAGATCCTGAGAGACGTCAGGCGACGCTAGGCAAGCAGCAAGGAAGCGCATGAGCGAGGCAGCAGGGGAAAAGCCGGCCGGCCAAAGCAGGCTGTGGGACTTCATCAACTCCGGATTTGGCCTGTGGCTCTTGTCCACCATCGCGGTCAGCGGCGGCGCCTTTGCGTTTCAGCAATGGCGCGACTGGGTAGACCAGACGAACGCCGAGGAAACCAACCTCATGCGCCTAGAATACGAGGTCGCCTCGCGGGTCTCCCAGTACCTCGGCTGGTTCGAGGCGCATCTGCTCGTCGAGACGACCGAGGGAACCAAGGCCGTGCACGCCTTCGCGCCCGACACGACGCGGGAGCAGATTCTCGCGTCTCTCGAAGTCTTCGCCGACCTGCCGCGTCAGCAAGCCCCGCGTATCCTCGAAGTCTTCCCGGAGTTCCGCGACCGCAGCCTGATCTCCATCCTCGCCGAGCTCGTGATGTTCGAGGGCAAGGAGCCATACGGGAAGACGATGCGCTATCTGCTCGAGGACGAGCACACGCGCGTGCCGGCCCCGCTCGACTACGCCCGATTCCGCAAGCACCTCTCGGAAGCGATGCTGCTGCAGGGCCTCGAAGGCTTCGGCCTGCCGTTTACCAACTGCTTCGAGTGCTAGAAGCACGCGCGCAGCGCATTCACGCCCTCACCTCCCCTGTGCAGGGGACGCGCGAAGCGGCTAGTTGACGAGCAGCCCGGGCGGCAGCCCGGCCGACCACCACTGGCGGTGCTCCATCTGGGCGCGGGCGAAGACGAACGAGAAGGCGTTCTGTTGGTCGGTGAAGGGCTTAGCGCCCTGCAGTTCCGCCGGACCGACGAGGTGGGCAAAGGCGACCGTCGCCGCGAACGCTGACCGCAGTGACTCCGGCACCTGAGTTCCCGGGAACGATAATTGCGAGGGTAGCGCCGTATTGGTGCCGACCAGGAAGGCGCCGCCGCTCGGGGTGCGGAACTCGAGCACCACGCCGAACGCGCTCGCCACCGTGGCAAGAACGCGCAGGTTGGGCGCGTTGTCCTGGCCGTCGAAGAAGGTGTTCATCACCACGATGCCGTTGCGGTTGAGGCAAGCGGCGACGTCGGAGAAGAACTCGGCCGTCATCAGATAGTCCGGCGTACCGTCCCCGTGGAATAGGTCGACCACGACGATGTCGAAGCGCCCGCGATCCGCCCGGCAGCGGCGTACGTAGGTGCGCGCGTCCTCAATGCGCACATCGACGCCGACGGGATCGAAGCCGAAATAGCGGCTCGCAATCTCCGGTGAGTGCGGATTGATGTCCACCACTGTCACCGCCATCCCGGCCTTTTTGAAGCGCATCGGCACGAGCCCCGCGGCGACGCCGAGCACGAGGGCCGAGCGCGGGTCCTGGGTGAACGCGAACGACAGCTCTTCCAGCGCATGGGTGTGCAGCGACAGCGAGATGCCATCGGGGCCGACGTAGTTCTGCACCAGACCTTCCTGCAGATAGAGGCGGCTGTTGCCGCCAGGGCCGACCGCGTCAACCACCTTGATGTTGCCGTAGAGCGAAGAATACTGCGCAACGACCTCGAAGCCGATGTCACCCTCAGCCGTGAGCGCGCCGAGGTAGGCGTCGCGCCCCGCCGCCAGTGCCACGCACAGGGCGACGCCGAGGGCCGCGGCGCTCATTACGGCGCGCCGTGCGCTCGCCATCGGCCGCGTCGCCAGGGCAGCCAGCGCCATCGTACCGAGGCCGGTGACGACGCCGAGCAGCAGCATGCCGCGGAAGTTGGTGAACATAGGGATGAACACGAACGCAGTAACGAGTACGCCCGCGACCGACCCCACCGTCGAGACGAAGAACACCCAACCCGCGCCGGCGTCGCCCTGCGGGTCGCTCTCGCGCCGCAGCGCGACGAGCAGCGGATTCATGGCCGACAGCGACACGATCGGCACCGCCAAGAGGATCGCGCCGCCGACAAAACTGCCGACCACCAGGTCGAACTCGGCGAGTACCGGGAACACCGCCGGATACAGGATCGCGGCGATGCCGATGGCGATGGACGCCGCCGCGGGGCCGGCGAGGAACAGAGTGAGCAGCTGCTCCGGCGTCTTGCCGATGGCAGCCTTGCCGCCCGCCCAGTAGCCGACGGCGAGGAACGCCAGCGTGATGGAGAGGATGCCCGACCAGATGAAGAGGGAGACGCCGAAGTACGGCGTCATGATGCGCGAGGACAGCACTTCGAGCGCCAAGGTCACGGCGCCCGTAATGAAGATGAAGAGCTCGTAGCGCTTTCTCTGGCTGACCACCGGAATCCCCCGCCCGCGCGCCTTGGACGCGTCGGGCGGCACTCTAGGGCCCGGCCGCAGGGCCGTCCACGACCGGCTGGGAGCGTGCTAGCCGAACGCGTACGGCCAGAGCTCGAGGATGCCGCGGTAGCACATCTCGATCGCCACGTAGAGGATCACCAACAGGCCGACGTACGAGATCCAGCGGTGGCGGTTGAGCAGCTTGGCGATGTAGCTGGCGGCCAATCCCATCAGGGCGATCGACAGCACCAGTCCGAACACCAGCACCCAGATGTGCTCACGCGCGGCGCCGGCGACGGCGAGCACATTGTCGAGCGACATGGAGACGTCGGCGATGATGATCTGCGTTGCAGCCTGGGTGAACGTCTTGCGCGGCGCGGTGCCGGCAATTGCCCCGTCTTGGTCGATGTCGGTGTTGCTCAGCGCCTCTCGCGCCTGGGTCTCCTGATGCGCGGTGACGCGCAACTCGCGCCACATGCGCCAGCACACCCACAGGAGCAGCAGGCCGCCCGCGAACAACAGGCCGACGATGGCGAGCAGCTGCGTCGTGATGGCGGCGAAGCTGACCCGCAAGAGCGTCGCGGCGCCGATGCCGAGGATGATGGCGCGGTCGCGCATGGCAGGAGGTAGCCCGGCCGCGGCCAGGCCGATGATGATCGCGTTGTCGCCCGAGAGCACCAGGTCGATGAGTACGACCTGCATGAACGCGGTCATCCAGCCGGGTTGGAAAAACTCATCCATGGTGCGTTTCCGTGTACCCGGCGTCCGCCCGGGCGCGGGCGCGCCCCGGTCCTACCCCGCCGTGCCGGTCGCGCTCAAGGCGGAAAATTGGCGCAGAGGTTCCAGCCCAGTGCATGTGGGCATGCCTGGCGAGCCTGCCAAGCGGCACGGAGCCAGGGCCAGCGCCGGTTGCGGTCGGCCCCCGATGCCTTGATAATCCTCGGCATAAGGCGCATCGAGGCCGCCGGAGCGGCGCCCTGGGGAGGGAAAGATGAAGCGTTCACTGGTCGCGGCGGTCATCGCCGGAGTTTCATTGGTTGCGAGCACCGCCTACGCACAGCAGTTTCCGGCGCGTGCCATCACCCTGATCGTCCCGTTTGCCGCCGGCGGCCCGACCGACACGGTCGCGCGCGTGCTCGGCGAGGCAATGGGCCGCGACCTCGGCCAGCAGGTGGTGATCGAGAACGTAGTGGGTGCGGGCGGCACGACCGGCGCGGCGCGCGTCGCCAATGCGGCCAAGGACGGCTACACGCTGCTGCTGTGGCACATCGGCATGGCGACGTCGGACACGCTGTACCGCCGCTTGCCATATCAGACGCTGACCTCGTTCGCGCCGATCGGCCTCGTCACCGAAGTGCCGATGACCATCATCGGCCGTCCGCGCCTGCCGGCCGCCGATCTCAACGGCCTCGTCGATTACGTGAAGAAGAACGCCGCCACGGTCACCATGGCCAACGCCGGCGTCGGCTCGGCCTCGCACCTGTGCGGCATGCTGTTCATGAGCCAGATCCAGCAGGCGGTCACCACCGTGCCGTATCCGGGCACCGGCCCGGCCATGACCGACATCCTGGGCGACCAGGTCGACTTCATGTGCGACCAGACCACCACCACCACGCCGCAGATCCAGACGGGTTCGGTGAAGGCGTTCCTGGTGACGAGTGCCGATCGCCTCGACCAGATCCCCAATGTGCGCACCGCCAAGGAGCAGGGCATGAACTTCGAGCTCGGCATCTGGCACGGCGTGTGGGCCCCGTCCGGCACGCCGCCGGCCGTGGTCGAGCGCCTGACGCGCGCCCTGCAGTTCGCGCTCGCCGAGCGCCCGGTCGCGCAGCGCTTCGCCGCGCTGGCGACAGCGCCGAGCACCAAGGAAGAGGCGACGCCGGCGGCGCTCGACGCCAAGGTGAAGTCGGAGATCGCGCGCTGGAAGCCGCTCATCCAGGCGGCCGGCGTGTACGCGGACTAGGCCGCGGCGCGAATCAAGATCAAGGAGCACGGGACGGCGCCCGCGACGGCGCCGTCCCTTTTTGTGCCGACCCTCAGGGCCCTTCGCGTGCGCGACCTCCGCGGCCTCCTGCAGACGAGCCTGCATCGCCACGACCTGATGGTCGGGCTGATCTTCATCGCGTTCGCGCTCTACTTCGTCGCGCAAACCTTCGGGGTGGTCGGCTTCGCCGCCCTGTTCACCGAGGGCTTTGAAGCCGCGCTGCTCGACGCCGACCTGCCGGTCGGCACGGCGCGGCGCATGGGGCCGGGATTCTTTCCGCTTCTGCTCACCGGACTGCTGTTCGGCCTGGGCGTGATCCTGGTGGCGCGCGGCGTGCGCGCGACGCCAGACGGCAACATCCAGCCGATGCCGTGGCGCGGCATGCTGTTCATCCTGGGCGCGACCATCTTTTTCGGTGCGACCGTGCGCGGTCTCGGCCTGGTGCCGACCACCGCCATCGCCGTGCTGCTCGCGTCCTACGCCAGCCAGCGCATGACGCTGCGTCTCGCCGCTATCCTAAGCGTGGTCCTGACCATCTTCGTGCTGGCCGTGTTCCACTACGGCCTGGGGCTGCCGCTGCGTGTCTATGGACCGTGGCTCGACTTCCTGTTCGGCGCCGGCTGATGGAAGACCTGCTCGGCAACCTCGGCCTCGGGATGTCGGTCGCGCTGACCGGCTACAACATCCTGTTCTGCTTCCTCGGCGTGCTGCTCGGCACGCTGATCGGCGTGCTACCGGGCGTCGGTCCCGTCGCCACCATCGCCATGCTGCTGCCGATCACCGTCGAGTTCTCGCCGGCGACGGCGATGATCATGCTGGCGGGCATCTACTACGGCGCCCAGTACGGCGGCTCTACCACCGCCATCCTAATGAACATGCCGGGCGAGCCGTCGTCGTCGGTCACCGCCATCGACGGCTACAAGATGGCGCGCAAGGGCCGCGCCGGGCCGGCGCTTGCCACCGCGGCGCTCGGCTCGTTCTTCGCCGGCACGGTGGCGACCTTCGTCATCGCCGTGTTCGCGCCGCCGCTCGCGCGCTATGCGCTCAAGTTCGGGCCGCCCGAGTACTTCTCGCTGATGTTACTAGGCCTGATCTGCGCCGTGGCGCTCGCCCACGGCTCGGTCATCAAGGCGCTCGGCATGGTGATCCTCGGCCTGTTGTTCGGCCTGATCGGTGCCGACCTGTTCAGCGGAATGAACCGCTTCACCTTCGGCATCCGCGAACTCTCGGACGGACTGAACTTCGCTGCGGTCGCCGTCGGCATCTTCGGCATCGCCGAAATCCTGCGCAATCTCGAGAACGAGCGCGAGCGCGACGCGGTGATCACCAAGGTCACCGGCCTGATGCCGACCAAGGACGACCTGAAGCGCATCGTCTGGCCGATCCTGCGCGGCACCGGATTGGGCTCGCTGCTCGGCGTGCTGCCGGGCGGAGGATCGATCCTCGCGGCGTTCGCGGCATACACCGTCGAAAAGCGCATCTCCAAGACGCCGGAGGAGTTCGGGCAGGGCGCCATCGAGGGGGTCGCTGGCCCGGAGTCCGCGAACAACGCCGGCGCGCAGACGTCGTTCATCCCGCTGCTGACGCTGGGCGTGCCCGCCAATCCCGTGATGGCGGTGATGATGGGCGCCATGATCCTGCAAGGCATCATCCCCGGACCGGCCGTGATCACCCGCAACCCCGACCTGTTCTGGGGCGTCATTGCCTCGATGTGGATCGGCAACGCCATGCTGGTGATCCTCAACCTGCCGCTCATCGGGCTGTGGGTGCGGCTGCTGACGATCCCGTACTACGTGCTGTTCCCCGCCATCATCGCCTTCGCGGCAATCGGCTCATACTCGATCGCCTCCAACGAGTACGATCTCTACGCTCTCGCCCTGTTCGGCGCGCTTGGCTACGTACTGGTGCGCTTGGGCTGCGAGCCCGCGCCGTTCCTGCTTGGCTTCGTGCTCGGCCCGCAGATGGAGGAGCACCTGCGCCGCGCGCTCATCATCAGCCGCGGCGACTGGTCGGTGTTCATGACACGGCCATTGAGCGCCACGCTGGTCGCCGCCGCGGCCGTGGTACTGTTGATCGTGTTCGTGCCGCAGGTCGCCAAGAAGCGTCGGGCGGTCTTCCAGGAGGAGACGTGATGCGCGCGGCCCTCGCCTTGCTGCTGGTGGTGGCGTTCGGCGCGCCGGCGTTCGGCGGCCACGGCGATACCGAGGTGCCGCCCTCGACGCGGCGCTTTGCCGGCAAGGTCTTGGCGCTCGGCGCGCCCGACGCCAAGGGAGACCTCTACACGTTCCAGGTATCCGTGCAGGAAGAGGCCGTGCTGCCGCTCATCGCCCTGCGCAAAGCGGACGCCATCGCCAAGTCCGAGTTCGTCGTGGCCGAGGTGAAGAGCTGGCGCGTCACGTTCGTGAGCGGTGAACTGCTCGGCGCCGCCTACCACGTCGCCGACAACACGCCGAACACGGTGACCGTGGTCGACCTCTATCGTCATGGCCCGCTCAATGGGCTCAAGGCCGGCGACTTGTTCTTCGTCGAAGAAGTCTATTTCCAGCGGCGCGATTGACCATGCGGCGTCTCGTCCTCGCCGCGCTCCTTGCGGTCACGCTGGCTCAGCCGGCGCGCGCCCAGGACGCCCGCACGCCGACCGACGCCGTCGATGCCTTCCACCGCGCGCTGACGCTGGCCAACACCGCCGGGGCGTTGTCCCTGCTCGCCCGCGACCTGATCGTGTTCGAGTTCGGCGTGACCGACCCGACGCTGGAGCAGTACGCCTTCGCCCATATGCCGTTCGACATGAACATCGCCGCTGCGACCCAGTGGAAGGTCGAGACGCGGCGCCAGGGCGGCGGCGGCGACGACTGGTGGGTAGTGACGACCTATCGCGTCACCGGCACCGACAAGCAGGGTCAGCCGATCGACAACACGACTCTGGAGACGGTACTGCTGCGGCGCACCGCCGGCGCGTTCCGCATCGTCCACATCCACTGGTCGACCAACGATCCGAAGTTCAACGCCCAGGTGCCGGGCGCCCAGAAGTAACGCTAGCGTCCACGCACCCGCTTGATGGTCTTGATGCGGGCGCGCGGCGGGCCACCGGCGGCGACGACCTTGCGGTCCTGTTCCTCGAGCACGGCGCGGGCGCCCTCCTCGCCGTCCGGGCCCTCCAAGGCCGCGCCGGGGACTTTCCGATTCGACGAAAGGGTGCCGTCTTCATAGACGACGTCGAACAGTGCGGTCTCGGTATTCTTGCCGCCGCGATTGCGCATGGGGCACGTCCTAGCGTCCGCCGCATCCAGTGGGAAGCTAATTCTCGATTCTGCGCCCTATCCGACCACCGGCTGCGCCAGGATCCACAGGCTTGACATGGTGTACCCAACCATCAGCACGACCATCGGTATTTGACTCAGCATAGCCGCGCCCCTCGTGGCGAACTCGCGCAGGGCGACGACGTGGGCGAG
Source organism: Rhizobium sp. Q54 (assembly GCA_945947575.1). Lineage (GTDB taxonomy): Bacteria > Pseudomonadota > Alphaproteobacteria > UBA2966 > CAIVPW01 > CAIVPW01. The sequence continues at coordinate 29,589 of CAMEYM010000003.1, forward strand.
GTACACGGCAATGACGTGGCCGATGACGATAATGGTCGTGGCGCCGTACCAGAACACGTAGGGACTAACGAGGGCGATGTTGATCTCGTAGCCGCGCGTGCCGAGCAGGTTCCAGCCCCAGCCGAACGGATCGGAGACCAGCGGGACAATGAACTGTCCCGCCGTCAGCAGCAGCGAGAAGTAGTGCGACAGGTGGTAGGCGACGGCGATCGGCACCAGGCTGAGCACGAATGTGCAGGCAAGGTACGCGACTGGGCGGTCGCTCCCGGTCAGCCGCGCCATCGCCCAAGCGGTGAGCCAGTAGGCGGCGAGGAACAGGACCGGGAACAGCGCCAGCGCCGCGGTCATGATGATCTGCAGGTCGCTGACGCCGAAGGCCGACAGGCGGAACAGCAGGTTGGCGACGTCGCGCGAGCTATAGAGAGCATTGGTGATGGCCTGGAACAGCGGCGTCTCGAGGAAGCCGTCGAACGTCACTGTCGCCAGCATGAGCAGCACGAACGACAGGAACGACACCCGCAGGTCAGTATCGCGGGCGAGGCCGGCGCCGTAGGGACGCGCATAGAGATACAGGCGACCGCGCGCGTCACGCTCGGCCACCAGGGGCGCGAAACGCGCGAGCACGCCGAACGCAACGCTGAAGGCCTCGCCGTTGTGCAGCCATCGCTCGCGACCGAACAGCATCATGGCGAACCAGGTGAAGGCGGCGTAGGCGGCGACCGCGGCGGCCAGGTTGCGAGGCACGTCGTTGGCGCTCCAGATCAACTCGGCCCAGGCAAAGCCCAAGAACACCAGGACCGCCGGCCAGGCGCCGAGGCGCTGGGGGTAGGGCAGTAAGGGGCGCACCTCGCCCGTGGGCGACAGGGCGCGCTCGAGCCAACCGAATGCGGTGGCGAACGGATTGACCAGTGCCCACAGGTCGCCGAGCAGGGCGCAAGCGAAGGCAAAGCCGACCCACCAGATAACCCATACGAAGGTTGGGATGATGTTCTGGTACGGATCCTGGTCGCCGAGGAACCCGGCCGCGACGATCAGCGCGAACGCCGCAAAGCCAAGCGCGCGGATCGTTGCGATCGCGGCCGGACGGCACAACCACGCCACCGGCGCGAAGCGAGCGAGATCGACGCGTGCGTACGCGGCGTCCACGCGCCGTTCGCGCACGAGCACTGCCATCACCACGAACGTCAGCACGATCGTCAACCCCGCGCCGGCCACCCATAGCCAGAGCGGCAACGGCAGGACGAAGCGCTGGCCAAAGCCGTGCGCAGACGCCGGCGCGACGGATAGACCCAGACTGGCGGCAACGGTGGCGAGGCCGCACACGGCCCGCCGCAGCAGCTGCCGCACGCTAGGCCGGATCGGCAGGAGTGGATGCGCAGGTACGCGCCATGCGCGCCAGTCTACACCGCTCCGCTGCTCAACGGACGTATGCCCGGCCGCGCGCCGGCGCCCAACCGTGGCCCGGCAACTTCGGCTGCGGTCTACCAAAACATGCAGGGCGCCCCGAGGGGCGCCCTGCTGACTACGATCCCGGTTCGGCTACTTGTGCAGCACGTCGTTGCCGCCGACGACCACGTCGGTGGGGATCTCGTGCGCCCACGGGCCGGTGTAGCGGGCCACGTGAAGGCCCGTGTCGTTATCCACCCAGTACACCAGGCCCTTGTCGAAGACCGGGTACGAGCGCGCCACGCCGGCCGGAGCCGGAACGGCATGACCGACCTCACGCGGGTTGTAGATGTTCGAGATGTCGATGGCGCGAATGCCGTGGCCGTACCACGACATCACGATCAGGTTCTTGAACACCGTCGGGTTGTGCGCCTGCCAGTTGAGGTTTCGGCGCGGATCGCCGTTGGCCTCGACGGTCGGCGTCTTGACGCACTCAGCCAACTCGTTCTGGACAACGCCGAACGTGCTGACCACGGTCGGGAAGGCCTCCGCCTCGACGCTGACGATGTAGTTCATCGAGGTCGGGCAGCCGCCGCGCTCGGTCGACAGCACGACGTAAGCAGGCCGGGCGCCGTCCGTGTTGTTCTTGTCGAGCGACGGACGGTTCGGCACCGGGATGGCCGAGTGCATGCCGGTCGAATTCAACGAGCCCGGGAACGGATCGAAGCGCGAGCGATCCTGCATGCGCAACCAGGCGACGACATTGCCGGCCGCGGCCATGGCCTTCACCCCCGGGTCATCGTTGACGACCATGTGCATGCAGTCGTTGGCGACCTTGGGCAGCTGGCCCGGATCAACCTCGGCGCCGATCACGCCGCCACGGAAGATGTTGGTCGATTCGAAGTTGCATGGCGCCGTCATGGCAGCGAGTGCCGCGTCGGTGTTGGCGGGGATCGCCTCGGTGTTCATGACGTAGAAGCCGGCGAGGCCGTGCGCGACATAGATGCGCTTGCCGTCAGCAGACCACGTCACCTGGTGCGAGACGTTGTTCTGCTGGGTGGGATTGGCGATGGGCTGACCGTTGTAGTTGATGACGCCGGTGTAGTCGGGGAAGCGCCCGTCGCGGAACAGTCCGGTGGCGTCCGGCCGCTCGCCGCGCGTGGGTCCGCCCACGTCCTGCAGGGTGAATTGGGCGAGGGTTGTGGGCTGCGGCAACAGCTCGCCGGTGCGTTCGTCGGTGACGGCGTGGATGCGCAAGTCGGAGGTGATCTTGCCTGGCCGATTCGGATCGGGCCGGCCGGCGCCGCCCGACGCCGCGGTGGCGACGAGCGTGCGGTAAGGATTCTTCGGATCGATCCACATGCCCATTTCGTGGAGGTCGCCGCCGTGCTCGAGGCCCTTCGCAGACTTCACCACTGAGCAGTCGGCCGGGTTGAGCTCGTAGGTCCACAGGCCGCCGTCATCGGTCGAGATGTCGCGCATGACGATGATCGTCTCTTGGCCGTTGGCCTTGGTAAACAAGCGTGCAGACATGATCGAGTCGTCGGCGCCCTTCATAGGCACCGGGATCTCGCCGACTTTGCGCGGCGCCGTCGTCGCGGGATTGTCGGCGATGCGCATGATCTCCATCGGCCGCTCGCCGCCGCCGCCGTTGGCGTGGCCGGCGACCAGGCACTTGCCGGCGATGGTCAGCGCGCGCCCGTCGCCCTCGCCGTCGAGATCACCGCCGGCCCATCGGCCATTGGTGGGGTTGAGCGTGGATGGGTTGTACGGCACCCAGTGGATATGCTCGAAGTTGCGCATCAGGCCGAGCTGCTGCTCGAGGAGCTTCGCGCCGGCGCGCACCTGCGCCTCGGTCGCCATGGGATTGAGGTTGCCCTTTTCGTCGATGCGGCGGGTCGGGATGAGCAGCGGCAGCACGTTGAACGGCGCCGGTTGGCAGCCGACCGGGTCGCCCTTTTGGGTGACGCAGTCCGCGCCCGCCTGCTGTGCGACGGCGGCATCGTTCAGCACGAGTGCGGTGGGCAACAGAAACGCTGCGGCAGTGCCGAGCAGCCCCCACTTGACGAAGGTACGCGCCATGTTAGGCATGAAACTTCCCTCCCAGGATCATCGACCGTTCGCCGATCGACGTCGAAATAGTGGACCGCGGTCCGGGGAGCGTCAACGCGATGGCGCGCGGCCGGCGCGGCGGCGCCCGGCGAATTACAGATTATCAGGTGTAGGACCTAGGAAGGAGTCTTCCGGCTGGCCGGAGGCGCCGCACTATGGAGGGAATCACAGGGCCCCAGCGGCGCCTCAATGACGAACTGCTCGCCGGGATCCATCAAGCCCAGATCGACTTCGCGGTCGTGCAGCACACCGCAATCGTGCGCGCGCCGATGCGCACCATGACAGGACGCTGCGTCGCATAGTCAAAGCCCCCACCGGACCCACCTTGTGAACACGCGTGCCGCCGGCCACGCACCTAGGCTCGGCGGATACTGCAGCATCGGCCGCAGAGAGAGCGCACGCTCCAACCGCCGCAGTGCGCCGGAAGAGGATCGACACGCTAGACCGGCACGGAGGTGGGCGGCATCGGCGCCATTCTGCACCGCCGCCCCCGCCTTCCCGAGCCGCAGCTATCCCGAGAGGGGAATCCCGGGCGGCGCCCAATCGGGCCATGCTGCCGCGCAGCCCCGCCCGGAGACCACCATGACGCAGACCAACGCCTCGCCCGGCGAGCGCATCCATTCCGCGGACCTGCTGCGCGCGTTCCTGATGGTGTCGGTGATCTTCATTCATGCGGGCACGCTCACTTCGGCGATCCCCGCACTGGTGGCCGGCAACATCCTGGCAACGTTGTTCGTCATGATGGGGTTCTTCCTGCTGTCCGGCTTCTTTGCCGCGATGTCGCTGACGAAAGACCGGTCCGCGGATTTCCTGCGCAAGCGCCTGGTGTCGGTGCTGGTGCCGCTGGCGGTGTTGCTCCCCACCAACGTCGTCGCCCTGTGGGCGATCGACGCCTACGCGCGAGCGCGCGCCGAGGCGTTCCCGCGGTTGGAGGTCGGCACGTTGGCCAATCCCTGGCACTTGCACTTCTGGTTCCTGTTCGTGCTCGCTGCTTTCATCATCGCGGCGCCCCCGCTCAACGCCCTCGCCGAATGGGCGGCGCGAACTCTGCAGCGGCGCGCCCTGCCGCCTCTCGTCCTCGGGCTAGCGCTGGCCACCCTGCTGACGCTGCTCAGCCGCGCGGCACTCAAGGTCCTGGCGGCGGCCACATGGCCGTCCCTGGACGAGACCTGGCTGGTGCTGGCGGTGGCGCTTTATCTGCCGTCGTACACGATCGGATTGCTCGCCTGGCACCACCCCGGGCTGCGCGCGGCGTTGATTGCACCGCGCGCCTCGTATGCAACGGTCTGGCTGGCGACGGCAGCCGCCGGGCTCGTGGTTCTCTTGCTGAGCGGCATCGATGGACCGCCGCGCCGCGTGGTCGAGGCGCTCACCGGCCTCGCCTTGTTCGGGCTGGCGAGCTTCGCCTTCGCGAGGCTGGCGCGCGAGCACAGCCCGGCAATGGCGTTCGTCATCGACGCCGCCTACACGGTCTACCTCGTGCACTTCTTGTGTGTGTGGCTGTTCCTCGCAGCGGCTGGCGCATACATCGAATCGTACGCCGTGCTGTATGGGCTGGCGGTGTGCGTCGGGCTAGCCGTACCGCTGGTCATCCACGCGCTGCTCGTGCAGCGCTCGGAAATCGCGGCGTTCCTCCTCAACGGGAGGCGCCGCAAGCGCCGTACCGCGCCGGCCGCGGCGCGGCCGGAATTCGTGCGCTAGCCGAGCAGAACACGGGCCGCGTTGCCGCGGCCCGAGTCGGCTAGGAGAGGACCTGCACCGGCCAGTCCGCGGACTTGGGCGGGGTCTGGTCCATCCGCTCGTGGCCGAGGGCGACGTGATCGACCTCGGACCGCAGGATCGAGCGGATCGCCTCGACCAGCTTCATGTGCTGATAGCGCGCCCACGAGGGCTCGCTGCTGGCGGTGACGCGTCCCTCGGCCCAGGACAGGATATCGTGCAACTGACGCTTGGGAATGTTGCGAATGTCTTGCATCAGCCAAGCTTAGGTCGTTCCACGGCCCCGGTGTAGCTGTGCGAGCGAGCTACTCCGATCGGAGGAGGTCCTGCTCGTCCGCGACAGGCGCCTACGCCGAAACTGCGCCGCGCGGCGTCCGGGCGTTGGGTCATGCTGGCAAAGCGTACCAACCAAAAAGACGCCGGTAACGGCGCGGAAGGTTTCCATCCATGAGCGGCGAGCGCGGTTCCGAGCGCATCCATTCCGTGGATGCGCTGCGCACTTTCCTGATGTTCGCAGGCATTTTTGTTCACGCCGGGACCGTTGCGGTCCCGGTGCTGCACGGCATCATCTACACCTCCTCTTTGTTCCGCATGGAGGGCTTGTTCCTCCTGTCCGGATTCTTCGCCGCCATGTCGCTGGCGCGCACCCCCGCGCACGAGTTCATCGCCAAGCGCATGCCGGGCATGCTCGTGCCGCTGTTGGTGGTGCTGCCCCTCAACTTCGTCGTGCTGTGGCTGGTCGGCGCCTACGCCGAGGCGCGCACCGCGGCGTTCCCCGATGTCGATCTTGGGCCGCTGCCGCACGCGTGGCACCTGCACCTGTGGTTCCTCATCGTCCTCGCGGGGTTTGCGGCATCAGCGCCGTACCTCAACCCCCTCGCCGCACGCGCGGCCCCGTTCCTGGCCCGGGCACGCGTCGCACCGATCACCCTGGCGATCGCCCTGCTCGTGGCGATGGAGGTGTGTGCGCGCGCCTCGGTTGAAGCAATGGCGCTGGTGTGGCCGGGCGTAGAAGCGGAGTGGCTCATCGTCGCGCAGTTCATCTATCTGCCCTTCTACATGCTCGGCATGCTGGCCTGGCATCATCAGAGCCTGCGCGACACTCTCATTGCTCCGAGCGGCCGCGCAGCAGCCACCTGGTCGCTGGTGGCGGCCGTGGCCTTCGCCTTGGTAATCAGCGGTTTGCTGCCGGGGCCGGTGAGGGTCCTCACAGAGAACGTTTTCGGTGTGGCCGTGATCGGCGTCCTCTCGTATGGGTTCAAGATCGTGGTGCGCCGACGCACCCCGTTCCTCGCCTTCCTGTCGGAGTCGGTCTTCACCGCCTACCTGCTGCACTTTGCCTGCATCTGGGTGGTGCTCGCGGCGCTCGGCGGGGTGTTCGAATCCTACTGGCCGATCTACGCAGTTGCCGTGGTCGCGGGTTTCGCCGCGCCGTTGCTGGTCCATGCGTACGGGGTGCGCCGCTCGAACGTGATCGGCTTCCTGTTGAATGGGCGCCGGCCAAAGGGCGCGGAAGCCCCGCGTTCCTCCGCCCCGGCCGTGCTCGCCTCGCAGACTCCGGCGTCCTAGGGATAGACCTCCAGGTAGAAGACCGCGCCGCGCCCGTGGGCGCCCTCCGTGTGGGGCTCGACCGGGAAGCGGCCGGGTAGGTCGGCGACGAACTGCATCGCGGCGGGTGACAACGGCGAAACCCGCATCTCGATGTCATAGCCTTCGAGGTGCAGGTTGACGTCGGCGTCGGAGGTCCAGCGCAGCACGATCGTCTCGCCTTGCTTGACGCGCTGGGTATCGGCGCCCACCACCCTGCCGTTCTGCACCGCAAGGTCGAAGGTGCGCCGCTCGGCCGGCGGCGGCCGCCGGCGCGGGTCGCCGACGCGCAACACGACGCGCTCGACGATGACGCGGCCCTCGCGCGCGTAGGCGCGGTGGTCGATGGTGTTCAGGCCGACCGCAACCTCGTGCAAGCCGGGATCGAGCGGCGGCAGGTAGTGGGTGCGGCTGCTGAAGTCGGCGAAATACTGCCCGTCCACATAGAGGTAGGCGTGGCCGCGGCCCGGCACGTGGCGCTCCTCGAGCGGGCTCGCGGCAAACGCGAAGTTGGCGACGTCGAGGGTCAGATCCCAGCCACCGTCCGCCGCCGCCCGCACCGCCAGAGTCGCGCTGGGGGCCTCACCCGCGGGCAGGGCCAGCACCTGGTTCGGGTCGTTGATGTCGTACAGGGTGGCCAGCGTGTAGCCGTGCACGTGGCGGTGGGCATCGGCGAGCTCGCGCACGCTCGGGCCCGGATCGCGATCCCCCTCCCCCGCCGTCCACGACTGGACGAGCAACGCGACGCCGACCGCGATGACTGCGGCGCCACCAAGGATCGCCAGCCAGGGAATACCGTTCGCCTCTTTCGCCATAGGGCAGGACTCCTTTGCCCCCAGTGTACCCAAAAACAGGCAGGGCGCCCCTGGGGCGCCCTGCGGATCGCGCTAGAAGCGATGACGGTTATTGCGGAACGAGGTGCGGCGCCAAACCGACGCCACCTACACGCCGCGCGACACGCGGTTCCGCCAGCACACGCGCCGAGCTGGGCGCTGCGTCGCCAAACTCCGGATAGCGTGCGGCCCAATCGAGCACGTCGTCGCGATGCCAGAGAACGAGCGTCACGCGGGGGCGGAAGACACCGCTCTCGTACAAGCGCTTACGCTCTGCACTGCCCGTGAGCACACCGCAGTCCGGGGGCGCCTGCTCCATCTCCGCCGTGAACGCGCCGTTGTCGATGAACAGGTCGCGCGCCCAGGCTAGGTGCGGCGTCACGTCGCGCAAGCACTCGGAATGCAGCCACGACATCCCCTGGATGCCCTTCAGGCGCGGCTGCAGCTCCATCGACCGAGCGATGCGATAGAACGACCGGCACGCCTCAGTGCGCAGGACGACGGGCTTGTCGCGCCACGGACTAAGGTGAATCGATGCGACCGGAGCAAAGCCGCCGTAGCGCGAGGTCACCTCGTGCAGCAGGCGCAGGGCGTGGGCAGGCCGCACCCGCATGCGCAGCAACGGCGCGCGGCCGGCACCGCCGACGACCCAGTTGTGCTGCCCAGCCGGGAAGCGCTGGAGGGTGACGGCTTGCGCCAGTTCATGGAACTCCCAGCTGCTGCAGTCGAGGGTGCGCGCAAGCGCAGGCAGCCGCGCGAGCACGTTGCAGATGTTGCGCTTCACGGACACATCGACCGGCAGGCCTTCGACGCGCGAGGCTGCGGCTGGAACGGCCGCCAGTAAGGCGAATCGTGCCATGCTGGCTTCCGGCCAGGACTTGTCCCGACGCAGCGCCATGGTGCGCAGCCATCGTGCACGGGAGAGAAGCGCGAACCATTGCTCGGCGGAACGGCGCCGGGTGTCCGCATAGGCAGCGAACTCCGTGGCGACAGCCGCCGCGCAGTCCGCCGACGCGCGGCCAAGATCGGCGCGCAGCGCGTCACGCTCTTCCGCCGTCATCACGGCGCGTTCCCCTCGATGCTCCCGGACGTGGCGGCGAGCGGGACACCGATGCGCACGGCATCGCGCGCCAGGCGATGCGCGGCGCGCCGCTTGGACTGGAAGTCGCCGCGCAAGCGCGCGACGGCGGCTTCGTCGAGCCCCAGCGCGGGCGCCACAGTGGCATCGCTGACACCGCGGTTCATGGCATCCAGCAGGACGTCTGCCTGCGCGTAGGGCAGCGCGAAATAGAACTCCTCTTGAGTCTGCGGCAGACCATAGGTGTCGGTGCTCGGCGCCTGTGCACGGATCTCCGCCGGCACGCCCAGATGGGCGGCAAGCTCGTAGACCTGCGTCTTGTAGAGATGCGCGATTGGCTTGAGGTCGGCGAGGCCGTCGCCGCCGCGCACGAAGAATCCGAGTTCGTACTCGAGGCGGTTGGGGGTGCCGAGCACGGCGTAGTTGAGGCGCTCAGCATGATAGCACTCGATCATCTTACGGACGCGCTGCTTGAAGTTGGTCGCGGCGACGACCTCCAGATAGAGCTCGTGCGGCATGCGCAGGTCGCTGCGCACGCCCTGGGGCGACTCCGCCACCAGGTGGAAGACCGGCAGGCGGCCATCGACGGCGCGCTGGGTGACGATCTTGTGGCGCCACCCGGCGCCGTAGGCCGGCAGCACCTTGCGAATGGCGGCGTCGCGGCGGCGGTAGCAGCCCAGCGCCTCGAGGCTCGGGCCGATCGGCTCGACAAGGAACGACACGCCGATCTGGCGGCACAGGCGCTCGGCGCGACCCATGGCGTCGTCCGATCCCTCCCGCTCCGGCATGAGGATGGCGAGCACGCGCTCAGCACCGAAAGCGCGCGCCGCCAGGGTCACGCATACGGCGGAATCGATGCCGCCGCTGACGCCGACGACGATGCCGCGCCGGTTCAATTCGCGCACGGTGGTCTGGACGAGGAACTGCTCGATGCGCTTGGTCTCTACGGCGTAGTCGATGACGAGAGACGGCGGACGCGCTTGCGACTCGGGGAAGATGGACATAGGGGTCCTTTTCATTTTCTTGTTCTTCGTTAGGCAGGAACGGAAACGGACATTGGTTGCGTCGGTTGGTCGTCCTCCGCAACGTGCAGGGGCGAGCGGTCAAGGCGCCGACGTGCGTCACGCACGCGCTCGGCGAAGCCCGAGCCGAATTGCTGCCACAGCGACTGCAGCGTGAGCACGCCGATCAGGCCCATTTCCTCGCGCTCGGAGGCGAGTTGTCCGTCGCGAGCGCGCGCCTTGGCGACAAGGCGGGCGGTCGCTGCCGCATCGATCAACCCGCTCTGCAGCAGCGCCCGTTCCGACAGCAATCCATCGAGTTGGCTGCCGCCTTCTTGCAGCAGCGACGTTGCGATCGGCGCGCGGAAGGGGCGCTTCGGCCGCGCCGCGATCGCCGCCGGCAGCAGGTCGCGCGCGAGGTGGCGCAGAATGAGCTTGTCGCGCGTGCCCAGCAGCTTGTGGCGTGCCGGTTGCGCCAGGCAGAAATCGACGACGCCCGGATCGAGGAACGGGTAGCGCACCTCGACGGCATTGCCCATGGCGACGCGATCGCCTTGGCTCGCCAGCAGGTAGGGCGCCATGAAGGTGTTCATCTCGATGAGCTGGGCGTGCTCGAGAGAGCCGGCCGCGTAGCCGTCGCGGGGCATTGCCGCCCGCAGCTGCCCGACGATGCGCCCCAGGTCGTTGCTGCGCCGCACGTCCGGTGCCAGCAGGTGCGTCGCCCAGGCGTTGTTGGCCCAGCGCACCGCGTGCGAATAGAACGGGTCGCTCGTCTCGGTGAGGCCGCGCCGGAAGAACGACTGCCACAGCGGCGTGGCGCGAGTGCGCTCGTCGCCGACGTACTCGTGGATGCGTCGCAGCAGCGCCGGGCGCATCGCCGAAGATGGCTGGCGCGCCCAGAAGCGGCGGATGCGGTCCTCTTTGAAGATCGTGTAGCCGCCGAGGATCTCGTCGGCGCCTTCGCCGGACAGCACCGCCTTGATGCCGGAAGCCCGCACCAGGCGCGACAGCAGGAACATTGGCACGGGCGAGGCACGCAGGAGCGGCGCCTCGCAATGCCAGACCACTTCGGTAAGAGCCGCGCGGATGGCGGCGCCGTCGCAAATGGTCTCGTGATGCGCGCTGCGCAGATGGCGCGCGACGGCGCGCTGCGGATCGGTCTCATCGAAGCGCGCGTCCGGGAAGCGGATACTGAACGTCGGCAAGCCGTCGCCGCGCTGTGCGGCGGCCAAGCCGGCCAGCACCGACGAGTCGAGGCCGCCACTGACGTAGACGCCCACCGGCACGTCGGCCTCCAGGCGCAAGCCGACCGCCTGCTCCAGTCGCGCCCGCAGCGCGGCGCTGGCCTCGGCCATCGTCGTCGCATCGAGCGTGGCGGGAGATGGTTCCCAATAGCGCTGCTCGGTCCGCCGCAAGCGTGCGTCGAAGCAGATCGCCGTCGCCGGCGGAACCATCTCGACGCCACGGAACACGGTACGCGGCGCCACCACCGACCACAGCGCGAAGGCCTCGACGAGAGCGGCGGGATCGAGGACCGGGCGGGTACGTCCACCGGCGAACAGGGCCTTGGCCTCGGACGCGAACGCGACGTGGCGATCGGACTGCGCAAACTGCAGCGGCAGGATGCCCATGCGGTCGCGCACAAGCCACAGGCAGCGGCGGCGGCCATCCCACAGGGCGAACGCAAACTGGCCGTTGAGCATGCGCCAGGCGGCCTCGCCGTAGCGCTCGTAGCAGTGGACGATCACCTCGCCGTCGCCCTGCGTATAGAAGCGATGACCGAGCGCCACGAGCTGCGCACGCAGCTCGCGGAAGTTGTAGATCTCGCCGTTGAACGACAGCCACAGGGTGCGATCGGCGTTGTGGATCGGCTGGGCGGCACCCGCGAGGTCGACGAGGCTCAGGCGCGCGTGCGCCAGGCCGAACTGCCCGGAGCGGTAGAAGCCGTGACCGTCCGGCCCGCGATGGCCGAGCATCGCGATCATGTCGCGCAATTCGCCAAAGGTGGGCGGAGAGGAGGTGGGTCCGGCCAGAATGCCAGCGATGCCGCACATGGCGCCTTCCCTACTCGGCCAATGCGCCGGCGCGCAGGACGCGCTTGGCGACCTTGCCGGATTCGGTCGTCGGTAGCGCCGCGCATACCTCGACCAGGCACGGCATCAGCCGCCGCTCCAGTCGCTCGCGGCAATGCCGGCGGATCTGCTCGGCGGTGAGCTCGGCGCCTTCGTGGGCGACGACCATCACCTTGATGACGTGGCCGTCGTCCGGATCGGGCAGGCCGATCACGGCCGCCTCGCGCACCGCGTCGAGCTCGAACAGCACGTTCTCGATCTCGCGCGGATAGACCTTCTCGCCCTTCACCTTGAACATATCGTCCTTGCGGCCGACGAAGTGCAGGTCGTCATCCTCGTCCATGCGGAACAAGTCGCCGGTGAACAGGCGCTTGTCGCCCGTAGGCCCGTCGCGCAATACGTGCGCCGTCTCGGCGGGCCGGCGCCAATAGCCGCGCATGACGCCCGATCCACGCACTACCAACTCTCCGACGCCACCGCGCGGCACCTCCTGGCCGGCGTCGTCAACGACGGTCGCCTCCAGGTTCGGGATGGCGTGGCCGACCGACCCCGGCTTGGCATCGGCCTTGGCCGGATCGAGGTATGAGACGCGCGTGCACTCGGTGAGGCCGTACATCGACACGAAGCGCGCTTGGGGCAGGATCGAACGCAATTCCTGCAGATGTGCGGGCGAGAGCGCAGCGCCGGCGTTGGTGACATAGCGCAGCGCCGACAGATCGACCTTGCCCTCGCGTGCCAGGCGCAAGGTGGTGGACAGCATGGCGGGAACGGCCGGGAACCCCGTCGCACGCAGCGCCGCAGCGCGCTGCAGAACTTCGAACGGATAGGTGAAGGAGCGCTCGAGCGCGACCGCGTAGCCGGCCTGGGTCGCAGTGATGACCTGGAACAGCCCATAGCTGAACGACAAGGGCAGCGCGCTGAGGACGATGTCGGTCGGCTGGTTGTCGAGGTAGGTGGCGATCGACCAGGCGTTGTTGCGCACGTTGTGATGCGTCAGCATCACGCCCTTCGGCTCGCCGGTGGACCCGGACGTGTAGAGGATCAGGCACAGGTCTTGATCGATGCTCGCGGAGACCGGCGCGCCCTCGCCCGCCGTCAGCAATCCCCGCAGGCCGTCACCCTGAGCTGTCTCGCCCACCCACAAGACGTTGCAGGCAGATGCGGCCTGGGCGGTCGCCAGCGAAACCCGCGCCCGCGCGGCCGACGCCGCGACCAGACAAGCAGGCTCGCAGTCGCAGAGTACGAAGGCCAAGCGGTCGGTGCTGATTCCCGCCGAGAGCGGCACGAACACCCCGCCCGCCTTGGCGGTCGCCCAGAGCGCGACCACGTACTCGGCGCACGTCTCCAGGAGGCAGGCGACGCGGTCGCCGCGCCGCAGCCCGGAGGCCCGCAACGTGCGCGCCAGTCCGTCGCTTTGTTGCGCGATTTCTGAAAACGTGTGGGCGCGCTCGCCGGCCATGAGGTACGGGCGGTCGGCATGCCGCCGCGCGGCGCCGTCGAGGAGATCAGCCAACAGCATCGACGAATCCGCGATCAGCGCGCCGTCGCGCCTCTTGCTTGCAGTGACCGCCCGACGAACGCGCAGATGCGATCGACCGAGTCGAGGTTGTCCGCAACGATGTCGGAGTCGGAAATGGTCAGTCCGAACTGCGCCTCGAGGAACGCGATGAGTTCCATGGTGCCGGTCGAGTCGAGAATGCCCGCATTCAACAACGACGCGGCGTCGTCGAGTTCCGTGGTGGTCCGCAGCAGAATCTCATCGAGGATGTAGCCCCGAACCTTGGCGCGGATGCGCGCCGCATCGGCCAGGGTGGCGTCCGGGCGCGGCAAGGTAACGACGTCGACCGACGACGTCGTGTCGCGATCAACGGTGGCGATGGATTTCGTGGACGTGAGCATTCGGTAGGCCTCCTGCCCTTGCCAACCCTCTGCAAAGGCACAGCCAGTGTTCCCCAACCGCGCAGGGCCCACGAGCGCCAGAAGGCGCTACCGCCAACGGCTACGAAGGTTGGCCCGCCTGACGCCGGGCTCGGGTCATCGCCCGCCCACGTCTAGGGTAGGACCTCTATGGCGTTCCGGCCCTCACCCGGAACTGCGGGGGCGGAGCGGCGAGTCGAGAATGGTTGCTAGGTCGGCGTCGGCGGTCGCGACCGCCAATGACCGCGCGAGCGCGTCGGACCAAAGAAAGAATGGTGCCCGGGGACGGACTTGAACCGCCGACACGCGGATTTTCAATCCGCTGCTCTACCAACTGAGCTACCCGGGCAGGAGTCTTCCGGGCTGGCCGGAAGCGCCGCGTTATAGAGGGAATCGCTGGGAGCGGCAAGTTGGGCGAAGCGCTCAGGCGCCGCCCGCCTGCACGCGCTGGGCGTGGTAGATCGGCCCCATGGGCGTGTCCTTGGTACCGACGACGATCTTCTCCCCCGGCTGCATGTGCCCGAGGTCGACGTCCTTGTCCGGCAGGACGCAGATGACGCGCCCGCCGACGTTGACGATGACGTGCTGCTCGCTGCTGGTCGCCCGGCGCGCCCAACTGCGCAGCTGGCTGTGATAGGGCTCCACCTTCCACGCCTCGGGATACCCCGGATCGACGTAGCAGACGATGCCGATGCCCTGGGCGCGCAGCACCATGCGCGACTTGGCCGGGTACCACTCTTCGCCAAGAGTCGCCGACAGGCGGTAGCCGCAATAGAACGTCTGGCACGGCTCGGGCCGGTCGTTGTAAATGCCGCAGCCCTTGCCCGGCTTGCAGTGCGTGCACCAGGTCCACTCCGGCTTGTTCAGCACCTTGATGCCGAGCAGCTTGCAGCACAGCGTGCACGAGCCGCAGTGACGGCCAGGCACCGGCTCGTCCTTGGTCCCCTGCATGGCTGCTTCGGTCATGGCGCTTGATCTTATCAGCGTTGCGGACCGGCAGCGGACGGGATGATCCGCTGTGGCCCCGCCTTGCGCGCGTTGTAGACGACGCCGAACGGCCCAGGCTGCGCCTCGACGATGACCTTGTCGCCCGGGTCCATCAGGCCGAGGTCGACCTCGCGGTCCGGCAGCACCACGATGGTGCGCGCGCCGATGCGCACGATCATCTGCCGATTGGCGGGGACCACCTGCTCGGCCCAACTCTTGAGCTGGGCATAGTACGGAGGCTCCTTCCAGGCGTCTGGCCGCCCCGGATCGACCACGGCCGTGATGCCGCCGTGCGGCTCCCGTACCAGCACGATCTTGGAGCGCGCCGGGTGCCAAGCCTCCGGCAGCTCGGGCGACGCGAGGTAGCCGCACCGGAAGGCGCGGCAGCTGGGCGGACGATCGGAGTAGATCGCGCAACCCTGCCCCGGGCGCGCGTGCTGGCACCAGACGCCGTTGGGCTTGGCGAGCTCGACGATGCGCAGCACCTTGCAGCACAGCGTGCAGGTGCCGCACGAGCGCTCGGGCGCGGCGGCGTCGCTCACTTCTTCGCCGCCGCCGGCGCCCTGGGCACCGCGACGCGCACGGCGTAGCCCGAATCGGCGCGGCGCGCCCGGTAGATCGGCCGCCCGGCGGGACCGGGGGCAGTTTCGATGACGAGCGGCTCGTCCATCTCCATCGGCCCAAGGTCGAAGTCCTCATCCGGCAGCACCGCGATCGCGCGCTTGCCGATGCGTACGACGACGTACTTGTTCGATGCCAACAGCTCGCGCGACCACGACTTCAGCTGCCGGTAGAACGGCTGCTCGCGCCAGGCGTCCGGGCGGCTCTGGTCCACCACCGCGGTGATGCCGCCGGTCGCGTCGGCCATCAACACGATCTTGGACTTCGCCGGAAACCACTCCTCGGACAGGTTCGACGACAGGTAGCCGCAGTGGAACTTGCGGCACTCGTGCGGACGGTCCGCGTAGATGCCGCAGCCCTTGCCTTGCTTGACGTGCGGGCACCACACGCCGTGCGGCTTGTTCAATGCAGCGATGTGCAGGACCTTGCAGCACATCGTGCAGGTGCCGCACGACTTGCCGGCGGCGGGAGCGCCGCCCTCGTTTGGAGTGGCTACGTCGGTCATGGCGCCCGGCTTTCATCCGCGTTCTTGCTCGGCGCGCCATCGGCACGCCGCGCGCGATACAAAGTCTTGCCCGTCGGCGCCTGCGCCGTCTCGATGATGACGCGCTCACCCGGACCCATTTGGCCGAGGTCAGCGTCCTCCTCGGGCAGGATGGCAATCGTGCGGTTGCCGACCCGCACCAGCACCTGGCGATTGTGCTGCAGGAACGCGGCCGACCAGGTCTTGAGCTGCTGGTAGAACGGCGGCGACTTCCAAGCATCCGGCCGCCCGGCATCAACCACGGCGGTGATGCCGTTTTCGACATACATCAGGACGATCTTGGAACTGGCCGGAAACCACTCCTGCGAGAGTCCTGGCGAGACCAGCCAGCCGCAATGGAATTCACGGCACGAGCCCGGGCGCTCGGTGTAGATGGCGCAGCCGCGCCCGGGCTTGGCGTGCGGGCACCACTCGCCGTGCGGCTTGTGCAGCTCATCGATTGCCAGCACCTTGCAGCACAGCGTGCAGCTGCCGCACGAGCGGCCGGGTGCGATGGTCGCGGCGTCGCTCAACCCGCCGCCTCGGAGGCCGCCGGCTGCGGAAAGCCCGCGCCCTTGGCCTCTTTGCGTACGCGGTACTGCGGGCCGACCGGGCCCGGCATCATGTCCAGGAAGAAGGAGTCGTTTGCTCCAACCATGCCAACGTCCGCGTCCTCGTCCGGCAGGATGACGATGGCGCGCGCGCCGATGCGCAACAGCATGATGCGCCCCATCGGTGACATGACGCGCGCCCACGACTTGAACTGCTCATAGTAGGGCGCTTGGCGCCACACGTCGGGACGGCTCGGGTCGATCTGCGCGGTGATGCCGCGCTCGCTGGAGGACAGGACGATCTTGCAGCGCCCCGGGTACCAAGCGTCCGACAACGACCCGGTGGAGAGGTAGCCGCACAGGAACGCACGGCACGAGTGCGGGCGCGTCTCGTAGGTGCCACACCCCTTGCCCTGCACGACGTGCTTGCACCAGGTGCCGCTCGGCTTGTCGAGTTCGGACACCTTCATGAGCTTGCAGCACAGAGTGCAGGTGCCGCAGCTGCGGCCCGGCACGAGCTCGGCGAGTTTCATGGACCGGCGACCTCTGGCTTCTTCACCTTGTGGGCGCTGTAGATGCGGCCCAAGGGCCCGCGCCGCGCCTCGCAGATGATGCGGTCGCCCGGATCCATTTCACCGAGGTCGACGTCCTTGTCGGGGAGCACGGCGATCGCGCGGCGGCCGACGCGCACCGTCACCTGACGGTTGCGTGGCACCCCGGACAGCGACCATGACTTGATCCGCTCGTAGAACGGCGGCTCCTTCCATGCGTCGGCGCGGCCCGGATCGACGTACAAGACGATCCCCGACGGCTCGCCGACCACAAGGAAGCGCGCCTTGGCCGGCAACCACTCCTCGGTGAGCGTGTCCGACTGCAGATAGCCGCAATAGAAGTCGCGGCACGACTGCGGCCGGGTCGCGTGGATCGTGCAGCCCGTGCCCTGCTTGCAGTGCCCGCACCACGTGCCCATCGGCTTCTTGAGCTCGGGCACCATCATGAGCTTGCAGCACAGGGTGCAACTGCCGCACGAGCGGCCTGGCACGGTCTTGATCGGGCGCGGCGCGGCGATCTCCGTCATGGCGCGGCGTCCACCGGCGTCTGTGCCGGTATCTTTTTCGCCTCGTAGCGCGTGCCGGTCGGCGTGGGACGCCAGCCGATCTCGATGCCTTCGCCGGACTCCATCACGCCGAGCTCGACGTCGCTGTCGGGCAGGATGGCGGTGACGTGCTCATCGACTCGCACAATGACGAACCAGCCCTCCGCCATGCCCTGGCGCGACCACGCCTTGAGCTGCCCGTAGTACTGCGGCTGCTTCCAGATGTCCTTGCGGTCGCGGTCGACGACCGCGGCAATGCCTCCATCCACCTTCATCAGCAGCATGCGCGCCTGCTGGGGCCGCCAGCTCTCGCCCACACCCGGCGAGGTGAGGTACCCGCAATAGAACTCGCGGCAGGACTTGGGGCGCGTCGCGTAGATGCCGCAACCGGAACGCGGCGCGCAGTGGGTGCACCACGTGCCCTGCGGCTTATTGAGCTCCGGCACCACCATCAGCTTGCAGCACATCGTGCACGTGCCGCAGGCGCGGCCGGGCACGAGCGGCACGTCGCCGCCGGCGCCGAGCGGGTTGCCGTCACGGCCTCCCGGGGCACTCACGACTCGTCTTCCTTGCCTTCTTGGGATGGGGCGGTCGGGTCGTCGCTGGTGGCCGGTTCGCCCGGGATGGCGTAGGAGCCGCTCAGCCAACGGCCAAGGTCGAGCTGCCTGCAGCGCGCGCTGCAGAACGGCTTGTGGCCCTCCACGACCGGCTTGCCGCAGATCGGGCAGCCGCTCTTGCCCCGCGGCCGCATGCTCGCCACCGTCCCCATGGTACTGCCTTCTACCCCGCCCGCCGTGCGGGGTATAGTGGAGGCGGCCCCGGTTGCCGCGTCCACGGGCCGCCGCGCCGGGTCATTCCATGATCACGCTCCATCAATTGCGAATTTTCTGGGCCGTCGCGCATGCGGAATCGCTGACGCGCGCCAGCAAGCTGCTCGGTCTGGCGCAACCTTCGCTGTCCCAGCAAATCGCCAAGCTCGAGGAAAGCATCGGCACCCAGCTGTTCGATCGCAACCGCAACCAGCTGCAACTGACCGACGCCGGCAAGTTCCTGCTGCGCAAGTCCGAGCTGATCCTCGCCAGCGTCGACGAGGCGATGGCCGGCCTGCAGGAGTTCACCGAAGGCGCGCGCGGCGTCATCTCAGTCGGCGCGCTCAACTCGATCGCGCGCGTGATCCTGCCGCGCGCCATGCGCCGCATGTCCAAGGTGTTCCCGTCCGTCGAACTCGACGTGCACGAGGTCTCGCCCGGCGAAGCGCTCGAATTGCTCTATGGCCGCCGCCTTACGGTCGCGCTGGTCGCTGAAGATTCGATCGCCAAGAGCAACGTCTCGTTCCGCCGCTTCGAAGTGTTCAGCGACCCCTACGTGCTCGCGGTGCCGAAGGGCATCGACCTGTCCAAGGTCAACGACCCGTGGCACGACCTCGGCGAGGCGGAGCGCAAAGTCCTCAACAGCGCCATTCAGTTCAGCTTCGGCACCGCCCACCAGCGACGCATGGAAGAGTGGTTCCAGCTCAACGTGCCGCAGCATCGCGTCGTCACCCAGGTGCGCACCTACGAGGTCGCGCTGTCGTTGGTGCAAGAAGGCCTCGGCGTCGCCGTCGTGCCGGCACTCACCGCGCGCCTCGGCACCGCCATCGACTTCGGTGTGCAGCTCTACAAGGTGGACCTGCCCGACCGCCGTATCATCGGGCTGATTCCCAGTCAGTACGCGCGCATCGAGCCCTACGCGACCTTCATCGCGGCGCTGGAACAGGCCGGTGCCGAGGTGGAGATCCCCTCGGTTCTGCCTCAGCCGCCCTTCATCCGGGCGATCGGCGCCGAACGTGCTACCCCCGCCAAGGTCGGCTGACGGCAACGGATTCCGCCGCCATCGCATTTGCCTATGGCCGACATAGGCGGGCACCCAAATGCCTCGGATAGATTTCGCCGCAGGGCGCACTCGCCGACACTGCCATCGTTCGATCCGTTGTGGGATCGCCACCTTCCTGAGGAGACGACCATGGCCTGGAAGACCCCGAAGATCACCGTCATCAGCGTCGGCATGGAGATCAACTGCTACGCCTGCGCCGAGCTCTAAAGCTCAGCTTCCTCGCCCTCGCGAGGATCGCAAACGCCCCGGAGCATAGCCGGGGCGTTTCGCGTTTGAGGCGGGCGCCACGGGTCTGGGTTCGATGCGCTTGGTGTCACGACCGCCGGCTATGTCTCGCATAGATTAACCACCCACCGGGCGCGCGATAGGGTGCCGCCGATGTTGCAAGTAATCGTTCTCGGTTCGGCGGCGGGCGGCGGTTTCCCGCAGTGGAACTGCAACTGCACCCTGTGCAAGCGCGCCCGCGCCGGCGACCCCAAGGTCAAGCGGCGCACCCAGTCCTCGCTGGCGGTCTCGTCGGGCGACGGCAAGTGGTTCCTGCTCAACGCATCCCCGGACCTGCGCAAGCAGATCGACGACAACGCTGATCTGCATCCGGACAGCGCCAGCACGCGGCACAGTCCCATCGCCGGCGCCGTGCTCACCAATGCCGACGTCGACCACATCGCCGGGCTGTTGAACCTGCGCGAGAGCCAGCCGCTTGCCGTCTACGCGACACGCCGCGTGCATGCCGTGCTCGACCGCAACTCGGTCTACGGCGTGCTCAATCCCGCCTATGTCGACCGCCGCCCGCTCGACCTCGATCAGCGCACCGATCTCGCCAGCAAGGACGGCGTCATCAACGGCATCGCCGTTGAGCCGTTCGCCGTGCCCGGCAAGGTCGCCCTGTACCTCGAGGATCCGAGCCAGGCGAACATGGGCTCGACGGCCGAGGACACCATCGCGCTGAAGGTCACCGAGCGCGCCTCCGGCCGCAGCTTCTTCTACGTGCCGGCCTGCGCCTCGATGCCGCCCGCCCTGGCGCGGCGCCTCACCGGCGCCGACCTCGTCTTCTTCGACGGCACCGTCTGGAAGGACGACGAGATGCTCGCCACCCGAACCGGCAAGAAGACTGGCGGCCGCATGGGCCACATGCACCTTTCCGGCGACGACGGCTCGGTCGCCGCGTTCGAAGACCTCGGCGTCAAGCGCAAGGTGTTCGTCCACATCAACAACACCAACCCCGTGCTGGCAGAGGACTCGGCCGAACGCCGGTTCGTCGAAGCGGCGGGATGGGAAGTCGGCTACGACGGAATGAAGGTGACCCTGTGAACAAGATGCAGACCGTAGAGCGACCCGCCCCCACCTCCTCCGCGCCGCTTGCGATGCGTCTGCGCAGCGTGACATGGAACACGCCGCATCCGCAGATGCGCAACGCCGATGAACTGGAAGCGCGGCTGCGCGAGATCGGCGCGACGCGGTACCACAACCTGCACCCGTTCCATAAGCGCCTGCACGGCGGCAAGTGCACCAAGGGCCAGGTGCAGGCGTGGGCGCTCAATCGCTACTATTACCAGTCCACCATTCCGATGAAGGACGGGGCCGTGCTGGCGCACATGCGCGATCCGCGCGTGCGGCTGGAGTGGCGCCACCGCCTCGAGGACCACGACGGTACCTACGAGACAGAGGGCGGCATCGCGCGCTGGTTCAAGCTCACCGACGGACTCGGCCTCGACCGCGATCTCGTCGTCTCGACGCGCGGTATCCTTCCCGCAACGCGCTTCGCGGTGGACGCATACCTGAACTTCACGCGCGACCGGCCGACCCTGGAAGGCGTCGCCTCGTCGCTGACCGAGCTGTTCGCGCCCGGCATCCACCGCGAGCGCATCTCCGGCATGCTGGAGAGCTACAGCTTCATCACTGACGACGTGATGGCGTACTTCCGCAAGCGCCTGAACCAGGCGCCGCGCGACGCCGACTGGTGCCTCGAATACGTGCGCACCAACGCCCGCACCCAAGAGGAGCGCGAGGCCGTGTGCGACGCGTTGCTGTTCAAGTGCGAAGTGCTGTGGACCATGCTCGACGCCCTCGACTACGCCTACGTGCACGGCAACGTGCCCCCCGGCGCGTTCGTGCCTGAGGCCTAGCGTATGGAGCGCGTCGTCCTCAGCGAGTCTTCGGTGCCTGCCTTCCCGCGCGGCGTGAAGTTTCGCTTCAACAACGCCAAGCAGCAGTGGGTGATCCTCGCGCCGGAACGCCTGCTCGAGCCCGACGAGACGGCCGTCACCGTCCTCAAGCTGGTGGATGGTCAGCGCACTCTCGGCGGCGTCATCGACGCGCTGATGGCGATGATCACCATCGACCCGCCACCGCGCGACGTGGTGGCGACCGACGTCGTCGCCATGCTGCAGGACCTCGCCGACAAGGCGTTCCTGATCGACGCGGCAAAGGTGCCGCAGAAAGCCGCTGCCCGATGAATGTACGCGTCGAACCGCCTCTCGCTTTGCTCGCCGAGTTGTCGCACCGCTGCCCGCTGCAGTGCCCGTACTGCTCCAATCCGCTGGAGCTCGAGCGCTCCGGCAAGGAGCTCGACACCAAGACTTGGACACGCATCCTCGACGAGGCCGCCGCCATGGGCATGCACCAGGTGCACTTCTCCGGCGGCGAGCCGACCGTGCGCAAGGACCTGGAACAGCTGGTCGAGCACGCCACCAAGGTCGGGCTCTACACCAACCTCATCACCTCCGGCGTTCTCCTGGACGAGAAGCGCCTGCGCGCCCTCGCCGACCGCGGCCTCGAGCACGTCCAGGTCAGCTTCCAGGACACCGAGGAAGCCAACGCCGATCGCATTGCCGGCTTCAAGGGCCACCAGAAGAAGCTCGAAGTGGCGCGCCTGGTGCGCAAGATCGGCCTGCCGCTGACGGTGAACGCCGTCGTCCACCGCCAGAACATCGACCATGTCCCCGACTTCCTCGAGATGGCCGTCGAGCTCGGCGCCGAGCGCATCGAGATCGCGCAGGTTCAATATTATGGCTGGGCGCTGAAGAACCGCGCCGCCTTCATCCCGACCTACGAGCAGCTCCAGCGCACCACCAAGGTGGTCGAGGAGGCGCGCAAGCGCCTCAAGGGCGTGCTGGTGATCGACTACGTCGTGCCCGATTACTACGCCAAGCGCCCGAAGACGTGCATGGGCGGCTGGGCGCGGCGATTCCTGAACATCAGCCCGGCCGGCAAGGTGCTGCCCTGCCACGCCGCCGAGAGCATCCCAAACCTCGCTTTCGACAGTGTGCACGAGCACAGCCTGCAGTGGATCTGGGACAACTCGGTCGCGTTCAACAAGTACCGCGGCACCGACTGGATGCCGGAGCCGTGCAAGAGCTGCGACCGCAAGGAGATCGACTGGGGCGGCTGCCGCTGCCAGGCCTACGCGCTGGCCGGCGACGCCGGCACCGTCGACCCGGCCTGCGAGCTCTCGCCCCTGCACGAGGCGATCTTCGGCCTCGCCATGAAGGAGGCCAGCGCCGAGGCGCCCGAGTTCATCTACCGCCGCATCGGCACCGACGAGACGCCGGACGCGCCGGTGTTCGGACACCGCGAACCGGCGGAGTAGTTCGCGGAGGCAACCCTTGCTATCGGGCCAGTAGCCCATCGAGCAGCGCCGCCGTCTCGTGCAGGGGCAGGCCGACGACATTGGAGTAGGAACCGTTGATGCTTTTCACCAGCGCGGCGAAACGGCCCTGGATGGCGTAGCCGCCGGCCTTGCCGTGCCATTCGCCGCTGGCGATGTAGGCGTCCACTTCCGCATCGGTCAACCGCTTCACGATCACCGCGGTCGTCACGAGGCGGCTGCGGGTCTTGCCGCCAGACACTACGGCGATGCCCGTGTGCACGCGATGGCGGCGCCCCGAAAGCAGCGCCAGACACTTGCGCGCGGTTGCCTCGTCCTCCGCCTTGGGCAGGTTGCGGCGGCCGACCGCGACGGTCGTGTCGGCTGCCAGCACGACGTCGTCCGGAAAGCGCGCCGCGATCGCGGCGGCCTTGGCGAGGCCAAGTCGCAGCGCCAGCGCCGGCGGCAGTTCGCCCTTCTTGGGCGTCTCGTCGATCTCGGGATGCTCGATGCGATCGGGCGCAATGCCGATCTGGCGCAACAGCTCGAGCCGGCGTGGCGACGCCGAGGCGAGCACGAGCGCACGCACTGGACGACCGCTCTACTTGTAGCGGCCGACCTACTTGTACCGAAAAGTGATGCGACCCTTGGTGAGGTCGTAGGGGGTCATTTCGACCAGGACCTTGTCGCCGGCCAGCACGCGAATGCGGTGCTTGCGCATCTTGCCGGCGGTGTGGGCCAGGACCTCGTGCCCGTTGTCGAGCTTGACCCGGAACATCGCGTTGGGCAGCAGCTCCATGACCGTGCCCGGAAACTCCAACAATTCCTCTTTCGCCATTCGCTCTCCGTCAACGTGTGGGGGGTCCCCCGAGAAGGGGGTCGAATTGGGGCCTATGAATCCCTCGCCTGCCAGGCCAGTTCAAGACCTTTCCTGGACAGTGCCGGGCTTGGGCCGGGTCAGGCCGCCGAACGCCTCGTCGATGCGCCGGGCCAAGGCGTCGCGCGCCTCGCGGTAGGCGGCCAGGATGCTCTCCCGGCTGCCGCGCGCCGCCGTCGCGTCGAAGGTCGGCCAAAACACCAGCTCGCACGCCATGGTGCGGGTGAGTTCCACCGCCCTGTGCTGGGCTGAGGGCGAGAGCGACACGATCCAATCGAACGAGGTGTCGTGCAGGTCCTTGAAGGTCTTGGGCTGGTGCGCCGCCATATCGACGCCGATCTCGGCCAGCACCGCTACCGCGAAAGGGTCGGGCTCCTCGCCGGCCCGCACGCCCGCCGAATCGAAGTAGACGACGTCGCCGTAGCGCGCCTTGGCGAGACCCACTGCCATCACCGAACGCACGGTGTTGTTGTCGCAGGCGAACAGGACGCTGGCGGGCGCGCGCTGCATGGTCATGTCCGCCGGTGCAGCACGCACAACAGCGTGAACAGGCGCCGCGCCGTATCGAAATCGAGATCGACGCGGTCCTTCAGCCGTTCGACCAAGAGGTCGGCACCCTCGTTGTGCAGGGCGCGGCGGCCCATATCTAGGGTCTCGATGCGCGCCGGCGTCGCCGTCTTGATGGCCTCGTGGTAGCTGTCGCAGACGATGAAGTAGTCCTTGATGATGCGGCGGAACGCCGACATGCCGAGGATGATGCGGCCGATCTCGGCGTCCGCTTCGCTGCGCACATCGAACACCAGGCCGGCCGGCTCGATGCCGAGGCGCAACCGGTAGGGGCCGCGCACATGGCCGCGCGGCGCGAAGTGATTCTGCTGCAGAAGGTCGTAGATCGCGACCGCGCGTTCCTGCTCGACGTCGGGGCTGCGGCGCACGACCGTGCGCTCGTCCAGCGTCAGATCGGCGATGCGCTGGGAGTCCGGCATGCTCGCAACGAGTTTCAGGAGCCGAGGCGGATGCGCACCGAAAGAGCGTGCGCGCCGAGGCCTTCGGCATCGGCAAGCGTCGCGGCGGTCGGCCCGAGCGCCCGCAGGCTTGCCTCGGTGTAGCGCATCAGCGAGGTGCGCTTGAGGAAGTCGAGCACCGACAATCCGGACGCATAGCGTGCCGCGCGCGCCGTGGGCAGCACGTGGCTCGGCCCCGCCACGTAGTCGCCGATGGCTTCCGGCGTCATGCGGCCGAGGAAGATGGCGCCCGCGTTGTGCACCTGCGCGGCCAGCACGTCGGGATCGGCGGTGGCGATCTCCAGATGCTCAGGCGCCAGGCGATCGACCAGCGCCGCCCCTTCCGCCAGCGTGCGGCAAACGATGATGGCGCCGAAGTCGCGCCAGCTCGCGCTCGCGATCTTGACGCGCGCGAGGCGCGGCAGGGTCTTGTCCACCGCGCGCGCCACGGCGTCGGCGAACGCCGCGTCGTCGGTGATCAGGATCGACTGCGCCGTCTCGTCGTGTTCGGCCTGGCTCAGCAAGTCGGCGGCGATCCAGTCGGGATTGTTGGCGCCGTCGGCGATCACCAGGATCTCGGACGGGCCCGCCACCATGTCGATGCCGACGGTGCCGAACACCTGGCGCTTGGCCGCCGCGACGTACGCGTTGCCAGGACCGACGATCTTGTCCACCGCCGGAATGGTCTTGGTGCCGAACGCGAGCGCGCCCACCGCCTGGGCGCCGCCGATACGGTAGATCTCGCGCACGCCCGCAATCTTCGCGGCCGCCAGCACCAGGCCGTTGAGCTCGCCGCGGGGAGTTGGCACCACCATGGCGAGGCGCGGCACTCCGGCGACCTGGGCGGGAATCGCGTTCATCAGCACGGACGACGGGTAGGCGGCCTTGCCGCCCGGCACGTACAGGCCGACCGCGGCCAGCGGCGTCCAGCGATAGCCGAGCTCGGCGCCGTGCTCGTCCACGTAGCGATCGTCGGCCGGCATCTGGCGCGCGTGGTACAGGCGGATGCGTTCCGCCGCTTTCTCCAGCGCGGCGAAGTCAGCGGCCGGCACCTGCGCCGCGGCGCGCTCGATCTCGTCCGGCGGGATCCGCAGGGTCGCGGGCGTCAGCGCGAGCCCGTCGAAGCGCTGGGTGTACTCCGCCACCGCCTCGTCACCGCGCGCCTGCACGTCGGCCAGAATCGCCGCGACCGCAGCATTCACATCGGCCGACGTCTCGCGCTTGGCGCTCAACAGCGCGGCGAAGCCGCGCTCGAAGTCCTTGGACTTGGTGTCAAGCCGCGTCGGCATCTATGGCCTCGCGGAAGCGTTCGATCCAGGCGCCCATTTCGTCGGGACGCGTCTTGAGCGCGGCGCGGTTCACTGCCAGCCGCGATGTGATGTCGGCGATGTGCTCGACCTCAACCAAGCCGTTGGCCTTGAGCGTTGAGCCGGTCTCGACGAGGTCGACGATGCGGCGGCATAGACCAAGATTCGGCGCGAGCTCCATGGCGCCCGACAGCTCGATGCACTCCGCTTGCACGCCGCGCGCCGCGAAGTGCTTACGCGTGATGCTCGGGTACTTGGTGGCGACGCGCACGTGGCTCCAGCGCGAGGGATCGTCGCTCGCCACCATGGCGACAGGCTCGGCCACCGACATGCGGCACTTGCCAATGCCGAGATCGAGCGGCGCGTAGACCTCGGGGTAGTCGAACTCCATCAGCACATCGTTGCCGGCGACACCGAGCTGCGCCGCACCGAAGGCGACGAACGTCGCCACGTCGAACGAGCGCACGCGCACGATCTTGATGTTCGGGTCGTTGGTGTCGAACAGGAGCTTGCGCGTCTTCGGGTCGTCGAAGGCGGCCTCCGGCTCGATGCCGGCGCGCTTCACCAGCGGCATCACATCCCGCAGGATGCGGCCGCGCGGCAACGCCAGCACGATCGTGCCGTCGGGAAGGGTGGCGTCCATGCGCGCCTAGCCTTTATCGATGGAATGCTTGGGCAGGCGCCGGCCCGCCCACGGCTCGCCCATGTCGAGCAGATTGCAGTCGATGCACTCGACGTCGAGGCGGATGGAGCTGCCGCCCGCGAACGCGAGACGCACTTCGGCGGCGCCGTCGTCGCGCGGTTTTGCCTCGATGGCCAGCAGCTCGAGCACCGCGTCGGGTCCGCGGCTGAGGTCCTTGCTTTGCACGCCGAGCACGCCGTTGAAGTGCACGCCCGACTTCACCCAGCGCTTCTTGCCGTCGCCGTAGTGGTCCTCCCCGCGGAAGCGGCTGAACACGGCCGCGAAGCGGCGCTCCTTGGGCAAGTAGGTGATGTCGGTGGCGAGCGTCACCGCGTCCTGGAGGCAGGCCGAAATGATGGTCAGGTCCTCGGCGTCGTTCGCCGTGAGCTTGAGCGGGGTAGCTGCCATCGGGGGCGGGTTCAGGTCCATCGGGTGCTAACGGATTGGCGGAGAAACTAATTCGGCCGCTGCGGGCAATCCAGCGCCGCGGATTCTTCGACGAAATACGGTGGATGCGGGCGGCTTGCGGGAAGAGCGGCGCGAGCGCGTCGCCGGCTTTCGAATTCAGTTCCTCGTGGCGGCCGGGCGGAGCCCCCGCGGGGAAGAGGCAGCCGTGGACGTTCTCCATCGATGGAATGAACCATGTCGTGGCTTTCGTCTATGGACGCGTGGATCGACTTGCGGGGCGTGCGGGGCCTCTTGGGGTGGATGGCAGTCCACATAGGGCGCGCGTCGTGTCGTGTCAATACTATTGGTATCTATCTCGGCAGCCTCGACGCATAAATATGCGGAATCTAGGCAGAACACCTTGCTGTGAGGCAGCGGGGGATCAGAATGCAATAGATAGGGTTTGATACGTTTAGTATCAAGTGCGTGCGAACCATGCTCGCGGAGGCCATCCCCACCCTGCGTTCCCTGAAGCGGGGAGGACCTTAGCCGGGGACGCGCTCGATGTCGGCGCCGCATGCCCGGAGCTTCTGGTCGAGGCTTTGGTAGCCGCGGTCGAGGTGGTAGACGCGGTTGACGATGGTCTCGCCCTGGGCGGCGAGCCCGGCGAGCACGAGGGAGACCGAGGCGCGCAGGTCGGTGGCCATGACCGGGGCACCCTTCAGGGTCTTCACGCCGCGCACGATGGCGGTGTTGCCCTTGATGGTGATGTCGGCGCCCATGCGCGCCAGCTCCGGCACATGCATGAAGCGGTTCTCGAAGATGGTCTCGGTGATGACCGAGGCGCCGCTCGCGGTCGCCATCAGGGCCATCATCTGGGCCTGCATGTCGGTGGGAAAACCGGGGAACGGCGCGGTCGAGATATCGACGCCGCGCACCGCGCCGTTGGCGGTGACCTTCAGGCTGTCGCGCGCCGATGTCACTTCGACGCCGGAGTGCACGAGACTCTCCACCACCGCGCCCATCAGCTCGACGCCGGCGCCATTGAGCTCGACGTTGCCACCGGTGATGGCGGCGGCGATGG
Source organism: Rhizobium sp. Q54 (assembly GCA_945947575.1). GTDB lineage: Bacteria > Pseudomonadota > Alphaproteobacteria > UBA2966 > CAIVPW01 > CAIVPW01. Next base: position 57,871 of record CAMEYM010000003.1, read on the forward strand.
CGTAGGTTCCGGCTTCGATGCGGTCGGCGACGACACGGTGATTGGCGCCGTGCAAGCGCGGCTTGCCACGGATGACGATGCGCGGCGAGCCGGCGCCTTCGATCTCGGCGCCCATGGCGACGAGAAGGTGGGCGAGGTCCACGACCTCGGGCTCGCAGGCGGCGTTCTCCAGTACCGTCTCACCTTTGGCAAGGGCGGCGGCCATGAGCAGGTCCTCGGTGCCGCCGACGGTGACGGTCGGGAATCGCACCGCGCCACCCTTCAGCCCGTTGGGCGCGCGGGCGTGGATGTAACCGTCCTCGATCTCGATCTCGGCGCCGAGGTCCTTGAGCGCGGCGAGGTGCAGGTTCACCGGACGCGTGCCGATGGCGCAGCCACCCGGCAGCGAAACCTTGGCCTCGCCGAAGCGCGCGACGAGCGGACCCAGCACCAGCACTGAGGCGCGCATCTTGCGCACCAGGTCGTACTCGGCCGTGAGGTTGGTGATGTTCTTTGCGTTGAGCGCGAGCGTTCGGCACGCCGCGCTGTTCTTGTCCCACGCCATCTCGACGACGACGCCATGCGACATCAGCAAGTCCATCAGTGTCTTGATGTCCATCAGGTCGGGGACATTCGACAGCTTGACGATGTCCTCGGTGAGCAAGCTCGCCACCATTAGCGGCAGGGCCGCGTTCTTGGCGCCGCCGATGGCGATCTTGCCGCGGATAGGGTTGCCGCCGCGGATGCGAATGCGATCCATAGAGTCTTATCTTCCTTGGGCTCTTATTTTCCGTCCGGGCGGAGGAGGGTCGGCCGCTCGGGGCCCTCATCGGGGCCGCGTTCGCGGGCCCGCTCCTTGCGCCGGCGCAAATTGTTGCGCAGCGCGTCGGACAGGGCCTCCTTCTCGACGCGCCCGTTGGGCACGTTCTTGCCGAAGTTCGGGCCAGGCGGCCTGGAGCGGTCGGTCATTTCTTGGCGACCGTTTTCAAGGCCAATTGGGGCCGCGTCAAGGCCGCGCACCCCACCCGTCCGCAGCTTCGCTTGCTGGCGGGGGTCTTTTTTGGCAAGGTCCGCCGCGCTAGACGGCTGAGCCGTCCTTTTCTACCCGGCGCCCACATAGCTCAGAGGTAGAGCACTCGCTTGGTAAGCGAGAGGTCGATGGTTCGATTCCATCTGTGGGCACCACTCCCCGAAACGAGTTCGATGCCCGGCGCGCTTCGGCACCGCAAGCTATGCGGTCGGGCAGAAGCGCTCGAAGTAGGCAATCCTGCTGGGAATCGCGGAACGCACGGAGTTCGCAAAGAACGCTCCGACGCGTTCCGATCGGAACTTCGCCCCGAAGTACGCGACGAAACTCTCTGCGACATCCTCGCGATCGCCTTGCAGGGGCGAGACCGCCCGAACGCCGGCGGCATATCGAGAGACATAGACGCCATCCGTGACGACCGCGTTCTTGTAGGCGAACGTGGCGTACCCCGACGTAGGATTGTCGAACAATAGATGGGCGAGTTCATGCAGCAGAACTTCCTCGGCCATCCTGCTTTGCCTCGATCGGTTGAAGAAGTCTTCGAAGATGTAGATGGACGACGTTGCGGAGACCGCTGCCGCCGCTACGCCACCGGTATCAAGGCCGAGACCTGCCGAGTTCTGTATCTTGACCTCTTTCACCTGCGTTAGGACGCACGCGGGCATCCTTCCGAGTTCTGTCGACAACGCGACCGCTTTTTGCCGGGCTTGATTGAGGTCCGGGTTTTCCGCTGCGTTGACGATGACCTCTATGTTGCGGTTGTTCGTGTACGAGGAAGCAAACACGTACGCGCGCTGATTCGTCGTTCCGTTGCCCGCCCGAAACAGGGACGCGGAGGCGCCCTTGTCCTCCGTTGCGACGTACGTCGTCCGATCGGTTTCGTTGATGATGGAGGGATGTCCCGTCGTCGAAGGACACCCTGCCGGCTGCGCCTGGAGGCAGACGATCCGCAGCCCGTCGATCGTATCGATGCGGAGCCCCGCCAGACGCTGATCTGTACGAGCGATCTCCTCGGCGCTTTGTACACATCCCAGCAGTCCAACGAGGCACAGGACCAATGGCAATGAGGGCGCCGGCGCCTTAGCGAAGTTCATCGTCGGGCGCCCTTTCCCCAGAAGACGCGCTTGTCGAGCCTGACACGGCGATCAAGCAGGTGCAATTGCAGGCGTTGCGCCTCCCGCCCCTGCCCCGGTTCAGGCGACGCCCGCTGCCTTGGCGGCGATGCGGCGCCACAGGAAAGCTCCCGCGGCCACCAGTGCCGCGATGACGAACACGAGCAGATACTCGACGAGCGGGATGCGCAGCACCTCGTGCACGTTGGCCAACGGCCGCGCGGTCGAATAGACGAGCGCAATTCCGCCGACGTAGGCGACGACGAACAGGGCTCGCACCCAGCGCGGCAAGCCCAAACCGTGCATCTGCGTCAGGATGAACACGGACGCGAAGCCGAACAGGAACATCGGCCACAAGCCGTTCTTTTGCTGCACCGCGACCATCGTCCCGTGCACGATGACCAGCGTCTCGAGCGCCAGCGTCCACCACCTGTTGGTGTGGACGCGCGTGAAGAACAGGCTGCCCTGCAGCATCAGCAGGGCCGTGTAGAACGTGCCGAGCAGGTGACCCCAGGTCGCCTCCATCGGGTGGTACCAGAACGTGTACACCACGGCCCAGGAGAACAAATAGCCGTGGTACTTGCGGGCGAAGCGGCCGCTCTCCAGCAGCACGGAGGCGCGCTTGCCGAACGCCAGGCCACGGCGCTGGTTCTCCATCAGGAGCACCACGACCAGCAGTAGCACGACGGATGCCTGCGACGACCAGATCGACACGTCCTGGGCCAACCCGTCGTAGGTGACGTGCGTTTGCGCCAGATGCAGCAAGACGAAGAACGCGTTGACCGCCAGCGCCGAAGCGTTGAACCAGTGCACGCCCCTGGTCGTCTTGGGCTGCTGCCGCTGCGCGGCAAAGATCAGGCCCCAAATGGCGAGTTGGTGCGCGGCGTAGCAGGCCCAGGCCACCGCACGGGTCAGCGCCGTGGGATCCGGCAGCTTCCAATAGTAGTGAGAGGCACCGGTGTCCGGCGCGAAGGCGATCGGCTTGAGCAGCGGATCGAGCGCGGCAATCAACCCCGCGAACCCGATCGAGAAAGCGATCCCGGCCCACAACGCCGTGTTCGACGAGAGCGGTGTGGACGTTTGCTGCGGCTCCTGCACGGGTTCCCCCTCGGACATCGTCTCTTTATAGAGGATACGTCCGCACCGGCCGGGTGGTTCACCCACGGCGCCGGACTGGGGCTCGCGGCAATCCATCCGCGAACCCGTCGACGACGCAGTCGCAACACCACAAGATCAGCACAACCTCCTGAAGGGCAGCAGACATGATCCGGTTCCGCGATCGCATGGCGCGCGGCGAGACGCGCACCGGATGGCTCGACAGCCGCCACACGTTCTCCTTCGGCGGCTACCGCGACCCGGAGCACATGGCGTTCCGCACCCTGCGCGTCATCAACGAGGACCGCGTCATCCCCGCCGCCGGTTTCCCGATGCACAGCCACCGCGACATGGACATCCTCAGCTACGTGCTGGAGGGCGAGCTCGCCCACGAGGATTCCCTGGGCAACGGCACCGTCATCCGCCCCGGCGACGTGCAGCGCATGAGCGCCGGCACCGGCATCACGCATTCGGAGTTCAATCCGTCTAGGGATGCGCCGGTGCACTTCCTGCAGATCTGGATCATCCCGGAGGAGCGCGGCATCGCTCCGAGCTACGAACAGAAGACCTTCGGCCCCCTCGAGACGCGCGGGCGGTTGGGCCTGGTCGCCGGCCCGCGCGGCGAAGGCGGCGTGGTGACCCTCCACCAGGACGCGCGCCTGTACGTTGCCAAGCTCGCGCCCGGTGAGTCCGTGCAGCACACGTTGGCGGCCGGGCGCGGCGCCTGGGTGCAGGTCGCGCGCGGCATCGTGAGTCTGAGCGGTACGGAGCTGCGCGAAGGCGACGGCGCCAGCGCCGAGAGCGAGCCGCTGCTCACCCTAGCCGCCGACACCGAGGCCGAGGTGCTGCTGTTCGATCTCGCCTAACGCCGCAGACGGTACGCCATCCCGCAGACCGACCGACGGCCCCGCGTCGAGGCGCAGGCCGAAGCGCATGGCCGCGACGTCGAGGGCGTGCGAGCGCGCGGCCGCTTCCCGCCACAGTTGGGCGGCCGGCACCGGCTGGTGGTTCGCGTTCTGCGCGGGCAAAGGCTCCGCTGCCGGCTCGCTCGAAGGAGCGGGCCAGGCCCAGGTCGTCGGACGCATGGTTTCCTCCCTGCGTCGCCGGCCAGAAACGAAGCCCGGTGGCGCAGCGACTTCGCAATCAGCGAAGCGATGAAGCCCGCGCGACGCGGGCGCGCGGGAGGTACGGCGCGCCGGAATCCGCCTCAACCTATTCCGGGCATAGTGAAGAAGTATTCGCGGGCACGACAGGCCGCAGCAAAAGATTGCGCCGCGCTGTCAGGCAGCCGCAACGAGCGATATGCGCGCTCGGAACGAGCGAGCTACGGCAGCTTGCTGCCTTGCAGCCGCTTGATCGGGATCGCCTCAAAGTCGACGCCATCGAGGCAGCGCACGTTGATCGCCCATTTCCCCGGCGCTGTCCGCGGCCGCCGGAACGGCAGGATGCCGCACGCCTTACAGAAGTAGTCGCGTGCCGTGTGCGTATGCCACTGATACAGCGTGAGGTGGTCGATCGGTGTCAGCAGACGGAAGTCGGAGGGGTCGACGCGATGCATCAGGCCCCCGCGTTTTCGGCAGATCGTGCAGTCGCACGCCCGCACATGGTCGAGGTCGGCGTCGATCTCGAAGCGAACTGCGCCGCAGTGGCACGAGCCGAGATAGGTCTTCTTCATTTCTTCTCGCCGAGCACGCAGGGGCATCCGCGAAGGACCGGCCCGCTCCGGGATGTCCGCAGAGCCCGCGGACCGCAGCATTGTGATCGAGGATCTTGGGCCCGCGGCACGGGCTGCTTGCTGCGGGGAGGCTCCGGGCGCATACTATATCTTGTGCTTCCGTTCTGTCGGCGCCTAAGCCCTGGTGAGACTTGCGCCGGCCGCCTTGCGGCTGCACCCCAGGCATTCCGCCATCCCGAGGCCTTCCGCGGTGCGACCCGCGCCGCCGTTCTGCTGGCGAGCAGCGTGGCGCTGGCCGGTTGCTCGACCGGCATCGGCGAACGCATCACGTCTTGGCTGCCGGATTGGGAGCTGCCGAGCTTCGGCCGCCGTCCCGCCCTGACCGAGCCGATGCCGACGCCGCCACCGCGCCGGCCCTTGGTGGTGCCGCCAGCTGCCGCTGCGGCAACACCCGGCGCACTGCCCGCCCCCAATGCACTGGCGTTGGCGAACCCGCAGGAGCGCCCGCGCGAGACGCTGGCGGGCGGGGGCCGCGCCGCCGGTGATGACGGCACAGAACGCCCCGGTGCCCGCACCCGCGGCGCAGCAAAGCACGCCCCTCGCCGTCCTCCAGCAGATGGCCCAAGGGCAGGCCCTGCCGCCGCCGCCGGCGGCCGCTCCGCTGCCGCCACCGCCACCGGCGCTGACCGCGCCCGCCGCTGCCGCGGCAGCAGCCGCCCCCGTTCCGCCAACGCCGGCACCCGTCCAGACGCCCGCACCGGCACCGGTTGCACCACCCGCGCCTGCCGTTGCGGCACCTGCACCCATCGTTCCGCCGGCGCCCCAGCCAGCGCCCGCGACGCCGCGCGCCGCCGTTGCTGCTCCGGCGCCCGCGCTGGCCCCTTTGCCGCGCAACGTGCTCGCCGCCGAGGCTGCCGATGACAACACCGTCGTCGGACGCATGCGGCGCGTCGAAGCGGGCCTCGCCCAGATGCAGCAGGAGTTCGCCGGCCTGCGGCCGTCCATCGAGCGCCTGGTCGCCATCGAGGCGGACCTCGACGAGCTCGTCGCGCAGTTGTTCACCGTGATCACGCGCGAGCCCGCGACCGCCGAGGCGGCGCCCCGCCCCGCGACCCCGCCGGCGACGACAACGAGACCCGGTGCGCCCGTGGCCCTGCTGCCGGCGCAGCCCGCGCGTCCGCCTGCCGCGACCGCGCCCGCCGCAACCACTCCCGCGCCGGCGGCAACCGCGCCGCGTCCGGCCGCGCCGGTCGCCACCGCACCGCCGCCGGCGCCGGCCGGCGCCTTTGCGCTCCACCTGGCTTCGTACCGGGCGGTCGCCACCGCCCGCGAGGGCTGGGACGAGCTCTCCCGCGCCGCGCCGCAAAGCGCGCTCGCCGGCCTCGCGCCCGGCACCGCCGTTTTCGACAAGCCCGGCGAGGGCCGCTACGTCCGCCTCAATGCCGGCCCGGTGGCGAACCGCGGCGACGCCGAGGCGCGCTGCCGCACCCTGCAGAATGCTGGCCTCTATTGCGCCGTGCTCCCGTATGCAGGGACGAGCCCCTTCTAGTAGAAAAGCCTTGATCTAGGCCGGTTTCCCGTGGCGCCGGTTGCGCTGCCGGGGCCAAGCTGCCATCAATTCCCCATTGGATTCCGAGGCTTTTGCCAAGGCAAAGCCTCTCCAGGGGAAGTTGCGACGCATGGCGACTACGACTGCCCAGGCGACCGACCAAGGGTCGGTGCTCCGGCGCCTCATCGACGTGGGCATCGCCCTGTCGGCCGAACGCAATCACGACCGGCTGATGGAGCGGATCCTGGTCGAGGCCAAGGCCATCTACAACGCCGACGGCGGCACCCTGTACCTGAAGGACGACCAGTCCCTGTCGTTCGCCATCATGCGCAACGACACCCTCGGCATCGCCATGGGCGGCACCACCGGCGACAAGGTGCCGTTCCCGCCGCTGCAGATGATCGATCCCGCCACCGGCGAGCCGAACCACCACAACGTCGCCACCCACGTCGCCATCACCGGCACGCTCATCAACGTGCCGGACGCGTACACCGAGCAGGGCTTCGACTTCTCCGGCGCCAAGAACTTCGACAAGCGCACCGGCTACCGCTCGAAGTCGTTCCTCACCGTGCCGCTCAAGAACTACGAGGGCCTGGTGGTGGGCGTCCTGCAGCTCATCAACGCGCGCGACACGGCCAACAACGTCGTCGACTTCGACCCCGCCACCCAGTCCCTGGTCGAGGCGCTCTCGAGCCAGGCCGCTGTCGCCCTCGACAACCGCCAGCTGCTCGAAGGCCAGAAGAAGCTGCTCGATTCGTTCGTGCAGCTCATCGCCACCGCCATCGACCGCAAGTCGCCCTACACCTCGGGCCACTGCCAGCGCGTACCGGTGCTCGCCGACATGATCGCCGACGCGGCGTGCTCGGCCACCGAGGGCCCGTTCGCCGATTTCGACCTCACCGAGGACGAGAAGTACGAGATCCACATGGCGGCGTGGATGCACGACTGCGGCAAGGTGACGACGCCCGAGTACGTGATGGACAAGTCCACGAAGCTCGAGACGATCTACGATCGCATCGAGACGGTGCGTACGCGCTTCACCGTGCTGCAGCGCGACGCCGAGATCGACTACCTGAAGAAGACGCTCGCCAACCAGGGCAGCGAGGACGAGCGCAAGGCCGCGCTGGAGGCGCGCCTGAAGCAGATCGACGCCGATCGCGCCTTCATCGAAGCGACCAACGTCGGCGGCGAATTCCTCGCCGACGAGAAGATCGAGCGCATCAAGCAAGTGAGCACGCAGCGCTGGCGCGACTGGACCGGCGCCGACAAGCCGTTCCTGTCGGAGAACGAGGTCTACAACCTGTCCATCCGCAAGGGCACGCTCAACAACGAGGAGCGCAAGATCATCTCCGACCACGTCGTCGTCACCATCGAGATGCTCGAGCAGCTGCCCTTCCCGCGCAACCTGAAGCGGGTGCCGGAGTTCGCCGGCGGCCACCACGAACGCATGGACGGCAAGGGCTACCCGAAGGGCCTGAAGCGCGACGACATGTCGATCCCGGCGCGCATCATGGCGATCGCCGACATCTACGAAGCGCTCACCGCCGCCGACCGTCCGTACAAGAAGGCGATGACCTTGTCGCAGTCGCTCAAGATCATGAAGAAGATGCAGTCGGAAGGGCACATCGACAGCGATCTTTTCAAGCTGTTCGTCGAGGCCGGCGTCTACCGCCGCTACGCCGAGGCGCACCTGAAGCCGGAGCAACTCGACCAGGTCGACGAGCGCGAACTCCTAAGCGCGTAGGAGTCGTTGATGGCCCCCTCCGGCTCGCTTACGCTCGCGCGGTTTCCCCCGGAGGGTGAGGTGGGCCAAGCCAAGCAGCGCCAGGCAGCGAAGGATTCGGGACGCCCGTGGGCGCCCGTGATGCCGGTCGCAGTGTCCAGCGCCACTGGCACCAACCATCAGGTGCGCCTGATGGAGCACCTCGGCAAGCTCTCCAAGCGCGCCGAGGAAAACACACGGGCGGCGCTGCAGGCAGCGCGCGATGCGGACAGCGAGCACAATCGCCTGGGTGCGCTGCACACGATTCTCGCCGGCGCCATGGCGCTGATGGAGCGCGAGGTCGAGCAGGGGTACGCGCAGTCGGCGGAGAGTCAGAAGCTCAAGGGCCAGATCGCCTGCCGCAAGGGCTGCTCGTTCTGCTGCCACCTCGCGGTCGAGGCGAGCATCGTCGAGGCGATCCTGGTGTGGCGCCGCGCGTCCCAGCGCGCCGACCTGACCGCCGCCGTGCACGCCAACGCGCACAAGTCGGCCAACGTCGATCCCGACCAACGCTGGAAGATGCGCCAACCGTGCCCGATGCTGGGCGCCGACGGCGCCTGCCAGGTCTACGAGGATCGCCCCGGCAGCTGCCGCGCCTTCGTGTCGGTGGACGCCAAGGCCTGCGAGCGCTCGCTGCTGACCGCCGGCACCGGCAACGCAGATCTCAGCGTGCCGATCGTGCCGTTCCCGCGCCAGATCGAGACCGCCATCAGCATCGGCGTGCGCCGCGCCTGCGCCGCCGAGAACCTGCAGAGTTGCAACGTCGAGCTGACCGCCGCGCTGCACCTGCTCGCCAACGATTCGACCGCCCCCGGCCGCTGGCTGGCGGGCGAAACCGTATTCCGACCGTATCCGTAGGGCACACCCATGGGCGAAGCCAAACGCCGCGCCACCACGCCGAAGTCCGACCGCCCCGACCTCGAGAGCGGATTCAATGACGCCGAGCGCGCCCAACTCGCCGACGTGCGCCGCGGCGCCTATCGCCACGCCACCGCTCAGCTCGGCAGCGCCCGTCATGCGCCGAACGCCGGCGCCCAGGCCGACGCCATCGCCGCCATCCACACCGAAGCGGCGCGCGCGCTCGATGCGTCCACCGAGCAGTTCTTCCGCACCGCGCGCGAGGGCAAGGCCATCGAGACGCGCATCGCCTGCAAGAAGGGCTGCAACTTCTGCTGCTACGTCAACGTCGAGGCGACCATCATCGAGGTGATCGGCGTCGCGGCCGTGGCGGTGAAGAACCCTGCCTTGCGCGACTCGGTGCTCGCCACCGCGCCGCGCCTCGCCGGCCTCGACGCCCTCGCCCGCATCAAGGCGCGCGTGCCGTGCCCGCTGCTGCGCGACGGCGCCTGCTCGATCTATGCCGACCGCCCGCGCAGCTGCCGCGCCTTCACGTCGTACGACGCCAAGCGCTGCGAGGAGGAACTCAACGATCCCGAGGCCGAGCGCGAGCAGCGGCGTGTCTTCACCTGGCCGCGCATCCTCGCCGCCGCCGCCACTGACGGCATCCAGTCGGCGTGCCGCGACCTTCGCCTGCAGGACGCGACCGTCGAGATGACGCAAGGCGTGGCGACCGTGCTGCGCGATCCGGGCGTCATCGCGCGCTGGCTGGCTGGCGAGGCGCCGTTCCCGGCCTACGCCAAGAGCTAGCCGATGTGGCCGAGGATCGGGAACGCCTCGAGCAGGTAGTAGCCGAACGCCGAGAAGCGGTCGGTCACCATCAGCACGCCCGTCAGCACCAGGACGACGCCGGCGCCCTGCTCGACGCGGCGCAGGTAGGGGCGGAACTTGCGCGAGAACGCCAGGAACTGACGCAGCGCCAGCGCAGCCAGGATGAACGGCACGCCGAGGCCGAGCGAGTAGACCGCCAGCAGCGATGCGCCGTAGCTGAGCGAGTCGCTGCTCGCCGCGAAGGTGAGGATCGTCGCCAGGATCGGGCCGATGCACGGCGTCCATCCGAACGCGAACGCAATGCCGACCAGGAACGCACCACCGATGCCGCCGAGCGCCGGCGCCGCGTGGACGCGCACGTCGCGATCGAGGAACGAGAGAATCCCGAGGCGGCGGAACAGACCAAGGTAGTGCAGCCCGAACAGGATCACGACGATGCCCGCGACGCGCGCGATGAGCGTGAAGTGGTCGAACAAGAGGCCGCTGATCGCGCTCGCCGTCGCGCCGAGCATGACGAACACCAGCGAGAAGCCGAACACGAAGGCGAGCGCCGCCGGCAGAACGCTGCGGGTGCCCGAGCCCAGCGCCGCCCCGCCCTGCCCGTCGTGCTCGACGGTCGTGCCGGCGACGAAGCTGAGGTAGGCCGGCACCAGCGGCAGCACGCACGGCGACAGGAAGCTCACCACGCCCGCTCCGGCCGCCGCGATGTAGGTGATCTCACCCGCCATGGAGGCCGGACCCTAGGACTCCAGCCCCCGCGGCTCAAGCGCCGCAGATTCCTTGCCTTTCTCGACATTGGCCGCTCCAAACATAAAGAATATCAAGCAGTGTATTGATTTTCTTTATCGGAGTGCGCATTCTTGTTGTAGAAGTCAACCTAGAGCGCCGCCATGGCCCACGACTGGGAAAAACTGACGCAGCTGGTCGGCGACCAAGCCTTCGTGATCGAGCGCGTGCGCATCTCGGACAGCGGCATCGCCATCGAGGGCCCGTTCGATCTGCCGCCACTCGCCCGTCTCGGCGGCGACGACCAGGTCTTCCTGGCCGCCTTCGTACGCAGCCACGGCAACATCAAGCGCATGGAAGAGTGGTTCGGGGTCTCCTACCCCACCATCAAGAACCGGCTCAACCGCATCGCCGCTCAGCTCGAGTTCGTCGAGACGCGCACGACGGAATTGTCCAAGCCACTCGACCAACTCGCCGCCGGCGAGATCACCGTCACCGAAGCGACGCGCGCCCTCAGCGAGCGCCGCTCGAGATCCACTTCGTAGGGGAGTGCCATGAACGAAGAACGCAAGCGCGGGCTCGACCTGTTGAGCGAAGGCAAGATCAACGCCGACGAGTGCGAGCGCCTGCTCAACGCGCTCACCGCCGCCGCGCGCGTCGAAGAGCGCGCCGACGGCCCGTTCGCCAACCTGCACCGCCTGCGCCCGCATCTGCACCGCATGCACGAGCATCTGCATGGCGATGGGCGCCCTGCGGGGGGCGAGCGCCGCTTCGTGCGCATCGTGGTGGACAAGGACACGGGCGAAGGCCGCACTGAGCGCGTGCGCATCAAGGTGCCGGTGAAGCTCTTGAAGGCCGGCATCAGTCTGTCCGGCCTGATGCCCAAGGACGTGCGCGAGCGCGTCCAGGAAGCGCTCAAGGAGAAGGGCATCGACGTCGATCCGTTCGCCCTGCGTGGCACCGACACCGACGAGATCATCGCCGCCCTGCACGACCTCGAAATCGACATCGGCAAGAACGGTGAGAAGGTGCGCATCTTCACCGCCAACGACGATGAGGACGATGACGACGACGATCGCGAGGGCACTCCGACCCGCGACGCCGAAGGACCGGCGGGCGAGCCCACCGTCGAGCGCACCATCCGTCGCCGCCGCTTCCGCCGCGACTCCTCCGCGTTCTCGTTGCGCGCTTCGCTGATGGCGCCGGTGATGGCCCTGGCGTTCGCCCTGGCCACCGCCCTGCGCTTCGTGCTGGTGCCGATCGCCTTCGTCCTGGTGATCGCCTTGCGCCTCGTCAGCTTTGCGTGGCGTGTCGTCACCGCGCCGTTCCGCTGGATCGGCCGCGGCCTTTTGGTGCGCGCGTCCTGGCGGCGCGGCCGCCTGACCGACCGGACGATCGCGGCTTAGTCCGGCTCTGCCGGAGGTGGGTTAGCGCCCGGCGGGCAACGTCGCCCAGTTACGGGTGTTACGCATGCGGGCCCAGATGGGACCGGGCAGCGCCAGCCCCTCGCATGCGCGCTGGAACGCCATGCCGCCAAGCACGCCGCCGTCCATTGCGACCCCCAAGAATTCCTGCTGGTCGATGGTCACGGAGGTCGCGGCGCACGCTATGCGGTTGCGCTCGCGCAGATCGGCGTGGAGATACGTGATGACGCCGATGCCGACCAGGATCACCCACGCGAGCGGCGTGCGCAGGAAGTTCGCGAGGTAGCCGACCGCGTCGGCGCGCACCCTGGCGAACAGCCGCAGCATGCCGGAGCCGCCGGTGACTGCGATGGGCATGGTCATCAGTAGACCCACATGTTGCCGGTGTTCTCCCGGCATTTCTGCGGGAAGAACGCCAGGCGGCCATCGGAGAAGCGCGCCCTGCCGCCCGGCTCGCAGTGGGCCAGTGGCCAGTGATCCTTCCAACGGTCGGGAATGCGGCCCTTGCACGCCTCGTAGGCGACCGTGTCGGAGGGCTGCACGTAATACTCGGGGATGTTGATGACACCGCCGTGGATCGGCGCGGTCAGGGCGCAGGTGCGATCGAAGTTGCGGTCGGCGCGCACCAGTTGCGCGTAGCCCAGCACGATCATGGCCAGCGCCATCAGCGTGACCGGATTGGTGAAGAACGCGCGATTGAACCCCAGGCGACCGAGCATGCTGCGTACTATTGCCGGCCTGGCGGCCAAGCCCAGTTGCGGGTATTGCGCATGCGCGCCCAGATCGGGCCGGGCAGCGCCAGGCCCTCGCAGGCGCGCTGGAAGTTGACGCCGCCGCCGATGGGATCGTTGCCCATGACGATGTCGCGGAAGGTCTGCTGGTCCAGCGTCACCGAGGTGGCCGCGCACGCCATGCGGTTGCCCTCGCGCAAGTCCGAATACACCCAGGTGCCGCCGATGACGCCGGCGATCATCACCCAGGCGAGCGGCGCCTTGAGGAACTGACCGACCTGGGCCATGGCCTCGGCGCGCACCCTGGCGAACAGGCGCAGCATGCCGGAGCCGCCGGTGATGCCGATGGGAGTGGTCGTGGGCATGGTCATGCTAGTAGGCCCACAGGTTGCCGGTGTTCTCCCGGCACTTCTGCGGGAAGAACGCGAGACGCCCATCGGAGAAACGCGCCATGCCGCCCGGCACGTCGCAGTGGGCGATCGGCCAGTTGCCCTTCCAGCGGTCGGGGATGCGGCCCAGGCACGCCTGGTAGGCGAGCGTGTCGGTGCGCTGCACGTAGTACTCGTCGTCGTAGATGATGCCGCCGCCGTGGATCGGCGCGGTGACCGAGCATGTGTAGGTGTAGTGGCGATCGGCGCGCACCACCTGCACCCAGGCGACGGCGAGCATCGCCGCCACCATCCAGGTAACCGGGTTCGAGAAGAACCGTTGGTTGAAGCCAAGCTTGCTCAAGAACGTCATCGCGCCGAACTCGGATATGAACACAAGGTTGCGCGCCTCTGGCGCGACTCAGAACACAAAGTAGTTGCCTGTATTGCGCCGGCACTTCTGCGGGAAGTTGGCGAGCCTGCCGTCCGAGGTGCGCGCCTTGCCGCCCGGCGAGCAATCCGCCAGCGGCCAGCGCCCCTGGAAGCGCGCCGGAATGCGCCCGAGGCAATACTGGTACGCCAGTGTATCGGAAGGCTGCACGTAATACTCGTCGCCGTTCTGGGGGCCGACATGGATGGGCGCCGTCAGCGAACACGTATACGTGTAGTGGCGCTCCGCCTCCACCGCCGACGACCACGCAAGCACCAGCAGCGCCGCCGCCACCCAGGTGACGGGGTTGAACGGAAAGCCCGGCTCAGCCCGAGACGCGCCAGCACCCTCGGCTACTCCTCGCCCTTCCGCCTGGATTGCGGCCGGTTCTTAGCACGGGGCGGCGCGCCGACTGAAGGGTAGCCCGCGTCATTGACAGGGGGGTGGCGGGGTCTACGCTCCGGCCATGATCCGACCCTTCCGCCTCGCCGCCCTGGCAGCGATGTCGCTCGTCTTTGCGCTCCCGCTCGAGCTTGGTCCGGCGCGCGCCGACTACATGATCGGCTTCGAAGCGTTTCGCATCGAGGAGTACGCGGTCGCCATCAACGAGCTGCGTCCCGAGGCCGAAGCGGGCGACGGCGGCGCCGCCGTCATCCTCGCGCTCATCTACGCCAACGCCTACGGACGCCAGGCCCCCGACATGGCGACTGCCGTGCGCTGGCTGGAGATCGCCGCCAAGTCCGGCGACCAGGCCGCGACGTCGATCGCCGGCGCCCTGCTCGGCATCCGGCGCGACGCCGCGCGCGAATTCGAGTCCTCGCTGGCGTGGCTGAGCGACGCCGCCTCGCGCAACGACGTCGCCGCCCAGTTCGTCCTCGGCTGGCTGACGACGAACGGCCTCGGCACGCGCCGCGACGCCAACGCCGGTCTCGCCTGGACCCGTCGCGCCGCCGATGGCGGACACATCGATGCCGCCTATCGTCTCGCCAGCGCGTATCTGGAAGGCCGCGGCGTGCCACGCGACGAACGCGAGGCCGCCGTGTGGTTCGCGAAGGCCGGCGACCGCGGCCACGCGCCGAGCCAGGCTGCCCTCGCCCTGCTCTATGCCGCCGGCCGCGGCGTGCCCGCCGAGCCGGCTCAAGCCGCCGCGTGGGCGCGCAAAGCCGCCGACCAGGGCTTCGCCGAGGGCCAGTATTTCCTCGCCGGCCTCTACGCCAACGGTGTCGGCGTGGCCAAGGACGACGGCGAAGCGTTCAGCTGGTTCTATCGCGCCGCCGAGCAGAACTACGGCCCTGCCCAGTTGCGCGTCGCCTCGATGTTCGCCACCGGCACCGGCGCGCCCCAGGACTACCGCGAGGCGTACTTCTGGCTGCTGCTCGCCTCGTTCGCCTCGGTCGGCCAGGACGTCGCGCGCGCCAACCAGCTGCGCGATCAGATCGTGCCCAACGTCACGAACCAGGAGCAGGGCGTGATCGAGGGCCGCGCCCTCGCCTGGAAGCCGCGCAAGCCGTAACCGCTAGCTGCGAGTCATCCGCCGGAACGCGTCGACCACAGCATCCACCGGCGTATCCATCCGCGCGAGCTGTCCCGACGACTCGAACAGCGACAATCCGAACGCAAAGCACGCGGTTGCGAGCGCCCGCACCGCGACCTCGTCCGGCGCGCGTCCCTGCGCATCCGCCGCAAGCCGACCAAGCGCACTCATCAGGCGCCCCGCCACGCGCTTGCCGAATTCCCCGCCATTGCGCGCACCGTCGAACACGATCGGCAGCAGCGCGGCCGCCGGCTGTCCCGCGCCGAACACCGCGTGCAGCCCGCCACTGACGGCGACCAGCGGCGCATCCCGCGAGCGCGCGGCCACCTCGCGCCCGAGCTCCGCCAGCGCCGACAGCGCCAGGTCCTCGAGCAGCGCGTCTTTGTCCGGGTAGTACGTGTAGAGACCGCCGACGGCCGCCCCCGCCTGCGCCGCGATGGCGCGCACCGTCGCGCCGGCCAATCCCTGGCGCCGGAACACCGCCCACGCCGCAGCGCGCAAGCGCTGCCGCGTCGCCTCGCGCCCGCGTAAGCCCACCGGCGCCCGCTTCGCCGCCGATCGCTTGGCCTTGCTCTTCGCCCGCGCCATGGTCCCGCACCCTAGCCCTTTCGTGAACATCGTTCAATCAGCAGCGCGGTCTTCTTCCGCTCTTGATGAACTATGTTCATTCCAGTGAGCATCGCACCGCCCCTCTCCGCCTTCGATGAACACTGTTCATTGGCGGCAAAAGCCGCGCAGCCTGTGCTAGGGTGCGCGCCATGAAGCAGGCGATGACCCGCCTTTCCATTGCCGGCCGCGGCCGCGGCCTGCAGGAGATCACCCCGGCCCTGGCGGACTGGGTAAACGGCAGCGGCATCCGTGAGGGGCTGCTCACCGCGTTCATCCCGCACACCTCCGCGACGCTGCTCATCAACGAGAACGCCGACTCCGATGTCGCCCGTGACCTCGAGGACTTCTTCGTGCGCGTCGCACCCGAAGGCGGCGGCTATCGCCACGAGAACGAGGGGCCCGACGACATGCCGGCCCACATCCGCTCGGCCCTCACCAACACCGATCTGCAGATCCCGGTGCTCGGCGGGCGCATGGCGCTCGGCACCTGGCAGGGCGTGTTCCTGTTCGAGCACCGCGCCGAGCCGCGCAAGCGCGACGTCGTCTTGCATCTGCTCGGGGAGTAGCCATCCCCCGCGCCCGGGTGTTGCAAGCCTGGGCGGGTGCGGGGGCAATCAAGACTCTGCTCAATCCCTGAGCATTCCCCGGCAATCGTTGTGCGTATTGCGGCAACGTGACAGAGCGGCGCAGCGAGGCGCCGCGGTTTTCCTGGCCTCTCCGCGTGGGCTCGGCTGGCCCGTGGCTTGCTATGCAGGGCCCGGGGGATCGGTTCACCGGTCGCGAGTAACGCATATGAACATCGATGGCATCCTGATCGCAGCGTCCACGCCGGAGCGTGGCCGCCTGCTGATCGAACAGCTGGCTGCGGCCGGCTGGTCCGGCATCTCCGTTTTCGACCCGATGCGCGCCGATGCGCTGACGTTTGTCCGCGGCCTCAATCCAACCGTCGTCGTGCTCGAGCTCGGCGATCCCAATAGTCAGGCCCGCGAGCAGGTGTTCCGCCTCGCCCGCGAGCGGCGCTGGCCGATCGTCGCGTTCGTCGACCAGGCCGACGCCGCGACCCTCGATGCGGCAATGTCCGCGGGTGTCGCTTCGTATGTCGTGCGGGGCTTGTGGCCGGGCCGCGTCCAGCCGGTCGTCGAGACGGCGATCGCCCGCCACCGCCAAATGGAGCACCTGCGCCGCGAGCGCGACGACGCCGTCAACGCCTTCGCCGCGTTCTATCGCCCCGTCGGCACCTAGGAGCGACGCGCTCGCGCGGTGCGAAGCGCCCGCGAAGAAGCCGTCGCCGGTTGCCAGCGTCTAGTGTGAGCGCGCATACGCGCCGAAGTACGCGCACAGCTCTTCCTCGAGGGCGGCCGCGTCGAACGGAATGGACTCCAGCCATGCGCGCGGTGTCTCGGCGATCCATGTCCGGACGTCGTCGCGCTCTGGAATGCGTGCGGGCAGCGAAGCCGCGGCGCGCACCGGTGACGACGCAAGGAAGTGGCCGGCAGGCAGGGCAAACGACAACTTCGTGCTGTTGACGATGCGATCGAGGAACAGGCAGGCGCCGAAATCGATGGCCCACGGCTGTCCGCCCGCATCGATCAGCACATTGGGATTGGCCACCGTGCGATCGACGTTCTGCAGCAGCCGGTCGGCGCGCTCGAGGCGCGCGGTGAACCCTTCCGGCAGGCGGCCGAGTTCGACCGCGGTCGCTACGCGCGCGTCAGGCAGGTACGCAACGCCGAGGTTCCAGCCGTAGCTGCGCTGCAGCATTTCGTCGAACTCGTCGGTCCCGATCTGCCAGGGAAACCCGGGCGGCAGGAACAGCGGGCGCACCGCCGGCATCGCCACGTCGAGGTGCGCGGCGATGCGGCTCGCCAGGAACTCGGCGAGCAGGCTACGCGGCCCCGATGCCGAGCCCGACAGCTTGAGGAGGTGCTTCTCTCCCGTCGCCGTTTCAGCGAGCGCCGGGAACGCGCTGCCGCCGCGCATGATCGATAGCAGGCGCGCGACGGTGTGCGCGGGCGCGGCGCCCGACTCGGTCGTGCTCATGGCGGGTAGGTAGGGAGTGCGCGCCCGTACGTCTACAGGGCCGCGCGCACTTCGTCGGTCTGCCCGGCGAGGCCGAACTGGCCCAGCGCGCGGATCAAGTCCTCGGGGAAGTACGGCTTGCGCAGGAAGGCCATGGCCGTGTCGCCGACGAAGCGCTTGCGCAGCACGTCCTCGTCGTAGCCGCTCACCATGACGATCGGCACGTGCGGCAGGCGGGCGCGCATCTTGACGGCAAGGTCGTCGCCGCGGCCGTCGGGCAGGCCGACGTCGACGATGCAGGCACTGAGCGCCTGGCCGCCGTCCATGGCGGCGAGGGCCGATCGCACGGAGTCCGCTTCGGTGACGGCGAACCCCAGCATCTCGAGCTCCTCGACGATGACCATGCGCACCAGCGCTTCGTCCTCGACGACAAGGAGCCTGGGCTTGGGGGACGCGGAGCGGGGGGAACTAGTGGAGGACATCGGTGCCCGATGAGAGTTCCAGTAGTTCCCCCGTTTTCGCACCCATTCGCAACCCCGGCCAACACCCGATACCGGGGGGCCGTGGGGCTGTAAGGTTGGTCTGCTTACTTCTTCTTCGCGGGAGCCGGTGCGGCCTTGCCGGCCGGAGCCGCCTTCGGCTTCTCTTGCTTCGGCTTCTTCTTCTCTTTGGTGGAGCGCTGTTGACCCTTTGCCATCGCGATTTCCTTTCATCAGCGGTCCGGCGCTGCGGGCGCGGACCGGAAGCAGGGTCGGCCAGGAGTAGCCGCCCTCGCACCCTTCCCCTACGCCGGTCGTGGTGCCCCTGGCCGGACTCGAACCAGCACGTTCTTGCGAACAACAGATTTTGAGTCTGCCGCGTCTACCATTCCGCCACAGGGGCCCAAGGTGCGCGGGCGATAATAGCGAGCGTATGCAGCGCGGCAAGAGTCCCGCGCGAATTTCGCGTGCGAATACTGCGTCGTTGCTTCGGTTGGCGCGCGCACCCGCGGGCTGGTATAGCCGCGAGCGATGATGCACCCGATGCTGGCGACACTGACACGCGGCGGACGCGGCCCCGCCCTCATCGCCCTCGTCTCGTTCGTGGTCGTCGGCTCGGCGGTCGCCTCTCAAGTGTGGGGCGGCCTCAGCCCGTGCAAGCTGTGCTGGTATCAGCGCTACCCCTACGCCCTCACCATCGCCTTGGGGCTCGGCGGCGCGCTGCTCGCTGGGCGCGGCGCCAACCGGGCGGCCGCGCTGCTGAGCTTCTGGTGCGCGGTGGCGTTCCTGCTGGGCGCCACCGTCGCCGCCTTCCACGTCGGCGTCGAGCAGGGCTGGTGGCAAGGCTCCACCGCCTGCACCGGCGGCGGCGCCGGCCAGGGCCGCACCGTGGACGAGCTGCGCCAGCTGATCGAGACCGCGCCGGTGATCCGCTGCGACGAGGTGCAATGGTCCCTCTTCGGCGTCTCCATGGCGGGGTACAATTTCCTCGTCTCGCTCGCCCTGGCCGCATTCGCCGCGCTGGTCGCGCGCACCTTGGAGCACCGCCGCCCGTGAAGCGTCGCGACAAGTCCCCCCGGCGCCTGCCCGGCGACCCGACCGCCGCCCAAGAGGTCGAGCGGGCGCTGCGCGTCGATCATGCCGGCGAGTACGGCGCCGTACGCATCTATGCCGGCCAGCTCGCCGTGCTGGGGCGCGGACGGGTCGCCGACACCGTCCGCCACATGGCCGACCAGGAACAGCGCCACCTCGCCGCGTTCCAAACTCTTTTGGTCGAGCGCGGCGTCCGCCCCACAGTCCTGGCGCCGGTGTGGAGCGCCGCCGGCTTCGCCCTCGGCGCCGCCACCGCCCTGCTTGGGCCGAAGGCCGCCATGGCCTGCACCGAGGCAGTCGAAGAAGTCATCGATGGCCACTACCGCGGCCAGGTCGAGCGTCTCGCCGAGGCCGAGCCCGCCCTGTGCGCGACGCTGGAACGCTTCCGCGGCGAGGAGATCGAGCATCGCGACATCGCCCGCGCCGAGGGCGCCCGCGAGGCCCCCGGCTATCCCGTGCTGACGGGCGCCGTGCGCACGGCCACTCGCCTCGCCATCTGGCTGTCCGAGCGGATATGATCTTGGCGGCCATGCCCCTCCGCCACCGGAACTCCGAGACGTGCCGGACGGTCGCGCGGAACGCGCGCTATGGGCGCGGAGCGCGCCCGCAATTGGCGGTCCTGCTCGCCTTCTTTGCGCTGCTGATGCCGGCGCTGTTGCCGTTCGGCGTGCAGCCGGTGGCCGCCGTCGGCAGCTACGTGTTACCCCACGCCCACTCCCATGCCGCCGACGCGATGCAGCCGCATGACCACGGCGGCGGCGGCGAAGCGGTACCCGATGCCGCCCAGCTCCTCAGCCCGGCCATCTTCGCGTTCCTGCTTGCCGTGGCGATGCTGGCGACGTCCTTCTCGGCGTCGCGGCACGGCCTCGCTCCGGGCGCGACGTGCCTCGCGCCCACCCGGCGTTTCTCGCGCGCACGACCGCGCGCTCCTCCCGCCCAAGGCTAGTCGCTGTTGTTGAAAACGCGCGCGGCGCCCGCTGCCGTGCGCGGCGACACGCCTTCTGCAAGGGAGACATCCGGTGTCCCGACACCCTTCTTTGGCGATCCTGCTGGCGGCACTGACCGCGGCAGCCATCGCACCCGCATCTGCCCACGTCGGCCTCGAGCCGGCGCAGGCGGCCGCGAACACAACCATCGCGCTCGGCTTCCGCATCGGCCACGGCTGCGGCACCTCTCCGACCACGGCCGTAAAGATTCGCATCCCTGCCGGCGTAACCGCCGTGCAGCCGCAACCCAAGGCCGGCTGGACGCTCACCGTCGTCCGCGCGCAAGCGCCTGCTGGCGCCGCTCCGGCGGCGGACCAGCCGGCGGCCCCGCCGGTCGCCGAGGTGCACTGGACCGGCGGCAATCTGCCGGTCGAGTTCTACGACACGTTCTTCGTGCGCATGCGCCTGCCCGCGACGCCGAACGCCACGGTGTACTTTCCGGTGGTGCAGGAATGCGTGTCAGGCGTGCATCGCTGGATCGACGTGCCGCAGGCCGGCCAGGCGGAGCCGGCCGAGCCGGCGCCGGGCCTGCGCCTCACTCCGTAGTGCACCCGTGACGGCGCGGCACATCTTGATCGCCGCGTGCGTTTGGCTGGGGGCCGCGTTCGTCGCGGCCCCTGCCTTCGGGCATGCCGCGTTGCTCGGCACGGACCCCGCCGACCGCGCCGTGGTCGCGACGGCGCCGCCGTCAGTGACGCTGCGCTTCAACGAGCCGGTGCGGCTCGTCTTCGTGCGCCTGCTCGATGCGAGCGGACGCATCGTCGCCGAGGCTCCGGCCGGCGGCGAGGCAGCCAGCATCGAAGTGCCGCTGCCCAGCGCGCTGCCTGCCGGGAACTATCTGGTCACCTACCGCGTCCTCTCTGCCGACGCCCACGCCATCGCCGGCACCTGGGTGTTCGCCGTCGGCGCCGCGCCGGAACGGTGGCCGGATGCGCAGGCGCAAGACCTGCACGCTCCGGCATGGCGCGCCGTCGCGGCCGCCAACCGCGCGCTCCACTTCCTGGCGCTGGCGCTGGTGGCGGGCGCGACCGCGTTCATCGCGTTGATGAAGGACCAGGCTGGTGTGCTGCGGCCGCTCCTGCGCCCCAACGTCGGCGTCGCGGTGATGGTCGGCGTCGCCAGCGCCGGCCTCGCCATCCTCGCCCAGGGCGGCATCGTCCTCGACGCGCCGTTCAGTGCCAGCAAAGTCGGCGACGTGTGGCGCGCCGGGCTGGCCACCACCCAGAGCCGCCAGTCGATCGCCGCTGCCGCGTTGCTGCTGGCGACCTGGCAAGCGGGCTGGACGCCGCGCGCCCGCGCCGTGTGGGCGCCCGCCGCCATCGCCGTCGCGGCGCTCGCCACCCTCGCCGCCACCGGCCACGTCGTTACCGCCGCCTCGCATTGGCTGACGGTGCCGGTGCTGCTCGCCCATGCCATCCCGGCGCTGCTGTGGGTCGGCTCGCTCGTGCCGCTGCTGTTGGCTCTCGAAGGCCGCGACGGCGGCCGCGCCGTTCTGCGCTTCGCCCGTGTCGCGCCGTTCGGGTTGCTGCTGCTGGTGGCCGCCGGTGCCGCCATCGCCTTCCTGCAGGTGGGCACCTGGAGCGGCCTCACCGGCACATCCTACGGCCAGGCGCTCGCGCTGAAGTCTGCCATCGTCGGCATGCTGCTGGTGGTCGCCGCGATCAATCGTTGGCGCTTCACGCCATTGCTGCAGACGGCACCCGATGTCGCACGCGCCAGCTTGCGCCGCATGATCGCCGTCGAGATCGCGCTCGGCGTGACCGCCCTCGCGATCACCGCCGTGCTCGCGCAGACTCCGCCGCCGCGCTCCTTGCGCGCCATCGACACCGCGACGGAGACCCACGACCACGAAGCTGCCGCCGAGCCCGGCTACGCCGTCGGCGCCGTGGCCCAGGGCAAGACCGCCATCATTGCGGTGGTGCCGGCGCGCGCCGGCCGCAACACCCTCACCGTGGCGCTGCGGGGCGGCGGCTGGACGGATATCATGCCGCTCTCGGTGACCGCGTCGCTGTCGAACACCGCCGCCGGCATCGAGCCGATCGTGCGCGAGCTGCCGCGCCTCGGACCCCGCATCTACGAGCTGGCCGGGCCCGAGTTCGCTGTCCCCGGCGAGTGGACCGTGAAGATCGACGTGCTCATCAGCGATTTCG
This sequence comes from Rhizobium sp. Q54, assembly GCA_945947575.1. Taxonomy (GTDB): domain Bacteria; phylum Pseudomonadota; class Alphaproteobacteria; order UBA2966; family CAIVPW01; genus CAIVPW01. The sequence goes on from CAMEYM010000003.1 coordinate 80,286, forward strand.
AGCGCGTCACCTACACCGCGCCGATTCCCGTGCGGTAGACGGCGGAGGCAGGGCGGGTACGGCGAACTCAATCTCTCCCCCGCTCCATGCGCTTCCGTACTAGGCCGACCAAATAGGCGTCGCCCCCGTTCGCTTCCTGCTGTTCCGGCTGGCAACGGCAGATGGTGTGTGCGCGACGCGAAGTGGGACTGCGGAAAGCCTTCCCGCTTTCCTGCGCAACTCGCCCCGGCCCTGGTTGGGCCGGGGCACCTTTGAACGAACGAGCCCCCGCGCAGGGTCGAACCCCTGACGGGGGTTCGTTACTTCAGGTGGGATATGGCGGGCAGGATGGGCGCCCAAGTTCGTCATGTTCTACGGAGCTCGCGGCCAGCGGTGCGTGAGTGGCGCGACGCGCTCGCCTAGCCCGCGCGGCGTCCGGGCATGGCCACCGCATGGCGGCCGGGCGGGTGCGGGCGTACAACGGGCGCCATGGTGACCTCGCGCAACCTCAAAGCCACGCGCATCGTGCCGCCGGGACGGCCCCTGGTCGGCAGCGCTGCGCCGCCGGGATCGAAGTCGATCACCAACCGCGCCCTGCTACTCGCGGCGCTGGCGCGCGGCACCAGCCACCTCCGCGGGGCGCTCAAGAGCGATGACACCGCCCACATGGCAGCGGCGCTCCGCGCCATGGACGTCGAGGTGTTGGAGCCGGATGGGACGACGTTCGTGGTGCACAGCTCCGGAAAGCTCACCGCCCCGAGGGCACCCCTGTTCCTGGGCAATGCCGGCACCGCGACGCGGTTCCTGACCGCGGCGGTGGCGACCGTCGCGGGCAAGGTTGTGCTGGATGGCGACGAATACATGCGGCGCCGCCCGATCGCGCCTCTCGTGGCGGCCCTGCGTAGTCTGGGCGTCGATGTGAGCACGGCGACGGGGTGCCCACCGGTGGTGGTGCGTGGGACCGGCACCGTGGCCGGCGGCCGCGTCGAGATCGATGCCGCTCTCTCCAGTCAGTACCTGTCCGCCGTCCTGATGCTGGCGCCGTGCGCGCGCGCACCGGTCGAGGTCGCCCTGACCGGTGCCGCGATCGGCGGGCGTGGCTATGTGGACCTCACTCTTGCGGCAATGGCGGCGTTCGGGGCGCGGGCAGAGAAAGCCGGCACCGAGACCTGGCGCGTGCAACCGACGGGCTATCGTGCCGCCGACTTGCGCGTCGAGCCGGACGCCTCGGCCGCCACCTACTTATGGGCCGCCGCGGCGCTGACGGGCGGTGCCATCGACCTCGGCATCGCGCCGGCAGACTTCACCCAGCCCGATGCGCGCGCCCAGGCGCTGATCGCGCGCTTCCCGCACCTGCCGCCGGTCATCGAAGGCTCGCAGATGCAGGACGCGGTCCCGACCCTTGCGGTGCTGGCGGCCTTCAACGAGACGCCGGTGCGTTTCGTCGGCATCAGCGGCTTGCGCGTCAAGGAATGTGACCGCGTTGCCGCGTTGGCAAAGGGATTCGCGCGCATCGCACCCGGGTTGGCACGCGAGGAGGGCGACGACCTCTTGGTCGCCGGCAAGTCCGCGCTGCCGCGCACAGCCAACGCCCGGATCGAGACGTTCGCCGACCACCGCATCGCCATGAGCTTTGCGCTGGCGGGACTGAAGCTCGAAGGCGTCACCATCGAGGACCCCGACTGCGTCGCCAAGACCTTTCCGGCCTACTGGTCGACCCTGCAGTCGCTGGGTGTGGAGCTCGTCGCAGCCTAGGCGGACGTACGCATGGGTGCCGGCTTCTTCTTTGCCGCGGGCTTCTTTTTCGCCGCGGACGTCTTCGCATTCGCGGCGGGGGCGGCGGTATCGCTCAACTGCTTGGCGAGCTTCATCGGCGCAACCTGCCCGTAGCTCTCGCGGATCCAGCGCTTGCAGAGATCGATCATCACGGTCTCGCCGGGCGAGAAGCGCGCCGATATCCACCCGGCCTTGCCGAGTCCGTAACCGGCCGGCTCGGTGAAGGGCAGCGCGCTCGCTTCCGCGTGCGAGGCAACGAGCTTCACCGACAAACCCCACGTGTCCTCCTGCCACCCTGAGAACACGAACACCTTCTTGCCGACCTTGGCGACGAAGTCGCCCGGCCACGGCTGGTCCGGCCACGCTCCCGGCAGCGCATACGCGTAGTCGAGCAGTTCCTTGGCGGCGGCTGCCAAGCTGGCGTCGCGCCTTGCCTTGGGCATTACGGGTCGAGCGGCGCGTCCCAGTACAGGAAGTCGCGCCAGCTCTCGTGCAGATGGTTCGGCGGGAAGGCCTGGCCGGCGCGCTGCAGGTGAACCACCGTCGGCTCGAACGGATGCACCTTGGGGAACATCTGGGCTTCCTTCGCCAACCGGCCGCCCTTCAACAGGTTGCACGTGGCGCATGCGGTGACGACGTTGTCCCAGCTTGTCAGGCCGCCGCGCGAACGCGGGATCAGATGATCGAAGGTGAGGTCATGCTCGTCGCCGCAGTACTGGCACTCGAAGTGGTCCCGCAGGAAGACGTTGAACCGCGTGAAGGCCGGCCGGCGCGAGGGCTGCACGTAGCGCTTGAGAGAGACGACGCTGGGGAGCCGCATCGACATGCTGGCCGAATGCACGACGCGCTCGTATTCGGAGACGATGTTCACGCGGTCCATGAACACGGCTTTGACCGCTTCCTGCCACGGCCAAAGCGACAGCGGGAAGTAGCTGAGCGGACGATAGTCCGCGTTCAACACCAGCGCCGGACAACTCTCGGGCGCCATAAGACCGCCTCCCGACTCATCCCTCGGCCCCGGTGCTGCACCCCACGGCAGCGCCGGTGGCCGGCATATTGTGGCCGGTTCTCTAGCCCTTGGCTAGACCGGCGCGGCGCCCACCACGTGTTGGGTGTGTACGCTTCATGACATCAGCGAGTCGGAGAGAAAACGCGCTCCGAGCGCCACTCCCTCGGCATCGATGCCATGGCCCAAGTGGGCCACGATGCGCGTCTGCATGTCCACTCCGTCGGCGCGCAGCGACTTTGCCGCCGTGTTGAGCGCCGCCACCGGCACGACCGGATCCTCCGCACCGTGACTGAGAAGCACGCGTGGCTTCGGCGCTGGCAAACGCTCCGGCAGCGCCCCGAGCGCGCCGGAGTACGCCACCACCGCGCGCGCCGGCCGGCGCAGCCCACCATAGAGGGCCAACGTCGCACCCTGACTGAAGCCGACCAGCGCCAGCGCGTCGTTGCCGAGCTTCCAACGCGCCAGCTCCGCATCGAGGAACGCATCGAGCGCGGTAGCCGCCGTTGGCACGCCGGCTTGCAGCGCGCGCAGCACGTCCTCGGCGGTGCGGTCGTACGCGGTCGGCAACGGATACCACTGGCGCCCGCTGCCGAACGGAGATGCGTCGGGCGCATGCGGAGAGACGAACGCCGCATCTGGCAACGCCTCGGTCCACATCTGGCCGATGCCGATCAGGTCGTTGCCGTCCGCGCCGTAGCCGTGCAGCAGCACGACCAGCTGTTTCGCCTTGCCGGCGCGAGGCGCCAGGCGCGGTCCGTCGAGTGTCGGAGGACTTGCCACGCCGCTATGATGCCCTGCCATGGGCAAGGAGCAAACCTGCGATGCCGTCATCGACGGCGTCCGCACGCACGGTCTCGCGATGCTCGAGACCGACGACGTTCAGTTTCGTCGCGCTGAACGCGCGCACGCGGCGAAATCCACGCCGAGGCTGAAGGTCTTGCTCAAGGACATCAAGAAAGTGATCCTCGACGGCGAGCACCTGGAGTTGCGCCACAAGGGCGGCGTCGTTCGCCTCAGCCTCGGCGCCAAGCAGGCGGCCGCCTGGGCGAAGCGCATCCTCGAGCCGCCCGGATTGCTCGACAAGCTCGGCGTGAAAGAGGGCACCACCGTCACCGTCGCCGGTGGCATCGACGAGGACTTCGTCCACTCGCTGGAGCTGCGCGGCGCCGTCGTGCGGCGCGGCCGCAAGGGCAAGGACGCCGACCTTGTGTTCCTCGGCGTGGAGACCCTCGCCGACCTCAACAACGTCGCCGGTCTCGCCAAGCTGATGCGCCCGGCCGGCGGCATCTGGTTCCTCTATCCGAAAGGCCGCAAGGACCTGCGCGAGGCCGACGTCATGGCGGCGGGCCGCGCTGCCGGCTGGAAGGACAACAAGACCTGCCGCGTGTCGGAGACGCACACCGCGCTCCGCTTCGTCATCCCGCTCGCCGATCGTCCCGCCGGCGCTACTGCAGCGGCGAAGCGTGCGGCGGCCCCGCGAAGCGCAGGCCGTAGCAAAGGGCGCTGAGCGCCGCACCGACCGCGATCACCTCGACCATCGGCATCACCGTCGCGTCCGACAGCCGCCCCGCGGCGAACGTCGATAGCGCTGCCGCGCCCATCTGCAGGAAGCCGAGCAGCGCCGACGCGGTTCCGGCGATCTCCGGATGCACACCGAGCGCGCCGGCGGTGCCGTTCGGGAACACCAGCGCGATACCGAACACGAAGATCGTCATGGGCCCGATCACCGCCATCGGCGCCATCCACCCCGCGATGGCAAAAGCGAGCAGCAACGCCGACCCAACCAGCGAAGCGCAGATGCCGATCAGGATCATGCGGTCCAATCCCAGCCACAGCGTCGAGCGCCCGGTGAAGTACGAGCCGACGGCGAAGCCGACGACGACGAGCGCCGAGTAGAGCGCATAGCCGGTCGGCGTCTGGCCCATCACGTTGATGAACACGAACGGCCCTTCCGAGAAGAACGCGAACATCGCGCCGAACAACAGGCTCGAGCACAGCGCATAGGAAAGGAACATCCGGCTCGCCAGCAGTCCGGCGAAGTTGCGCGCCAGAACCGCGGGGCTCGCGTCGGTCAATCGCGTCACGTTGGTCTCCTCGAACCAGCCGAACGTCATCGCCAGGATGGCGATGCCGAACAGCCCGAGCAGGACGAAATTCGCCTGCCAGCCCGCGACGTCATGAACGATGGCGCCGATCAGCGGCGCGATGGCCGGCGACAGCGCCAGCGCCAGTCCGACGTTGGCCAGCACCTGTGCGCCACGCGCCCGGTCAAAGCAGTCGCGCACAATGGCGCGGCCGATCACCGGCCCGGTGGTCGCGCCGATCGACTGCACGAGGCGCGCCAAGATGAGCGCGTCGATGGTCGCCGCGGCGGCCGCCGCGAAGGTCGCGACCGCATAGATGACCAGCCCGCCCAGCAGCACCGGCCGCCGCCCGAAGCGGTCCGAGAGCGGCCCGATGACGAGCTGCGCCAGCGCCGCCCCCATCATGTAGACCGTGAAGGTCAGCTGCATGGTGGCGGGATCGGTGGCGAACTCGGCCGTCATGGCCGGCATCGAGGGCAGATAGATGCTGGTGGACAGCTGGGCCACCGCCACCAGCCCGGTAACGAAGGCGACGATCTTGCCGTCGGAAAGCTTCACTGCCGCACCCCGCCTGGGGGTCGGCGCCCCGTCCCCGCCGGGGTAGCTGGTCACAGGCAAGCGGGGCCCGCAGTAACCCGTTTCACTGCGTGCTAGAAATGCCCGGCAGCGCGGCCCGCGCCGCGCACCGTGATGGTCGAGGTTGGCGCATCCATGGAGACCCTCTTCTTTGTCCTGGTCATACTGTCGCTCGTCGTGACCGTTGGGTTCCTGCTCAGTGGCGTCAGCGGCATGCTGAGGTCCTCGGAGTTCAACAAGAAGTACGCCAACGTGATGATGCGCGGCCGCGTCATTTCCCAGGCCGTCACCGTCCTGCTGCTGGTGCTGTACTTCGTCCTTTTCCGCACGTAACGCCCGATGGTGCGCCTGACGCGCATTTACACGCGCGGCGGCGACGCAGGCCAGACCTCGCTCGGGGATGGCACGCGCGTCGCCAAGGAGGGCGCTCGCATCGCCGCCATCGGCTCGGTGGAAGAAGCCAACGCGGCCTTAGGCGTCGTGCGCCTGCACACCCAGGGCGCCGGCGAGGGTCTGGCCGACGCCATGCTGGCGCGCATCCAGAACGAGCTGTTCGACCTCGGCGCCGACCTGTGCACTCCCGGCGTGGACTTCGCGTCACCGGACCGCCTGCGCGTCATTCCCTCCCAGGTGAAGCGCCTGGAGGACGAGATCGACGCCATGAACGAGAAGCTGGCCCCGCTGCAGTCGTTCATCCTGCCAGGGGGCAGCTCGGCCGCCGCCCACCTTCATCTCGCTAGAACCATCGTGCGCCGGGCCGAGCGCGATATCGCCGCCCTGATGGCCACAGAACCGGTCAATCCGGTCGCCCTGCAGTACGCCAACCGCCTGTCCGACCACCTGTTCGTCCTCGGCCGCGCCCTCAATGCAGGCGCCGGTGGCGACGTGCTCTGGCAACCGGGGGCCACTAGGCCGTAACGTGGGGTGGTACCCGGCGCCCAGGGGTGGGGCGGCGGGCACGGGGGCTAGAGCTTTTTGCTGGCTGGGTTCGATACAGTAACGCTGGTCACCGGCGTGGTGGCGTTGCTGCTCGTCGCTGGCGCGGTGCGCGTCGTCACCGATCGCCTGCAGTTCCCGTATGCCGTCGCCCTCGTCATCGTCGGCGTCGGCATCGGCGAGGTGGCGCGGCGCGGCGCCCCCGACATGGCCGCCATCGCCGGCACGCCGGTCGCCGCGGACATGATCCTGTTCGTGCTGATCCCGACCCTCATCTTCGAGGCGGCGTTCCACACCAACGTGCGCCTCCTGCGCCAGAACCTGTGGCCGGTCCTGACGCTGGCCGTGCCGGCGGCGATGACGTCGTCGTTCGTCGTTGCCGCCATCGTCTGGCTGGTGAGCCCGTTCGACTTCGCCCAGTGCCTGCTGCTCGGCGCGATTCTGAGCTCCACCGATCCGGTCGCCGTCGTCGCCATCTTCCGCAAGATCGGCGCACCCGCCCGCCTCACCATGCTGGTCGAAGGCGAGAGCCTCTTGAACGACGCGACCTCGATCGTGCTCGCCCGCATCATGCTCGGCATCATCGCGGCGGGCAGCTTCGGCGCCAGCAACTTCTCCGACGGCCTCGTCGAGTTCGGCATGGTGTTCTTCGGCGGCGCCGCGGTCGGCTGGCTCGCCGCCATCTTCATCGGCTGGCTGATCTCCAAGGTGCAGGACGATCCGTTCACCGCCACGGTGCTGACCTCGATCCTCGCCTACGCCACCTTCCTGATCGCCGAGCGCGGCCTGCACCTGTCCGGCGTCGTCGCCGTCGTCATCGCCGGCCTGGTGATGGCCGACTGGGGCCGCACCAAGATGTCGCCCCACGACGAGGAGCACGTCGAGCACTTCTGGCACTTCGCCGGCAACGCGGCGAACGCCATGCTGTTCCTGCTCGTCGGCTTCTCAGTGCAGATCAGCATGCTGCTCGCCAATCTGGCGCTGTTCGGCTGGGTGATCGTCGCGCTGCTGGTGTCGCGCGCCGTCGCCGTCTTCGGACTGGCGCCGCTGATGGCGCGCCTACCCAACACCGCGCCGATCAGCATGGCCTACCAGATGGTCATCTACTGGGGCGGCCTGCGCGGCGGCATCGCCATCGCCATCGTGCTCAGCCTCGCCGACTACGAGTTCGGCCAGACCTTCATCGCCCTCGTCATGGGCTCGGTGCTGTTCACCCTGGTCGTCCAGGGCATGACCATGGAGCGCCTGGTGAAGTGGCTCGGCCTCGACCGGCCGCCGCTCGCCGATCGCGTCGCGCGCGCCGAGACCCAGCTCGACGCCCTGCGCGCGGCCAGCGCCGGCATCCCCGAGCTGCGCGCCGGCGGCCTGTTCTCCCAGCGCATCGGCGACGACCTCGAGCGCAAGCTCGCCAGCGACATCGCCCGCGTCGGCACCGAGCTCGAAAGCCTGCGCCACACCGAGCTCACCCAGGAGCAGGAGCAGCGCCTCTTGCTCGAGCGTTGCTTCGCCGCCGAGCAGGCGCTCTACCACGGCCTGTTCCGCAAGGGTCACCTCGCCGAGAAGACGTTCCGCGATCTCGCCGCCGGCGTGTCGGTGCAGGCCGACGCCGTGCGCGACGGCGCCACCAGCCCGCCGCGCACTACGGTCGGCGCCAAGCGCCGCAAGCTCTTGCAGCGCGTGCTGACCGTCGCGCCCGCCGGCGTCGCCGATCGCCTGCGCCAGGGCTACATTGCGGCGGACTATGAACGCGCGTGGGGCGAGTTCCAGGCGACCACGCAGATCCTCGAGAACATCGAGCGCCTGGCGCTGGCGCACTCGACGCCGGCGGCGATCGTCGCCGACGTGCGCATGCTCTACCTGCGCTGGCAGGCCAACGCGCGCCAGCAGCTCGACGCCACCGCCGAGCAGTTCCCCGAGTTCGTCACGGCGCAACAGGAGCGCCTCGCCCAGCGCCTGATGGCTCTCGCCCAGTCCGAGAACATCCAGGACAAGGCCGAGGCCGGCTCGGTGCCCGCCGGCATCGCCGACGAGCTGGTGCGCGAGCTCACCTCGGCCAGCCGCACCTTGCGCGGCGGCTCCACCGCGCCCCTGCAGATCAGCCCGGCCGAGCTCTTGCGCAAGGTGCCGTCCTTCAAGGACATGCCCGAGGCGGAGTTCGCCAGGATCGCCGCGGTGCTGGTACCGCGCAGCGTCCCCGCCGGCCAGGTCATCGTCGCGCAGGGTTCGCGCGGCAGCTCGCTCATGCTGATTGCCCGCGGTGTCGTGCGCGTCGTCTCCAGCGACAGCAAGGGCGAGCACGACCTCGCCACCCTGGTCGCCGGCGACTTCTTCGGCGAGATGGCGCTGCTCACCAACCAGCCGCGTTCGGCGACCTGCCGCGCCGTCACTCCGTGCGCGCTCTACGAGCTGCGCCGCACCGACTTCAACGACCTGGTCGCCAGCCTGCCTGCCGTGCGCGTCGCCTTCGAGGCCGCCAACCGCGACCGCCGCAAGAGCCGCGACACCGAACCGCAAACCGCCGTGTAGTCTGCGCGGATGCGCGTCCTCGTCGCCGTCAAGCGCGTCCCGGATCCCAACCAGCGCATCCGCGTCAACGCCGGCTGCACCGCCATCGACCCCGCCGGCCTGCGCTGGGTGATGAACCCCTACGACGAAGTCGCGCTGGAACAGGCGATCCAGTGGAAAGAATCGGGCGCCGTCACGGAAATCATCGCCGCCAGCGCCGGCGGCTCTGGCTGCAAGGACACGCTGCGCTCCGCCCTCGCGCTCGGCGCGGACCGCGCCGTGCATTTCCCAGCGAGCGAGGACGTAGCGCCGCTTTCGATTGCCCACGCCCTGGCGGAGCTCGCACGCCGCGAATCGTGTGACCTGATCCTGGTCGGCGCGCAGGCCGCGGACGACGGCGTCGCCCTCGGACCCTTGGTCGCCGGGGTGCTCGACTGGCCGCAAGCGACGCGAGTGACGGCGGCAACCATCTCGGGACGGGTTGTGTCGGCGGAGCGTGTCGGTGACTCCAGCGTCGAGGCGCTCGACCTCGATCTTCCATGCGTCCTCACCGCCGATCTGCGCCTCGCGACGCCCCGCTTTGCCGGTCTGACGGCGGTGCTCGCCGCCAAGAAGGCGCCCATCGAGGAACGGCCGCTCGCAGCCGCAGCAACCGCGCCCCGCGTCCTTGCGATGGCCCTGGTGTCGCGCAAGCGCGCAGGTCGCCCTGTCGCCTCCGCCCGGGAACTGGTGGCGGCCCTGCGCGCCCGCGGCGCCCTGCCGTGAGCGACCGCATCCTCATCGTCGCGGCGGCGCGCGGACAGACGGACACCCTCCCGCGCCTGCTCGCCGCGGCGGAACATTTGTCGGGTTCCGGCGATATCCACACCTTCGGCGAATGGCCGCCAGAGGATGCCGCGCCCTTGATCGCGGACCTCGCCACCGGCTGCCGCGCTGTTCTCGCCGCCGACGACGACTTCGGTCGCGACGCCGTCGCGCGTGCGTCGGCGCTCGCTGGCGCGCCCTTCCTCGGTGGCGTCATCGCGTTTCCCACTCCGGTTGCGGCGGTACGTCCACAGTTTGCCGACAGCGTGCACGCCACCGTGGAGCTGCCCTACGGCGCGTTCGTGACGGTCCGCCCCACTGCCTTTGAGCCGTTCGTCGGGTTCATCGACCCGAAGCCCCAGCTCCACCCGCAGTCTCCGCGATCCGGTTCGCGCCAGCGCGCCCTTGTCACGGCTCCCGGCGGCGGCCCGGACCTCGCCAGCGCCCCGGTCGTCCTCGGCGCCGGCCGTGGCGCCGCCACCCTCGCCCGCATGGAGATCGTCCGGCGCATCGCAGCCCGCCTGGGCGCCGCGATCGGCGCCACCCGCCCGCTCGTCGATGAAGCCCTGGCCCCGCCCGAGGCGCTGCTCGGCCAATCCGGCAAAGTGGTGGCGCCGAGGCTCTACATCGCGCTAGGGATTTCCGGCGCGCTGCAGCATCTCGCCGGGGTGAAGGACGCCGCCGTGATCGCCGCCATCAACACCGACGCCGACGCACCCATGATCGAGGCCGCCGACCTCGTCTGGATCGCCGACCTCGACACGGCGCTGCCGGAGCTCGAGGCCGCGCTGGCCGATGGCGGACGCCGATGACTGACGTTCGCCTCATCGGCATCGTCGGCGCCGGCCCCATGGGCGTCGGCATCGCCCACGTCGGTGCGCGCGCCGGCTACGACGTCGTCGTCCACGACATCGATGCCGCGCGCCTCGCCACCTTGCCGGCGGCGCTCGGCGCGACCTTCGCCCGCCAGATCAAGCGCGGCGCCATTCCCGACGCCGACGCCCGCGCCGCAATCGCGCGCGTGCGCACCTCCACCGACATCCACTCGCTCGGCAACTGCGACCTCGTCATCGAGTCCGTGTACGAGGACGAAGAGATCAAGCGCGCGCTCTACGCGTCGCTGAAGGGCGTGCTGAAGGCCGACGCCATCCTCGCCACCGACACCTCGTCGATCTCGATCACGCGCCTCGCGGCCGCCACCGACCGCGCATCCCGCTTCCTCGGCATGCACTTCATGAATCCGGTGCCGATGATGGAGCTGGTCGAGATCATCCCCGGCATCGCCACGGCGCCCGACGTCACCGCCACCGCCACCGAGGTCGCCCGCCGCATGGGCAAGACGCCGGTGGCCGCGCAGGATTTCCCCGCGTTCATGGTGAACCGCATCCTGGCGCCCATGATCAACGAGGCGATCTACGTGCTGTACGAAGGCGTCGGCACCGTGGAGAGCATCGACACTGCATGCAAACTCGGCCTGCACCACCCGATGGGCCCGCTGGCGCTGGCCGACTTCATCGGCCTCGACATCTTCCTGTCGATCATGAAGGTCCTGCACGAGGGCCTCCACGACCAGAAGTACCGCCCCTGCCCGCTCCTGATTAAGTACGTCGAGGCAGGCTGGCTCGGCCGCAAATCCGGCCGCGGCTTCTACGACTACTCGGTCGATCCGCCCAAGCCGACGCGGTAGGCACCCGGCACCAACACGCCCCACCGTTGCCCTACCTACCAATTTGCATTACCTTTCGGGAGTAGCTACTCACCGAAGGTGCGCTGTGGCCAGGCCAACCGGTACCAAGGTTGCCGAGCAACTGTTGCTGCGGCCCGAAGGGGCCAGCATGCAAGAGATCATCGCCGCGACTGGCGGTCCTCAATACAACGTGCTGACTCGCCTTGCCGGGCGCGGATGGAAGGTGCGCCGTATCAAGGAGGGGCGGACTACGCGCTACTTCGCCGAGCAGCCGTCCGCGCCGCGCGTGACCGCGACCGTGACGAGCAAGGGGCAGGTGACGTTGCCGCGCGCGGTGCGGGAGCGGCTGGGCGTGCCGGACGGCGGCGCAATCACCTTCGCCCTCGATGAAGGCACTGCCGTCGTCGTCACCCCCGCCGAGCTCAGCGTCCAGAGGCTGAAGGGCATCCTTGGCAAGCCGCGCCGCAGCCTGACCCTCGACCAGATGGATGAGGTGATCCGTCGCGCAGCCAGCAAGAAGGCCGGATGATCGGCCTCGATACCAACGTCTTGGTGCGTTTCATCACCGCGGACGACCGGCGACAGTCCGACCAAGCGGCCCGCTTCATCGAATCGCGTTGCTCTCCGGACCAACCTGGCTTCATCAACCGGGTAGCGCTCTGCGAGTTGGTCTGGGTGCTGTCAGGCGGCCACGGCTACGAGCGCAAGAACATTGCCGAGGTCATTGCGGCCTTGCTCGACAGCCGCGACCTTCTGGTCGAGGACGCAGACTCCGTGCATACTGCGCTGAAGCTCTACCGCACGGCTCGCATCGATCTCGCGGACGCGCTCATCGCGCAGGTGAACCTGGCCCACGGTTGCGAAGCCACTGCGACCTTCGATCGTCGCGCAGCCAAGAGCCCCGGTTTCGTGCTTGTGTGAACGCTCTGCTGTGGCTAGCGGCGCAGCTCAGCTAGAAGGTGCCTGGACCCGGATCGCGGTTGCGGTAGGCCTCGAGCGTGCGCTTCGCGCGGTCGCTCTTGATGGTCGCACTCTGCACCGACGGCGCCGAGGAGATGGTGCCAAGCTCCGGCGCTGGCAGGTGACCGGCCGCGAAGTCCAGCACGAGGTCCAGGATCGCCACGTACTGTTCCTGCAGCGCGGTCGCGCGCACGAAGTCGCCGGTGCGTGCATGGGCATGGGCCTGTGCACCCAGCAAGTCGAACCAGCCGGTCTCCCACCCGTTCAGCGTCCGCGCCAGATCGAACAGCGGGATCGCCTCGTCGAATTGCTGATTGCGGAACGCCGCCCAGGCGCGCTCGCTCGCGATCTGCGCGCGAGAATCCGCGGTGCGGACGTAGTCCGCGCCGGGGTTCTCGATGGGGCGGCCGGGCCACAGCGTGTTGATGTACGGGGTCGGATCGACTCGCATGCCGTTGACGTAGGCCTCGACGTGCACATGCGGCAGCACGCGCGGCCACAACGAGCGCGGGTCCTGCATGAACCCAACGGGCACGCCGCCGCCCACGCGCGCCCCGATCCGGTGCGAGACCGTCACCCCGAGCAAGCGAAAGGTAATGTCGGCGCTGGGCGGCGACAGCCTTAGCACCACGCCGGGCCAACGGGCGCCGGCGGCCGTGTCCTGCACCAGGCCGATGACCTCGGCGGGATAGTTGAGCAGGACCTGCTCGCCATACGTGAACTTCACGTCCACGCCGGTATGGCGCTCCTCGTGATCGACGACCGCACATGGGTGCACGGGGCAGACATAGATTGGGGAAGGGAGTTGCGGTGCCTGCGCCTGCGCCGGCGCCGCGCACGCCAGGACCGCGCACGCCACGCCGGCGGCCAAGCGCCACATGATCGCTCTACTGCCTGTCCACGAAATGCCGCAGCAGCGCCACCGCCTCCGGCGAGTCCCACTCGGCCGGCCCCACCATGCGCCCCACCACCCGTCCGCGCGTATCGATCAGCACCGTCGCCGGCAGGCCGGTGACCGCGAACGCCCGCTGGGAGTTGCCGGTCTGGTCGATGTAGAGCGTCAGGTCGGCGATCTTCTGGTCGAAGTAGAAGTCGCGCACCTTGCTGACCGCGATCTTGTCCTGGGACAGCGCCAGCACCTGGAAGCGCTCGGAGCCCAGCGTGGCTTCCAGCCGGTCGAGGCTCGGCATCTCGCGCTTGCACGGCAAGCACCACGTCGCCCAGAAGTTCACCAGCACCACGCGGCCACGGAAGTCGGCGAGGCTATGGGGCTTGCCTGCCTCGTCGGTAAACGTGATGGCGGGCGCTGGCTCCGGCCGCTCGTAGAGGATAAAGTTCGCCACCTGCCCGGTGACCAGGGGCTGCGCCGTTTGTACGGCCGCCTCGGTGTCGGGCGCATCGTCTCCGCCCGGCATCCACAGCAGCGCCACGACCGCGATCACCGCAGCGCCCGCAATTGCCGCCAGCCCGCCCAGGGCCACCGACCGTCTGGGCTGTGGCGCGGCGCTTCCCGAATGCTCCTTCGAAGCCCGTTGATCCATGTCCCGCGGAACCACTAAGCGCGCAAAGAAGAAGAGCGTAGCCGCCAACCCCCAAAGGGCGAACCCTCTTTGGGGAGGCCGCTTCGCGTCGGGCCCCGACGCGCTGATGGAACAAGTGAATGCTTCCATCAGCTTCGACAAGGCGCTTGCCGCGCAAGACCTCGCTCAAAGCCGCGCGCACTGTAGCATGCTGGTCAAAACCGGCATTCTCAGCCGCAAAGACGGTCACGCCATCTTGAGAGGGCTGGACGCAGTCGAGCGCGAGATCGCCGCCGGCACCTTCCCCTACACGCCGGCGCTCGAAGACATCCACATGCATGTTGAAGCCCGCCTCGCCGAGCTGATCGGCGAGGCTGCCGGCCGCTTGCACACAGCGCGCTCGCGCAACGACCAGGTCGCCACCGACTTCCGGCTGTGGGTGCGCGACGCCATCGATCGCATCGAAGCGGCGCTCGGCCGCCTGCAGGGCGTGCTGGTCGAGCGCGCCGACGAGCACGCCGGCACCATCCTGCCGGGACTCACGCACTTGCAGCCCGCGCAGCCGGTGACCTTCGGCCACCATCTGCTCGCCTACTTCGAGATGTTCGATCGCGACCGCGGGCGCATGCGCGATTGCCGCGCGCGTCTCAACGAAAGCCCGCTCGGCGCCGCGGCGCTCGCCGGCACGACGTACCCCATCGATCGCCGCAATACTGCCAAGGCGCTCGGCTTCGCGCGTCCGATGGAGAACTCCATGGACGCCGTCTCGGCGCGCGACTTCGCGCTCGAGTTCCTCGCGGCATGCTCGATCGCCGCCGTGCACCTGTCGCGCCTCGGCGAGGAGCTGGTGCTGTGGGCGAGCCCGCGCTTCCGTTACGTGCGCCTGTCGGATGCCTTCTCCACCGGCTCGTCGATCATGCCGCAGAAGCGCAACCCCGACGCCGCCGAGCTGGTGCGCGCCAAGGCCGGACCGATCATCGGTTCGCTGACGAGTCTGCTGATTACGATGAAGGGCCTGCCCCTCACGTATTCGAAGGACATGCAGGAAGACAAAGTGCCGACCTTCGCCGCCGCCGAGCAGCTCGAGCTGTGCGTGCAGGTGATGACCGGCATGATCGCCGACCTCGCCGTCGACAAGGCCGCCATGCGCACTGCCACCAGCGAAGGATTTCTCACGGCCACCGATCTCGCCGACTGGCTGGTGCAGCAGCTCGACATGCCGTTCCGCGAGGCCCACGGCGTCGTCGGCCGCATCGTGCGCCTGGCCGAACAGAAGAGCGTCGGCCTGGAAGACCTCAGCCTCGCCGATCTCAAGCTCATCGAGCCGCGCATCACCTCGGATGCGCAACGCGCCCTGTCGGTCGATGTCGCCATTGCCCGCCGCAGCAGCTACGGCGGTACCGCGCCCAAGCTGGTGCGCGCCGCCATCCAGCGCGCGCGGGCGCGCCTGAAGGCGCAACGATGAGCCGCGTCGTCGTGCTCGCCCTGGTGCTGACGCTTGGCCTGTCGGCCTGCGGCCGTAAGGGCGAGTTGGAGCCGCCGGGCCCGCGCGATCCGCTCGCGGTGCGCGCCGCCAACGCGGCCGCTGCCGCCGTAGCCGGCATCGCCGCCGGCGCCAGATAGCCATGGACGCGTTCGCCTACCGCCGCGGCGAGATGTTCGCCGAGGACGTCGCCGTTGCCCGCATCGCCGCGCAGGTCGGCACACCGTTCTATTGCTATTCGAGCGGCGCGCTGCAGGAAGAATACGTCGCCCTGCGCGACGCCTTCGGTGGACGCGCGCAGATCTGCTACGCGGTGAAGGCGAACGCCAACCTCTCGGTGGTGCGCACGTTCGGCGCGCTCGGCGCCGGCGCCGACGTCGTCTCGCTCGGCGAACTCAAGGTCGCGCTCGCCGCCGGCATCGCGCCGCGCAAGATCGTCTTCTCCGGCGTCGGCAAGACGAGACAAGAGATGGCCGAGGCGCTCGACGCGGGCATCGGCCAGTTCAACGTCGAGTCGGAAGCCGAGCTGGTCGCCCTCGACGACGTCGCGCGCGGCTGGGGCAAGGTCGCCGACGTCGCCATTCGTATCAATCCCGACATCGACGCCGAGTCGCCGACTCCCAAGATCAAGACCGGCCTGCGCGGCGACAAGTTCGGCATCCTGTGGCCGATGGCGCGCGCCAGCTACCGCGCCGCCGCGGGCCTGAAGGGCCTGCGTGTCGTCGGCGTGTCGGTCCACATCGGCTCGCAGATCACCTCCACCGAGCCGTTCCGCAAGGTCCTGCACTTCATCAAGGACGTCGTGCGCGATCTGCGCGCCGACGGCCACCGCATCGAGCGCATCGACCTCGGCGGCGGCCTCGGTGTGCGCTACATCGACGAGGTGCCGCCGACCCCAAAGGAATACGCGGACGTCGTGCTGGCCGAGACGGAAGGCCTGGGCTGCGAAATCACCATCGAGCCCGGACGCCTTCTCGTCGCCAACGCCGGCGTGCTCGTCACCAAGGTGCTCTACGAGAAGGTGGCCGAGTCGTCCACCGTCGATCCCGTGCGCATCGTCATCGTCGATGCCGGCATGAACGACCTCGTGCGCCCGGCCATGTACGACTCGCGCCACGCCATTGTTCCGGTCAAGGCAGACGGCGGCCGCCACACCAAGGCCGACATCGTCGGGCCGATCTGCGAATCCAGCGACCGCTTCGCCCAGGACTGGCCGCTGCCGCCGACGGTGCCCAACGACCTCCTGGTGATTCGCAGCGCCGGCGCCTACGGCTCGTCGATGGCCTCGACCTACAATTCGCGGCCGCTGATCGCCGAAGTGATGGTGCAAGGGCGCGAATTCGCCGTGGTGCGCCCTCGTCAAACCTACGAGAGCCTGCTTGCGGGGGAGGCCCTACCGCCTTGGCTGGTGGGGGGCCACGGCGTAGGATAACTGCCTCTTTCATGGAAAATCCGGCCAACCCGCTGCTGCGAGCACGGTCGCTGCGTGACGCGATTGGGCGCCGCTTGCGTCTGGCGCAGGCTGCGCTGACCTGGGAACGGCTGTGGCCGGCCCTGTGGCCCGCGGTCGGCGTGTCGGGGTTGTTCCTGGCCTTCGCCCTGTTCGGGGTCTTCGCCCTGCTGCCGGCGTGGGGCCACGGCGTGGCGCTTCTCGCGTTCTTCGCCGCGATGGTCTGGGCGATCCGCCACGGCTTCCGCGGCTTCGCGCTGCCGGGCGAGCACGATGCGCGCCGCCGCCTCGAGCAGTTCAGCGGCTTCTCGCATCGCCCGCTCGAGTCCTTGAGCGACTCGATCCCGGCCACCGGCGATCCGGTCACCCTGGCCTTGTGGGAAGCCCACCAGCGCCGCGCCCTCGAAATGGTGCGCCGCCTGCGCGTCGGCCTGCCCCAGGCGAGCCTCGCGCCGCACGATCCGCGCGGCCTGCGCGCCGCTCTCGCGATGGTGCTGGTCGTCGGCTTCGTCTACGCGGGCCCGGGCTGGACCGATCGCCTGTTCGGCGCCTTCACGCCGACCAGCGCCGCGCGCCTCGGCGCGCCCGTGGCCGATCTCACCGCCTGGATCGCGCCGCCGACCTACACCGGCGTCGCGCCGATCTTCCTGGCGCAGCCGAGCAGCGCGCCGATCAACACTGGCGCGACGTCGAAGACCGTCGGCGCCATACGCGTACCCGACGGCGTCGCGCTCAAGGTCCCGGTCGGCAGCACGTTCTTCGCCCGCGTCCACGGCGGCACGATCGCTCCCCAAGTCACCCTCGACGGGGCGGCCACGGCGTTCGAGGCGGTCGATGCGCAGAACTACCAGGTCAGCCTGCCGATCGGAAAAGGCACCGCCCTCGCCATCGGCCAGGGCCGCACCTCGCTCGGCAAGTGGCAGATCGAGATCATCGGTGACGCCCCACCGATGGCGATGTTCACAAAGGTGCCGAGCCAGACCCAGCGCATGGCGCTGCAGATCGATTACCTCGCGCTCGACGACTACGGCGTCGCCACCGGCCAGATGAAGATGCGGCGCGCCGGCAACGTCGAGAGCGAGACGCAAGCGTTCGACCTGTCGCTGCCCGGCATCCTGCCGAAGAACGCGCCCGGCTCGCGCTTCTATGACCTGACGCCGCACCCGTGGGCCGGACTCACGGTCGTGATGTGGCTGGAAGCCGCCGACTCGCTAGGCCAAATCGGCAAGTCGGAAGAGTTCACCTTCACGTTGCCCGAGCGGCAATTCCGCAATCCGGTCGCCCAGGCGATCGTCGAGCAGCGCCGCAACCTCGCCGCCGATCCCGCCAACCGCGGCGAGGTCGCCTTCGCCCTCGACGCCATCACCGAGGCGATGGCGGAAGAGATCGACGACTTCGGCACGTACCTCGACCTGCGCTCCGCCATCGGCCAGCTCACCCACGACCGCCGCGCCGAGACGGTGCCGGAAGTCATGGACCGCCTGTGGGACACCGCGCTGCGTCTCGAGGAAGGCGAACTCGGACCCGCCGAGCGCGAGCTGCGCCAGGCCCAGCAAGCGCTGCAAGACGCGCTCAACCGCGACGCGCCGCGGGAAGAACTCGAGCAGCTGATGGCAGAGTTGCGCGAAGCGCTCGATCGCTACCTGCAGGAACTCGCCGAACAGGCCGAGCGCCAGCAGCAGCAAGGCCAGATGCCGCAGCAGGAGATGGCCGACCGGCAAGCGCAGGAGATGACGCGCGACCAGTTGCAGGAGATGCTCGATCAGGCGCAAGAGATGGCGCAGCTCGGCGCGCGCGATCAGGCCCAGCAGATGCTGCAGGATCTGCAGCGCATGCTGGAGAACCTGCAGGCCGGCCGGCCGATGCAGCAGCAGCAGAATCAGCAGCAACAGCAGGCGGAGAACGCCATGCGCGAGCTCGGCCAGATCATCCAGCAGCAACAGCAGCTGATGGACCAGACCTTCCAGCAAGCCCAGCGCGGCCAGTTCGGCGAGCGCGGCCAGCTGCCCTCGCCGCAGGCGCAAGAGGCGCTGCGCAACCAGCTCGGCGAGATGATGCGCGGCCTTGGGCAGCAAGGCGGCCAGATCCCGCAGGCGTTCGGCGAGGCCGAGCGCGCCATGCGCGGCGCCGCGCAAGCGCTCGAAGGCCAGAACGCCGGCGAGGCGCTCGCCCAGCAGGGCACCGCGCTGGATCGTCTCCGGGAAACCGCCCAGCAGATGATGCAACAGTTCATGGCCCAGGGCATGATGCCCGGCCAGCAGCCGGGCCAGCCGGGACAGCCCGGCCAGCAGGGCCAGAACGGCATGACGCCGGGCCAGCGCCCGGGTCAGAACACCGACCCGTTGGGGCGCCCGATCCCCGGCATGGGCGCCGACATCTCCAACCGCGTCGAGGTCCCCGACAAGGCCGACCTGCAACGCGCCCGCGAGATCCTCGAAGAGCTGTTCCGCCGCGCCGGCGAGCGCTTCCGCTCGATCGAGGAGCTCGACTACCTCAACCGCCTGCTGCGCCGCTTCTAGCTCGCGGCCCGGCGGCGATGGCGAACCCCAAACGTGTCCACGTTGCGCTCACGGTGCCGGACCTCGGCACGGCTATTCACGACTACGCGAAGCGCCTCGGCGTCATGCCGCAGGTGGTGGCGCCCGGCGAATACGCGCTGTTCCTCACACCGATCTTGAATCTCTCGCTCAAGGCGGCGCCGGGCAAGCCGACGTCGTTGCGTCACCTCGGCTTCGAGGATCCCGACTGCGCGGCGATGAGCGCCGCGTCCGATCCGGGCGGCATGATGTGGGAGCGCTTCAGCCTGGCCCAGCAGGCCGACGAGATTCGCGCGGAATACCCGAAGACGAACTGGCGTCCCAAAGACGGGACGTAAAGCGTCAGCCGCCCGCCGGCTCGGGCACGGCGTTCTGGACGATGACGGCAACACCGCGCGTCGCCGCGGGCGGGTTCGGCACGCGCGTCGCGTAATTGAGGCTGGCGCCGGCATCGAGGCGCGGCGTCGGCGGGTCGAACGTCCAGGTGAACAGCTCGCGCGGCGGATTGCGCGCATCCAGCAGCGAGCCGCGCAGCTTACCGACCGGCTGGGTTGCGTCGGTGACGTTGGTGATGACGCCCGTCACGACGATGACGTTGGTGTTGCCATCGACCTCCCACTGGGCGACCGGATCGCCGAGCTGCAGCGGCTGCACCTTGGGCGCCCCGAGGCCGACGAGCTGATAGAGCTGCGTCGCCGGCGGCCACAGGTCCATGATCATGGTGCGCAGCAGCACCGCGCTGGCGACGATCGCCACCAGCACCGCGGCGAACGAGCCCCAGGCGATCAGCGCGCCCCAGCTGCGCTGCGGCCTCTGCGGCGCCTTCTTGACCGGACCGCGCGCGGCGCGCGGGCGGAACAGCGGCCGCTCCGCCTCGACCGTCATCTCCTCGATGCTCGGCACTTCGACGTCGTCGTCGTCGGCCGCGCCCGCGCCCATGCTCGGTGCCTGCGACGGCGGCTGATAGGGCTGCTCGACCATGCGCGGCATGTCGCCGGGCGGCCGTTCGGTCCACGTGTTGCCGCACTTGGTGCAACGCACCGCGCGGCCGTTCGGGAGAAGTGAGTTCGGATCGACCGAGTAACGCGTATCGCAGGCGGGGCAGGTAAGGATCATGTCGCTCTGGAACGCCGTAACCTGAGTCTCTTATAGGGTTTTGGCCGAGTCTCGGCAAGGTCGCGCGCCGTTTGCGCATCACCGGCCCTCGCGCGCAATCCGTTGGAATCCCAAGGCAAAACGGGCAACATCGGCGCGCCCGCCGTCCCGGCGTGGTTAAGGCCGCGCGCTCTGCGCGCCCCGGATCGGAAAGGAGCAAAGCGCGGTGGTTCGCTTCCAGGGCGTCGCCATGCGCTATGCCAATGGCCCGGAGGTGTTGAAGGACGTCACCTTCCACCTTGAGGCAGGCTCCTACCACTTCCTCACGGGCCCCTCGGGCGCCGGCAAGAGTTCGCTCTTGCGCCTGATGTACCTCGCCCACCGCGCCAGCCGCGGCACCGTGAAGGTGTTCGGCCACGACATCGCCGCCACCCCGCGCCGCCTGTTGCCCGGCCTGCGCCGCCGCGTCGGCGTCGTCTTCCAGGACTTCCGGCTGCTCGATCACCTGTCGGCGCGCGACAACGTCGCCCTCACGCTCCGCATTGCCGGGGTGCGCGAGGACACCATCCGCGCCCACGTCGCCGAGCTGTTGTCCTGGGTCGGCCTCGGCGACCGCCTCGACGCGACGCCGGCGACGCTCTCCGACGGCGAGAAGCAGCGCGTCGCCATCGCCCGCGCCGTCATCGGCCGCCCCAGCTTGCTGCTCGCCGACGAGCCGACGGGCAGCATCGACGAGCTGCAGGGCATGCGCATCCTGCGCCTGTTCGAGGAGCTGAATAGGATCGGCACCACCGTGGTCGTCGCCACCCACGACCAGCGCCTCATCGCCCGCTTCAATCACCGCGTGCTGCGCCTCGCCGACGGCCAGTTCAGCGTCGAGCGCCCTACCAACCTTTCGGGAATCTGACCATGGCGCGCCGCCAGTTCGACCTGCCTTTCGCCAACGATGGCAGCGGCCGCTTCCTGCCCTGGATGATCGCCCTCATGGTGTACCTGGCCTCGCTCGCCACGGTCGCCGCGCTCACCACGCGCGAGGTCGTCGAGAGCTGGAACGCCGGCCTCGAAGACACCGCCACCGTCGAGATAGCACCCGGCCCCGACGATGCCGCCACCGACGGGCTCGTCGCCCGGGCCATGGCCGTCCTGCGCAACACGCCCGGCGTCGCCGCCGCCGACCCGGTCCCCATCGACGAGATCGGCCGTCTGCTGGAGCCTTGGCTCGGCCCCGACGCCGCGCGCGAGAACCTGCCCATCCCGCGCCTCATCGACGTGCGCTTCGACCCCGGCGCCGTCATCGATGTCGCTGCGCTCAGCCGCGCCCTGCTGGCCGCCGTGCCCAGCGCCCGCTTCGACAGCCACGGCCTATGGCTCGACCGCCTGACCGCGCTCGGCGACTCCGTCCAGCTCGCCGCCTTGGTGATTGTCGTCCTGATCGCGCTGGCCGCCGGCGCCACCGTGGTGTTCGCCACCCGCGCCGGCCTCGCCGTGCACGCCAAGCTCATCGAGCTCATGCACCTGATCGGCAGCCGCGACTCCTACATCGCCCGCCAATTCCAGTTCCACGCCATGAGCCTCGCGCTCCGCGGCGGCGTGGTTGGAGTGCTCATCGGCGCGCTCACGCTCGGCGCGCTCACCGTCATGTGGCGGCCCATCCAGGAGGCCGTGCTGCCCGACCTGACCATCGGCGCCACGGCGCTCGTGGCGCTCGCCTTGCTGCCCCTACTCGCCGCCGCCATCGCCACCCTCACCGCCCGCATCACCGTCATGCGCGCGCTGAAGCAGATGACGTGAGTGTGCGCGCCTGGCGGCGCAGGGTGAGGAAAGCGAAACGCACGCACAGGGCGTCTCCCGGCGCTCACCTCGAAATGTATTGAATGTTCGACACGTTTAGTATATATGTCGGGAGTGCAGCCCTTTCCGCAAGATTCCCGCCAGGCCCAGCCGACACGGATCGCATCACAGGTCTGTGATTCGCCTACTCCGCTGCTTGTGGCGCGCCGCCCCAACCGGCGCGGGCGCCCCTTCGCCAAGGGCGAGGGCGGCCGCCCGCTTGGCGCACGCAACAAGGCAAGCGTCCTGGCCGAGGCAGCCGCCACCGGCGACTCGAATACGGTGCGCGGCATGATCGCCCGGGCCCGCGCCGGCAATCGCCCTGCCCAGCTCGCCGTCCTGCGTGTCGTGCAGCACCGGGCATCGCAAGAAGAGGCGCGCCGGCGCATCCCGCGCCTGCGCCGGGCAGCGGATGCGCCGCGGGCGCTCCGCGGCATCCTGCAACGCTTGTGCGCGGGCGAGTTCGGCCTCAGCGAGGCGCTCCGCCTATCGCGCGCGGTCGATGCCCAGCCGCGGGAGATCGCTCGCCGGGACCGGGCGCGTGGGCCCGCGCCGCCGAAGCGCTCGCGCGCGGGCGGGAGTCATGCACCGGTGCAAAAAACGAATAGCGTGGATTGCGGGCGAAAGTGCACTAAGTCGTTCCCTGCTCTTCCAGATTCCACGTTGTCCACGGGGGATGAACGGATATATCCCGTTCCCCTATGGCAGGAGGCGGGTCCCATGCTAGGAGTCCGGGATGGTCGAAATCGGCGTCGGCGTGGCACTCGCATTCGGGGTGCTGATATGGCCCCGGTTGCCGCGCCCCTTCCTTTGGATTGGCTTCCTCGCCGGGGTGATCCTGGTAGGCGCTGGCCTGGTGCGCGAGCTCCGGCCGGAACGCCAAGCGGACGCTTTGCTTACGGCCCTGAGTGTTGTCCCCAACGGGGTTCACAACCTGGAAGGCCAAAATGCATTGCAGGCCGACTACTACTTTCTGACCCAACGCAACGTAGTCGTTCACACTCAAAAGTACGGCCTGAGCGTCATGCCTGCCGCTCAGGCCGAGGCGGTGCGCGAGTTCAATCAGTTGGGAGGCTTGGTGCCCGAGTATGGCGAGCCGACATGGTACGCGGGCGCGCCCGTCAGGCACTTCTTCCACGAGAGCGCGCCAACGATCGACCGCGAGGTGCGGAACGCCATATACGGCGGCGAGCAAGTGATCTTCGTGTACGGCGTAGTCACTTTCACAATTCCTGGCGACCAGCGCGTTGCGACTCACGAATGGTGCCACCTGTACTACGGCGGCAATACCGACACTGGCCGCGATCTGGAAGGGCCGTGGGAGTCGTACCGTCGCACCAACGAAAAGGGTTGTAGGCGCGGCCTTACGCGCACCTACGTCAGATAAGCCATGACAAAGCGACTGACACTCAGCGAAGCGCAGAAGTCGGGGAAGCTTGACGAGTTCTTCGCCCAAGAGAACCCGCCACCCGCTGACCGTGCGCGCTTCAACAAGCTGCTCGCCTCGATGGCTAGCGGAGCGCCCGCGTCGAAGGCGGAGCGAAAGAGTGCAGCAAAAGGTCGAACATCGCGTGCGAAGCGTGGCGAAGGTTGAAGCGGTACTCCAGTTCCCCGAGGTACTTCGGCAGATGCTTCTTAGACACCCAGATGTGCGTGCCGTTGATGGTGCGCTTCAACTGGCTCCAGAACGCTTCGATGGTGTTCGTGTGAACCTCGCCGCGCACGTACTCGCCGCTCTTGTGGTTGACCGTGTGGTGCCGGAAGCCCTGCATCCCGAGCGCTTCGAATGCGCGCGCCTCGTCCGTCGCAATGCGCGAACCCGGCCGCACGTTCTCCGCAATCGGCGGGACAACGTGGAACGTGGACTTGCTCTTGATGTGGCGGGTAATCACGTCGCCGCCGCGCTCGACCATGCCGAGGATGACGGCCTTGTCGTCCTCACCCTGCTTGTCCCTGCCGCCAAGGAACGTCTTGTCTGCTTCGACGATGCTGTCGCCGCCGCCAATCGGCGCGTCCCCGTCAACGGCCGCCATGTGCTTGCGGATTTCGTGGCCCATGCGCCACGCCGTCTTGTAGGTGACGCCCAACGCGCGTTGCAGCTCCTTCGCCGCCACGCCGTTGCGCGTCGTCGTGAACAAGTACATCGCGTAGAACCACGATTGCAGCGGCGTGCGCGTCCGGGCGAACGGCGTGCCCATCATCGGGTGAACGTGGTGGCCGCAGCCGTGCCACTGGCACTGGTAGGCCGGTTCCTTGGCAATTCGGAGCCAGCGCGTCTTTCGGCCGCATTTTGGGCAATCGCCTTCCCGGCCGTACCGAACCTCCAAAAGATGGTCCAGGCAGGCTGCCTCGGTCGGGAAAAGCTCCCGAAATTGGCGGATTGTCAGGGGTTTCGTGGTCATGGCATCGGCTCCTTCCCCTTACATATGGTGGATAACTGCCATACGTCAAGGGGATATAGCCGGGGATGAACCTGGGAGAACGGAAAGAGAACTTCTGATTGACCGGGGCTGGCGGGAGACTAGAATTCCCGCCCTTCCGCTCTTGGCCTCAGGTCCGCATGGCTTCCGTAGCACCCATCTCGCAGCAGATCTGGGACATGAAATACCGGCTGCGCGGGCCGGATGGCTTTCCCGTCGATCAGACCATCGACGACACCTGGCGGCGCGTGGCGCGGGCGCTCGCCGAGCCGGAGAAGGACCCGGCGGCGGCCGAGCAGACCTTCTACGAGGCGATGGCGGATTTCCGCTTCCTGCCGGCGGGCCGCATCATTGCGGGCGCCGGCTCAGGCCGCGACGTCACGCTCTTCAATTGCTTCGTCATGGGCACGATCGCCGACGACATGGCCGGGATCTTCCAGGCCCTGAAGGAAGCCGCGCTGACGATGCAGCAAGGCGGCGGCATCGGCTACGACTTCTCCACGATCCGGCCGAAGGGCGCCCCCGTCAAGGGTGTCGGCGCCGACGCGTCGGGCCCGCTCTCCTTCATGAACGTGTGGGACGCCATGTGCCGCACCATCATGTCGGCCGGCTACCGCCGGGGCGCCATGATGGCGACGCTGCGCTGCGACCACCCGGACATCGAGGCGTTCATCGACGCCAAGCGCGAGCCGGGCCAGCTGCGGATGTTCAACCTGTCGGTGCTGGTCAGCGACGCGTTCATGACCGCGGTCAAGAACGACGCGCCGTGGGAGCTGACCTTCAACGGCACGAACTACAACACCGTGCAGGCGCGTGACCTGTGGCAGAAGATCATGCGCGCCACCTACGCCTACGCCGAGCCCGGCGTCATCTTCATCGACCGCATCAACGGCCTCAACAACCTCGCCTACGCCGAGACCATCGCCGCGACCAATCCGTGCGTCACCGCCGACACGTGGATCCAGACCGCGGATGGTCCGCGCACCGTGCGTGATCTCGTGGGCCAGCGGTTCCGCGCCATCGTAGACGGCGTGCCCCACGACTCCGACGGGCGCGGGTTCTTTGCGACCGGGCGCAAGCCGGTCTTCGAGTTGCGCACCGCGGAAGGTCAACGCCTTCGTCTCACCGGCGATCATCCGGTGCAGCGTGTGGTCAGCGAAACACGTTACCGTCGCGAGACCGAATGGACCAAGGCCTCCGACCTGCGGCCGGGCGACACCGTCGTGCTGCACGACCATGGCGGCGAGCACACGTGGGGCGGCCCCGGCACGCAGTCCGAGGGCTACCTGCTCGGCCTGCTGATCGGCGACGGCACGCTCAAGAGCGACAAAGCGGTCCTCAGCGCGTGGCCCGGCGCAGCAGTGGTGAATGGGAGCAGCACCCACCCCGGCGCCTACGGTCTGATGGCCGCCGCCGAGGCGGCGGCGCGCAGCCTGCCCCACCGTTCGGACTTCCAAGGCTGGATGGAAGTGCCGGGTCGCGGCGAGTACCGCCTGGCGACCGCCGCGGTGAAAGCGCTTGCCGGCGCGTTCGGCTTGGCGCCCGGCCGCAAGACCGTGACGCCGGAGATCGAACGCGGCTCCACCGCCTTCCAAGCAGGCGTGTTGCGCGGCCTCTTCGATTCCGACGGCAGCGTGCAAGGCACCCAGGCCAAGGGCCTCAGCTTGCGCCTTGCCCAAAGCGACCTCGGTCTGTTGGAAGCGGCGCAGCGCATGCTGCTGCGCTTCGGCATCGTCAGCCGCATCTATGCCAATCGCCGCGACGCGGGTGTGAGCCGCCTGCCCGACGGACGTGGCGGCACGGCCGAATATCCGGTGCGCGCCCAGCACGAGCTCATCGTCGCCAGTGCCGGCCTCTCCCGTTTCGCCGAGCGCATCGGCTTGGCTGACGGCGACAAGGCGGCGCGCCTAAGGACCGGCCTCGCCGCCTATCGCCGCGCCCTGAACCGCCAATCGTTCGGCGCCGTCGTCGAATCGCTGATCCCCGTCGCGGATGAGGAAGTCTTCGATGTCAGTGTTCCTGGCATCAACGCCTTCGATGCCAACGGCTTCTACGTGCACAATTGCGGCGAGCAGCCGCTGCCGCCCTACGGCGCGTGCCTGCTGGGTTCGATCAACCTCGCCAAGATGGTCGAGCGCCCATTCACGGAGGACGCCGCGCTGGATGAGGTGGCGCTGGCGCGCATCACCAAGACCGCGGTGCGCATGCTCGACAACGCCATCGACGTGTCGCGCTATCCGCTGCCCGAGCAGGAGCACGAGGCCAAGGCCAAGCGCCGCATCGGCCTTGGGCTGACCGGCCTCGCCGACGCGCTCATCCTGGTCGGCGTGCGCTACGACTCCGAGCGTGGCCGCGCCCTCGCTTCGCAGTGGATGGGCTCGATCTCGCGCCATGCCTATCTCGCCAGCACCGAGCTTGCCGCCGAGAAGGGCACGTTCCCGCTGTTCGATCGCGACAAGTACCTGGCCGGCGAGCACGTCGCCTCGCTCGACCCGGACGTGCGCGCCGCCATCAAGAAGCATGGGATCCGCAACGCGCTGCTCACGTCGGTGGCGCCGACCGGCACCATCTCGCTGCTCGCCGACAACGTCTCATCAGGCCTGGAGCCGGTGTTCAGCTTCTCCTACGAGCGCAGCGTGCTGATGCCCGACGGCGGCCGCCGTCAGGAAGAGGTCACCGACTACGCCTACCGCCTGTTCCGCTTGACGCGCGGCGAGACGACGCCGCTGCCCAAGGCGTTCATGTCGGCCGAGGCGCTGATCCCGTCGGATCACGTCAAGATGCAGGCCGCCATCCAGGCCCACGTCGATTCGGCGGTGTCCAAGACCATCAACGTCGCCACCGACACGTCGTTCGAGGCGTTCCAGAGCGTCTACCTGCAGGCCTACGAGTCGGGCTGCAAGGGCTGCACGACCTTCCGTCCCAACGAGATCACCGGCTCGGTGCTGTCGGTGCCCGGCAAGGACAAGAAGAAGCCCGCCAAGATGGAGCCCGAGCTGCCGCTCGAGGCCCCCAAGGCGCGGCCCAAGGACGAGCTGGAGGCCGGCTCAGTCATCTACATGACTCGGCCGCTCGATCGTCCCAGCGCGCTGCCCGGCAACACCTACAAGGTGAGCTGGCCGGAGCACGACCACGCCTTCTACATCACCATCAACGACATCGTGCAGGACGGGCGCCGGCGTCCGTTCGAGGTGTTCATCAACTCGAAGAACCTCGAGCACTACGCCTGGACCGTCGCGCTGACCCGCATGATCTCGGCGGTCTTCCGCCGCGGCGGCGATGTCTCCTTCGTCGCCGACGAGCTCAAGGCGGTGTTCGATCCGCGCGGCGGCCAATGGGTCGGCGGCCACTACGTGCCGTCGCTGCTCGCCGCCATCGGCGAGGTCATCGAGAAGCACCTCATCGACATCGGCTTCACCCATTCGGCCAAGGACGATGACCTCGACGCCGCCGTCGCGCCGCTGCGCCTCGCCGCGGGCGCCGAGGGCGAGACCTCGTCGAAGATGCGCTCGTGCCCCAAATGCAGCATGCCATCCCTGATCCGCCAGGAAGGGTGCGATACGTGCACCAGCTGTGGCTATTCCAAATGCAGCTGATCGATGCGACCGGTGCGCCTCGTAACTCTCGTCGCCATCGCAGTCGCGGTGATGGTCGGCGGCGCCGTCGTGCCGCTGTGGTACGGCGCTGCCCGCACCCTCGAAGCGGGCATCCGCGCCTGGGCTGAGTCTCCGCGCGACGGCGTCGCCATCGAGGTCGGCCGCGTCGCCGTCTCCGGCTTTCCCTTCTCCCTCGACGCGGTCGTCTCCTCCTTCGCCATCGCCAACGCCGACATCGGCGTGCGCTACTACGCCGAACACGTGCGCGTCTCGCGCGGCATCACGGATGACGCAACCAGGTTCGAAGTCGTCGGCCCGCAACAGGTGACTCTGGCCAGCGGCGCCTCCTTCAACCTCGACGCCGACCGCTTCGACGGCACCGTGAGTCACCGTGCCGGCGGCCGCGTCGCGGGCTTCACGCTGCAGGCCGCCGGCTTGCGCGCGCGCGTCATGGGCGTGCCGCTCGCCGAGCTGCAGCGCCTGTCGCTGCAGGTCGTGGTTCCCGAGACTGCCGGCGCCATCCCGAGCGGCACCGAGGCGGCCCTGCGCATCGACACCATGACCATCCCCGGCCAGCGCCGCGGGCCGTTCGGCGACACCCTGGCGAGCCTGGTCGCCAACCTCGAGTTCGATGGCGCCATCGATTCCCTCTCGGTCGCCCGCGCGCTGCCCGCCTGGAGCCAAGCCGGCGGCCGCCTCTACGTCTCCGACACCAGCCTGATCTGGGGCACCCTCGACGCCGGCCGCATCGGCGGCGCCGTGCGCCTCGACGCGATGTTCCGCCCCAGCGGCCGCCTCGACGTCACCTTCCGCGATCCCGCCCTGACCTTCGAGGCCCTGGCTGCCGCCGGCTGGGTCGGCGCGCCGACGCGCGTCGAGCTTCTCAACGGCATCACCTACGACCCCAATCGCGTCCTGGTGAAGCCGTACCGGGTGTCGCTGCTGGACGGCCGCATGCTGTTGGACGACATTGACCAGGACAACACCGCGCCCATCCCGCTTTGGCGCGTGCCGGCGCTGTTGTCGCGCCGCGCGAGCGAGGTCCGCTGATGCGCCGTCCGTTGGTTCGCGTCGTCCTGGGGCTGGTGGTTCTCGCCGCACTCGCGGGCGCCGGCTACACCGCTTTCTGGTACATGGCCGCCGGCCGGATGCGCGACACTATTGCCACGTGGGGCGCGGGCAATCCCGACGTGCAGGTGCGCGTCGGCGACGTCGCCGTGAGCGGCTTCCCCGATCGTCTGATCGCCACCGTCGGTGGCGTCGAAGTCACGCGCACGCAAGGTGCGCTGCCGTGGACCTACCGCGCCGCGTCCGTGCGCGTCAGCCGTCCCCTGCGCGGCGACACCACCGTCGTCAGCGTCAGCGGTCCGCAGACCCTCACCTACACCGCCGGCGGGCAGCCACAGACCGCGCGCGCCCTCGCCGACCTGTTGGCGGTCGAGCTGCGCACCGACGAAGACGGCGCGTTCGCCGGATTCAGCCTCAGTCTCGCTGGCCTCAAGGTGGAGCGGCCGGTGGCGCAACCGCTCACCGTGCGCCGCCTGAACTTCAGCATGGGCGTCGGCGCCGGCATTCCGGGCGTCATCAACGACCGCTCGCGCTTCTCGATGCGCGTCGAGAACCTGACCTTGCCCGAGCATCGCCGCGGCCCGCTCGGCGACACCATCGAGCAGCTGACCTTCAACGCCATCTGGACGCAGCCGCTGGCGAGCTTCGATCTGCCGGTGTCGCTGGCGCGCTGGCGCGACGCCAACGGCTACGTCACCTTCACCGAGGTCGCCCTCAAGTGGGGCACCCTCGACATGACCAATCTCGGCACGGGCGTGTTGAAGCTCGACAAGGAGTTGCGCCCGACCGGCGGCATGAACGCCGGTCTCGTCGGCTACGAGCTCACCGTGGACGCCTTCCATGCAGCGCGCCGCCTGAGCGACGAAGCACGCGCCGCGGTGCAGGCGGCCATGACCTTCCTCGGCCAGCGCCGGGTCGGCCAGGGCGGCCGTCTCGGCCTGCCCCTCGACATCACCGACGGCAAGATCTCCGTAGGACCCGCGACGCTAGGCGAAGTGTCGCCCATCCTGCCGGGGCTCTAGTCGCCGGGCTTCGCCTGGGGCGGTCCCGCCTGCCCGGAGTCGATGATCTCGCGGCGGATGCGCCGCGTGCGGGTGAACAGGTCGCGCAAGGTCTCGCCATCGCCCCAGCGGATGGCGCGCTGCAGGCGGGCGAGGTCTTCGTTGAAGCGCGACAGCATCTCCAGCACCGCCTCGCGGTTGGCCAGGAAGATGTCGCGCCACATGACCGGGTCGGAGGCCGCGATGCGCGTGAAGTCGCGGAAGCCACCGGCCGAGTACTTGATGACCTCCGACTCGGTCACCGCTTCCAGGTCCGCGGCGGTGCCGACGATGTTGAAGGCAATGAGGTGCGGCAGATGCGACGTGACCGCCAGCACGAGATCATGGTGCTTCGCATCCATCATCTCGACCTTCGATCCCGCCGCGCGCCACATGGACGCGACCATGTCGATGGCGCCCTGGTCCGTGCCTGCCGCCGGCGTCAGGATGCACCAGCGTCCGTCGAACAGCTCGGCAAAGCCCGCCTCGGGGCCCGAGTGCTCGGTGCCCGCCACCGGGTGCGCCGGCACGAGGTGCACGCC
Organism: Rhizobium sp. Q54; assembly: GCA_945947575.1. Taxonomy (GTDB): domain Bacteria; phylum Pseudomonadota; class Alphaproteobacteria; order UBA2966; family CAIVPW01; genus CAIVPW01. The sequence continues at coordinate 111,183 of CAMEYM010000003.1, forward strand.
TTCCGGCAGGAACGGCGTGCAATCGCGGATGACGCACAGCTTGGCCGAGCCGACGTCGCTGATGATGGTGCCCTTGCTCAGCACCGGTGCGATCGCCGCCATGATGTCGGCATATGCGCCGAGCGGTGTGCAGATCACGACGAGGTCCGCGCCCGCCGCCGCCGCCGCCGGGTCCGCGGTGACGGCGTCGGCGATTCCGAGCTCCATGACCTTGGCGCGCGTCGCCTCGGTGCGGGCACAGGCGACGATGCGCTCCGCCATGCCGTCGCGGCGCAGCACCCGCGCCAGCGACGAGCCGATGAGCCCGATGCCGATCAGCGCAACCTGCGCGAAGCGCGGCCGCTGGGTCGTGCCGTCGTGCGAATGCACGCCTCGCGGCGTGACGGCGCGCTCGCCGCGCGACGCGCTGTTCATTTCCCGAGGAAGTCCTTGAGGCCGGCGATCAACGCATTGAGCTCGTCCTCGCGCCCGACGGTAATGCGCAGGCAGTCGCCAAGTCCATACGCCGTCATCTCGCGCACCAGCACCCCGCGTGCGGTCAGGTGCGCGTTGGCGGCATTGGCCTGGGCCGCGCCGCCGGGGAAGCGCGTCAGCACGAAATTGGCGACGCTCGGCACCGGCTCGAGACCGAGCGCCGCAAGCTCCTTCTCCAGCCACGGCCGCCATTTGCCATTGTGGGCGCGCACCGCCGCGAAGAACTCGCGATCCTCGAGCCCGGCCACGCCGGCGCGCTGCGCCGGCAGGGTCACGTTGAAGGGCGCGCGCAGGCGGTTCAGCACCTCGGCGATGGCCGGCGGGCAATACGCCCAGCCCAGCCGCACGCCGGCGAGACCGAACGCCTTCGAGAAGGTGCGCGTCATGACCGTGTTGTTGGTCGCGCGCACCATGGCGATGCCGGGCTCGTAGTCATGCGCCTCGACGAACTCGGCGTACGCCGCATCGAGCACCAGCAGCACATCGGCGGGCAGCTTGCGTCGCAAGCGCTCCACATCGGCCTGCGGGATGTACGTGCCGGTCGAATTCGGATTGGCGACGAACACGACCCGGGTGCGCGAATTGACCTTCGCCAGCATCGCATCCACATCGACCCGGCACTTGATCTCGGACGAGCGCACCGGCGTGGCGCCGACGGCCTGCGCGACCATTGGGTACACGACGAAGCCATGCTCGCTGTACAGCACCTCATCGCCGGGACCGGCGTAGCCCTGCACCAACAGGTGCAGCAGTTCGTCCGAGCCGTCGCCGCACACCAGCCGGTCGGCTTCGACGCCGTGGAACGCACCGATGGCGGCGCGCAGCGCCGTGGCGGCGCTGTCGGGGTAGCGGTGCAGGTCGGCGGCCGCGTCGCGCAAGGCGGCCATTGCCTTCTGGCTGGCGCCCAGCGCGCACTCGTTGGACGAGAGCTTGATCGGCTTGGCGCCGCCGGGCGCGGCCGAGCGGCCGGCCACGTAGGGTGGAATGTTCAGGACACCGGGGCGAGGCCGCGGAGCCAATTCGGGAGCGGCCGGACGCGCCGGCTCGCCGCGCAATGCGTTTGCCATGGCGAGGGTCTAGCCTACGCGCAGCGGTATCGGGTAGCCACCGAGCACGACCGCCCGCTCGACCCCGGCATCGCCGGCCAGGGCCTGGTCGATGCGGCGGTCGCCGCGGCGGGCGTGGCCCTCGACCTCGACCAGGTCCAGCCACTCGGAGAACTTGCCGCGCGGCGGGATGCGCGACAGCACCTTGGCCTCCAGGCCGGCGGTACGGAAGGCGCTCACCAGGCGGGCGCGGCTGATCTCATTCTTGCTGCCGAGCGCCAGCAGGCTGCGGTCGGCGCTGGTCGCCTCGTGCTCCATGGGCGCCACCACGAAGGCCTCGAGGACGTCGTTGCCACCGCGCTCGGCGACGAACGGCAGGCGGGCCACGATGTGGGGGGAATCGGTGCCATTGGCCATGAGTTGCGGCCACCACGGCGCCGGCTCGTCCTCCTCGGGCAGGGGCAGGATGCCGACGGTGGCGCCCCGCGCCGTGATGGCGTCGATGACCACGGCCGCCGAGGCGTGCAGGTTGATGGGCGTACCGGCGCCGAAATGACTGCGCGCCAGGTCCCAATAGCTGGCGGACTTGCGGGGGGCGAAGAGCGCCACCTCGGCGGGTCCCTGCATGCGGGTGAAGGCCGAGATGATCTCGCGCCACAGGCGGGCCAACACCAAAGGGGGCAGCGGCCCATCGCTGGACTCGCAGCGCCGGCGCAGGATCTCAGCCTCGCGGCCCGGGCGCATCAGGGCCGAGGAAGTGCCAAGCCGCCGCTTCTCCTCGGCGATGCGCATGACGACGCCGGCCCGCTGCAGCAGCAGGCGGTGCAAGCCGTCGTCAATTTCGTCGATGTCGCGCCGCAGGTCGGCGAGAGAGGAGGTGTTCTCGTTCATGCCAGAAGTGCCCTGTCCGCCCAGGCGCGGCAGGGACTATAGGCGAACCCCAACCCACACAAAAGCGCAGGTAGGTGACGCGGGGCGGCGCCGGCCCCACAAGGTGCTTGCATTAACTTTGCGTCGGAGCGTCTATGCTCGCCGCAGAAAAAAGGGTCATTCAGCGGGAATGTTGCAACAGTCGCGCGCGTCGGGAGGCTTGGGAGTGCCGAGCCAAGGACACACCGTGGAGCTCGGCAGCGACGTCCCGCTCAAGCTCGACTGCGGCGTCAAGCTCGGCCCGTTCACCGTCGCCTATCAGACCTATGGGCGCCTGAACGAGCAGAAGTCGAACGCGGTCCTGGTCTGCCATGCCCTGTCCGGCGATCAATACGTCGCCAGCACCCACCCCCTCACCGGCAAGCCCGGCTGGTGGCACATCCTGGTGGGGCCGGGGCGGCCGCTCGACCCCGATCGCTTCTTTATCATCTGCGCCAATGTGCTCGGCGGCTGCATGGGCACCACCGGCCCCGCCTCGGTCAACCCGGAGACCGGCAAGCCCTACGGCCTGACCTTCCCCGTGATCACCATCGCCGACATGGTGCGGGCCCAGGCGATGCTGCTGGACCACCTCGGCATCCCGGACCTGTTCTGCGTCATCGGCGGCTCGATGGGCGGCATGCAAGCCCTGCAGTGGGCCGCGATGTACCCCGAGCGCGTCTACACGGCGATCCCGATCGCTTGCGCCGCGCGCCATTCCGCCCAGAACATCGCGTTCCACGAGGTCGGCCGCCAGGCGATCATGGCCGACCCCGAGTGGCGTGCCGGTGAGTATTCGCTGCACAGCACGACGCCGCGCGCCGGCCTCGCCGTGGCGCGCATGGCCGCGCACATCACGTACCTCTCGGAAGCCGCCCTGCGCCGCAAGTTCGGCCGCAAGCTGCAGAACCGCAGTGCGTTCACGTACGGCTTCGACGCCGACTTCGAGGTCGAGAGCTACCTGCGCCACCAGGGCATCACCTTCGTCGAGCGCTTCGACGCCAACTCGTACCTCTACATCACGCGGGCGATGGACTACTTCGACATGTCCGCCGACCACGGCGCGCTTGCCAACGTGTTCGCCAACACCAAGGTGCGCTTCTGTCTGGTGTCGTTCACCAGCGACTGGCTGTTCACCACCTGGGAGATGCGCGAGATCGTTCACGCGCTCAACGCGGTGGCCGCCGACGTTAGCTTTGTCGAGATCGAGACCGACAAGGGCCACGACGCGTTCCTGCTTGACGAGCCCGAGCTGCACGCAACCCTGTCCGGATTCGTCAATGCCGCCGCCGACCGCCGCGGCGTCGCGCCGGCGCCGCGCGAGGCGTCCGTATGAGCGTGGGTGCCGGTGCGCGTGGCGAACTGACCCGGCACGACCCACGGCGTCCGTCCGACATCCGCGTCGACCTGCGCTTGATCGCCGACATGATCCAGCCCGAGTCGCGCGTCCTCGACATCGGCTGCGGCGACGGCCAGTTGCTGCGCTACCTGGTGCAGACCCGCAACGTCGTCGGCCGCGGCATCGAGTTGAGTCAGGCCGGCGTGAATGCCTCGGTGGCGCAGGGCCTGAGCGTGGTGCAAGGCGACGCCGACTCGGACCTCTCCGACTATCCGACCCAGGCCTTCGACTACGTCGTGCTGAGCCAGACGCTGCAGGCGACCCGCAACCCGCGCCGCGTGGTGTCCGAGCTCGTGCGCATCGGCCGCAAGGCGATCATCTCGTTCCCCAACTTCGGCTACTGGAGGGTGCGCTGGCGTCTCCTTACTGCCGGGCGTATGCCGCGCACCGGTGCTCTCGACTACGAGTGGCACGAGACGCCCAACATCCACCTGTGCACGATCCTCGACTTCGTCGACTTGTGTGATCGCCTGGGCGCGCGCGTCGAGCGACGCATCAGCCTGACGTCGGGCGGCCGCAACTCGCTGGTGCAGCGCTCCCTGCATGTCGCCAACCTGTTCGGCGAGCAGGCGGTGTTCCTGGTCAGCCGCCCGCTGCCCCAGCCGGTGCCCTAGCCGCCGTCCACCGACGTCGCCCGCACGACGGCCCGCTGCACCGCGATGGCGGGACGCATCAACGAGTACATCTGCTTCGACGCCTCGGCGACCAGCACGCCGCCGACGCCGATGCCGCGGCTGCCGAGGTTCTCCAACAACGGCGCGGTGCGCAGCATGAAGCGCGAGCGCAGGGGCGGTGTGAACAGGCAGCTCTTTACCCACAGCGGCGTGAACAGGTTCTCCGCCAGCACCTGCATGACCTGCGGCGGCGAGAACGGATGGCCGTGCCCAAACGGTGTGCGTTCCAGGCGCGACCATAGGCCGAGCCGATTGGGCACGACCAACAGCACGCGCCCCTCCGGCGCCAGCACGCGCCAAACCTCGCGCAGCATGGGCCGTACCGACTCGCTGTTCTCGAGGGCATGGACGAGCAGGGCGCGGTCCATGGACTGGTCCGGAACCGGCACGTTGGTCTCGATGGAAAGCACGGTTCGGTTGGGTTCGTCGGCGTCGCGCGGCCAGCGATGGACGCCCTGGGCAGCCGGCATGGCGGCCACGACGCGGACGGCCTCGTCGAGGAAGGGGCGCAGGTACGGCGTCGCGTACCCCAGGCCGAGAACCGCAAGCCGGCGGGCGTCGGGCCAAGCCTCGCGGATGCGGCGCCCGACGTAGCGCCGGGCAATCTGGCCGAGCGGCGTCCCGTAGAATTCGCGGAGGTCGGCAATGCCCGGACGCATCGGCGGGAGACAGTATCACCGTCGCCCGGAATCGTCCGCAAGCGGCCCGCTGCGCCAGAATTGACGGCAAGGCGGTTCCGACTAGACTGACCGTTCGGTTTGCCTTGGGGCCGGTCCGGCCAGGCAATCTTCGCGGGACCGGAAAGGGCGAACGGGGCGCTGGGGACGATATGGGTAGGATCGAAGTCAAGGTCGTAAAGGTCCTGCGCGACAACTACGTCTTCCTGCTGAACCACCGCGCCAGTGGCAGCAGCGCCATCGTCGACCCGGGCATCGCGGGCCCCATCGTCACCAAGCTCGACCAGCTCGCCTGGCGTGTGCGCAAGATCTTCTGCACGCACCACCACGCCGACCAGATTGGCGGCAACCTAGACATCAAGCGCTCGTTCCACTGCGAGGTCGTCGGCCCGCGGGCGGAAGCGTCGCGCATTCCCGGCATCACCGCTGAGGTCGGCGAGGGCGACAAGGTATCGCTCGGCGATGCAGAGGCGACCGTCCTCGACCTGCCCGGCCACACCGCCGGCGGCGTCGGCTACTGGTTCAAGGACTCTGGCGTCCTGTTCTGCGGCGACGTGCTCTATCCGATGGGATGCGGCCGCCTCTTCGAAGGCTCCGCCGAGCAGATGTGGCAGTCGCTGCTGAAAATCCGCGCGCTGCCGCCCGACACCAAAGTGTACTGCGCCCACGAGTACGCCGAGCGTAACTACAAGTTCGCGCGCGGCATGGATCGCGAGAACGCGGCGCTGAAGACGCGGGGGGAGTCATTCCGCAACCTGCTCCAGGCCGGTGGCATCGGCGTGCCGTTCACGCTCGGCGATGAGCTGGCCACCAATCCGTTCTTCCGCGCCGACGACCCGGCCTTCCAGCGCCAGATGGGAATGGCGGGGAAGTCGCCCGTCGATGTCTTCGCCGAGTTGCGCCGGCGCCGCGACGAGACCTAGGCGCGTTCGCGCCGGCCGCGCTACCCCTTTGGCATGAGCCGGCGCCTTGCCGCCATTGGGGATAGTGCCGTCGCGCCAGACAGCCCTGCCCCTCCGCGACCACACGCTCATCCTTCCGCCTCCGGCGGCCGAGCGAGGCCCTGTGCGACAGCTGCAGCATGGCGTCGCGCGCAGCCCCCGAGCTTCGTCCGCCCGCGGTCGATGCGCGGGACCGGCCGGATTGCGCCGTTGAGTCCGCAGGCGCGCGCCGTGCGGCCATGCACGCCTACCGCGCCGCTTGGCGCCTTTGCCATGCACCCGCGCTCCTCGGCTGGGTCGCTCCCCTGGACCTGACCGCCTAGGCGCGCTACTCCCGCCGGGTGCGAATCTGCGTCTACGGCGCCGGCGCCATCGGCGGATACCTGGGCGCGTGCCTCGCCGCCCGCTGGCCCGATGACGTCGTGCTGGTGGCGCGCGGTGCGCGTCTGGCGGCGCTGCGGGCCAACGGCATGGAGGTGCGCGGCCCCGGCGCCGAGCGTCGCAGTGTTCCGGTGCGCTGCACCGATGATCCGGCATCTCTGCCAACCCAAGACGCCGTCTTCCTGACAACCAAGGCTCACGATACACCGCGCGCCGCCGACGGCATCGCGCGCCTGCTTGGACCGGACACCGTCGTCGTCACCGCCATGAACGGCGTGCCGTGGTGGTACTTCGACGGACTGGAAGGCGCGCACCGGAATCACCGGCTGCGCAGCGTCGATCCGGACGGCCTCCTGACACGGAGAATCCCGACGGCGCATGTCCTGGGCGCCGTGGTGTGGACCGCCGCCGTCATGCGAACACCGGGGGTCGTCGATGTGGACCAGCGTCTGCGCCTGCCGCTCGGCGAGCCGAACGGCGCGATCAGCGCGCGGGTGAGACAACTCGCGGCGCGGCTTGCCGAGGCGGGCGTCGAGTCACCGGTCGTCGGCGACATCCGTGCGGAGATCTGGTTGAAGCTGTGGGGCAACCTCGCGTTCAACCCCGTCAGCGTGCTCACGCGAGCGACCCTCGCCGGCATCGCGCGCGACCCCGGCGGGCGCATCGCCGTGCGGGCGATGATGCAGGAGGCCGAGCAGGTCGCCCATGCACTGGGCGTCCGCTTTCCTATCGACGTAGACCGGCGCATCGTCATGGCCGAGACCATCGGCGCGCACGCCACTTCGTCTCTGCAGGACCTCGACGCAGGCAAGGAGATCGAGCTCGCCGCGCTCACCGGCGCGGTCCTCGAGATGGCGGAGATGACGAACGTCGCGACGCCGGCGATCGCGTTGGTGCATGGCCTCACGCAATTGCGCGTGCGCATCCGTGATGCGCACACGCAGACGTGAGCGGGTGCGCTAGGAAGTCGCACCTCGCCTTTCAAGAGACTCGATGCCGGGATCGCGGCGCGCGTGATTCGCGTCACAACGGCGCGACATTCTGGCACAGCGCATTGCGCGACGCGGATCGAGCCACCACTTCCGGAACAGGCGCCGATGCCTAGGGGGATTACCCGCACGCAGACGGTGGCTACACGACCTACATCCCGCACTGGAGAAAACACATGAACGCGAAGAAGATTCTGGTTGGCGCATTGGCTGCCGCGATCACCGTTGGCGCGATTGCCCCCATCGCCTCGGCCGCTACCTTCAACGTGACCCCCGCTGCCTACGCGGACGGCTTCGTCACCGCCGTCGATGCCAAGGCCGGCACGCTCACCATCGGCCAGGTCACCTACACCCTGCGCACTCCGGCCGATCTGGTCGACGTGCAGACGGGCAGCGAGGTCGACATCGCCTACGTCATGGAGAACGGCCGCCGTATCGCCATCGCCGTGACCCCGGTCACCGAGGCCAAGGGCGAGATGGTCGACTAACCACTCCGACGACTAGCCCTCCCCTATTCGTCGAAGACACGGGCGCGCCTCGCAAGGGGTGCGCCCGTTTCGTTTTGCGCAACGCACCTTCGCGCAGAAGGCGGCCGCCGCGTGGGAACCACCATCGAGCTCGAGGATGTAGCGGCCTTCTTCTTAAGCACAACGGTAACGAACCTCCGCAAGGGCGTCCGTTTCCTTTTGGCCGTCCGCGCGCTAGTACTGCGCGTCGAATTCCCATGGCTCTCTTTCCCGATGGCCTCTCCTGGCGCGGGCGCGCGACGTACCTTGCGCACGCCGGCAAGGCCGTCCTGCGCCAGCATCACCGCGAACTCCTGCCCTTGCTGCGGCGGTTCGTGCCGGCCGATGCCACCGTCCTCGATGTGGGCGCGCATGCCGGTCAGTTCGCCAAGCTGTTCTCTGGCCTGGCGCCCATAGGGCAGGTCTACGCCTTTGAACCGTCCGGGTATGCGCGGTCGATTCTGACCCTGGCCGTGCGCGCGCGGCGCCTGCACAACGTGACGGTGGTGGCGCGCGCCCTCGGGGACGCACCCGGCGAGGCGGTCCTATCGACGCCGCTCAAAGCCAAAGGGAGCGTGCGCTTCGGGCTGGCGCATCTCGGCTCCGGCGGCCAAGGCCGCACCGAGCGCGTGCCGATCGTCACCCTCGACACCTTCGCCGCCGAGCAGCGCATCACCCGCCTCGACTTCGTGAAGGCCGACGTCGAAGGCTGGGAGGCGCGCATGCTGGCGGGCGGGGCAGCGACGTTGCAGCGCCTGCGGCCGCCCATGTTGCTCGAACTCGTCGACTCGCACCTGCGCCGCGCCGGCGATGATCTCGCCGGCGCGTGGGCGCAGTTGACCGCATGGGGGTATTCGCCCCACGCGTGGAGCGGCGAGCGACTGACGCCGCTTGCCGCTCCGCGTGACGGCGACAGCATCTGGCTGCCGCCGGGTACCAAGCCCTAGTCGCGCGAGAACAATCCCAAGATCGCCCGCGGCCGGCCGTTGGCGATCGACAACCCCGCGACGCCGAGTTGCTCCTTGATCTGCAACGCTTCGACTTCGGCAGCTTCGGCGGCGAGGTCGGCGTCGACCAGGCTACCTACACTCTCCTTCATCACGTCGACCAGCTTGGTGGTGAACTCCTGCTGGATCTCCAGGCCACGCGAAGCGGTTCCGAGCGACGTCAGTGCGCTCGAGACCTCGACGATGGCCTGACTGATGAGGGTGACGGCGGTGGTGGCGTTGCTCGCCGTATCCAGCGCAGCCGTGTGGATGCTGAGAGTCGTCGTGCTGATGTCCTGCGCGTCAACGACGATGGTGCTGCCGTCGATGGAGCTCAACACGTTGAGGTCGGTCGAACCCGAGTCGATCAGATTCTTGCTGTTGAAGTCGGCGGTGCCGACGACAGTGCTGATCTGACTGCGCAAGGCCGTGAATTCCTCGTGCAGAGCAGCCTGCGACGAGGCATCGAGACCGGACTGGCTCGCCTCGACGGCTTTGGCTTTCATTTCGACAAGCAGATCTGCGACCGCGGTAGCGCCGTCGATGGCGACGTCGACCGTGGATTCGCCGAGTGCCAGCGCGGTCTTGACCGCGCCGACCGCCGCAATGTCGCCCCGCATGCGCGTGGCGATGGCGAACGTAGCGGCGTCGTCTTTCGGCCCGTTTACCTTGAGGCCGGTGGTGATGCGTAGCTGAGCCGTCGCCAGGTCGCGCGACGTACGATTGAGTGCCTGCAACGCGGCGTTCGAGCCCGCATTGGTGTTGATGGAGACGACCATGGCCGTCTCTTCCTTACAATTCTGATTCGAGCGTTTTGCTGCTGATGCGACCGGAGCCTGCGAATTACTGCCGCGGCGTTTTCTTGCCGGTCGCCGGAACCACTTCCCTGATGTTCTTCAGGCGGGTGCCGGAGCCGCAAGGACCATAGCGCCGGCCGCTTCCTGGCGCAACCTGGGCGGGGACGGCGCCCCTTTCCGCGCAACCCCGCGGCAAAGCGCGCTTGCGCGCCGTCCTTGCCGCTCAACGGGCGCCTGGGATAGGCTCCGCGCCTTTCCGGAGGGGTGCCAGAGTGGCCGATCGGGGCGGTCTCGAAAACCGTTGTGCTTGCAAGAGCACCGTGGGTTCGAATCCCACCCCCTCCGCCACTCCTTAACGTCGAGCGCGGCGCACCCGAAGCACACCACCGCGCCTCGTGGCCGGCGTCGCTTCGGCGCTCGAAGAGGTCTTGGCTCGGGCCGAGGGGTTCAGGCCGCTTGGCCGGCGCACCATCCGGATGACCA
>CAMEYM010000004.1 GCA_945947575.1 Rhizobium sp. Q54
CGGCTGTTCACGCCGCTCTTCACCGCGACGCTCATCGTGTTCCTCGGTGCGATGGTGTGGACCGGCGGCCTCGATCTCGATCGCGACGTCCTGATCGTGTTCGACGGCTTGCTGGCGTTGGTGCTGGCGCTGTTCCTCTACACCATCTCGGCGCGCGATCCCGAAGCGCCGCGCGGTCCGTTCGACTTCGTGCTGGTGGTGTTGCTGATTAGCGCGCTCCTCGCCGACGCCGTAGCCCTTGCCGCCATCGCCGCGCGCATCTCGGAGTTCGGTTTCACTCCGAACCGCGTCGGCGGCCTCGGCTTCAACCTCGTCCTGCTCGTCAACCTCGCGTGGTCGGCGTGGCTCTATGTGGAGTTCGTGCGCGGCCGGCGCTCGTTCGCTGCCGTCGAGCGCTGGCAGACCGCCTACCTGCCGGTCTACGCGGCCTGGGCCGCCGTCGTCGTCGTCGTGTTCCCGCCGGCGTTCGGGTTCGCGTGATGCACGTCGGCAATCCCAATCGCTGGGTGCCGGTTTCGCGTTCTAGCCGAACTTGCTGTGCAGGAACGGCGACAGCAAGGGGCCGATAGCCGCGCGCTGCGCCATATCCAGGTGACGGAAGCCGCGCACGGTGCCCGGGCAGTGGGCGGCGCCGCAGTTGCACGCGAACGGCGACGCCATGTCCCATTCGGTGGTCAGGTAGTTGTAGGTGATCTCCTCGCCAGCGCAGACCGTCCGGAGAGTCGTGAGTTCCCACGTCGCGAAGTCGATGGCGCTGTTTGGCGCGCAAGCATGGTTCAGGTAGGCCCAGGTGGCGCCGTCCCCGCTGATGTGGTCGTTCGCGCCGCGCTGGATGGTATAGGTCCCGGGCGCCCGCAGCCGCGGCCCCTGGATGCGCAGGATGGGCTCGCCAGGCCCGATTTCGTCCACGCAGACGACGGAATTGCCGCGCGCGCCCGCAGCGGCGGTGATCTTGCCCGACAGTTGCATCTGATCCCCCGCCGCCCACTAGGCCAGTCGCCCGAGCCGCCAGCAAGGCCGGCCGTCACGTTTTCTGCTGGCCACCGGTCGCACCGCGAACGAAGTAGGGGACCTGCCCGATGGCATGGCGCCACCGATTGCGTGAGCGTGGCGGCGGAGAATGCAGAACAATGACTGACGACATCGCCCTTCGCCGCGCGCCGATGGAGATCACCGGCGCCCAGAATCCTTCCCTTCGCAATCGCCTCCGCAGCTACGTCCGTCGCAGTCCGCGCCTGCGCGCCGTCTGGGATGCGGTCAAGTACGCGCGCGCCGCCCAAGGTGGGCGCGCCGCCGAATGCCCGGTATGCGGGGCGACGTCCCGGTTCCTCGCCTTCGGCTTCCGCGCCAACGCGCTGTGCCCGAAGTGCTCGTCCCTTGAGCGGCACCGCGTCCTGACGCTGGCGATCGAGCGCCTGGGGCTGATTCCGCCCGGCTCGGAAGTGCTGCACTTCGCGCCCGAGGAGCCCGTCACCCATTGCATGCGGCGCCTGCACCTCAGCAGCTACGTCACCGCCGACATCACGCCGGGCCGCGCGGCGCGGGTCCTCAATATCGAGCAGATTGCGCTGCCCGATGCGTCGGTGGACGTGATCGTCTGCCTGCACGTGCTCGAACACGTCAACGACGCCCGCGCCCTCGCCGAAATGCACCGCGTGCTGCGCCCCCACGGCCGCGCCCTGTTGATGGTGCCGATCGTCGAAGGGTGGGGAACCACCTACGAGAATGCCGAGGCAGCCCGCACGGTCGCCGGCCGCATCCAGCACTTCGGCCAGCACGACCACATCCGCGTCTACGGCCGCGACCTGCGCGACCGTATCCGCGCGGCGGGGTTCGAACTCGCCACCTACACGGGCAGCGGCGCCGATACGGTGCGGTATTCGCTGCTGGGCGGCGAGACGGTGTTCGTCGCTACCAAGCCTGCTTGAACCTCGCGCGGTCGGCCGTAGAAGCTCGCGCCGAAGGCGCGGTCACCCGAAGAAAAACGAGGGGTCGAGCAGCAGTAGCAGCACCGCCGCGTACATCAGGCACAGCACCAGGGCGTACGCGAACTCTTTCAGGACCGGCGGCATCGTTCAGTTCCCCCGCGTTGCCAAGCGAAAGGGTATCAACCCTGTGAAGGAATCATATGGCTCTGTAACCGGCGACCGCTCCGTGCATTCGTGAACGGCGCGCACAACCGCCCCAATCTGCGCAGACTGCCTGCGCTCACTACCGTGAGTAGAGTGATTGCCGGTCGCTGCACGCGCGGCGCGGCCTTGTCACTGCAGCGTAACCGTGGCTCTGATAACGCCAATGTACGTTGCCTGGGCCGCCTTCCTGTTCGTGCTCGCGTCAGCCGCCGTGCTGACGTACGCAGCATTCCGCTACAAGCAGATTCTCAGTGTCACCGGCTACTTCATCAAAGCCGCGACGGTGTACATCCTCGTCGGTGAGGAAGACGCGCGCCTCGCCGCCGTCGCCGCCGGCAAGGGCGCCACGCTCAAGGATCGCCAGCGCATGAAGGAATTCGTCGCGACGCTGTCCGGGTCCTTCCGCAATCAGAAGGGCAAGCGCTGGGACAAGCAGATCGAGCGCTCCAACCATCTGACCAAGGAGCTCGACAAGGGCGGCACGCTCTCGCAGGAAGCCTTCGAGGCGCGCGAAGCTCTGCGCCTGCGCAACGAGGTCTACCTGCGTGCGCTCAAGTCGGGCGACGCCGGCGTGTTCCTGCGCCGCTATCCGCAACTGTTCGGTCGCGAGGCCGAGAAGGCGATGTCCACGGGCGAGTATCCGGACGCGATCGCCGAAGACATCGTCGCGGACGCCCAGGCGGACGCCAAGCCCGCCCGCCGCCCCGCCGCCGGCGCCTAAGTCCCTGCTCCAGGCTGTTTTTTCGATGGCCGCTGCCTTCCGGGGCGCGGCCATTTTGCTTTTTCCTATGGCTGGCTTCGGGCCCTCGCGCAATCGTCCCGATAGATTGGTTCTGTGCAGGGGCCGGTGCATGCTCCTCCCACGTTCGCGGCTCGCAGTGTGCGGCGCCGCCCCAACCAAGGGAGACGACCATGGCCTGGAAGACCCCGAAGATCACCGTCATCAGCGTCGGCATGGAAATCAACTGCTACGCCTGCGCCGAGCTCTAAGCTCTCTGGCAGAGCGGCGGGCAACCGCCGCGTAGTGCAAAGCCCCGGGCCACCCCCGGGGTTTTGCACGTCTGGGGGGGCTGGCTTGCACGGCGCGGCGGCCCGGCTCATCCTCGGCGCATGGCTCGGCCCATGCTGCGCGCCCTTCTTCGCCCCTTGGTTGCGGCCGCCGTCATGGCCGCAGCGCCGGCAGCCGCCGCCGACTTCGACGCCGGCATGAACGCGGCCCGCCAAGGCGACTTTGCCACTGCCTTCCGCGAATGGAAGCCGCTCGCCGATGCCGGGCACGCCCGCGCCCAGGTCAATCTCGGCGAGATGTACGAGACCGGCATGCACGTCGACTTCGACCTGGTCGAGGCGGCCCGCCTGTTCCGCAGCGCGGCCGAAAGCGGCCTCGCCCTCGGCCAGCTGCGCTACGCGATGGCGCTGCAAAAAGGCGAGGGCGTGCCAAAGGACAAGGCCGCCGCGATGGACTGGCTCGTGAAGGCCGCCGAACAGCACAACCCCCAGGCCCTCTACGAAATTGGCTACGCCTACCACGAGGGCGAGGGCGTCGACGCCAACCCGGCCGAGGCGATGAAGTGGTTCATCATCGCCGACGAGTACGGCTACGAAGAGGCCTACTACGCCGGCACCTACGTCGCCGATCGCATGACCAACGAGCAGGTCATCGCGGCGAGCCAGGCGGCCATGGATTGGATGGCCAAGCACCCGCGCCCGGAGACGCGCTAGCGCGCCAGCTTCAGTTTCCCCGAGTCGACCAGGCCCTGCATGATCTTGGCGAAGCGGCCCTCCTGGCCGCGGCCAGGGTAGGGCACCGCGACCTCGTTCACGACCGGCAGCTTCGCCGCGCGCAGCGGCTCGTTGAGGCCATCGAACACCGACTTCTTCACCAGCACGATCTGCTGCGGCTGGATCGCCTTCACTTCCTTGACGCGCTCCGGCGCCTGCCCGCGGATGATCTCGACGCGATCCTCGTGCTCGCCTTTCGAGATCGATTCGCGCACCGAGTCGATCGTCCAATATCCGTCGGCCTGGAAGCGCTTCAGCCAATGATCCTTGCGGGCCCGCTCGGCGGCCGTGTCGTCGGTGAAGCCGTCAACGCCGTACAGGAACCGCATGATGTGCAGCCAGAAGCCGTCGTGCGCCTTCACGTCCAGGAAATAGAAGTGGCGGTCGTCGGCGTAGGGCGGCGACTCCTGGATGAACAGGACGCGCACGTCCTTGGGTCGGTATTTCGCCGCCGCGGCAGCGTACGGCGCGTACGAGTCCTTGCTCATGGGCGAAAGCATGGTAAATCGCTAGGTGCGGCGCAAGGCTCCTGGCGCCGCCGGGCGCCCGCCCCGCCGCCGGCTGTGCCGGCTCCCTTGCCTAGTGGGGACGCAATGGAAACGCGTGTCGGCCTGAGCATTTCCCCGCGCGACGTCGGCATCCTCGACAGCATCCCCGAGCCTGTCGTCATCGTCGATCGTCTGCGCATGGTGAGCGCCGCCAATGCCGCGGCGGTGCGCGACATCGGTGTCGCCTATGCGGGGCGCGCGCTGGCGCTGTCCTTGCGCCATCCCGCCGCCCTCGCCGCGGTCGAAGAGGTCCTCGCCAGCGGCCAGACGCACACCATCGAGGTGACGCTGCGCACCCCCACCGCGCACACGTATTCTCTTGTCGTCGCACCGCTGCAAGGGGCAGCCGGCGCCGTGCTCGTCTTCCACGACGTCACCGGCGAGCGGCGCGCCCAGCAAATGCGTGCCGACTTCATTGCCAACGCCAGCCACGAGCTGCGCTCGCCACTTGCCGCCCTGGTCGGCTTCATCGAGACCCTGCGCGGTCCGGCGCGCGACGACGCCGCGGCACGCGCGCGCTTTCTCGAGATCATGGCCACCGAGGCTGGGCGCATGACCCGACTCATCGAGAACCTCCTGTCGCTGTCCTCGATCGAGGCCGACGAGCACGTCATCCCCCAGGACCGCGTCGACATCGGCAAGACGCTCGCCTCGGTCGTCGACGGGCTGATGCCCGCCGCGACTGCCAAGGGCATGCGCATTCGCACGGAGATCCTGGTGACGCTGCCGCCGGTGGCCGGCAACCCCGACCAGCTCGTGCAGGTGTTCCGCAACCTGATCGAGAACGCCATCGCCTACGGCCGCAGCGGCAGCGAGGTGCTGATCGTCGCGCGCCCCATCGAGCGCATGCCGGAGGGCACCCGCCCGGGCGTCGCCATCTCGATCCAGGACGAAGGCGAGGGCATCCCGCGCGACCACATCCCGCGCCTCACCGAGCGCTTCTATCGCGTCGATGCCGCGCGCTCGCGCAAGCTCGGTGGCACTGGACTAGGCCTCGCCATCGTCAAGCACATCCTCAACCGCCACCGCGGCCGCCTGACCATCGAGAGCGAACTGGGCCGCGGCAGCCGCTTCACCGTAACGCTCCCCGCGGCCTAGCACCCCGCGGAAACTGGCTGAGTTCCGGGCGGTTCTCGCTGTCATGGAACCGTAACCGAACTGTCACATAACAGTCTCCGGTCAACCATAGCTTCCGCCCGCAGTACCGAATTTCCCTCCCCCTTGGGCATGGAGACATCACGAATGCTTCGGAAGACTCTTGTTGCCGCCGCTTGCCTTGCGGTGGCTGCCACGATCGCCACCCCGGCGCTGGCCCGCGATCAGATCCGCGTCGTCGGTTCCTCGACGGTGTTCCCCTTTGCCACCTTGGTGGCGCAGGCCTTCGGCCGCACGTCCGGCATGAAGACCCCGGTTGTCGAGAGCACCGGCACCGGCGGCGGCATCCGCCTGTTCTGCGCCGGCATCGGCGACGCCCACCCGGACGTCGTCAACGCTTCGCGCAAGATCACTGCGGCTGAGTTGACCACGTGCAAGACGAACGGGGTCACCGAGATCGTCGAGATGAAGATCGGCTTCGACGGCATCGTCGTCGCCAGCGCCCGCGCTGCGGCGCCGATGGCCATTACCGTCCCGCAGCTGTGGCTGGCGCTGGCCCGCGAGGTCCCGAACGCCCAGGGCGTGCTGGTTGCGAACCCCAACCGTATGTGGTCCGATATCGACCGCGCGTTGCCGAACAAGCGCATCGAAGTGATGGGCCCGCCGCCGACGTCCGGCACGCGGGATGCCTTCGTGGAGTTGGTCATGACTCCGGGCTGCAACGCTCACCCGGCCATCGTCGCCCTGCGCGCCGCAGACGCCGCCAAGGCGACCGCTGCTTGCGCTGGCGCCATGCGCGAAGACGGCGCCTGGGTCGATGCCGGCGAGAACGACATCCTGATTGTGCGTAAGCTCGAGGCCAATCCGGACGCCTTCGGCGTGTTCGGCTACAGCTTCCTCGAGGAGAACGCCGACAAGGTTCAGGGTGCCGCCGTCGCCGGCGTCAAGCCGACCTTCGAGGACATCGCCTCCGGCAAGTACCCGGTGTCGCGTCCGCTGTACGTCTACGTGAAGAAGCAGCACAACGGCGCCATCGCGCCGGGCCTCGACAAGTTCGTCACGGAATGGACCGAGGACAAGACGTGGGGCCCGGATGGCTACCTCGCCGACAAGGGCTTCATCCCGCTGCCGACCGCCGAGCGCACCACGTCGCGCACCGACGCTCGCGCCATGAAGCTGGTCGCCATCCCGTAAGCCTGCCAGTACGCCTGCCGCGGCGGAGGGGCCCTCGCTCCTCCGCCGCAACTTTCTCGGCCAAGGAAAGTCAGAGATGAGCGCCACCTTCCTGCTTCTCGTCCTGGCCGCCCTGACCGCGGTCGCGTTCACCTACGGTCGCGCCCGCGCCATGGCCCTGGCGCCGGCCAAGGCGACCGGTGCCAACAAGCTGCACTCTCTGCCTTCCCAGCACGGCGCCCTCGTCGCGCTGTGGGCGGTCGTCCCCGCCGGCCTCGCGCTAGTCGCGTGGACCTTGCTCGCGCCTAGCTTCGGCGCCGATTCGGAAGCGTCCCTCGGCTCCTGGCTGCGCGCCGCGCTGATTGTGGCGGTCGGCGTCGCCGGCATCACCTACGCCACGTCGCGCATCACGCCGGCGTTGCGGGCCCGCAATCACGTAGAGGTCGTGGTCCGCGGCCTGCTCTTCATCGCTTCCGCGGTGGCGGTGCTCACCACGCTGGGCATCGTGCTGTCGCTCTTGTTCGAATCGCTGCGCTTCTTCGCGCTGGTGCCGCCGCAGGATTTCCTGTTTGGGCTCACTTGGTCGCCGCAGACCGCCATTCGTGCCGACCAAGTCGGCTCATCGGGTCAGTTCGGCGCCGTGCCGGTGTTCACCGGAACCCTGCTCATCTCCGCGATCGCCATGGTCGTGGCCGCGCCCATCGGGCTGATGGCCGCCATCTGGATGGCCGAGTACGCCGACGAGCGCGTCCGCACCACCGTCAAGCCGATCCTGGAGATTCTCGCCGGCGTTCCGACCGTCGTGTACGGCTTCTTCGCCGCCCTCACCGTGGCGCCGATCATCAAGTCCATCGGTCAATCCATCGGCCTCGACGTCGCCTCGGAAAGCGCGCTCGCGGCCGGTTCGGTGATCGGCATCATGATCCTGCCCTTCGTCGCGTCGATTTCCGACGACGTCATCCGCGCCGTTCCGATTGCGCTGCGTCACGGCTCGATGGCGCTCGGCGCCACGAAGTCCGAGACCATCCGCAGGGTGGTCTTCCCGGCGGCACTGCCCGGCATTGTCGGCGGCCTCCTCCTCGCGGTGTCGCGCGCCATCGGTGAAACCATGATTGTCGTCATGGCCGCCGGCCTCACCGCGCGCCTGTCGGCCAACCCGCTCGACGCGGTGACGACGGTCACGGTGCAGATCGTCGGCCTGCTCACCGGCGACCAGGAATTCGACTCGGCCAAGACCCTGTCGGCGTTCGCCCTCGGCTTGGTGCTGTTCTTCGTCACCTTGATCTTGAACGTCATCGCCCTGCAGGTGGTGCGTCGGTACCGGGAGGCATACGACTGATGACCGACACCTCTGCGACCACCCGCGCGCGCGTTGCCGCGACCCTGTCGCGCCGCTACCGCACCGAGCGCATCTTCCGCGGCCTCGGCCTCGCCGCCATCGTGCTCAGCCTGCTCGCGCTGGCGACGCTGCTCACCGACGTCGTCGGCAAGGGGTACTCGGCCTTCCGCCAAACCTACATCACCCTCGAAATCACCCTCGACCCCGCGACGCTCGATCCCACGGGCGCGCGCGATCCGGCCGAGCTGTTGCGCGCCGACACCCAGACGCCTCTGCGCGAGGCGCTGCGCAATCGCCTCCCTGACGTCACCAGCGCCGCCGACCGCCGGTCGCTCTATCAGCTGCTCAGCCCCAGCGCGCCGTTCATCTTGGCAGAGGCCGTTGCCGGCGATCCGTCGCTGCTCGGCCGCACATTCCGCTTCAGGGCGTTGGCGAACGACGAGGTCGATACCCTGATCAAGGGCTCCATCTCGCGCGACGTGCCCGAGGACCAGCGCCGCATCACGGACAAGCAAATCGCCTGGATCGACGAGATGGTCGAGGCGGGCGACATCACCCTGCGCTTCAACTGGGCATTCTTCACCGGCGGCGACTCGCGCGATCCAGAGTCGGCCGGCATCCTCGGAGCCGCGGTCGGTTCGGCGCTGACGCTCGCCGTCGCGCTCGTCCTGTCGTTTCCCCTCGCGGTCGCCGCCGCGATCTACTTGGAAGAGTTCGCGCCCGACAATCGCTGGACCTACCTGATCGAGGTCAACATCAACAACCTCGCAGCGGTGCCGTCGATCATCTTCGGACTTTTGGGCCTCGCCGTTTTCCTCAACTTCTTCGGCTTGCCGCGCTCGGCGCCCCTGGTCGGCGGCTTGGTGCTGGCGCTGATGACCCTGCCCGTCATCATCATCGCTGCGCGGGGCGCCATCAATGCGGTGCCGCCGTCCATTCGTGAAGCGGCGATGGGCATCGGCGCATCGCCCATCCAGGTTGTGTTCCATCACGTCGCCCCGCTGGCGCTGCCCGGCATTATGACCGGCACCATCATCGGGATGGCGCGCGCCCTCGGCGAGACGGCGCCGCTTTTGATGATCGGCATGGTCGCCTTCATCGTCGACGTCCCGCGCTCTGTCACGGACGCCGCTACCGTGCTGCCGGTGCAGATCTTCCTGTGGGCCGATTCGTCCGAACGTGCATTCGTAGAGCGCACTGCCGCTGCAACGCTGGTGTTGCTGGGCTTCCTCCTGCTCATGAACGCCACGGCCGTGTACCTGCGCCGCCGCTTCGAAGTACGGTATTGAGGCCAAAGGACCCAAACGCCCGATGAGGAACATGAGCGTGGTCGATCGCACCCGTACCGGCGTCAGCGCCACGAGTCCCGAGCCGGACTCCGGCGCCACGGCGGCGCCACCCAAGCCGAACGCCTTCGAGTGCAAGAGGGTCGAGGTCTACTACGGCCAAAAGCGCGGCCTCAACGGCGTCAGCCTCGATATCGGCAAGGGCGAGGTGACCGCGTTGATCGGTCCGTCGGGCTGCGGCAAGTCCACGTTCATCCGTTGCCTCAATCGCATGAACGATCCGATTCCGGGCTGCCGCGTCGTGGGCTCGATCCTGCTCGACGGCATGGATGTGAACGCGCCGGACGTCGATCCGGTCGAGTTGCGCGCCCGCGTCGGCATGGTGTTCCAGAAGCCGAATCCCTTCCCGAAGTCGGTGTGGGAGAACGTTGCCTACGGCCCCCGCATTCATGGCCTTGCCAATTCCAAGGCTGAACTCGACGAAGTCGTCGAGCGCAGCTTGCGCCGCGCCGCCCTCTTCGACGAAGTCAAAGACCGCCTGCACGAGCCGGGCACCAGTCTGTCGGGCGGCCAGCAGCAGCGCCTGTGCATCGCCCGCGCCCTCGCCGTCGATCCCGAAGTCATCTTGATGGACGAGCCGTGCTCGGCCCTCGACCCGATCGCCACCGCGAAGATCGAAGAGCTGATCGACGAGCTGTCCGGCAACTACACCATCGTCATCGTCACGCACTCGATGCAGCAGGCGGCGCGCGTGTCCGACATGACGGCGTTCTTCCATCTCGGCGACCTGGTGGAAACCGGGCCGACCGACACCATCTTCACCACCCCGCGCGATGAGCGCACCGAAGGCTACATCACCGGCCGGTTCGGTTGAGGAGACCCGCGATGGCCCAGCACATCGTCAAAGCGTTCGACGAACAACTCAATTCCCTCGACGCCAAGATCGCCGAGATGGGCGGCCTGGCCGAATCGATGCTGGCCGACGCCTGCGACGCGCTGTCCAAGCGTGATGCCGAGCTCGCCGCCGAGGTGGTCACCGGCGATCGCAAGCTCGACCAGCTTGAAGAGGAAGTGAACGATATCGCCATGCGCCTCTTGGCCTTGCGCCAGCCCACCGCCGGCGACCTGCGCGCCGTACTCGCTGCCCTCAAGATCTCGTCCGACCTGGAACGTGCCGGCGATCTCGCCAAGAATGTAGCTAAGCGCGCCATCACCATCGCCAAGGCGCCGCCGGTTACGCCGCTTATTGGGATCGTCAACATGGGCGCTCTCGTCCAGGGCCGCATCAAGACAGCGATCGACGCGTTCGTCGCGCGCGATGCCAAGCTTGCCATGGACGTGTGGAGTTCCGACGAAGAGGTCGATCAGCTCCACACCAGCCTGTTCCGCGAGCTGCTCACGTACATGATGGAGGACCCGCGCAACATCACGCCATGCGCCCACTTGCTGTTCGTGGCGAAGAACATCGAGCGCATCGGTGACCACATCACCAACGTCGCCGAACGCATCGTCTTCTTGGTGCGGGGGAAGCTGCCGGAACGCGAACGGCACAAGGAAGACGACTCCAGCTACACGGAGGTACGGCCGTTCAAGAAGGAAAATTGATGATTCTCGTCGTCGAAGACGAAGCCGCCCTCGCTGAGGTCCTGCGTTACAACCTCGAGGGGGAGGGCTTCCGCGTCACCGTCGCCCCCGACGGCCGCACCGCGATGGAGAAGCTCGAGGAGAGCCCGCCCGACTTGGTCGTGCTCGACTGGATGCTGCCCGAAGTCACCGGGCTCGAAATCTGCCGCACCATGCGCCGCCGCCCCGAGCTGCGCGACTTGCCCGTCATCATGCTCACCGCCAAGGGCGAAGAGCACGACCGCGTGCGCGGCTTGGACGCCGGCGCCGACGACTACGTCGTCAAGCCGTTCTCGCCCAAGGAGCTGGTCGCCCGCGTCCGCGCCGTCCTGCGCCGCACCAAGGCGGGCGCCGGTGGCGAGCCCTTGCGTGCCGGCCCGCTGGAGATGGACTTGGAGACCCACCGCGTGCGCCGCGACGGAGCCGAAGTGGCGCTTGCTCCAACCGAGTTCCGGCTGCTGCGCGTACTCTTGGAGCGCCCCAGCCGCGTCTACTCGCGCGAGCAGTTGCTCGACTTGGTGTGGGGCCGCGACATCTACGTCGAAGCCCGCACGGTGGACGTTCACATCCGCCGCTTGCGCGTCGCGCTGAACCAGAACGGCGCCAAGGACCTCATCCGCACCGTCCGTTCGGAAGGCTACGCCCTGGAGCCCGAGGGCGCCTAACGCACCTGGTCCCGCGCTGCGGCCATGATCTCCACCGCTTGTGCGTTCATCGGACCGGGGCAATTCCACAGGTTGCTCGGCACTTCAACCACGCGCTGGCTGGCGCCCGCCTTGCGTAGCGCCGGGTGCGCCAGCACCTGCTCGCCGATCGATGGCCGTCCCGGCACGTAGCCCGGTGAGACGATCAGGTCCGGCCGCAGCAGCAGCAGCTCTTCCAGCGACAGATAGCCGTAGAAATCGATGCCGCGTTCGCTCGCCACGTTGGCGAGCCCGGCGGCGCGCAACAGCTCGTGCTCGAAGCTGCCACGGCCTGCGGTGAACCCCCCTGGCTGGAACACCGCCGCGCGCGGCGCCACCGCACCGGGTGCGGGCGCCGCGGCAGCAAGTCGCGCATCGAGCTCGGCGACGACCGCCTCGGCGCGCTCGCGTTCGTGCACGAGGTCACCGACCCGGCGGACCTGCGCGCGCAGGTCGTCCAGTGTCACGGGCGCGCGCAGCACTTCGACGTTGAAGCCGACGCGGCGCAGCATCTGCACCGTGAACGGCGTCGTGAATTGTCCCGCCAGCACCAGGTCGGGCTGCACCGGCAGGATCTCCTCGGCGTAGCCGCGATTGATCAGGCCCACGGCTGCCGCGCGTGCCGCCATCACCGAACTGGCCGGGTCGGTGGCCAGCCACGTCACCGACGCGATGTTGGCGGGGTCCGCCACCATCAGCACCAGCTGGTCGATGCACAGGTTGAGGGAAACGATCCGGCTCGGCTTGCCGCGCGCACCGCCCGGCGACGGCTGCGCCAGCGCCGTCGCGATCAGCGCGAGGCCGATCGCTGCCGTCGCAAGGGTTGCGCGAAAACGCATGACGGCACCATACCAGCGCCGCCGCAGTGCTCTAGCTTGCCGTTATCAGGGGGAGGGGAGGGCCGGAGATGGTTCGGCTCGGCCCAGCGCCCCCGGGGGATGGAAAGGAGCCAGGACCGAGCCGAGTTGGAGGCCCAACGCTGAGAAATATGGCTCGTTAATGCGCCTGAACAAGGGCTGAAAGTAGGCATTTATGGGGCAGGAAAAGCCAAAAAGTGTAAGGCTTCCAAAGTACAAGTTGCTCTGCCGTCGGCGGGAACCGGACACACGCGATGTCGCCCCAGCACCATGCCTAAGACCGTCACCGTCACCGATGCCGTGCACGACTATCTGTTGCGCGTCGGCGTGCGCGAGCATCCGGTGCTGCAGCGCTTGCGCTTGGCGACGCACGCAGAGGCCGCCGACTCCGCTGGCATGCAGATATCGCCCGATCAAGGCGCGCTCATGGCGCTCCTCGTCCAGCTCACCGGCGCGCGCCGCGCCATCGAGGCCGGCACCTTTACCGGCTACAGCGCCCTCGCGGTCGCGCTGGCGCTACCGGACGACGGCCGCCTGATTGCCTGCGACGTCAGCGAGCAATGGACCGCCATCGCGCGGCGCTTCTGGGCCGAGGCCGGCGTTGCCCACAAGATCGATCTGCGTCTCGCGCCCGCGCTGCAGACCATGGATGCGCTGCTCGCCGCGGGTGAGGACTCGAGCTTCGACTTCGCCTTCCTCGACGCCGAGAAGAGCGAGTACGAGGAATACTACGAGCGCGTGCTGAAGCTCTTGCGCCCGGCCGGCCTCGTCGCGGTGGACAACGTGTTGTGGAGCGGCCGGGTCGCCGATCCGAAGAACCAGGAACCCAACACCCGCGCCATCCGCGCCTTCAACGAAAAGCTGCGCAAAGATGTGCGCGTCGACATCGCCATGGTCACCGTCGCCGACGGCATCTTCCTGGCGCGTAAGAAGTAAGTGATTGCGTTCCTGTTGCAGAGGCTCCTCGGCCTCGTCGCTGCCCTCGTTGCCGCGAGCCTCGTCGTGTTCGTCGCGGTCGAGGTGCTGCCCGGCGATCCCGCGCGCGCCATCCTCGGCATTAGCGCCGACCCGAGCGCGGTCGCTGCCCTGCAGCGCGAGCTCGGTCTCGATCAGCCCGCTGCCGTGCGCTACGTCCGTTGGATCGGCGGACTGCTCACCGGCGATCTCGGCCAGAGCTGGGCGTACCGCGTCCCCGTGGCCGAGCTGCTCGGCCCGCGCCTGGCGGTCACCGTGCCGCTCGCGCTGCTCGCCCTTCTGCTCACGGTCGCCGTCGGCCTCGGCCTTGGCGTGGTGGCGGCACTGCATCCGCGGCGCTGGCCGGACATCGCTGCGATGACCTTCGCCCAGGCCGGCATGGCGGTGCCGAACTTCTGGCTCGGCCTGCTGCTCATCCTGCTGTTCGCCGTCCATCTGCAATGGCTGCCCGCGGGTGGCTTCGCCGGCTGGCAGGCAGGTATCGGCCCCGCCTTCGCGTCCCTGCTGCTGCCGGCGCTCGCACTCGCGGCGGTGCAGGCCGCCATCCTTGCCCGCGTCAGCCGCGCCGCGATCCTCGACGTCGCCCGCGACGACTTTGTCCGGACGGCGCGCGCCAAGGGGTTGGCGCCGTCCGGGGTCATCGTGCGCCACGCGCTGCGCAACGCGCTGGTGCCGATCACTGCCCTCATGGGCCTGCAGTTCGCCTACCTCATCGCCGGCGCGGTGGTGGTCGAGAACGTCTTCTTCCTGCCGGGACTCGGCCGCTTCGTGTTCCAGGCCATCGCCAACCGCGACCTCATCGTCGTGGAGTCGGTGGTGCTGCTGCTCGCCGCCTTCGTCATCGTCGTGACCTTCGCCGCCGACGTCGCGGCCCGCGCCATCGACCCGCGCCTCACCGGCCGGCAATGACCGCCCGACTCGCCACGTCCGACTTGGTGCTCCGAGCCACGCCGGGCCCCACGGTCCTGCGCTTCTCACGCGGGCTTTGGGCTGGCGCGATGTGCCTCGGCATCGTGCTCGTCGCGGCGCTGCTCTCGCTGGTGTGGACGCCCTATCCGCCCGATGCCCTCGACCTGCCCAACCGCCTGTCCGGCCCCAGCGCCGAACATTGGCTCGGCACCGACGCCTTCGGCCGCGACGTTGCCGCCCGGCTGCTCGAGGGCGCCCGCAACGCCCTGTGGGTCGGCGTGCTCGCCGTCGCCCTTGGTGTTGTCCTCGGAGGCGCCTTGGGCCTGCTCGCCGCTGCCGGCTTCCGCTGGCTCGACGAAAGCATCGCGCGCGCCGCCGACTTGTTGTTCGCGTTCCCGGCGGTGCTCACCGCCATTCTACTCACCATTGTGCTTGGGCCCGGACTGTTCACCGCGACCCTTGCCATCGGCATCTTCAATGTTGCCGTGTTCGCGCGCCTCGTGCGCAGCGCCGCTGGCGTCGTGTGGGCCCAGGAGTTCGTGCGCGCCGCCGAAGCCCTCGGCCGGACGCGCGCGCGCATCACCCTCGCGCACGTCGTGCCGAACGTGCTCGGCCTCGTGCTGGTGCAGGCCTCCGCCAGCTTCGCCATCGCCATCCTGGCCGAAGCGGCGCTGTCGTACCTCGGCCTTGGCATCCAGGCGCCCGCCGCCAGCTGGGGCCGCATGCTGTTCGAGGCGCGCACCTACCTCGACCAGGCGCCCCTCCTGGCGATCTTCCCAGGCCTCGCCATCGCCCTTGCGGTGTTCGGCGCCAATCTCCTCGGCGACGCCCTGCGCGACGGCCTCGATCCGCGCGGAAATCCATAGAGCCGCGCGCAGCTTTCCAGGGGCGGGGCCCGGTGGCATCATCGCCGGTGCGTCATGCCGAAGGCGTGCTCCGCACGACGCGACGGGGAGGTGTCATGTCGGAGGTTGTCAGTATCGAAGAGTTTCGCCCCGCTCGGGCGGTCCCAGGGACCCGAGTGGGGAAGAAGGTGACGGTGTTCAACCGCCACGAGCTGGACATGATCCTGCAGGTCTATGGCCGCAACGTTGTCGCCGGCCGCTGGCGCGATTACGCGCTCGACTTCGCTCCCGCCTACGCCGCCTTCGCGGTGGTGCGTGGCGGCGCCCACGAAGGCCCCACCTATCGCATCCTCAAGATGAGCGGCAAGCCCGGCGCGCCCTATGCGGTGCTCGGTGGCGACGGCCGCATCCTCCGCCGCGGCGCCGACCTGCGATCGGTGCTGCGCTTCTTCGACCCGAAGCCGCGCGCGATCTAGGCGCGTTGCACAAACGCAAGAGCCCGGCGATCTCTCGCCGGGCTCTCGCTGTTTGGACTGTGTCCTAGCGGCGTTCGCCGAACAGGCGGAGCAGCATCAGGAACAGGTTCAGGAAGTCGAGGTACAGGCTGAGTGCGCCGTACACGGCCTTCTTGGTCGCCTGGCCGCTCTCTTCGCCTTCCACGTACCAGCCGCGGATCATCTGCGTGTCGTGCGCGGTCAGGCCGACAAACACCAGCACGCCGACCACCGAGATGACGAAGCTCAGGCCGGACGACTGCAGGAAGAAGTTCACCAGGCTGGCGATCACCACGCCGATCAGGCCCATGAACAGGAACGAGCTGAACTGCGCGAGGTTGCGCTTGGTGGTGTAGCCGTACAGGCTCATCGCGCCGAACGTCGCCGCCGAGATGAAGAACACGCGCGCGATCGAGGTGCCCGTGTACATCAGTGCGATCGGGGCGAGCGAGACGCCCATCGTTACCGCGAACGCCCAGAACAGCATCTGCGCCGTCGATGCGCTGATGCGGTTGATGCCGAAGCTCAGCACCATCACGAACGCGAACGGCACGAGCGCGACGACCAAGCCAAGGCCGCTGCCGAAGAGAGTCTGCAGCAACGCCTCGTTGGTCGAGACCAGGTAGCCAACGACGCCGGACAAGGCCAAGCCAGCGCCCATGTAGTTGTAGACGCGCAGCATGTACGCGCGCAGACCCTCGTCGATCGCGACGGGGGACGCGGCGCCAAGTCTGCCGTACTCGAGCCGGGTGTCGGCCATGGATCGGAAACTCCCTGCGAAGCCCCGGAAAACCGCCGGGACGCGTGCACCCGATATGGCCCGAAACCCTTGTGGTTTCAAGACTAGTTGGAGCCGCACGTCGCGCCCGAGGCACGCCGCGCGTGCGGAGCACGCGTTCCGCATGAAGGGGGCAAAGCCTGGGAAAACGTGGCGGAGCCGGTTCGTGGAAAGTCCACGAACACCGGCCGCGCCACGCACCTATGGGAGGTAGGTGCTCCCGGCGCGGCGCAAAGGGAGTTCCGCCGGCGGCCGGAGCACGATGACTGTGCAGTCACCGCACAGAGCACTGTACTCCGATGAGTCCCCGGCGCAAGCGGCAGAGAGGCCACATGTTGCTAGTGCGTCACAGGCGTGACGGGTTTCTGCGCCGATAAGGCTGCGCGCCTGTTGCTAGACTGCCGCAGTCCAGTGCGCGGCCGCCACTACGCGGATCGCAGCACCGGCGCCGGCCGCTGGCTCAGCACCGTCCACGTGCCGGCGAGACCCAACACCACCACCAGCACCAGCCCGCCCGCCGCCGCCTGGGCGACTGGCAGGAGGGCGAAGCCGAAGTCCATCTCCATCAGGAAGGTGACCGTGCCCCACGCCGCCAGCGTGCCTGCGGCGGCCGCCAGCACGGCCGTCAGCACGCCGAGGATGGCGTACTCGAGCAGGGTGGCGCGCAGCACGTCGGCGCGCGTCGCGCCCAGCACCTTGAGGATCACCGAGTCGTAGAGGCGCTGTCGCCGCCCCGCCGCGACCGCCCCGGCCAGCACCAATACCCCGGCCGCGATGGTGAGGATCGAAACCCCGCGCACCGCGGTGCCGATCTGCTCGATCAACCCGGTGACGCGCTCGATCAGGTCGCGCACGCGGATGATGGTGACGCTCGGCATGGCGTTGCTCACAGCGGTGAAGACCGCCGTCTCCGCCGCGGGCGCCACCACCGCGCTGCCGACGTGGGTCTGTGGCGCGCGCTCCAGCGTGCCGGGCGCAAACATGACGCTGAAGTTCAACCCCATGCCTTCCCAATCGACACGGCGCAGGTTGGCGACGGTCGCTGGAATCTCGCGTCCCAGAATCGAGAACGACACGGCGTCGCCGACCTTGATCCCGAGTTCGCGCGCGACTTCCGAGTCGAGAGAGATGAGCGCCGGTCCGCTGTAGTCGGCTGGCCACCATTGTCCCGCTACCACCGGATCCACCGGCGGCGCGGCGGCGTACGTGAACGTGAGTTCCATGCGCAGCCACCAGTGTCCGCCGCTGCGCTGGCGCATCGTCTCGGCGTCCACGCCGCCGACGCTGGCAACACGGCCGCGCAGGGTCGGTACGCGCTCGCTCGACTCGACGCCGGGCGTGGCGCGCAGCAGCGCGTCGAACTGCTCGGCCTGGTCGGCCTGGATGTCGATGAAGAAGAACGCCGGCACGCGGTCCGGCACCTCGCTCGCCACCTCGCGGGTGATGTTGGCATCAAGCAGTGCGACCGACACCAGCACGCTCAGTCCCGCGCCGAGCGACAGCATGACGTTGGCCGTCGGCGCGCCGGGCCGCGTCAGCGCCGCGACGGCCAGGCGCGTCATCGGCTGGCGCGGCCGCGGCAGCGCGCGCAGGACGCGCACGACGCCGATCGCCGCCAGCCGGAATCCGAGCAGCACGCCGAGCGCGCCGCCGATGAACCACGCCGCGAACCACGGATTGCCGGCGCCGAAGATCGCCATGACGACCAGGATCGCCGCCGCGACGAACATCAGCGCGAGGTCCGGCGCGCGTGGCAAGCGCCGCGCCGGCGCGACGATGGCGCGGAACAACCCCGCCGCCGGGATCTCGCGCGCCCGGCTGAGCGGCCACAAAGCGAACACGGCTGTAGTCAGCGCGCCGTATGCGGCGGCCATCGCCAGCGCGCCCGGATGAATGCCGAACGTGAGTGGCACCGGCACCGCGTCGCCGATCAAGGGCGGCGCCAGCAGCGGCGCCAGAGCGCCGACCGCCAGTCCGAACACAATGCCGAGCGCCGCCAGCGCGCCGACCTGCCAGAAGTAGACGCGGAAGATCAGGCCGCCCTCGGCACCCAGGCACTTGAGCGTGGCGATCGTCTCGGTGCGGCTCTGGATGTAGTTCTGCACGGCGTTCGCCACGCCGACGCCGCCCAGCACCAGCACGGTCAGCCCGACCAGGATCAGGAACGCGCCGAAGCGATCGACGAAGCGCTGCACCTGCGGCTGCGCCGCGGTGTAGTCGCGCAGCCGCCAGCCGCCGTCCGGAAACGCCACGTTGAGTGCCGTGCGCCACGCCGCCACGTCGGCGTCCGGCGCAAGACGCATCCGGTACTCATGGTCGATCAGGCTGCCGACCTGCACCAGCCCCGTCGCCTGCATCTCGCGGTCCGCGATCATCAGGCGCGGCCCGAGCGAGAACGGGCCCGCCGTGCGGTCCGGTTCTTCGATGATGCGCGCCCGCAGCACGAACGTCGCGTCGCCGACGTGGACGCGATCGCCGACGCTAAGACCCAGGCGATCGAACAGCTCCCGCTCCGCCACCGCGCCGCCGTCCGCCAGCGCCTCCTGCAGCGCCTGGGGCGGATCGAGCTTGACCTCGCCGTACAGCGGGTAGGCTGCGTCCACCGCCTTCATCTCGACCAGGGCCGGCAGCGTGGCGCTCGCGGCGGGCCGCACCATGGCGCGCAGGTCGCGGATTGCGCTCACTTCGATGGCTTGGGCACGGAAGTAGGCGAGCTGCTCCGGCGTCGCCGCGCCGGTGGAGAGGTCCACCTCGACGTCGCCGCCGAGCAGCGCGCGCGCATTCTCGCGCAAGCCGCCGACCAACGATGCCGACAGCGATCCGACCGCCGCGATGATGCTGACGCCCAGCACCAGCACCGCAACGAACACGCGAAATCCGCGCACGCCGCCGCGCAGTTCGCGCGCCGCGAGACGCAGCGACAGCGGCGCGTTCACGAGTTCGCCTGGCGCGCGGTCGTGCCGGAGGCACGTTCCGCGTGCGGAGCACGCGTTTCGTGGGACGCGGGTGCGCTCACCAGCCGCCCGTCCTCCATGCGCAGATGGCGGCGGCACTTGCGCGCCACGCTGTTGTCGTGGGTGATGAGAACGAGTGTGCAGCCGATGCGCGCCTGGGTCGCGAACATCAGATCGACGATCGACGCGCCGGTGGTGGAGTCCAGATTTCCGGTCGGCTCATCCGCCAGTACCAGCGCGGGCTCGTTGGCGAAGGCGCGCGCCACCGCGACGCGCTGCTGCTCGCCGCCCGACAACTGCGCCGGATAGTGCGTGACGCGATGCCCGAGTCCCGCCGCCTTGAGCGCATCGGCCGCGCGCGCGAACGCATCCGTGCGGCCGGCGAGCTCCAGGGGCACCGCGACATTCTCCAGCGCCGTCATGGTCGGGATCAGGTGGAACGACTGGAACACGATGCCGACGTTGCGGCGACGGAATAACGCCAGCGCGTCCTCGTTCATGGTGCCGAGATCGTGTCCCGCGACGACGATGCGCCCGCGGCTGGGTCGTTCCAGGCCGGCGATCACCGCCATCAGCGTCGATTTGCCCGAGCCCGAGGCGCCGGTCACGGCGACCGTGTCGCCCGCCGTGATGTCGAGGTCGATGCCGCGCAGGATGTTGACCGCCCCGGCACCGCTCTCCAGAGTGAGCTCGACGCCCGTCAGGCGCACGAGCGGGGCGGCGGCAGCGGCAGGGTCAGGCATGCAGGAAAAGCTCCATGAGTATCCTGGCATATAAGAAGCAAATCGGAACGATCAATCGCATCCTCGCGATGAGTTTGGTACTGGCCCTCGCCGTCACATTCCCGTGGCGTGCCGCGCACGCGGCCGTCACTATCCTCGCGTTCGGCGACAGCCTCACCGCCGGCCTCGGCGTCGCCGCCGACCAGTCCTTTCCGGTGCGTCTCGAGGCGGCGTTGCGCGCCCGCGGGCTCGATGCCCGCGTCGTCAACGCCGGCGTCTCCGGCGACACGACGTCGGCCGGGCTTGCCCGCCTCGATTGGTCGCTGGTCGGCAATCTCGACCTCGTCGTCCTCGAACTCGGCGCCAACGATGCATTGCGCGGCATCGCTCCGGCCGTGACCGAAGCGAACCTCGATCGCATGCTGGCCCAGCTCGCCGCTCGCAAGGTGCGCGTCCTCCTCGCCGGCATGCTGGCGCCGCCCAACCTCGGGGCGGAATATGGCGCCGCGTTCAACGCCATCTTCCCGCGCCTGGCGCAGAAATATTCCGTGCCGCTCTATCCGTTCTTTCTGGATGGCGTCGCCGCCCAGGCGCCGCTCCTGCAGAACGACGGCATGCACCCGAACCCGCGCGGGGTCGAGGTGATCGTCGCCGGCATCCTGCCCCACGTCCTCAAGGCCCTCGAAACTCCCTAGCGTTCCGCGCCTTTGCCGCGCTTGATTCGCAGCCGCCGCCCGCCGCATCATTCGTCCATGCTGCGTTCTGCCGCCGTCCTGGTCGCCGTCCTGCTCGCGTTGCCCGCCGCCGCGCAACAGGCCGCCGTTCCCGCCGTCAAAGCGCCCCTGCACGCCTGCGACACGCTGGCCGGCAATCCCATCGATCCGGGCCGCGTCGGGCCGGGTGTCGCCACGGCCGCCGTGCGCGCCGAGGTGGCGATCCTCGCCTGCCAGGAGGCCGTGCGCCTGTACCCGAACGAGCTGCGCTTCCAGTTCCAGCTCGGCCGGGCCTTCCGCCAAGCCAACAAGGTGGACGACGCGCTGCGCTGGTACACCGCCGCCGCCGACAAGGGCTACGCCGGTGCGCTCAACAGCCTCGGCGTGATGTACTCGGCGGGCGAAGGCGTGCGCGCCGACTGCACCCGCGCCGCGCATTTCTTCACCCTCGCCGCCAACCAGGGCTACCCCGCCGCGAACGACAATCTGCGCACGCTCGCCTGCGTCCGCGTCGTGTAGGTGCGCGACTCGGAATAGAAATCCGGGCGCGCCGCGCCAAATACATTCCATGCGCCTGTTCGTTGCAGTCGAGCTGCCGGACGAGATCAAGGATCGCCTCGTTGCGCTGTCGTCCGGCCTGCACGGCGCGCGCTGGGTCGATCCCGCCCAGATGCACCTGACGTTGCGGTTCATCGGTGAGGTCGATCGCCCGCAGGCCGATGACGTCGCCGGCGCTCTCGGACAGGTCTACGCCCCCCGCTTCGACGTCGAGCTCGCCGGCCTCGGCGAGTTCTCGGCGCGCGGCCGCCCCAGCGTGCTGTGGGCCGGCGTCCGCCCGAACGCCGCCCTGACGGCGCTGCAGTCCAGGATCGAATCCGCCGTGCGCCGCGCCGGCGTCGCGCCCGAGACGCGCAAGTTCCACCCGCACGTGACGCTCGCGCGCTTCGAGCGCGGCGGCGGCACCCCGCAGCTCGGCCGCTATTTCGCCGACCACGAGCCGTTCACCGCCGGTCCCTTCGCCGCCGACGAGTTCGTCCTGTTTTCCAGCCTGCTCGGCTCCGAGGGCGCGACTCACATCGCCGAGGCGACGTACCCGCTCCACTACGCACGGGAAGCGGCCGCGGAGTAGCCCCTCTGGATTGCTTCGTTCTTATTGTGATTGCGAGCGAAGCGAAGCAATCCAGGTTGGGTGTCTTGTCAGCAGCCGAACTTGCGCAGGATGGCCTCGACCTGCCCGACGTAGCCGCCGCCGAACAGGCGCACGTGCACCAGCAGCGGGTACAGGTTGTAGAGGTCGCGTCGCTCCTCGAAGAACCCGGCGCGGAGCGGCCGCAATTCACCGTAGCGGCGAAAGAACGCGTCGCCGAACGTTCCGAACAGGGTGGTGAAGGCGAGCTCGATCTCCGGGTCGGCGTAGTAGATCGCCGGATCGATGAAGCCGGAGATGCGCCCGTCCGCCGCGAGCACGTTGCCGCCCCATAGGTCGCCGTGAATCAGCGACGGCCGCTCCGGTTCCTCGATCCACTCATCGAGCCGCGCGCACAACGCTTCGACGCGCTTGCGGACGTTCGCCGGCAGCCGCTCGGCGCGTTCGGCGTCGCCCGCCATGAACAGCAGCCGCTGGTCGCGAAAGAACGGCAACCACGTCTTGCTGTGCGGATTCGGTTGGTGCAACCCGCCGATCAGCGTGTCGCGCTCCAGTCCGAACGTCGGCGCGGTCACTCGGTGCAGCGCCGCGATCAACTCCGCAGCATGGCCCTCGACGCTGCGATCGACGCTGCCGCCGGACGGCAGCATCTCCATCACCAGGAGATCATCCGCGCTGTGCACCACCGCCGGCACCGGCAGCGCGCTGCTCTCCTTGAGCGTGCGCAGCATCCAGCCTTCCAACGAAAGCTTGGCGCCGGGCGCGCCTACCTTGGCGACAAGGAGAGACTTGTCGCGCAGCGTCACGCCGTAGACTTCGGCGACAGAACCGCCGGACAGCGGCCGGATGTCCGTGGGACGTTGTCCGAGCGCCGACTCCAGGCGATCGAGCACGCCGGATCGAGTCACTCGATCAGCCCGCGCTTGCGCAATTCGCGCAACAGCCCGCGCCCCGCCGTCTCGACCAGGTCGAGCACCGTCTCGAACCCGTCGGCGCCGCCGAAGTACGGATCGGGCACCTCGCGGTGCTTCGCCTCCGGCGCGAAATCCAGGAACAGGTGCAGCTTGCCGTCCGCCTTCGGCCCGGCCACTGCCACCAGGTCGCGATGGTTCTCGCGATCCATCGCCAGTACCAGGTCGAACGCATCGAAGTCGCGCCGCGCCACCTGGCGGCCGCGCCGCCAGCTGATGTCGATGCCGCGCTTCATCGCCGCAGCGATGGTGCGCGTATCTGGCTGCTCGCCGACGTGGTAGGCGTGCGTGCCGGCCGAGTCGACCTCGATCGCGTCGCCCAGACCCTCGTCGTCCAGCAGCTTGCGGAATACGCCCTCAGCCGTCGGCGAGCGGCAGATGTTTCCCATGCACACGAACAGCACGCGGGGCTTCTTGTCCTTGCGCTTGCTCACATCGGGCCGCCGATCTCGTCCATGTCGTCGTCCGAATAGCCGAAGTGGTGTCCGATCTCGTGGATCATGACGTGGCGGATGACGGCGCCCAGCTCCTCGCCCGACTCGACCCAGTAGTCGAGCAGCGGCCGCCGATAAAGGAAGATCATGTCCACGTCCTGCGGTACGTCGCTCACGCTCTTGCGCGTGAGATCCACGCCCTTATAGAGGCCGAGCAAGTCGAACGGCGTCTCGCAGCCCATCTCTTCCAGCGTCGCGTCGTCGGGGAAATCGAGCACCCGCACCACCACCGGATCGATGCGCGCGCGCAACTCGGCGGGGATCGAGCGATAGGCCGCATCGGCCAGCACCTCGACATCGGCGAGGCTCGGCGCCAGGGCGTCGCTCCAGTCAGTCTTGTCAGTCTTGGTCATTGGCCGCGACCATACAGCGCCCGGGGGTAGGGGCGGCAAGGCCGACCAGTCCGTTCGCACCCCTTGAGGGCGGCGCCCGCCGCGCCTACGTTCTACCGATGGACCGCACCAGCGCCGAGATCGATCCGATTCCGCCGCCCGGCTTCTGGGACAAGGTGCGCGCCAACCTGCACCGCGTCCCGTTCATCGAGGACGCCATCGCGGCCTACTACTGCGCCATCGACCCCGTCACTCCCATCGCGGTCAAGGCCGCCCTGGTTGGCGCGCTCGCCTACTTCGTGATGCCGTTCGACTTGGTGCCGGACATGATGCTCGCCATCGGCTTCACCGACGACGCCGCGGTCATCGCCGGCGTGGTCGCGACCATGCGCAAATACATGACCATCGAGCACTACACGCGCGCCAAGGAATGGCTGCGCGCCGCCCAACGCGGGCCCGCCGTGCGCCGCTAGGCGCCGTCGCGCTCTATCTCCGTATCGGAATGATCTGGGCGGTGTGGCGCAGCGCGCGTGCCGCCAGCTGTTCCCACGTTGCCGCCAGTTCGTTGAGCTGATGGCGGACGAAGTCGTCCTGGGTCTGCACGGCGAGGTCGCGCAGGTGTTCGGCGCGCGCCCGCCAGGCGTGCGGGGAATGTCGGTCGCTGGGGGCAAACGCGGTCATGGTGCGCGCATCACGGCGGGCTAGGCGGTGTTCCGCGTGCGGCGTGCCGCAGCGCGTGTCTCGCTCAGGATGCGCGCACGCGTCTGGGCCTTGGTCCCATGCGGGCGATGGCTGCCGATCACGAACGACAGGACGATCGTCACGGCGACGATCCCCAGGAACAGCAAGCCGGTCGCCAACAGAAGGTTCGACACCTGCAATTACTCCGGTGGGGTCACGTACTCCTTGTGCCAGGGCCGTTCCCGGCCGAGCATCGGGACTACACCTGAGAAACCACGCGGCGAACGCCGACTCTGCCGCCACCGTCGGCGCTGCGGCCACTTACCTCAAGTCGGTGGTACCGCCGCGTTTGCGGTACCGCCACCGGCGTTGGGTTCGGCGCACCTGCGCCGCGCCGCCTACGCCGGGTCGGCGCGACAATCGAGGAAGTTCCGGGTGTGCAACTTGGTGCCGCGCCGTGGCGTACGATCTTCATCGCGTCCTGATCTGGCGGGCCCGCGCCGCCCACATGCGCGAGCGTGTCGCGCGCGCGGCCACCGCCTCCGATATCGAGGACTTCGAGATGCTGGCCCGCTATTGGGACGGGCGTGCCGACGAACTGGAGCGCACGGGCGCCATCGCCCCGACGGAAATTCCTGCGGCGGCCAAGGAGGATCCTCCCGGCGCGCCGGCGGAGCAGGGGCACGACGGCCATTAGCGCTCTCGAGCAACAACCCGTGCCGGCTGGGTGCCGCCATCCCCGAGAGCGCCCGCCGCGAAGGCGCTGGCGGCTGAAGCTGTGCGTGCGCTGCGCCAGCCTCGCCTAAGGCAACTCGCCGCGCCGATCCGACTAGCCCGGCCGCCCCTTGACATGCAGGCGCACGTACGATACATTACGTATCAACAAGTGCGCCTGGGAATTCGGCAGGTTTCTGCCTCGACAACACAAGACGTAGGAGACGTCCCCGTAACTCACCGTTAGGTTCGGCGGGCCCACCAGGGATTGAGCGCTGCCGTCGCACGCAAATCTGACGTATTTACGCGCCACAAGGGCGCGGCGATGCCAAGGGCGATGAACTTCTGGGGTCGAATTCCGGGCATGGCGCTGGCGGCGCTGCTGGGGCTCGGGGCGGGGTCGGCCGCCGCCCAGGAATGGATCGGCACCTTCGGCGACTGGAACGCGTTCCGCGCCACCGTCGACGGCAAGCAGGTGTGTTACATGTCCTCCACACCCCTCGACATGGAGCCGAAGACGTTGCGGCGCGGCGCCGCGTACGTACGCGTCACGCGCGAAGGCGAGGCGGGCGTCACGCCGGAGGCGCGCCAATGGCGAGACGCAGTGAGCGTCGTCCCGGGATATCTGGTCGAGGCGGAAGGCAATGCAGTGGTGATCGTCGATAACGCCGAGTTTCGCATGCGCCCGGCTGGTGGCGCCGCCGGAGCGGTCAGCCCGGCGCCGGCCCAGGACCAGACCATGGTGCGCGCCATGATCGCCGGCACGCGCATGGTCGTGCGGGCGGCATCGGGCCGCGGCACCCAAAGCACCGACACCTATTCGCTGACCGGCTTCACCGCCGCGCACAACGCCATGGGCCTCTCGTGCAGATAGTGAGTCTTCCGTGCCGATGATCTCGAAGAACGTTCTGCTGGGTGCGCCCATCTTTTTTGCGCTCGCCGGTCCCGCGCTCGGACAGGAGCCGACCCTTGTCGGCACCTTCAACGACTGGACGGCGTGGCAGTACATGGATGGCCGCAATCGCGTCTGCTACATCGCCTCGACGCCCCTCGACCGCCAACCGCGCAACGTCAATCGCGGCGACGTCTACGTCAACGTCGCGCACAAGCCCGGCAGCCGCGACGAGGTCAGCATCACCAACGGCTACGTCTTCGACGCGAACAACATCGTCGTTGTCACGGTCGACAACACCGAGTTCAAGCTGTTCACCAAGGACGACACCGCCTGGACCTACACCAAGGACGACGACGCCAAGATGGCGCGCGCCATGGCGGCCGGCACGCGCATGT
Source organism: Rhizobium sp. Q54 (assembly GCA_945947575.1). Lineage (GTDB taxonomy): Bacteria > Pseudomonadota > Alphaproteobacteria > UBA2966 > CAIVPW01 > CAIVPW01. The sequence goes on from CAMEYM010000004.1 coordinate 26,538, forward strand.
CGGTGAAGGGCAAGTCGAACCGCGGCACCGAGACGACGGACACCTATTCGCTCTCCGGCTTCACCGCCGCCCACGGCGCGATGGATCGCGCCTGTCCCCGTTGACCCCGCTGATGCTCCGTTTCCACCGTTCATGAACCACGAAAGCACCATCATCCCCGAGGCCCTGCGCATTCCGCAGAAGCCGCGTCTCGTCGGCATGGACCGCGCCGGACTGGCCGCGGCCGCCATCGCCGCCGGCGAGCAGCCCGGCAAGGCCAAGATGCGCGCCAGCCAGCTGTTCCACTGGCTGTACTTCCGCGGCGCCCGCTCGTTCGACGACATGACGACGATCGGCAAGGAGACGCGCGCGCGTCTCGCCGAGATCTACGACATCGGCCGCGAGGACATTGCCCGCGCGCAGCTGTCGGAAGATGGCACGCGCAAGTGGCTGGTGCGTCTCGCCGACGGCGCGCTGATCGAGACCGTCTACATCCCGGACGACGACCGCGCGACGCTGTGCGTCTCGTCCCAGGTCGGCTGCACGCTCACCTGCCGCTTCTGCCACACCGGCACACAGCCGTGGGTGCGCAACCTGACGCCGGCCGAGATCATCGGCCAGGTCATGCTGGCGCGCGACGAGCTCGGCGAATGGCCGAGCCTGCCCGACGACCGCATGATCACCAACATCGTCATGATGGGCATGGGCGAGCCCCTCTACAATTACGACAACGTCGTCGCCGCCCTGCACCTGATGATGGACAACGAGGGCATCGCCATCTCGCGCCGGCGCATCACGGTGTCCACCGCCGGCGTCGTGCCGATGATCGGCAAGCTCGGCGACGAGACGGGTGCGGCGCTCGCCGTGTCGCTGCATGCGACGCGCGACGACGTGCGCAACGAGATCGTGCCGTTGAACAAGAAGTACCCGATCGCCGAGCTGATGGACGCCTGCCGCAACTATCCGGGCAGCGCCAACTCGCGCCGCATCACCTTCGAGTACGTCATGCTCAAGGGCGTCAACGACTCCGTCCAGGACGCCAAGGAACTGGTGAAGCTCATCTCGGGCATTCCCGCCAAGGTGAACCTCATCCCGTTCAACCCGTGGCCCGGCAGCCCCTACGAGTGCTCCGACGAGGCGTCGATCGCCAAGTTCGTCGAGGTGGTCAACCGCGCCGGCTACTCGTCCCCGATCCGCACCCCGCGCGGCCGCGACATCCTCGCCGCCTGCGGCCAGTTGAAGTCCGACTCTCTGCGCGCACGCAAATCGCGCACCAACGAAACCGCTCCTCCTGCCTAGCTCCCTCCCCCCCTTGCGGGGGAGGGCTGGGGTGGGGGGTCGCCCCGCTGCATCCACTGAGCATTCTCGGAGCCATTCATGTCTGAACAGCGCAAACCCGTGCGCAAAGTTGTGCTCGCCTATTCGGGCGGCCTCGACACGTCCGTCATCCTCAAGTGGCTGCAGGATAAGTACCGCTGCGAGGTCGTCACCTTCACCGCCGACCTTGGCCAGGGCGCCGAGCTGGAAGCCGTGCGGCGCAAGGCGACCATGCTCGGCATCAAGGAGATCGTCGTCGAGGATCTGCGCGAGACTTTTGTCCGCGACTACGTCTTCCCGATGTTTCGCGCGAATGCACTCTACGAAGGGATGTACCTGCTCGGCACTTCCATCGCGCGTCCCCTTATCGCCAAGCGCCAGATCGAGATCGCCCAGGCGACCGGCGCCGACGCCGTCGCCCACGGCGCGACCGGCAAGGGCAACGACCAGGTGCGCTTCGAGCTCGCCTACTACGCGCTCGACCCGAACATCCGCGTCATCGCGCCGTGGCGCGAGTGGGAGCTGACCTCGCGCACTGCGCTCTTGGAGTACGCCGAGAAGCACCAGATCCCGGTGCCGAAGGACAAGCGCGGCGAGGCGCCCTTCAGCCAGGATGCGAATCTTCTGCACACCTCCTCCGAGGGCAAGGTGCTGGAAGACCCGTGGATCGAGGCCGACCAGATCGTCTACTCGCGCTCCGTCGCCCCCGAAGAGGCGCCCGACAATCCGACCTACGTCGAAGTCGAATTCGAGCGCGGCGACGCCATCTGCGTGGACGGCAAGAAACTCTCGCCCGCGAAGTTGCTCGAGCGTCTCAACGAGCTCGGCGGCGCCAACGGCGTCGGCCGTCTCGACCTGGTCGAGAACCGCTTTGTCGGCATGAAGTCGCGCGGCGTCTACGAGACGCCCGGCGGCACCATCCTCTACGCCGCCCACCGCGGCATCGAGAGCATCACCCTCGACCGCGGCACCGCGCACCTCAAAGACGAGCTCATGCCGCGCTACGCCGAGCTCGTCTACTACGGCTTCTGGTTCAGCCCGGAGCGCGAGATGCTGCAGGCGGCAATCGACAAGAGCCAGGAGAAGGTGAGCGGCACCGTCCGCCTCAAGCTCTACAAGGGCTCGGTCAACGTGGTCGGCCGCAAGTCGAAGTTCTCGCTCTACGACCAGAACCTCGTGACCTTCGAAGAAGGCTCCGCCTACGACCAGCACGACGCCGAAGGCTTCATCAAGCTCAATGCGCTGCGCCTAAGGACTCTGAAGAAGCGCGGCTAGGCCGGAAGGTCGTGCACCCTGCGGCAGAGCATCAAGGTGTTCTGCAGCAGGCACGCGATGGTCATCGGGCCGACGCCGCCCGGCACCGGTGTGATGGCGCCCGCGACTTTGACCGCTTCGGCGAAGGCGACGTCGCCAACCAGCCGGCCATCCGCGACGCGGTTGATGCCGACGTCGATGACGATGGCGCCGGGCTTGATCCAGCTGCCGCGCACCATCTCGGCTCTGCCGACCGCGGCGACGACGATGTCGGCGCGGCGCACGATGGCGGCGAGGTCCTTGGAGCGCGAGTGCGCGACGGTGACGGTGCAGTTCTCGCGCAGCAGAAGTTGTGCGGTCGGCTTGCCAACGGTGTTGGAGCGGCCGATGACGACTGCTTCCAATCCGGCGATGTCCTTGCGCGCGAGCTTGATCAGTTCCATGCAGCCGAGTGGCGTCGCCGGCACCACGCCGCCGCGGCCCATGGCGACGAGGCCGGTGTTGACCACGTGGAAGCCGTCCGCGTCCTTCGATGGCTCGACCGAATCGATGACGCGCTGCGGATCGACCTGGGTGGGGAGCGGCAACTGCACGAGGAAGCCGTGGATGGCGGGCTCGTTGTTGAACTCGTCGACCACCGCGAGCACTTCGTCTTCGCTGGCGGTGGCGGGCAGCTTCACCTCGCGCGGATAGAAGCCGACTTCGGCCGCGGCCTTCGCCTTGTTACGCACGTAGACCTGGCTCGCCGGGTCTTCGCCGACGAGAAGGACTCCGATGCCGGGCGTGATGCCGTGCTTGGACTTGAGATCGGCGACCTGTTTGGCGAGGTCGGCGCGAATGAGCGCCGCCAGCGCCTTGCCGTCGAGAATGCGTGCCAAAGGAAGATCAGGTGGCATGGGCGACTCCCTTGTCAGAGTGTCCGTCCGGGACTTCGTCCCGGCGCCCAGGCGATCGGCGGGTCGCTGCCTGCGCTCCCCGATGGTCATTCCATCCAGTCTCGCCAGTCGCGCAGGCACGGTTTGTATAGGCGCTCCCGCCCTCAGCCGGCAAGCGCGGCAAGCTTGGCCAAGAGCTCGTCCGGAGTGCCGCTGACGTGAACCTGTTTGTGGCGCGACGTCTCGCCGCGCTCGATGCGCACGCGCGACTTGGGTACGCCAAGGGCCTCGGCGATCAACGCGCACAGCGCGGCATTGGCCTGGCCATCCGTGGGCGCCGCGCCGACCCGTGCTTTGAGGACCGCGCTGCCGCTCGCGCCGGCAACCACCGGTCCGAGCCCGGGCTTGCTGGCGCGCGGCTGCACGTGCACCGCGACCAGTACGCCGTCCTTGGTAGGAGAGAAGGGGCCGGTCACTGCGGCGGCCCCGCGCGCCTACATGGAGATGAAGAGTTCGCCCAAGAGCCGGCGCGCGAAGACGAGCAGCAGGATCAGCACCACCGGCGAGATATCGACGCCGCCGAGGTTCGGCAGGATGCGCCGGATCGGCGCCAGCGCCGGCTCGGTGATGCGGTGGAAGAAGTCGCCGATCATGTAGACGACCTTGTTGTGCATGTTGAGCACACCGAAGGCCACCAGCCAACTCATGATGGCGCTGATGATCAACGCCCAGATGAAGAGCGTCAGCACCGTGTCGATCAACCAGAAGACCGCACCCATGGACGCCTCCCCCCGCGCGCCCAGGCGCGGACGCTCGCCACTTATGTAAAGGCCTGGGCCGTACCGCACAAGGATGGGAGGCCGGCCAAATGCAACGAGCCGACCCGCTCTGCTGAACGTGGCGCGAGCGATCGCAAGATGGGAGACGTCGCCCTTGCGCGCATCGCGCAGGACCTCGGCAATCCAGCAAGAGGCCGTGGCGGGTTGGGTTGACAGGGCAGGGGCCCCTACCCATTATCCGCCCCATTCCGCGACAGGACTGGGGCCGTAGCTCAGCTGGGAGAGCGCGACGTTCGCAATGTCGAGGTCAGGGGTTCGATCCCCCTCGGCTCCACCAGTCTCGGAAATCCCGCCTAGCGCCTCGTCTCGACGTCGCCCTTCACCACGGCGTCGCGGATGTCCTTGAGGTAGCCCTCCCAAGGCGGCGGCGCCGGAGCCACGTCCGGTTCGATGCCGCGCTCCATGCGCCGGCGCAGGGTGTTGATGCCCTTCACCAGCATGAACACGGCGGTCGCGACGATCACGAAGCTGATGACGTTGTTGAGGAACACGCCAATGTTGATGGCGACCGGTTCGGCGTCGGCCACGCCTTCGCGCAGGACGATGCGGATGCTGGAGAAGTCGATGCCGCCCACCAGCACTCCGATGGGCGGCATGATGACGTCCTTGACGAGCGATTGGACGATCGTGCCGAACGCGCCGCCGATGATGATTCCGACGGCGTCGCGCGTGTCGCGCGCAGGCGCGCGGAGCGTGCCTTCGGCACGATGTCGATGACGTTGCCGCGGAGCGCGAACTCCTTGAACTCCTGCACCACCTTCATGGGCGGCAGCAAGGTATGAGCGATGCCTGCATCAGCGCGGCTTCGCCACCAGCTCCGAGGTGACCTGCCGCAGTCCGCGCACCAGCACGAACAGCAAGTCGCGCACGAACGGGTCGGCCGCCGCCAGATGCTGGCGCAGGTTCTGCTCCGGCATCACGACGCACACCGTCTCCTTGATTGCAGTGGCCGAAGCCATGCGCGGCTCCCCGTCGAGCGGGGCAAGCTCGCCGAACACTTCGCCGCCACCGACGTAGCCGATGACGCGTTCGCCGCGCGGGCCGACCTTGGAGATCTCGACGAGTCCGGATTGGACGATGAAGGCGCGATAACCGGGGCTGCCTTCGCAGAAGATGACGCTGCCGGGTGCGTAGTGCACGACCTCAAGATCCGGCCCGTCACTCGGCAGCTCAACCCTGCGGCTCTGCAACGAACTACTACTCATGGGCTTCTCTCCAGCACCGACGTTGTGCTCCTGGAGGAATCACGCGAGACAACTGTCTCGTGCGCGACTGTACATGGATATCCGGCCGACGCTGTAGCAAGACCGGGCGCCGTCACAAAAATGACTCCGCTATGGTTAGCGAACGCTGATCACGATCACACGCGCGTCGCCGGCGTCACACACGGTCTCGTTGTGTGCAACGGCGGACACACGCAGTGCGCGTACTAGCCGCGGTAGGAAATCCGCCAAATCGCCTGGCCGACGTCGTCGGCGACGAGCAGGCTGCCATCGCGCGCCACCACGATTCCGACCGGGCGGCCCCACACTTCGGCGCGCGTCGTGCCCGAAGCCCAGAAGCCGGTGGCGAAGTTGATGTACTCGCCGGTCGGGCGTCCGTTCGCGAACGGCGCGTAGACGACCTTGTAGCCGGTGGGTTTGCCGGAGTTCCACGAGCCGTGCAGGGCGACGAACGCACCGGTGCGGTACTCGGCCGGGAACTGGGTGCCTTCGTAGAAGGCGAGGCCCAACGGCGCCGAGTGTGCCTCGAACAGCACGTCCGGCACCTTGGTCTGGGCGACGAGCTGCGGCCGGATTGTGCCCAACTGTCCGGGCGAGCGGTTCGGTCCCAGGTAGGCGTACGGCCAGCCGTAGAAGTCGCCCTGCTGCACGCGCGTCAGGTAGTCGGGGACGAGGCCGTCGCCATAGCCGTCGCGCTCGTTGACGACGACGTACAGGTCGTTGCTGCCCGGCCGGAAGGTGATGCCGACCGGATTGCGCAGCCCGCTGCCGAACGTGGTCGGGTTGCCGCCGTTGAGGTCGAAGCGCGTCACGGTGGCGCGCGGCGCCGGCTCCTCGCCGAGGTTGCCGCGGCTGCCGACCGCGACGTAGATGCCCTGGCCGTCCGGCGAGATGGCGATGTTGCGCGTGAAGTGGCCGCTGCCGTCGCCGAGCGAATTGCGCGCGCCGACCAATACGGGCGCGCCGATGGCCTTGGTGTCGCCCGGCGTGTAGGCGACGCGGAAGATGTCCGAGGGCGTCGTGAAGTAGAGGTTGCCGCCTTGGAACGCCAGACCGTGCACGCGGTCGGCATTGGCCAGGAAGGTGCTGCGCATCTCGGCGACGCCGTCGTCGTTGGCGTCCCGCAGCACGGTGATCTTGTCGGCGTTGGGCTCGGCAAGGAATACGTCGCCGTTGGGCGCCACCGTCATCCAGCGCGCGTTGTCGAGACGCTCGGCGAACAGGTTCACCTGGAACCCGGCGGGCACCTTCAGTGTCGCGCCAGCCGGACGCGGAATGCTGCGCGAGGGGTTCGACGCCGACTGCGTCGCATTGGGCGCCGGCAGGTCGGCGAAGGTGAGCTTGAAGCGCTGACCAGGCTCGTCCGCTGCGAGGGCCGTCGTGGACAGGGATGCGGCGGTCATGGCGAGCAGCGACGCGAGGGCCGCGCGTTGGATGGCGTGCATAGCGTTCCTCCCAGGAGAAGGCGGTGGCCGAGGAGTCCTGTGGCCTCTCAGAGGCAATCTGTTGCGCAATTCGGGCGCGACGATGTCCGTCGTTGGTATCCCACCCGGGAACCGCGCGCTATCCGGTCGTCGCTCCCGCGTCTCTAGGACGGCGGCTTGCGCGGATCGGCGTCCGCCAGGGCGGCGATGGTCAGCTCGGCTGCCGGCCCGACCGCGGCGGCCGTGGCGAAGGCCAGCTTCTCATTGCCGTCCTGGGTCGCTCCCTGGATGTCCTCGCCCAGGGCGAACAGGCGGGTAAGCCCAAGGCTGCCGGAGGTGCCTTTGAGGTCGTGGGCTTCCCGGTGCAGGGCGTTCATGTCGCGCGCCTCGAGGGCGACGCGCATGCGCTCCGTGCGCTCCTTCAGGTCGGTCATATACAGGTCGACCAACTCGCCGGTCTTCTGGATGCCGATCCGCGCCGCCAGTGCGCTCAGCACCGCGCGGTCGATGATCTCGTCGGCCGGCGCGCTGGGCGCGTCGGCGCGCGGCGCGCCGCGGCCAACCCAGGTCCCGGCCCAGCGCTTCACCACATTGGTGAACTCGTTGGTGTCGATGGGCTTCAGCACGAAGTCGTTGATGGCGGAGTGGCGATAGCGCTCGCGGTCGCCTTCGGTCGCGTCGGCCGTCACCGCGACGATGGGAACCTCGCCGCGCTTGCCCGGCAGCGCGCGAATGGCGGCGGCGGCTTCGTACCCGTCGAGCCCCGGCAACTGCACGTCCATCATCACCAGGCCATAGCTGCCTTGGCGCGCCGCCTCGACCGCCTTCCAGCCGGTATCGACGACGTCGGACGAGTGCCCCATGCGCGTCAGCAGCGCCACCAGCAGGCGGCTGTTGACCTGGTTGTCATCGACGACCAGCACCGGCACGCCGGCGCGCGGCGCGCCCGTCGGCTGCGGGCGGTCGAGCTTGGCGCCGCCTTCCGGCAACGCGATCTCGAACCAGAACGTGCTGCCCTGGCCGACGGTCGACTCGACGCCGATGTCGCCGGCCATGAGGTCGACCAGGCTCTTGCAAACGGCAAGGCCGAGGCCAGTGCCGCCATAGCGGCGCGCGATGGACGAATCCACTTGGCTGAACTTCTGGAACAGCTTCGGCAGCGCCGACTCGCCGATGCCGATGCCGGTGTCCTCGATCTCGAAGCGCAGGCGGGCCACGCGGTTCTTGCGCTGCAGCACGCGGCCGCGCACGACGACGCGGCCCTTGTCCGTGAACTTGATGGCGTTGCTGATCAGGTTGAGCAGCACCTGGCGCAGGCGGCCGGGGTCGCCTTGGACCTCGCGCGGCAGCTTGGCATCCGGTTGCCACAGGAGATCGAGGCCCTTGGCGCGCGCCCGCGCCTCGGTCATGCGCACCGCGCTGGCGACTACTTCCGGAAGCTCGAAAGCGATCTGTTCGAGCTCGAGCTTGCCGGACTCGACCTTGGCGAAGTCGAGGATATCGGTGACGATGTCGAGCAGCGCCTGTCCCGACTCCTGCACGGTGCGCGCGAAATCGCGTTGCTCGTCGCCGAGCTTGGTGTCGAGCAGCAGTCCCGTCATGCCGAGGATGCCGTTGACGGGAGTGCGAATCTCGTGGCTGATGGTGGCGATGAACTCGGACTTGGCGCGGTTGGCGCCCTCGGCGAGGTTCCGGGCCTCGACCAGATCGCGGCGCAGGCGCCGCGCTTCCGTCGCATCGCTGACGATGCCGACGACGATGCGGTCGCTAGCGGTGCGGACGCCGGGACGCGACAGCGCGACGGTGAACTCGCGCACGTCGCTTTGCGGCGTCACAATGCGCACCGAGGTCGAGACGTCGGCGGCGGAGTCGCCCTCGTATGCTGCGCAACCGCGCAGCATCTCGCCGAGATCGACGCGATCGTCGGCGGCGACCAGTCCGAGGAAGTCGGCAAGCGGCAGCGACGGTCCGAACTCGGGCCGGCCGATCTGCGCCCAGAACGCGGGACCGACGGTGACGCGGTCGGCGCCGGGACGCCACTCGAGGATGGATTGCTGAGCGGCGGCGAGGGCGCGCTCGTAGAGGGGAGCGTCCGATAGCGTGGCCGAGGGGGCTGCGGCATCCGCCGGCCCCGCACCGCGGCCGCGGCTGCGCTCGCTCATGCGCGATCAAACTCCGGAATCGGCGTGCCCCGCAAGCAGTCCAGCGATTGCCGAATTTCGAGGCAGGCCGAAGGGTTGCGCGCCAAGTCCCTACGCCGTATAGGGGTGCGCATGAACGGCCGCATCCTGTTCATCACCCACGAGAAGACGGCGTGCGCCGGTCGGGTCGGCGAGGTGCTGCGTGCCCGCGGCTATGCCACGACCGTCTGCCGCCCGTTTCTCGGCGAACCGCTGCCCGCGGCGCACGATCTCGCCGGGGTCGTGGTGTTCGGCGGCCGCATGAGCGCCAACGACGAGCACTTGGATTTCATTCGCGCCGAGCTCGCGTGGATCCCGACGGTGCTGGCGCAAGGCACGCCGTATCTCGGCATTTGCTTGGGCGGACAGCTGCTGGCGCGGGCGTTGGGCGCACGGGTGGCGCGTCATCCGGGCGGCCTGCACGAGATCGGCTACGTGCCGGTTAGGCCCGTGGTTGCCGGGCACGAGATACTTCCGGCTGCGATGCACGTCTACCAGTGGCACGGCGAGGGCTTCGACGTTGCGCCCGGCGCCGAGTTGCTGGCGGCCGGCGACGTCTTTGCCCATCAGGCATTCCGCTACGGCCGCGCCGTCGGCGTTCAGTTCCATCCCGAGGTCACGCCGGCGATCGTCGCGCGCTGGACGGAGAGCGATTCCGACTTGTTGCGGCCCGAGGCGCAGCCGCGCGCGCACCAGGTTGCCGCCGCGCCGACCCACGACCCAGTCGTCGGGCGCTGGCTCGACGGCTTCTTCGATCGCTGGCTGAAATCCGAGCCGCAGACCGCGGCGGCGTAAGTTCGCGCTAGAGCGTGCGGACGGCCGTGTGGAACAGCACCTTGGCGACACCGGCCCCGACCGCTTCGTCGGTGATGGCCTGGAAGCGTTCGAGCAGGTAGTCGAGGTCGGGCGCGCGATCGACGGCCGTGCGCGAGTTGGAGTACTCGGTGACGGCGGCCAGGTAGCCGTCATAAAGACGCGGCAGACGCGACTGAATGTTGGCGGCGCGCGTCTTCTGCACCACGTCGAGCTGCAACTCGATGGTCAGCTTACCGCGCGTCAGCCCGCGGTCGAACACCGAGACGTGGAGCGCCTGCAGCTTGATGAACATCGGCGCGTTGGGATCGACTTTGCCTTTTTCGGCGGCAAACGTCGTGGAGGCGCCCAGCAGCAGGGGGCGGCGACCAGTAGACCCAATAGGGCGCGACGCGTGTTCATCCGCGCAACCCTAGCACCCCGGCCGCGGCGCGGCGAATCCTTGACCCCGATGCGGGCCGCCCGTATGTGGCGGGCATGACCGCCAACAACAGCGTCCCGAGCCGCATCGCCGAGGACATCATCGCCGCCGGGGCCTTCGTATCCGCCAAGGGCTGGACGCCGGCAACCGCCGGCAACCTATCCGCCCGCGTCGACCAGTCCGCCATGGCCATCACTGCCTCGGGCGTCGACAAGGGGTCGCTCCGCTCGCCCGACGTGCTCCTCTATGACATCACCGCCAAGAAGGTACAGGGCGGCCGCGCCGCGTCCGCAGAGACCGCCCTTCATGTCGAGCGCTACACGGCCGACCCCGGCGTCGGCGCCGTCGTGCATGTGCACGCCCGTAACTCGACCGTGCTCTCGATGGTGAGCGGGACGTCCCGCGAGATTCGTCTCGACGGGTACGAGCTGCTCAAGGCGCTCGACGGCATCCGCACCCATGAGACCGGCATCGGCGTGCCGGTGTTTGCCAACACCCAGGACATGGACTTGCTCGCCGTCAACGTGCGCGCGCGCCTGTCCGACAACGTGCCGCGCTTCGGCTATCTTCTGGCGGGTCATGGACTATATGCGTGGGGACGCACCATGGCCGACGCGTTGCGCCACACCGAGGCGCTGGAATTCCTCTTGGGGTGCGAGCTGGAGAGACGGAAGGTCAGCCGATGAGCGAACTCAGAATCTTTCGTGACGACAAGCCTGCCGCCGCCGAGCGCGTCATCACCGACGGCGCCGGCATCGCCAAGGCGCTGGAGAAGGAAGGCATCCTGTTCGAGCGCTGGAAGGCGGATGTTGAGCTCGCGCCCGCGGACGGCCAGGACAAGGTGCTCGCCGCCTACGCCAAGCCGATCGATCAGCTGAAGCGCGCCAAGGGCTACGTCACCGCGGACGTGGTCCGCATGGTGCCGGACGCGGCCAACCGCGTCGAGGCGCGCAAGAAGTTCTTGAACGAGCATCAGCACGCGGAAGACGAGGTGCGCTTCTTCGTCGAAGGGATCGGCTCGTTCTACCTCCACCTCGGCCCGCGCGTGTACCAGGTGATCTGCGAGCGCAACGACCTGATCTCGGTGCCCGACAACACCAAGCACTGGTTCGACATGGGGCCGGCGCCGCGCTTCACCGCCATCCGCCTGTTCACCAATCCGGACGGCTGGGTCGCGAAGTTCACCGGCGCGCCCATTGCGGAGACGTTCCCGCCGTTCGGCGAGCAAGTGCGCAGTGTCTAAGCTCGCACCGGTCGCGCCTGCGGCGCGCCAACCAGGACCCTTGGCGTCCGGAGACGTCGCGCTGCTGGACGTCGAGGGCACGACGACGCCCATCGCGTTCGTCAAAGAGACGCTATTCCCCTACGCGCGTCAGCGCATCGCCGACTTCGTCATGCGCCACGCGAGCGAGCCGCGGGTCGCAGAGCAGATCGCGGCGGTGGCGAAGGAGCTCGGCGCCGCGCGGCCCGATCCCGCCGCTGCGGTCCACGCCCTCCTGCAGTGGACCGACGAGGACCGCAAGGTGACGCCGCTCAAGCAGCTGCAGGGCATGATCTGGCGCGAGGGTTACGAGTCCGGAGCGCTCAAGGGACCGGTGTTCGACGACGCCGAGGCGGCGCTGCGCGCCTGGAAGAAGCGCGGCGTGCGCGTCTTCATCTACTCGTCCGGCTCGGTGGAGGCGCAGAGGCTTCTGTTCCGCTACTCGGATCGCGGCGATCTGCTGGCCCTGATCGAGGGGCATTTCGACACCACGATCGGCGGCAAGCTCGAGGGGAAGTCCTACGCAACGATCGCCGGGCGCATCGGCATCGCGCCGGGCCGGGTGACGTTCCTGTCGGATCATGTCGGCGAGGTGCGCGCCGCCGATGCGGCCGGCATGCAAGCCGTCCGCGTGCTACGCCCTGGCGAAGTCCCGCCGGTGAACGATCCGTGGACCGGAGCCACGGTCGCAACCTTCACCGGCCTTTGAATCGCCCAGTCGAGGTTTTGCGTCGCTGCGCGGCGCTCCCTACAATACCTGTCTCATGGAACGGATCTGCCTTGTCATGTGGAGTTGGTGCACCACGGCACTGATGCTGTGTTTGGGTGCGACGAGCGCGTCGGCGCAAGGTGCCGCGCCTGCGCCCGACGCCGACGCGAAGAACGTCGTCGGCAACGCGCAGATCATCGACACGGACATCCTCTACGTGAACGGACAGCGCTTTCACCTTTTCGGCATCGACGCGCTCGAACAGGACCAAAGCTGCTTCCTGAACGGCCGGCCGTGGTCGTGCGGCGCCGTCGCTTACCGTGAGATGGAAAAGATCCTGTTCGAAGAGGGCGGGCCGGTCGCCTGCACGCCGCGCGAGGACCCGGACCCGCGCCGGCGCGGGACGTCCTGGGGCACGTGCATCATCAACGGCAAGGACATCGCCGATTTGATGGTGCGGCGCGGCATGGCGCTGGCGGTACGTGAGCAGACGATGGATTACGTGGCCGCCGAAAAGGTCGCCGACGTCGCCGGAGTGGGTGCCTGGCAGGGCCCGTTCATCTTGCCGTGGGAGTACCGGCAACGCTTGCGCTGAGAACACGGAAATCCGCGGATTACAAGGGTTCCAGCGCGGTAAGGGCCGCTTGATTCAGCTAGAGCTTCCACACTATGGTGTCCGTTAGTTTTGGGCGGGGTACGGGCGCGGGCCTTCGTCACCGCGCAGCACTTGGGTGGGCAAAATTCCATGAGCACTTCTGAACTTACGGGCGGTACGGGGCCGCGAGTAATCGTCACGCCCTTCGAACTGCGGGACTACATGCTGCTGCTGCGTTGGCTGATCGTCGCGTCGCTCATCGTCGTGGCGCTGTTCGCGATCTTCCAGGTCGGCCTCTTCCACGACATGGTCGCCGCCGACCGCACGTACTTGTCCACCTTGGTGACGCTGGTCTTCATCGGCGCCACGATCCACTGCGGCTTCTCGACGGTCGCCGTGTCGCGGGAGCTGAACGTCGCCCGCCGCGTGGCGCGCACGATCCGCAAGAACCCCACCAGCTTCCGCATCAACGAGAACGGCGACGTCACCGTCGGCGACGGCGGCGTGTTGCCGGCCTGCGTGCTGACCGACCACGTCCGCAACGTCATCGTGAAGGCGCGTAACCCGAGCGGCGAGCCGCTCGACCACTCGATGCTGATGCACGCGCTCGCCGACACGCTGCGCGCGCGCTTGCAGGTCGGCGTGTTCATCGTCGACGCGCTGCCCAAGATCGGCCTGGTTGGCACCGTCATCGGCTTCATGCTGATGCTCGGGCCCATCCGCGGCATCGACAGCTTCGACCCGCTGACCCTCCGCGCCGCGATGTCCGACATGTCGGTCGGTATGGCCACGGCGTTGTCGGTGACGCTCACCGCGCTGATCGGCTCGATCGTGCTGAAGCTGCAGTACTACTTCCTCGAGATCGGCACGATCGAACTGCACTCCCTCATCGCCGAGACCACCGACATGTACGTGGTGCCGGCGCTGCAGAGCGAAGCCGCGTAGCAACGACCATCGTCTAGGCACGCGGGGCGCGTCATGAAGTCATCCGACGGCTTCTTCTACGAGGGTGAAGTCTTCTATCCGTTCCAGGACATGCTCTTTAATGCCCTGTTGAGCTTCACCTTCATGTTCCTGATCGCCTTCATGTTGATCAACCCGACCGCACAGTCGGGCAAGATCGACCCGAAGGCGGAGGTGCTCATCACCATGAAGTGGCCGGACAACCACGCCGACGACGTCGACCTCTACGTCGAGGATCCGAACGGCGGCGTCGTCTGGTACCACGTCAAGGAAGCGGGGTTGATGCACCTGGATCGCGACGATCGCGGCAACTACCGCGACACCATCGCGCTCGGGAACAACAAGATTCAGAACCCGCTAAACCAGGAGACGGTGACGATCCGCGGCATCGTGCCGGGCGAGTACGTCATCAATGTCCACCACTTTCTCGCCAACGGCACCGAGGACGTGCCGGTCGAGCTGAAGGTGGAAAAGCTGAATCCAGAGGTGTCGCTCGTGTTCTATACGACGCTGCACCTCGACCATAAGGGTCAGGAGCTCACCGCCGTCCGCTTCACGATGGACGAAAAGGGAGCCATCTCCGACGTCAACCGTCGGCCCAAGACCCTTGTGCGCTCCAGGAAGGGAGCCTGAGCGCCATGACCCTCGGTTTCGTCGGAGTTCTCGCGGCCTACGTCATCATGGCCGTTCTGCTGCTCAGCCTGAACATCGCGCCGCGCTGGGCGTGGTGGGTCAAGGCGACGGCGATCATCGTCACCTCCGCCTTCTTCGTCATCTCGTACTACTCGATGATCGACCTGATGGGCTGGCCTGTGAAGGATCGCTTGCCCGCGAAGTTCCAGCTGTTGTGGGCCAAGGTCAACGAGCCCGACAAGCTGATGAACCAGCCGGGCGCCGTCTACATGTGGGTCGAAGCGCTCGACAAGAATAACGTGCCGAACGGCGTGCCGCGCGCATATCGCCTGCCGTACACGCAGCCGCTCGAAACCGGCATCCAGAACGCCCTCGACATGATCACTAACGGCCAAGAGGTCGGTGGCACTGCCGAGATGTATGACCAGGAAGAGCAGGATCGCGGCACCGACGACCAGCAGCTGGCGCAGCTGCAGCAGATGGATCGCACCGACACCGGCTACACCGATCCGACCGAGCTGCGCGTCGAGGACCAGGTCCTGAGACTCGGCGCTCTGCAGAACGTCACGCTGCCCGACAAGGATTTCACTGCGGGCGCCAACTAGGCATCGACGCGACATTCTTCGCAAACCAGAAGGCCGCCCCGCCGACAGGGGTGGCCTTCTTCGTTTTCAGGGCGCGGCCTTCTTCATTTCAGACCCTGAATCGCGCGCATGTAGCCAGCCGGGTCGGCGTTGCGCATGTACTCGAGCACCAGCTCGCGCTGCTCTTCGTTCGGCACCTGAAAGTCCATCTTGGTCCCGGGTACGAGGGCGCCCGGATTGCGCAGCCACTTCTCCATGGTTGTCTCGGTCCACACGATGCCGGATGCGCGCAGTTCGGGCGTGTAGTCCCATCCCGGTGCGGTGGCGGCTGTGCGGCCGTAGACGCCCCACAGGTTCGGCGCCTTGCGTCCCGGCCCCGCGCCCTCCGCAAAGTTGTGGCAGTCGCGGCATTCGCCGAACAGGACTTCGCCCGGATCCATGCCGAAGTACTGCGCCTCGGGCGCCGTCGCGTGCACGAACGACGCGGTCGCGGCAGCAATGAGGGCGATAGCCAGCCGTGGCATGGCGGCTACGCTACTCTGCAGCCCTGACAGACGCCATGTTTCGCGCACTCGTCCTCTTGCTTGTAGTGCTAACTCCCGTCGCTCCCCACGCGGCGGAGTTGACGGGTCTGCGCGCACGCCTTTCGCCGGAGCTGATCCAGCAAGTCTTTCCCGGCGCGGAGGAGGTCGGTGACGCCGAAGGGATGCCGCCCGCCCTGCCGGTCCGCATCGGCGGCGCGGTCGCGGGCTACATCTTCTCGACGCGCGATACCGTCAACGCCACCGGTTACTCCGGAACGGCCTTCGATCTCATTGGCGGTATCGCGCTGGATGGGCGCATCACCGGCGCGGCGCTGCTCGCCGAGAGCGAGTCGATCCTGGGCCGCGGAGTCAGCCGCGGCGTGATGGATACGTTCATCGCCGGGTTCGCGGCGGCGACTCTCAACGACTGGCGCGCCGTGCGTCCCGACCAGGTCAAGGGCGCCACCACCAGCGCGCGCATGATGAAGAGCGGCATGCAGTCTGCGGCGCGGGTCGTCTCCACCGGCCGCCTGCCGCAAGGCGAGGTGCTCGTGCCGACGCTCGACCGTGCGCGTGTCGCACCCGCAACGACCGAGGCGATGCGCCGCAGTGGCGCTCTCGTGTCGCTGCGTGCGTCGTACGCCGATGTTGCGCGCGCGTTCACCGCGGCCGGCGGCGCGCCGATGCACCAACCTCGCGACCCGGCGGCGCCGTTCCTCGACGTCTCGGTTGCCTTGCTCACGCCGCCCGCCATCGGCGCCAACATCGTCGGGCTGCAGCGCTTCAACGAGGCGATGGATCGCCAAGGCGAGGGCGGCCTCACGGTTTGGATCGCCAGCGTCGGACAATATCCCTACGCCAGCACCGAGCGTGCGCGACTGCCGACCGGCTTCTTCGAGGAAGTCGTATCGATCGTCCAAGGCAGCATGACGGTGCGCATCGTGCCATCGATGCTGCGCGCCTTGCGCGCCGTCGGCGGAGGAGCGGAACTCGACGAGCTCGACGCTGCCCTCGTGTTCCTGCCGCCGTCCGCGGGCATCGATCCCTTGGCGCCGTGGCAGCTGGTGGTAAGCGTCGCCGGCCGCGCGGCGAGCGGTGCCGCATCGGCGGTGCCGTTCACCGTTCCCTACGTTCTCCCCACGGAACACATTCTCCAGCCGCCGCCCGAGCCGCTGCCCGCCTGGATCGAAGCGTGGCAGCACAAGCGCGTCGACATCGTCGTGCTTCTGGCGCTGCTCGCCACTGTCTCGGCGGTGTTCGTCTTCCAGGACGCGCTGGTGCGCCGGCCGGTGGTCTATAGCGGGACGCGAGTTGCAGTCCTTGCCGCGACACTCGTCTGGCTGGGGTGGTGGGCCGGCGGGCAGCTGTCCATCGTCAACGTTCTCGCCTTCCTGCAGGCGCCGTTCACCGGCACGCCACTCTCGACCTTCCTGCTCGATCCGATCGTGTTGATGCTGTCCGCGTACGTTGCCCTCACGCTGCTGCTGGTCGGGCGCGGCGTCTACTGCGGCTGGCTGTGTCCGTTCGGTGCGTTGCAGGAGTTGTCCAATCGCGTCGCCACCCTGTTGCGCGTGCCACAGCTGGGTGTCCCGCGCGCGGTGCAGGAGCGCCTGTGGACGGTGAAGTACATCGTCGCCATCGTCACCATCGTGCTCGTTTTCGTCGCGCCGGCGCTGTCGCAGAGCGCCGCCGAGGTCGAACCGTTCAAGACCGCCATCAGCGTCAAGTTCGCCCGCGAGGCGCCCTACGTGCTCTACGCCGCCGCCCTGCTGCTGGTCGGCCTGTTCGTTGAACGCTTCTATTGCCGCTTCTTGTGTCCGCTCGGCGCGTTCCTGGCCGTGATGGGACGGCTGCGCATGGTGCGCTGGCTGCAACGGCGGCCGCAGTGCGGGTCGGAGTGCCGGATCTGTGAGACGCAGTGCCCCGTGGGCGCCATCGCGCCGACGGGGGCCATCGACATGAACGAGTGCCTGCAGTGCCTCGATTGCCAGGTCGCTTACCACGACGAGAAGGTCTGTCCGCCCCTGATCGCGCGCGCCAAGCGCCGCGCCGTCCGTGCCGGCGTAATCAACGCAGAAGTCGCGTGAAACAGGCGTCATTTCAACCGAAACCGCCCGCCGGCGGCCCCGCCGCAATGGCCAGGAGTTCGGCCGTGTCCGCGGCTTTCCAGCCCTATGCTTCGTATAGGCGGAACCCCACCCGCCCTCCAAAGCACTGTCCGGCCACTGGCTTTTTGGGAGGAACCTAACGATGACGATTCGCAAGCGCGGCATTGCCGCCCTCGCGGGGGTGGCCATGGCTGTTGCCGTTACCGGCGCTGCGATGTCCGCCGGTCCGGCGGGACTGGGCGTGTTCAGCCCCGGTCCGGCGAACTGGAAGGGCGACATGTCGCCCATCACCGCGGCCGACTGGAACTACGACCGTGCAGCGCATCTGCTGTCGCGCGCCGGCTTCGGCGGCACTCCGGAAGAGATCGCGCGCCTGGCGGCGATGACCCCGGACCGCGCGGTTCGCTCACTGGTCTACTACGAGACCATTCCGAACCCGAAGCTCAAGCCCTTCGAAGAGTCGGGCTTCTGGGATCCTTCGCTCACGTACTTCCCGGACAGCCGCCCGGCGGCGACCGACAAGGCGCTCAAGGACGGCGGCAACATCGGCGTGATGAACAAGCCGGAAGGCAACCGCGCCGTTCAGCCGACTTCCGACCGCTTCTTCTATTGGCTGCGCGCGACCGAGCTCGAGACGCGTCGCGTCGGCTACTGGTGGGCCGAGCGCATGCTCGACACCACCCACCCGCTCGAAGAGAAGATGGCGCTGTTCTGGCACGGCCACTTCGCCACTGCCGAGGGCAAGGTCCGCGACTATCGCAAGATGGTCCAGCAGGTCGACATGTTCGAGAGGTACGCCACCGGCAACTTCTCGCAGCTGGCCGTCGCCGTCGCCCAGAACCCGGCGATGCTCTACTATCTCGATGCTGGCGTGAACGTTAAGGGCGCCGCCAACGAGAACTTCGCGCGTGAGGTGATGGAGCTCTTCACCATGGGCGTGGGCAACTACACCGAGCGCGACGTGCGCGAGGCCGCTCGTGCCTTCACCGGCTGGAACTTCGACAACCTCGACTTCGTCGTCGACAAGGACAAGCACGACGACGGCGTGAAGAACTTCCTCGGCCGCACCGGCAACTTCAACGGCGTCGACGTCCTCAAGATCATCATGGAGCAGCCGGTCACCGCGAATTACATCGCGGGCAAGACCTATCGGTTCTTCGTGCGCGATGAGCTGTCGCCGGAGTACCAGGCCCAGCTCGGCAAGATCCTGCGCGACAGCAACTACGAGATGAAGCCGCTGCTGCAGGCGATGTTCCTGTCGAAGGACTTCTACAGCGCGGCCTCGTACGGCTCGCACATCAAGGGCCCGGTCGAGCACGTCGTCACTCTGCTGAAGCAGCTGGGCGCCGAAGACGTGCCCGGCATCCCGGACTTCAACAACATTACCGTCGCTCTCGGCCAGTACCTGCTCAACCCGCCGTCCGTGGCCGGCTGGGCCCAAGGCAAGTCGTGGGTGACCCCGGCGCTGATCCTGGAGCGCGGCAACGTCGCCCGCGACTTCCTGTTCCCGGACATCGTCAGCTTCCGCGACCCGAACTTCCTGAACGCCGCCGGTGGCGACGGTCAGATCGGTGCGCGCCTGCGTCAGGGCCAGGACTTCACTCAGGCCACTGCGCTCGCCGACCAGGGCATGATGGGTGCGTTCGACATGGTGGCGAAAGAGCGCGATGAGCTCTTCAACACCCGCGTCTCCGGCTACTACGCGTGGGAGCTTGCGTATCGCAAGCTGATCCCGACGCCGCGTGGCGCGGTTCGCGTCGATCTCAGCAAGATGGTCGTCGATGCCGGCGTGAAGACCACCGATGAGGCGGTCGACTACATGCTGGGCCGCTTCCTCCGCATCCCCATATCGAAGACGACGCGCGGATCGATGGTGGCGTTCCTGAATACGGAGCTCGGCACGACCAGCATCGATCGCGCCAAGACCTACATGGAAAGCCCGCTGCGCATGCTCACGCACATGATCATGAGCACGCCGGAATACCAGATTAACTAGCGACCCAGCCCAGAAGGGGATTCACCAATGCGTATGAACAAGCTTTGCTGTGATGCTGGCGTTTCTCGCCGGCAGGCACTGGCGATCGGGGCTGGTGGCGTCGGCTTTAGCCTCGGCGCCGGTCTCGCTCCGCTTCCCCCCGTATTCGGTGGCATGGCCGAGGCCGTTGCCGCCACGCCGGGCAAGATCCTGGTCGTGTTCGAGTGGTTCGGCGGCTACGACGGTCTCTCGACGGTCGTGCCGTACGGCGACGACGCTCTGTACCGTCAGCGCCCGAACCTCGCCTACAAGGAGAAGGACACTCTCCCCCTCGGCGACGGCATGCACGGCCTGCAGAAGTCGATGGTTGGCTTCAAGCGCCTGTGGGACGAGGGCAAGCTCGGCATCGTGCAGGGCGTCGGCTACGAGCAGCCGTCGTTCTCGCACTTCTCGTCGATCAGCTACTGGCACACCGGCGCGCCGAACTCGGGCGAGCCGTTCGGTTGGGTCGGCCGCACGGCCGACGCCATCGAGCCGACGGGCAAGGCGAACTTCCTCGTCAACGTGTCGACCAGCCAGACGCTGGCGGTGCGCGCCGACAAGCACGTGCCGGTGGTGTTCATGGATCCGAACACCTTCGCGCGCGACTTCTACTATCAGCAGCGCGGCGTGCTGCAGAACCTCGACAAGGACCAGGTCGCCGTGGGCGACACCCACAAGTACCTCTTGGACGTCACCAAGAGCGCTCGTGACGCCTCGGCCCTGGTCGGTGAGGCGTGGGCCAAGTACGGCCGCACCCGCAACCCGGACCTCAACCTGCGCGACCTCGACCGCGTTGCCGCTCTCATCGAGGGCGACTTCCCGGCTCGCATCTACTACGTGCCGCTGCGCGGCTCGCTGTTCGACACCCACGTCAACCAGCAGAGCCCGCACGATCGCCAGGTGCAGTACAACTCCGACGCCGTGTGGGGCTTCTACCAAGAGATGAAGCGCATGGGTAAGGAGAACGACGTCGCCATGCTCATCCACTCGGAGTTCGGCCGGCGCGTGCCGGAGAACACGAGCCTCGGCACCGACCACGGCGCGGGCAACGTCGCCTTCATCGTCGGCGGCGGCGTCAAGGGCGGGATCTACGGCCAGAAGATGTCGCTCACCAACCTCGTGCTGGACGACAACCTCCAGTACACCACCGACTTCCGCCGCGTGTACGCGACCCTCATCGAGGAGTTCCTTGGCTACAAGGAGTCCGAGAAGGTCCTGAGCGGCACGAAGTTCAACACCCTGAAGATGTGGGCCTAAGCAGCTAGCCCCGCACTTCGCTCAGCAGCAAACAAGAAGCCGCCGGGATTACCGGCGGCTTCTTCGTTCGAGCGGCTTCTTCGTTCGAAACCTCTGCCAGCTTACAAGGTCTTGCCGCCAAACAAGTCGCGGTTAGCGCCACTGATTGGCACGAATCCCTTGGGCTGCCTTGGCCGCTGTTTCGCTCACCCTCTTCCCTCTTGTTTCCGGCTTTCTTGCCGCTGCAATCCACTCCAGGATGCCTCTGCGTACCGAGCGGGGAAACCCTTTCCATTCTCGCGCGGCGCCTGGATGTGCACGGAACGCCGCGGACAAGTCGCGCGGAACGACGAGCGCCTCGACCTCGTCGAGGTGAACCCACTTGCCGTTGCGCTTCGCCTCCTCGACGCGGGCGAT
This sequence comes from Rhizobium sp. Q54, assembly GCA_945947575.1. Taxonomy (GTDB): domain Bacteria; phylum Pseudomonadota; class Alphaproteobacteria; order UBA2966; family CAIVPW01; genus CAIVPW01. The sequence continues at coordinate 47,910 of CAMEYM010000004.1, forward strand.
GCCCCAACGGGTCATCTGCTTTGCGGCGACAAGGCGCTCCACGCGTTCCTTGTTCTTCTTCGACCACGCGCTGGTCGCGCGGCGTGGTGAAAGGCGGAGCATCGAGCGGCTTGCGTCCAGGCTACGCGGTTGGCTATCGATCCAGCCGAAGCAGAGACATTCCTCTACGATGTCGTCGTAGGCCACGTGCCCCAAGTGCCCCTTCTTCCAGATGACCACCCACACGCTTTCTTGCTGCGCATGGTGCTTGGCGAACCAGCGCCGCAACTGCGGCCCGCTTGCGATCTCGACCCGCTCGTGATCCGCATTCATCATCGCAAAGGAACCTCGTCTCGGAAGAAAGCCGCCGGTGGTCCGCCGTCGGGGAGGAGGGCCGACCGCGTACGAAGCACCCACTGCGTTGTCGGTCCGCAGCCGGAAGACCGGGTCCGCAAGCGAGCCGGCACCGCTTGACACGTTGACCACGGTGGGTGGGCGCCCCTCTTCAGAAGCGGCAAGCAGGCCTGCGGCCCCGCAAGGTGCCTAGCACGGTCGTATCGTCACATCGAGAGCCGCGGCGATGTCGGTGGCTGCGGCAGTCTCGAGGGCAATCAAGCCATGCGTTGCATCCCAGGCCACGGTCAACCTCTAGCGCTCCGCACGGTTCGCTCGCTCGCCGCAGCCCCTACCGCTGGGTGCGCAGGAAGCCGATCACGGCGGCGCGGTCGGCGGCGGCGTCGAGGCTGAACCCCATCTCGTTGCCGGGAACCATTGCCTGCGGGTTCTGCAGCCAGCGATCGAGCAGCTCCTCGGTCCACACCGTGCCGCGCCCAGCGGCCTCTTTCATCGCCGTCGAGTAGGTCGCGAAGCGCGGGATGGCCCCCAACGTCTTGCCGACCATGCCCCACAGGTTGGGCCCCTTGGAGTGGCCGCCGCTCGAATCGAGGGTGTGGCAGGCGCCGCAGGTGGTCCAGAACTTGAGCATGCCCGGGTCCTGGGCCCAGGCCGGCCCCGCCGCCATCATCAGGGCGACCGCCACGCCGGCCGCTCGCAAACCCTTGAACGCCATGTGCTCTCTCCCCTGCGCGCGGGCACCTTACGGCCAGCACGGCAGGCGGCGGAACAGCGGAAAACCCAATACCGCGCATAGGTTGATTCGGCACGGCCAATGAGGCGAGTGACAGGTATCAGAAATGGGCCAAACCCTTGATTCTGGACCAAGAGCGGGCCGCGCCGGTGGGGCGGCCGGGGGCGCCACGATCAGGGCGCCTGCGTGGCCGGGAGTCGGGGGGGATGCTATGGTAGCGACGGGATTTTCGCGCAGGGGTCGCAGGCGCGCGGGACTGGCCACCGGCCAAGCCGACACCCGGGGTTCGGCCCTATTTCGAACGTGAGGAGAGGACAAATGGCACTGGTTCAACGGAGAGCCTTCTTGAAGAAGGCGGCGGTGGGTGCGAGCGGTCTGGCAGCCGCGAGCGTGCTCGGCACCGGACGCGCGTGGGCGCAAGGCGCCCTACCGACGGTGAAGGCGGGCGTGCTCGCCACCGGCACGGTCAATTGGGAACTCGTGACGATGCAGGCCCGCGGCCTCGACAAGGCCAACGGGTTCCAGCTCGAGATTCAGGGCTACGCCGACAATCCGGCAACCGACATCGCGCTCGCCGGCGACGCGGTCAACCTGATCGTCAGCGACTACATAATCGTGTCGATCGCGCGCTCGCGCGGCCTCGACTACACCTGGGTTCCGCATTCGCTCACCGTCGGCGGCGTCATCGTCAAGAAGGACGGCCCGGTGAAGAGCGTGCGAGACCTTGCCGGCAAGACCATCGCCGTCTCGGGCGGCGCCAACGACAAGAGCTACCTGCTCCTCCGCACCTGGACCAAGGCGAACATCGGCCAGGACGTCGCGCAGGCCGCGAAGGAAGTGAAGTTCGCCGCGCCGCAGCTGGTCAACGACGCCCTCGAAAAGGGCGAGGCCGAAGCGACGATGAACATGTGGAACTGGAACGCGCGCTTGTTGGCGAAGCCGAACTTCGTCGAGCTGATCGGCACCGACAAGATCCTGGTCGAGCTCGGCGTCGCGCGTCCGATGCCGCTGATCGGCTGGGTCTTCAAGGACGCCTGGGCGCGCCAGAACACGGCGCTGGTCCAGAACTTCCTCAAGGCTTCGCTCGCCACCAAGCAGATCCTGCGCACCGACAACGCCGCGTGGGACGCGCTCAAGGACCGCATGGGCGCCGCCACCGATCCGGCGCTCTTCACCGCGCTGCGGGATCAGTACCGCCGCGGCATCGTCACCTCGTACACGGCCGAGGATCGCGCCGCCGCCGAGAAGGCGTTCGCCATCCTGGCCGAGATTGCGCCGGAAGTTACGGGAGCGAAGGCCGTAGCGCCCGGCACGTTCTATAGCGGCTTTACGTTCTAGAACGGCCCAGCGCTTCAGTCTTGTAGTAGTAGCCGCACATGACAGCCGATGTTGGAGTCAGGAGCCGCAGTCCGCGGCTCCTGACTACCTCCGCCTTTGCCTCGCCGCCCTGGGTGCGCCTCGCATCCTTCCTCGCGCTCATTGCGGTGTGGCAGGTGGCCTCGTGGGTGCTGACGTCGGAAGCGTTCATCGACGACCCGTATCAACGCGTTCGCACCGAGATCTATTTCCCCTCGCCCGTGGTCGTGGCCGAGGCGATCTGGCACTCCGCGACCCACACTTCGGGACTGACGCGCAACGAGATCAAGCTGCTAGGGCTCTCGTTCACCACCAGCGACCTGATCTTCAACATCTACCAGACGCTCTACCGCGCCTCCGTCGCCTTCGTCATCTCGATGCTGTTGGGCGGCACCATCGGCATCGCGCTCGGTCGCATCAAGGCGCTCAATCGCTTCTTCGACGGCTGGGTATTGCTGGGCCTCAACATGCCGGCGCTGGTGGTCGGCATCCTTTGCTACATCTGGCTCGGCCTCAACGACCTCGCGCTCATCACTGCCGTCATCATCAACAAGGTGCCTCTGGTCGCCGTGACGACGCGCGAAGGCGCTTCCGCGGTGCAACCCGATCTTCTGCATGTGGCGCGCGCCTTCCGGCTGTCGCGCTGGCAGACGATGCGGCGCGTATTCCTGCCCCAGCTCTATCCCTATTTCATGGTGGCGGCGCGCAACGGCATCGCCCTGATCTGGAAGATCGTCCTCGTCTACGAGTTGCTGGGCCGCTCGAACGGCGTGGGATTCATGCTGGCGAACAGTTTCTCGATGCTCGACGTGGACATGTTGCTTGCCTACGCGTTCTCGTTCATCGGCGTCGTCATGCTGATCGAGGGCTTCATTGTGCGTCCGCTGGAGCGGCGCGCCACGGCGTGGCGGATGTAGCATCCATGCCCCGTCCATGAACGCCCTCGAGGTCGACATCCAGCGCAAGGTCTTCGCTTCTCCGACGGGCGGCGAGTTCCTCGCGCTGTCAAAGCTGCAGTTCTCGGTGCCGCGCGGACAGTTCTGCTGCATCATCGGCCCGTCCGGTTCCGGCAAGACGACCTTCCTGAACATCGTCAGCGGCCTGGACACGGGCTTTGAGGGTGATGTGCGCATTGCGGGACAGCCGCCCGGTGCCGGGCCGCGCCTCGGCTACATGTTCCAGTCGCCGCGCCTGATGCCGTGGCTGACGGTCGAGAAGAACGTCGAGCTGGTAGCCACTCACCGCGCCATTGCCCAAGGCATGCCGCGCAAGCTGCTGGAGCAGGTCGGCCTAGGCGCGTCCGTCGATGCCTACCCGAACCGCCTCTCGGGTGGCATGCAGCGCCGCGTGGCGCTCGCCCGAGCCTTCGTCAACGAGCCGCCACTGCTGCTGCTCGACGAGCCGTTCGTTTCTCTCGATGCGCCGGTTGCCAACCGCCTGCGCGACCTTCTGCTCGACCAGTGGCGCGCGCGCGGTGCGACGATCGTGTTCGTCACCCACGACCTGCGCGAAGCCATCCAACTCGGCGACCGCGTTGTGTTCATGTCGGCCACGCCTGGTCGCGTCGTGCTCGACGTCCCGGTGCCGCTCGACCGTCCGCGTCTCGCTGAGGGGGCCGAGGTCGAGAAGTTCCGCGAGCAGCTGCTGCGCGAGCATCCGGCGCTGCTGGCCGGACTCGAGGCCTCGCGCCTGGCCGAAGGCGAGTCGGTGAAACGCGTTGCTGTGGGAGGAGCCTGATGGACCAGCCGTCGCGCGGAACGCGCGCAGAGGGCGCGGAGCGCCCCTCCGGGCCGACGCGCGGCGCCGACGTCGCCCTGTCGGTAGCCGATGTCGTCAAGGCCTATGGCCCGAACAGGGCCCTCGACGGCGTCACCATCACCGTGCGGCGCGGCGAGTTCGTTGCGCTCCTCGGACCGAACGGCGCCGGCAAGTCCACCCTGTTCCAGCTGTTGTCCGGCCTGTTCACACCCGACGGCGGCGCCATCGAGGTGGCGGGCCACGACATCCGCAAGAATGCGGTGCCGGCGCTCTCCAGCCTCGGCATCGTGTTCCAGTCGCCGACGCTCGATCAGGAGCTTTCGGTCCTCGCCAACCTCAAGTTCCATACCGACCTGCATGGCATGCCGCCGCGACTCGCGCGCGAGCGCATCGCCGCAGAGCTCGCTGCCGTTGGCCTGACCGAGCGCCAGCACGACCACGTGCGCACCCTTTCGGGCGGCAATAAGCGGCGCGTCGAGTTGGCGCGCGCCTTGTTGCATGAGCCGACTATTCTCTTGATGGATGAGCCGACCGTCGGCCTGGATCCGCGCAGCCGGCGCGAGATCCTCAGCCACGTGCTGAAGCTCAAGCGCGAGCGGCAGATTGCCGTGCTGTGGGCTACTCACTTGGTCGACGAGGCGGACGAGTCCGATCGCGTCGTGGTGATGGCGCGCGGCAAGGTCCTGAAGGCAGGCCCCTCGGCCGAGTTGCGGCGGGATATGGGCACGCAGACCTTGTCGGAGGCGTTCCTCAAGCTTACCGGCGGCGAGTCCAGCGAGGCGGCCTGAGGGCTGCGCCGGCAGCACGTCTCGGGCGCCCCGCGCTAAGGAGCGTGGCGCTATGATCGTGCTGGTACACCAATCTCGGACGGGCCGGAGCGCTGAGCCCGGAGGATTGTCGTGATCCGCATTTATTCCCTGCGTGGCCTGCTGCTGGGCCACAACCTTGCGTTCTTGCTGCTCATCGTCGTCACCGGCGCCATGGGCTGGGTGGGAGTCGAGCTGCGCCAGCGTGCGGCCGAGGAATCCTTGCGCCTCAATACCTTGATGAGTTTGGTCCAGGAGACGCGCGGCGACGTCTACCGGCAAATGACCGAGGTGTTCGACCACCACTTCCTCGGCGAGGCCAATGCCGTCACCGACTATCGCCGCACCAGCGCCCGCATCCTGGCGACCTTCGCCCACATGGAGGACGTCGCCCGCTTGGCCGCGGAGCGCACCGCAATCGATGGTCTAAAGGAGGCCTACCAAAACGTGCGACGCCGCACCGACCAGATCATGTCGACGCCGTCCATGGCCGTGCGCCAGGCGGATCAGTTGGCGGTGTTCTTCACCGCCGACCTGCGTATGGTTTGGCTCGACGACTACGAGCTGCTCTTTGCCCTCAACGACGAGCTCCTGACGGTGGCGCAGGAGGCCGAGAAGGAGCGCGTCGATACCCTCAGCCGCAACGCCGGGCTGGTACTCCTCATCCCCATTGGCTTGGCGGCGATCCTCCTGTTGTTCTCGCGCTCGTTCGTGCAGCGTGCATTCGTGCGGCCGATCGGTGACCTGCTGGATGGGTTCGACGCCTTCGCCAAGGGCCAGCTCGACCACAAGGTGCCGGAGCACGGCGTCACCGAGCTCGTCACCCTGGAGCGAGCGGTCAATCGCATGGCGCAGGAACTCGCGCAAAGCCGCGAGGCGCTGGTCAGCGCCGAGCGTCAGGCGGCGCTGGGCGCACTGGTGCCGGTCGTTGCGCACAACATCCGCAATCCGCTCGCCGCCATCCGCGCCACCGCGCAGGTGCACGAAGGCCCCGGCACGCCGCGCGAAGTCGTGCAGGGGCTGAAGGACATCCGCGGCACCGTTGATCGCCTGGAGCGCTGGCTGAGCGCGCTGCTGTCTTACCTCAATCCGCTGCGCCTGGCGCGCGTCGAGGTGCGCCTGTCGGAGATCTTCGACCAAGCCGTCATGTTCCTGGCGCCGCGCCTCGAGGCCAAGCAGATTCGCCTGCGCCGCGTCGGCTGGGACGTTGCGGCGGTCGCCTCCCTCGACGTGCATCTCATGGAGCAGGCGGTGTACGGCTTGCTCTCCAACGCGGTCGAGGCATCGCCGGAGAACGCACCCATCACGCTCACCGTGCGCCTGGCAGGACCGAACGTGCAGATGGTGATTGCCGACCGCGGTCCCGGCATGCCGTTCCGTCCGATGCCGGGCGACCTCCACCCGGGACCGACCACCAAGAGCTACGGCAGCGGCCTGGGCATTCCGTTCGCATTCAAGATTTGCGGCCTGCATCAAGGCATGCTTGAGTTCTCCGCCCGCGAAGGCGGGGGTACCGAAGTCATCGTGACGTTGCCGGCCGCGCAGTCCGCGCAATCGACCGTCGCCTGGAGCGCATGAGCGAACCCGCACGCAAGCTCGAAGACGCCGGCCCGAACGCACGTTCGGGGCAGTCGTGTCGCATCCTCGTGGTCGAGGACGAGACGATGTTCGCGCGCGCGGTGGCGACCTGCCTGCAGCGCGCCGGGCACATAGTTTCCGTCGCCGGCACGCTCGCCGAGGCCAACAAGCAATTGGCTGCGGCGGCGGCCCAGCCGCCCGACCTGATCATCCTCGACATGCGCCTTCCCGATGGAGAGGGCTTCGACTTCCTGTCGACGCTCGCCGAGATGGGCGACGCGGCGCCGGCCGTCATCGTCGTCACGGCCTACGGCGATGTCAGTCAAGCGGTGCGCGCCATGAAACTCGGCGCCTCCGACTATCTCAAGAAGCCCGTCGATCTCGACGAGCTCCTGGTCACCTTGGACAAGGTGATGCGTTCCGCCCGCCTGCGTTCGCGCCTCAACTACTCGCGTGCCCGCGAGAGCCGCTCCGCCGACACGGTAGCGCTGCTCGGCAATAGTGTCGCGCTGCGTGAGGCGCGCAAGCAGATCGGGACGATCGCCGCCATCGCCGGCGATGCGTCGCCCACCGTCTTGCTGCTCGGCGAGACCGGCACCGGCAAGGACGTCACGGCGCGGCTCCTGCACCGCCTTTCGCCGCGCGCCGAGCGGCCATTTGTGCATGTCGACTGCGCGTCGCTGCCCAAGGACATCATGGAGGCCGAGCTGTTCGGCCATGTGCGCGGCGCCTTCACGAGCGCACATGTCTCCCGTGCCGGCCTGATCGAGGCGGCCGAGGACGGCACCGTATTCCTGGACGAGATCGGCGAGTTGCCGCCCGAGCTGCAGGCCAAGCTCCTCAATGTCCTGGAGCGCCGCCTGGTGCGCCGCGTCGGCAGCACCCGCGAGGTGCCGGTGGCGGCGCGCTTCATCGCCGCTACCAACCGCGATCTCGCGCAGATGGTGGCGCGCGGAGAGTTCCGCGACGACCTCTTCTACCGGCTCAACGTGTTGACCGTCTCGCTGCCGCCCCTGCGCGCCTGCCGCGAGGACATCCCGCTGCTGGCGCGGCATTTCCTCGAGGCGACGGCGCGCTCCTATGGGCGTCCGACTCCGGCCTTGCGCGATGACGCCGTCGACCTCCTCAAGGGGTACCCCTGGCCGGGGAACGTCCGCGAGCTCAAGAACGTTATCGAGCGCAGCGCGCTGCTGTCGGGCGATGGCGGCATCACTGCCGACTCGCTGAACCTGGCGCCCATCGCGCCGGCGCGGATAGTGCAGCCGTCGCGGGCTCCCGCACCGGCGGCGTCCGAGGACGGAGTCAGTACGCTCGCCAGCGCCGAGCGCACCATGATCGTTGCCGCACTCCGGGAGACCGCCGGCAACACCTCTGAAGCGGCGCGCCGGCTCGGGGTAACGCGCATGGCGCTGCGCTATCGCATGGAGAAGTACGGCATCCGCGCCGCGGACTTCGCCGCCTAGCCGGTGGCTTCGCGCGGGCCGGGCCTTTGCGTGGCCGCGTGTCTGACCCTTGCCGCATGTGCGGGCCTGGGCGAGCGGGCCGAGGAGCGCACCTGCCGGACCGGCATCGATCGGCTCGAGGCCGCTATCGCCGGATGGCAGGGCGGCGTCAACGCAAAGACCGAGGCGGAAAACCAGATCGACTTCGCCGATGGCGCCGCCGATTTCGGCCTTTGGGAGGGTTGCCGCTCCTCGCTCCGACGCGGCTTCCGAGCGCTCGGCCAGACCCTCTGACAGCGCCGGGAGCGGTCGCGAAATGGTGGTTGTTATCAACCACCAATGGCGATTCCGTGCCCCACGGATCCGGCGCTGCTACCGTCTTAGCCGCACAAAACCGCCACTTCCTGTGCCTTCCAGGTCTGGCATAGGCCTTGCCAATGGCCGCCATAGGAATCACCGAGCGGGACGCGGGGTCCCGCGGTTTCTTTCCGCGGCGCGGTGCGCCAATTCACGACCAGGGAGGCTCCCAATGAAGCTCGCTCGTACTCTCGCCCTCGCCAGCATGGTGGCGGTCGGCGTGGCCGGTTCGGCTGGCGCCGCCGGCAACCTGACCACCGGCGCCGTGGTTATCAAGATCGACATGACGCCGGACAAGAAGTTCTCCACCACCGCGATCGAGATGGAGACCGGCAAGGCCTACAACCTCGACATCACCCAACGCGGCACCACCGAGATGCAGTTCCACGCCCCGGACCTGTTCGGCAACTCGTACATCTACCAGGTCGTCGTCGACGGCAAGGAGATCAAGACCAACGGGGTCCGCTTCTTGGAGTTCGACGAGGCAGGCACCATCCGCCTCAACATGGTTCCGATCCGCGTCGGCTCGTTCAAGTATTACGTTCTGGGCCAGGAAGGCACGATGACGGGGACCGTCACCGTCAAGTAGCGCCACCGTCTGGACACGTTCGAAAAGGCCGGCTGGTGGTTGTGGGTAGCCACCAAGCCGGCCTTTCTTTTGCGACGGGAAATGCTCGCCGGCCGACATCGGGTCCGCGAGCCACGGAATCCGCCCTAGTGGTTGTTGGAGTTGGTGGTTGCGACCGATGGCATGAGGCTTGCCTATCTGAGGTATTGGTAAACGCGATCGGCCCGACGGACTGCTCGGTCCTGCGGCCGCCACGGGCACTGGGAGGTACACCGTGAAGAAACCACGTTTGTCCGCGGCCGCGCTTGCGCTTGGCCTGGCTTTCACGCCGCCGGCCCTCGCGGCCGGCAATCTCGCGTCCCGCCCCACGGCCCTCGAGCTGACCCTCCGGTCGGACCTGACCATGTCCAACTACGAGTACACGCTCGAAACCGGGAAGTACTACCGCTGGGACATCACCATGGCCGCCGACGGCGAGGAGTTCGCGGTCGCTGCGCCCGAACTGTGGCGCAACTCGTGGATCAACGAGTTCAAGGTCGGCGACCTCGAGATCCACATGTTCGGCGCACCCTATCAGGTCGAGTTCGACGGCCCCGGCCTGCTGCAGGTCTGGTTCGTGCCCATCCGCCCCGGTGACTACGACTTCTATGTGCCGGGTCACGAATCGCGCGGCATGAAGGGCAAGTTCATCGTTCGGTAGCGCTCTTTCGCGCGCCCACATACTCGTCTGTGCCCACCGGCCGCAGACCCTCGACAGGAGGTCGCCATGGCAACTTCACTCTGGACCCCGAACCGGCGCAGCCTTCTGAAGGCTGGCGCCGCGGGCGCCGCCCTCGCTGGCGCCCCGCTGGCAATGCATACGGCGCAGGCGGTGGGCACCGGCCGCATCTACATCAGCCACGAGAAGTCGCATGAACTGACGGTCCTCGACGGCACCAGCTTCCAGGTGGTGAAACGCATCAAGACCTCGCGCCGTCCGCGCGGGATGGTGTTCAACCCGGCGCACACGCTGCTGTACGTCGCGTGCGGTGACGAGGACGTCGTCGATGTCATCGATGTCGCTAAGGAGGCGGTCGTCGATGCAATTCCGACCGGTCCAAGCCCCGAGGTGCTGACCATCAGTCCTGACGAAAAGACGATGTTCATCGCCAACGAGGAAGACTCCTCGATGTGGATCATCAGCATCGAGGACAAGGTGTTGCTGCACGAGGTCCCCTCGGGCGCGGAGCCGGAAGGCGTGCTGGTCGTGCCCGACGGCAAGCTCGTCTACTTGACCTCGGAAGTGGCCGACATGATCCACAAGGTGGACGTTGCGCGCGGCATCATCCTCGACAACGTCGTCGTCGGTACGCGTCCCCGCAGAATGCGTATTACGCCCGACCAAAAGGAGTTGTGGATCACCTGCGAGCTGTCGGGCGAGGTCTACATTGTCGATGTCGCCAGCTACAAGGTGACCGACGTCATCAATTTCCTGCCGCCCGGCTTCCGACAGGTGGACGTGACGCCCGTAGGCCTGGAGATGACTGCCGACGGCAAGAAGGTGTGGGTCACGCTCGGCCGCGCCAATCATGTCGCCGTCGTCGATGTGGCAACCCGAAAGATCGAACAGTACATCCTGGTCGGCTCGCGCCCCTGGGGCATCACCTTCACGTCCGACGAGAAGACGGCGCTGGTCGCCAATTGCCTCTCGGACGATCTGTCGATCGTCGATATCGCCTCGAAGCGCGTGCAGAAGTCTGTCCCGACCGGCCGCGTGCCGTACACGCCGCTGGTCAACGATCGTATCGGTTGGGCGCCCGTCGGTAACTGATTCGCGCCTGGGAGGGCAGGAGCATGAACCGACTGATAGCGATCCTCGGTGCGGCGTTGCTGGCAGTGCTCGGCACCGGCGCTGTGTGGGCGCAAGGCGTTGCCCCCGCAGCCCCGCCGACGTTGTTCAAGATCGGCTATGTCGATATCGAGGATGACCCGCGCTACGACCGCGAGTTCGTCTACGCTCTTACTCAACCGGGCCGGGAGCGCGTGCGCATCCCGTCCGTCGCGCGCTATCAGCCGTTTCCGGGCGCGCAACTCGCCATTGATGAGTCGAACCAGACCGGGCGCTTCTCGGGCAACTCATTCGAGCTGATCCGTCACAGCGGCGCCGATGCAGCCGGCCTGGTTGCCTGGATCGAAAAGGCTCGCGCCGAGCAGGGCATCAACTTCTTCCTGATCGACGCCGACACAAATACGACGCGAGCCGTCAGCCAGGCGGTGCGCGGCCAAGAGGTGATGCTATTCAACGTCACCAACCCGGACGATCGTCTGCGCGGGGCGTTCTGCGCGCAGAACCTCCTGCACACGGCGCCGAGCTACAACATGCTCACCGACGCGGTGACGCAGTACCTGGTGTTCCAGGGCTGGGTGAACATCTTGCTGCTCACCGGTCCGCTTGAGGAAGACGTCAAGGTGGCGGAGGCACTCAAGCGCTCGATCCGGCGCAACGGTGCGCGCCTGGTCGAGGAGCGCAAGTTCCTCCCCTCCAACGATCCGCGCCAGCGCGAGCTCAACAACACGCGTCTGCTCACCGGCGGCAACCGCGACTACGACGTCGTGTTCATCGCCGACACGGATGGCGAGTTCGCGCGCACCTTCCCCTATCAGACCGTACGCGCGCGCCCCGTGGTCGGCGCGGCGGGCCTCACGCCCGAAGCGTGGCATTGGACCTGGGAGCGGCAAGGCGCGCCGCAGCTGTCCAGCCGCTTCCACACCGCCAATAACCGGTTCATGTACGGACCGGACTGGTCGGCATGGGCGGCAGTACGGGCGCTCACGCTCGCGCAGAGCCGCGTCAAGTCGCTCGACTATCGCCAAGTTCGTGAGTACGTGCTCAGCGACCAGCTGCGCTTCGACGGATACATGGGCAGTCAGCTCGATTTCCGCGCATGGGACCACCAGTTGCGCATGAACGTCTTCCTGACGCTGCCCAATGCGGTCATCGCGCGTGCGCCGATGGAGAAGTTCGAGCACGCCACCAACGATCTTGATACTCTTGGTGTAGATCGGCCGGAAACGACCTGCAGGTTCTAGGCGCCGTGACCGCACAGCTCACAACGGAAACCACTTTCACGGGGGCCGACAACCGCCGTCGCGCGTCGCCGTTTGTGCACTGGAGCCTGGCGCTCTACGCCATCGCCAATCGCGAGATCGGCAAGTTCATTCGCCAACGCGGCCGCTGGGCATCGGCGCTGATCCGGCCGATTCTGTGGCTGGTCGTGTTCGCCGCCGGCATCGGCAGCCTGCTCGGCATCTCGATCGTGCCGCCGTACCAGACGTATGTGACGTACCAGGAGTACATCATGCCGGGCCTGCTCGGCATCGTGCTGCTGTTCTACGGCATGCAGTCCTCGCTCTCGATGGTCTACGACCGCGAGATGGGCATGATGCGCCTGCTGCTGACTGCGCCGCTGCCGCGCTGGGCGATCCTGCTTTTCAAGCTGCTCGGTGCGACGTTCCTGGCGGTGATCCAGGCGTACATCTTTCTGCTCATCACCTACGGCTTCAGCTTCATCTTCCCGCGCCTCACCGCGGCGCTGCCGTGGTCGGGCTGGCTGTACGTGCTCGGACCGCTGTTCCTCGGTGGCATGATGTTGTCGTCGGTCGGCCTCTTGCTCTCGGTGTACATCCGCCAGCTCGAGAACTTCGCCGGTGCGATGAACTTCGTGATCTTCCCGATGTTCTTCATCTCGCCCGCGCTCTATCCCCTGTGGAAGCTGCGCGAGGTCGGCGCCGATGTCGTCTACTGGGGCGCCCAGATCAACCCGTTCACCCACGTCATCGAACTGATCCGCTACTCGATCTACGGCCAGTTCAACGGCATCGCCTTAGCGGTGGTGGTGGGCGTCACGCTGGCGTGCTTCGTCCTCGCCGCCATCGGCTACGACCCGCAGCGCGGCATGATCCAGCGCATTGGCCGAGCTAACTAGCAGAAAACATTAGATTTTTTGCGCTCTTCCCGGCCCGCCATGTCCACCGGAAGGTGTGCTAAAAGGGAGCGCCGCGCGGACGGGTGTTTCTGGGCGGCATGGGAGGAGTTCACACCGCCATGGCCGCCGCTCCAAGCCGTCGTCGTGTTCTAGCGATCTTCGGCGCCGCCGCAGGAATGTCTCTCGCCGGCGCCATGCGCCCGGCCCGCGCGGACGCTCAGTTCTTCACGTGGCAGGGCACGGCGCTCGGCGCTGACGCCTCTCTCACGCTGGCTCACACCTCTGCGGTGGCCGCCCAGCGCATCATCGACAGGGCGGTGGCGGAGGTGCGAAGGCTTGAAGCGATCTTCAGCCTGCACCAACCGGACAGCGAGATTGCGCGGCTGAACCGCGACGGGCGCATCACGCGGCCCTCCCAGGACATGCTGGTCCTGTTGACCGAGGCCAAGCGCTTCGGCGAATTGAGCAACGGCGCGTTCGACGTGACCGTGCAGCCGCTCTGGAACCTGTATTCCGCGCACTTCAAGCGCTCGCCCGATGCGACCGAAGGACCAACTGCCGCCGACATTCGTGCCGCGGTCGCCCTGGTCGATTACCGTCGCATCGACATCAACCCGCTCTTCGTCGCTCTCGATCGCAAGGGCATGGGCGTGACCCTCGACGGCATCGCCCAGGGCTACATCACCGACAAGGTCGCTGATCTGTTGCGCGAGCAGGGCATCGCCCACGTTCTCGTCGATCTCGGCGAGGCCCGCGCTCTGGGCAACCATCCCGAGGGCCGGCCCTGGGTCATCGGCCTCAAGGATCCGCAGCAGCCGGCACGCGTTGCGCGCTCGATCGACCTCGCCAACATGTCGCTGGCGACGTCCGGCGGCTACGGCACCGTGTTCGACGCCCGCGGGCGCTTCCACCACCTGTTCGATCCGCGCACCGGCACCAGCGCCGCGCACCACATCGGGGTGTCGATCGTCACCCCGCGCGCGACCCACGCCGACGCGCTCTCCACCTCGGTGTACGTATCGCCGGCGTCCGAGACCGAGCGCATCCTGCGCCGCCACGGCAACGCGACTGCCTACGTCACCTATCCGGACGGCACCACCCGTACCTTCTCGGCGTAGCAGCCGGGCACAAAAAAGGGCCGCGGATTCCGCGGCCCTTTTTCGTTGGAAGCGGGCGGTGGCTAGCGGCGCGCCAGCGGCTTCGGGTCGAACTTCATGTCGACCACGGCGCCGTTGTCGTCAAGGGTGAAGCGCGTGACGGTCTGTTCCATCTGGTCGTGCATCTCGATGGTCGCGTAGTAGACCAGCGTCACCACCGGATTGAGCTTCTCGACCTTCACCGACACGGGCACCTTGTCGGTAGCGTTCTGCGCCAGGTACTGGTGAATGTTCACCGTGTACTCGCCCTTCATGTAGCCGCGCATCGACACGGTTTCTTGGTTCAGCGGATTCTGGATGCGCACGCCATCTACGGTGATGACGTCGCGGAAGTTGCCGCGGTCGTCCCGGTCAAGGTGCATCAGGCCGGCTTCGCGGCCCTTGTACCAAACCATGCCGCCCTGCGGATCCTGCACGTAAAGATCCATGTCGTCGGGATGGTTGTCGGGCCAATTCACCGTGATGAGGAACTCGGCCTTCGGGTCGATCTTGGCGTCCTGGGCGACCGGGTTGATCAGCATGAAGGCGACCAGGAACATGAACGTGAAGCTGAGCAACGCGTTGAACAGCATGTCCTGGAAGGGATAGAACACTTCGCCTTCGTAAAAGAACCCGTCGGACGACTTCATGACACCTGTTGCTCCTGCCCCAGCCGGGCGATCAAACAGGCATCGGCGCACGGACGCAAGGGGCGGCCCCATGGGCGTCCCTCGGCGCCCCTAACATCGCAGAAATCCTAGGGAATATCCGAGCTAGACTCGGCAGCCCGATTGGGGCGCGATGGCCCCGAGCTTCTCGACCAGGCGTAGCTGACCGCCCTCGGTACGGGCGATGTACATCTGCATCGCCATGTGGTGGTCGGGAGTGATGGTCATGTTGCCGGTCGCGGTGGCCAGAGTGAGACCGGTCATGCCGTTGACCGCGCCTTCGCGGCTCACGTCGCCCGACTTCTCGATGCCGCCCTTGAGCGCCATCAGCGCGTTGTAGTGGGCGAACACATAATGAGAGACGCCGGTGTTGGCGCCGTGCATGGCGCGCACGCGCGTGACGAAATCGCGTACGCCGGCGTCCGGATCGGAGGCCACGAAGGGCACGCCCGCCACCATGTTCTCGCCTTTGCCTTCGCCGAACGCGCCCAGGTACGTCTCGCTGAATCCGAGGAACGCGATGGTGACGCGGCGCAAGAGGCCGAATTCTTCGGCCTGCTTGATGAAGGTGATGCCGGGTGCGCCCGGCAACGCGAACAGCAGTATTTGCGCGCCTGAGTCGGCGATCTTGCGGATCACCGGGACGAAGTCCTTCTCGTCGCCGGCGGTGTACTCCTCGGCGACGACGGAGCCGCCGACCTGGGTGATCATCGGCTTGGCTGCCTTGAACATGTTGCGCGGCCACACGTAGTTCTGGCCGAACATGTAGTAGCGGTTGCCTTTGCCCTGGGTGTTGAGCCACGGGATGAGGGGTGCGGTGTCCTGGTTCGGCACCGTGTTGAAGAAGAACAGGTATCGGCCGCAGCCGCCGCCCTGGTCGTTGGCGCCCTCGTAGTTGGTGGCGTAGAGCAGCGGCGTCTTGAGGCCGTCCATGATCGGCGCCATCGCCTCGCGCGACGACGACAGGATCTCGCCGGCAATGGCGATCGCCTCGTCGCGCTGGATCAGCTCGCGCGCGCGCTCGGCAGCCGTCTTCGGATCGGTGCGGCTATCGCGATAGAGGATCTCGACCGGCCGGCCCAGGATGCCGCCCCGCGCGTTGATCTCGGCGCGGGCGAGGTCGAGGCCGATGCGCGCCTGCTCGCCGAACAGCTCGAGGCCGCCCGAGAACGGCAGCACCGCGCCCACAGGAATGGGCCGCGCCTGAGCGATGGCGGGAAAGCCGAAGGTGCCTGCGAGTGTCGCGGCGCCTGCCCCGGCCAGGAATGCCCTACGGCCAGCCAACTTCCGAGCGGAGGTTGATATCACTGCTTTTCCTCGTCTTTTCGTGAAGGACCGGAGCTAAGCTCCTGGCCTGCGAGCGCGCCTGCGACGGCGCGGAATATAGCCTACCGAACCCTCGGGTCCAGGCCATGGCCCTCCTAGAGCTAGAAAATCTCCATCGCCATTTCGGCGGCGTGAAGGCTGTGGACGGCGTCGACCTTAGCCTCGAGCGCGGCGAGCTGCGTGCGCTGATCGGGCCTAACGGGTGCGGCAAATCGACGTTGTTCAATCTCATCACCGGCGCCCTGCGCCCGGCCAGCGGACGCATTCGCTTTGCCGGGCGCGACATCGCCGGTCTGGCGGCGCATCACATCGCGCGCCTCGGGGTCGGGCGCAAATTCCAGGTCACCTCGGTGTTCGACGAGCTCAGCGTCGCCGACAATTTGCGCGTCGCGCAGGGGCAACGCACCACATTGTCGATCGATGCGCTGCTGACGCGGTTGCATTTGATCGAGCGCCGCGACGTACCGGCCGGCGTGCTCTCGCACGGCGAGCGCCAATGGGTCGAAATGGGCATGGTCCTGGCCGCTCATCCGAAGCTCCTATTGCTCGATGAGCCGACCGCCGGAATGACGGCGCCGGAGACGGCGGCAACCGTCGACCTCATCCGCGATATCGCTGCGACCGGCGATGTCACGGTCATCGTCATCGAGCACGACGTCGGCTTTCTCGCGCGCCTCGATTGCGCGGTCACCGTCATGGCCAAAGGCAAGATCCTGTGTACCGGCTCGTTCGCGGATGTGCGCGCCGATGCGGAAGTGCGCGCGCTGTACTTCGGCAACGCGGCTTGAGCCGATGCTGACGATCAGCGACCTTCACGTCGGCTACGGCCAGGGCACGGTGCTGCAGGGCGTCTCCATGGTCGTGCCCCGTGGCACGGTCGCCGCCCTGATGGGACGCAATGGCATGGGCAAGACGACGCTGTGCCGTGCCCTCATGGGTCTGCTGACTCCGAGCGCCGGCTCGATCCGCCTCGACGAGCTCGAGATCGGCGGCCGGCCGCCCCATCGCATCGCCGCCGCTGGCGTCGCCTACGTGCCGCAAGGCCGCGGCATCTTCGAGCGGTTCACGGTCGAGGAAAATCTCGAGCTCGGCGTTGCGGCGAGCGGCGGCCGCGTGCCGGCCCAGGTCTACCGCTGGTTCCCGGCGCTGGCGGAGCTGCGGCGGCGCACGGCCGGCACGCTGTCCGGCGGCGAGCAACAGTCGCTCGCTATCGCCCGGGCGCTCGTTTCCGAGCCGCGCCTGCTCATCCTCGATGAGCCGTCGGAAGGCCTGCAGCCGTCCCTGGTCGATGAGATGGGTTCGCTGCTCCTGCGCATCGTCGCCGATCGCCACCTCACCGTGTTCCTGGTAGAGCAGAACCTGGCGCTGGTGCGGCGCATCGCAACCATCGCCGCGTTCCTCGTCGATGGCCGCATCGCCGGCGGCGCCGCGGCGCGCGACCTCACGCCGGAGTCGCCAGCCATCCATCGTCACCTCGGCCTGTAGGCGCCCATGGACGCACTGATACTCGCATGGGCGCCGCTTCTCCTCGATGCGCTGTCGTTCGTGCTGCTGCTCGCGCTGGTCGCGCTCGGCCTCGTCGTGATCTTCGGCTTGCTCGGCGTCATCAATCTGGCGCACGGCGAGCTGTTCATGCTGGGCGCCTACGCCGTCGCCCTCGCCGTCGGATGGGGTGCGCCGTTTTGGCTCGCCGTGCCCGTGGCGGCACTGTTCGTCGGTGCGATCGGCTGGGTGATCTCGGCGGTCCTGATCGAGCGTCTGGCGGCGCGGCCCCTCGACACGATCCTCGCCACATGGGGCCTTGCGATCGCCTTGCGTCAGGGCGTCGTCCTCGCCTTCGGCCCGCAGTCACGCAGCCTCGACGCGCCCACGGGCGCCGACGTCGTGCTCGGCGCCATCACCTATCCCGCCTATCGCCTTCAGCTCATGGCGCTTGCTGCGGCGGTCCTCGTCGCGACGCTACTCCTGTTTGCGCGCACGCGCTTCGGCCTGACGGCACGTGCGGCCATGGCGCGACCCGACATGGCGGCGGCTCTCGGCATCGACGTGCGCCGGGTGTGGCGGCGCACGTTTGTGCTCGGCGCGGCCCTGGCCGGACTCGCCGGAGCCCTCATTGCGCCGCTCATCAGCGTCGATCCCTACATGGGGCTCGGCTTCCTGGTGCCCGCGTTTCTGGCGATCCTGGTTGGCGGCAGCGCGTCGCTCGGTGGGGTTCTCGTCGGCACCGGCATCGTCGGTGGCGCCGACAGCTTGCTCGGCCACTGGCTGTCGCCGCTTGCGGCGCAGATCGTTGTCTTCTTCATCGCGGTGCTCGCCATCCGCGTGCGTCCCACCGGCTTGGTGCGCAGTCCATGAGCCGCTGGGACGCGCCGCCGTGGCTCGCTCTGATGGTGTTCGCGGCGCTGGCGGCGGTGCCGAGCGTCCTCGGCGACTACTGGACCGGCCAAATGGCGCGCTACCTGCTGTTCGGCCTGTTCGCCGCCTCGCTCGCCCTGGTGTGGGGCCGCGCCGGCATCCTGTGCTTCGGCCAGGCGATGTTCTTCGGCGTCGGCGGCTATGCGATGGCGCTGCTCACCCTGGGCATCGTCGGCATTCCGGCGATTGCCGATGCCTGGGCGGCGCTCGCCCTCGCGGTGCTCGCCGCGACGCTGTTCGCGTTGCTGGTCGGCGTATTCCTGTTCTGGGGCGCCGGCATCAGCGGCGCCTATCTCGCCATCGTGACTCTGGCGCTCGCCGTGATCCTCGAGCAGCTCGTGCGCGGCTGGTACACCCTTGGTGCCGACAACGGACTGTCCGGCGTGCCGCCGCTGCCGGTTGGCGACAATCCGTGGGATCCGCGCCCCACGTACTATGTCTTGCTCGCCATCGCGGCAGTTGTGTACGCGGGGTTGGCGGCAGTCCTCGCTTCGCGCTTCGGAGTGTTACTGACGGCGTTGCGCACCAATCCGCAACGCCTGACTTACCTCGGCTACTCGGTCGTCGGCTTGCGTATCGGCGCGTTCGTCATCGGCGGCGCGGTGGCGGGACTCGCCGGCGCGCTGTTCGTGGCGACCGACGCGTTCGCTTCGCCCAGCCTGATCGGCTTTGCGCTGTCGGCCGAGGTGCTGATCTGGGTCGCCCTCGGCGGCCGTTCCGTGCTGCTCGCGGCGTTCCTCGCCGCAATCCTGTTGCGCGTCGCCGAGTCCTACCTCTCTGAAGCGCTCGGCGAATGGTGGATTCTTGCGCTCGGCGTCCTATTCATGCTCGCAGTAGCCGTCGCGCCCCAGGGTCTCCTGGCTACCCCCCTGCTGCAGTTGCGCGCCCGGCGCAAGCCGAAGGGCGCCGCGCCGGTGTGATACTCTCCGGCGCATGCGGCGGCTCCTTCTTCTCCTGGTCGCGTGCGTCGCGCTCTCGTTCACGGCGCTCGCTTCGGCGCAGCTCGCGCCCGATACGGCGATGCAAGACGCGTTGCGCTCGTTCGACGCGCTGCGTCGCGGCAACTGGGAGTTGGCGCAGTTCTACGCGACGCGCGCGCTCGATGCCGCCACTCTGGCGCGCGGTGATCAGGCGGGCGTGCTGTCGTACCGGGCCGACGCACGCCGCCGCCAATCGGACTACCCCGGCGCCATCGAAGACTATTCCCAGGCGTTGGCGCTGGGACTGCCGCCGCAATTCGCCGCGCGCGTCCACAACAATCGCGCCCTCGCGCACCTGCGCATGGAGCGCGCCGATCTCGCGCTCGAGGACTACACGCGCGCGGTCACTCTCGATCCGGCCTTTGCCGAGGCATTCAACAATCGTGGCGCGCTGCGCAGCCTGAACGGCTTGCACGATCAGGCGCTCACCGACCACACCACGGCGATCCGCCTCAGCCCGAACAACGGACCGTATTTCGCGAATCGCGCCCAGGCGTATCTGCGCCTCAAGTTCTACGAAGAGGCGATCGGGGATTTCACCACTGCGATGGAGATGGCGCTCACGCCTGAAGACGGGGTCGTCGCGGTGTTCAATCGTGGCCTGGCATGGGAAGCGCTCGGCATCGAGGCCGAGGCGCGCGCCGACTTCGCCCTAGCGTTCGAAATGGATCCCGACGAGCCGGTCTATCGCCCGAAGTTCATCGAGTACGACCTGATCCGGCCGTAGCCACCGAGGCGCGCGGAATCCAAGGACTCCGCCCGGCCATCATGGTTAAGAGCCTGAGACCCTTGACGAAATTCGCGGCCGAGGTAGCGTGAAGGCGGCTTCGGGGGAGGCCGTTGGGCAAATGGTTGCGAGTCTCTATCAGTTCCGCTTCGAGTACAGCGCGGAGGAAGACCGCGTGCTGTTTCGTGTCAGCACGACGGATCACGCCGAGTACTTGATCTGGTTCACACGGCGCTACGTGAAGCTGCTGTGGCGTCAGCTGCAGCAGTCGCTCGAGACGCATCCGGACGTGGTGCGCCACTCGAGCCCGGCTGCGCGCAAGTCGGTCGCTGCATTCCGCCGCGAGTCGGCGCTATCCAAGACCGACTTCTCCAAGGAATACGAGGCGCCGAAGATCACCGACCGGCCGCTCGGTGAGCAGCCGATCGTCGCCGCGCGCCTGCGGCTCTCGACCAACGCTCAGGGCATGAAGGTGCTCCACATCTCGCCGCTCACCGGCAAGGAGATCACCGTCGCCCTGACCGACGAGCTCCTGCACTCGTTCACCCACATCCTCGGCCAGATCGTCACCAAGGCCGAGTGGGATCTCGACTTCGCGGTGCACACCGAAGGCGCCCCGGTCGAGATCGTCCCGGAACGCCTGCACTAGGGCTCCCGGGGGCGTCAGTCGCCCCAGCCGTGGTCCTTTTCAACCGGCGTCACGCCCTTGTCCTCGGCGACGAGGCGCTCGAGCTGCTCGCGGGCTTGTCGGGATATCTTCACGAGTGACTCGTCGCTGTCGCGCACGGCATAACCGTCCTTCAGCGTCTTCTCGTCGTGCTCGACGAACATGCGCGCGCGCCGGCGGGCGGCGAAGGGGTGCTCGCCGAGTGCCACGAGCGCTTCGCGGCCCATCACCAGCGCGGCGTCGAATGTTTCGCGACGCGTGAAGTGCGCGCCCGCCCCCCACAGGTCGTAGACGTGGTCGCGGTTGCGGGCGCGCGCGAACACCTTGGCGTGCGGGAACCGCTCGCGGATGGCATGGACGGTAGCAACGGTCTTGTCCTTGTCGTCGATGGCGACGACGAACAACCTAGCCGTGTCGCCGCCGGCCTTCTCCAGTAGGTCGATGCGCGTCGCGTCGCCGTAGAAGGCGCGGGTACCGAACTGGCGCAGAACCTCGACGTGGTCGGGGTCGTTGTCGAGGATGACCATGCCGACGCCGTTCGCCGCCAGGAATCGCCCGACAATCTGGCCGAAGCGGCCATAGCCGATGACGATGACCGGATGTCCCTCCGCCTCGATCTTGTCCGGCTCGCGCTGGTTGGCGGGCGTGCGCATACCCCGCACCACGCGGTCCAGGAGGATCATGAGCAGCGGGGTCGTCGCCATCGACAGCGCCACCACGACGACCAGCATCTCGGTGACCTCGGTGGTCAGCGCGCCTTCGGCGGCGGCGAACTGGAACAGCACGAATGCGAACTCGCCGCCCTGGGCCAGCACGAACGAGAACAGGAGGTTCTGCTCGCCCCGTAGTCCGAAGGCGCGCGCCAGCACCATCAGCACGCCGAGCTTCACGGCGATCATGCCGAGGACCAGGCTACCGATGAGCACCGGGTGATCGCCGATCACCCCGAAGTTGATCGACATGCCGACCGAGATGAAGAACAGCCCGAGCAGCAGTGCTTTGAACGGCTCGATGTCGGATTCGAGGGCCAGTCGATACTCCGAGTTCGCCAAGACGACGCCGGCCAAGAATGTGCCAAGGGCCGGCGACAGGCCGATCAACTGCATCAGGAGCGCGGTGCCGACCACCAGGAGGAGGGCCGTGGCGGTGAATATCTCGCGGATGCCACTGCCGGCAATGAACCGGAACACCGGCCGCAGGGCGTACCTGCCCGCCAGCACGATACCCGTCACGACGCCGATGACGGTGAGGGCTCGCAGCCAAGCGGGCCCGCCCTCGCTCGACGAGGCCGCCGCGCTCCCGTCCAGCATCCCGGTCGCCAGCAGCGGCAGGATGGCCAGGATGGGGATGACGGCGATGTCCTGGAACAACAGCACGGAGAATGCCGATTGGCCGGCCGTGGTGCCGAGGGTGTGCCGCTCGTGGAGGATCTGCAGGGCGATGGCGGTGGACGACAGCGCCAACGCCATGCCGATCGCTAGGCCGGCTTGCCACGTCTGCCCGAGCAGAACGGCGATGAGCGCCAGCACGAGGGTCGTCGCAACCACCTGGGCGCCGCCCATGCCGAGGATCGGGATGCGCAGCCGCCACAACTTGGCGGGCTCGAGCTCGAGGCCAACGAGGAACAGCATCATCACGACGCCGAACTCGGAGAAATGCAGGATGTCCTCGGCGTTGGTGACGAGTCCCAGCGCATACGGCCCGATGAACACGCCGGCGAGCAGGTAGCCGAGCACCGAGCCCAGGCCGCCGCGCCGCGCAAACGGCACCACCGCCACCGCCGCGGCCAGGAAGAAGAAGGCGCTGAGGAGGAGGTTGTGGCCGTCCATCAGCGCTGCCCCGCGGCGAGTCGCTGCAGGTGGGCACGGTACGCTTGCGCGTGCTCGTGCACCTGCGCTTCGCTTGCCGCGTACGACCCGTAGAAGACGAACGGCTCCAGGAACGTCATGCCGCAAAGGGTGGCCGTGCGCTCATAGGGGCGCATGAAGTCGGCCACGGTGTGGCCGTGGAAGCCGTCGTGCTGGTACGCCTCGAGCTTGCCGCCGGTCGAGATCGCCGAGAGCACGCGTTTGCCGCGCAGTGCCGTGCCGCCGTGGCCGTACGCCCAGCCGCGCACGAGCACGCAGTCGATCCACTCCTTGAGGATGGGCGGGCCGCTGTACCACTGCAGCGGGTGGTGCCACACGAGGATGTCCGCCTTCAGCAGCGCCTGCTGCTCGGCCGCGACGTCAATGACGTAGTCCGGATAGAGGCCGTACAGGTCGCGCACGGTGACCTCGGCGAGGTCACGCACCGCCTCGGCCATAGCTTGGTTGACCCGCGACAGCTCCGGCCGCGGATGCGCGTAGAGGACAAGGATGGAGGCTCCCACCCCTGCCGCGTATCAGAAAATCGCGACCCCGAGAACCGGCCGCAGGGTCAGGGTCGCGGCCGGGGCCGCGCGCCTGCCACTTAGACCGGACCGCCGTTCCACGGAGGCAGCGTCAGCGGGATCCGCCCACGCTGGGCGAGCACATCGAGGGGATCCTTGGCCTCCAGCACCTTCGCCTGCAGGGTCGTGACGATGGCGGTCGCGGCGGTCAGGGCCTCGTCCGGCGCCATGTCAAAGCGCAGGCGATCGTCGTAAAGGGCGCGGATCAGCAGCTGATCGTTGATGGTCAGCCGGTCGATGCCGATGCCGTTGCGCAAGGCTGAGTCGAACGAGCGCATGGGATGGCCCTGGAAGCCGATGGCGTGCAGGAGTTCATGCGCCAGGCAGGTACGCACGCCGCGCGCGCTCAGGTCCTCCGGGATGACCGTGTTCGCCCCGCCGATGATGCCGTTGGTGTCGACGCTGGTGTTGGTGAAGCACACGACCTGGTCCGGCCGCGGGAACGAGCGTGCCACCTGGGTGCGATACCAATCTCGCTCGGAAAAGTAGATGCGCACGTTGGCGCCGCCGTCGCTGTCGGCGAGCGAGAATGGCACGCCGGTCAACATCTCGAACAGGGCGAACAGGCCGCGCACGTCGTCGCGGAACTGGTCCGACTTCTCTCCGATCAGGATGGCGCGGACTGGCTCGCGCCAGCGCGTCACCGCCATCCACTTGCTGCGCTCGCCCGCGTCTCCGAACGCCATCGACTCGAAGTTGCGCATCAGCACGTCGATCGGCGCCAGCTGGTTGGTTTGGGCGGGCTGCTGCTGTGGTTGCCGCGTTTGTTGCGCGAGCGCCGGCGCCGCCGGGCAGGCCGCCGCGAGGCTCACGCACAGCAACCAGGCGAACAATTTCATGATGCCTCGCGGATGGTGCGCCCGGCGGGACTTGAACCCACGACCTGCAGATTAGGAATCTGCTGCTCTATCCATCTGAGCTACGGGCGCAGCCGGGCCAAAGATTACCGCCCGGTGCGGCAGATGTCCTGCATGGCCTGCAGGAACAGGTCGGCGGGGCTGAACCGCCACAGCGCCGGCTCGGCCAGCACCCACTCGATGAAGCGGGCGCGGATGGCCTCGCCGTTCATCTGGCGCGCGCACTCCCAGATCGGGTCGCGTGGCACCGGCGCCAGCGCGGCCCGCGTGTGCTGGTACATGTCGAGCAAGCCGCTGACATAGGCGCGCTGGTGGTCTTGGGGCTGCTGCAGGAATACCTGCGTCTGCCAGAACTCCGCGCCAGCCGGCGCGGCCGAGGCGCACGCCAGCACGATACCCGTCACTATCGCCCGCAACGCCTTTATCGCCGTCATCTCGTCCCTCCGCGGCGCCGTCCGCGCGCCAATGCTACAGTTTACGCCATGGTCCCCGCGTCGCATCTGGCCATTGCGCTGGCCGCGCTCCTGCTTGCGGCGACGGCGGTGCATGCCGCCGAGCCGCGGCTCATCGACGGCGGCAGCGGCGTCGTCCGCGAGGTGTTGGATGGCCGCACCCTGCTGCTCGACGACGGCCGCGTCGTGCGTCTCGCCGCGGTAGGCGCGCCGGCGGCGCCTACCCCCGAGCTATTCCGTTCGGGTCCCCCCTTTGCGGATACCGCCAAAGCCGCCCTCGCCAGCCTTGTACTTGGGCGTACGGTGCACATGCGCGTTTCAAGTCCTGCCATCGATCGCTACGGGCGCCTCGTCGCCCAGGTCTTCGACCAAGAGCGATGGATCCAAGGAGAGTTGGTGCGCATGGGCCTCGCCCGCGTCGAAAGCACGGCCGAGAACAGAGGGATGATTGTCGCCATGCAAGAGATCGAAGACGTAGCAAGGGTCGCCCGCCTCGGTATTTGGGCCGACGGGCGCTACGAGGTCCGTGCAGCCGAGAATGCCGATCGCTTCCTGAACCGCTTCGAGATCGTCGAGGGCAAGGTGCTGGCCGCCGAGCAAGTGGGCGGGCGCATCTACCTGAACTTCGGACCTGACTGGCGCAACGACTTTACCGTTTCGGTGGCGCCGACCGACGTGCGCACCTTCGTGCGCGAGGGCATCGATCTCCTCAAGATGGCAGGCAAGCGCATCCGCGTGCGCGGCTGGCTCCGCTCCTACAACGGCCCGGTGATCGACGTCACCCACCCCGAACAAATCCAGCTGCTCGCACCCTGACGGCCGCCCTTTGCCTGCTTCGCGCATGGACCTGGCCTAGACCAAGCCATACAATGGCCGCGTCCATGAAGGGGCAGACACCTTCGGCGTTCCTGGGCGCGCTGGCGTTGGCCAGCTTGGCGGCCAGCGTCGTGTCGCCCGCAGTTGCCGCCGAACTCACGGTCGCGCAAGAACTTCGCATCGGCCAGCGCGAGCACGCCGGCATCCTCCAGCGCTTCGGCGGCGAGTACAAAGACCCCAAGGTCGCGCAGTACGTCACCGACGTCGGCAAGCGGCTCATCGCGACGCTGCCGGAGCGCGCCTACGACTACACGTTCACCGTGCTCGACTTCGGCGATCCGTACGCCTTCGCCATGCCTGGCGGCTACATCTACATCACGCGGCAGATGATGCTCATCGCCAACTCCGAGGCGGAGCTCGCTGCGGTGCTGGCGCACGAGGTCGCGCACTTGTCCGAGCGCCACGCCAATCAGCGCAGCCTGCTGCAGGATCAGCTGCCCGGCGCGGCGACCGGCGCCGCGGCGGAAGAGTGGAATCGCTTCAATCAAGAGCAGGAGCTGGCGGCGGATGCCGTCAGCATCCGCATGCTCGCCGAGGCCGGCTATGACCCGATGGCCCAGGCCCGTTTCCTGACGGCCATCGGCGAGCACGTCGAGTTGGCGCAGCGCGCCGGCGAGCCGCGGCCGAGCAATCCGAATACGCACCCGACCATCACCGATCGCCTGCGCCGCGCGACCGAGGCGGCCCAAACGGTGGAACGCGACATGACGGCGGGCGGCGCCATCGCCGATGCGCTGGCGGCCGGCTACTTGCCGGCAGCCGAGGCGGAGCGGACGCCGTGGACCATCGGCCGCGAGCCGTTCCTTGGCGTCATCGACGGCGTCGTCTACGGCCGCCGCCCGGCCGAAGGCATGGTGGTCGGCGCCACCTACGTCGATACGTTCAACCGCTACACCTTCACCTTGCCGCCCGGTTTCCGGTTCAGCCGCACGCGATCCAACTCGATTTCCGCAGAAGGCCCGAACGGCGCGTCGATGCTTTTCGACATGCAGCAGATGCGCACCGCGCAGACCGAAGGCCTTGGCGCCTACCTCCGGCGCGGCGTCATCTCGACGTTCGACCTGGAGCAGGTCGAGGAGCAAACGGTTGCCGACATGCAGGCGGCCTTCGGGCGCGCCCGGGTATCCGGCCAGGACGGCGTGTCCGCGCAAGTGCTGTTCGCCTCGATCCGCGTCAACCCGACGACGTACTTCCGCTTTCGTTTCTTCCTGCCGGGGCCGCTGTCCGCCGACATGGCCGATCGTGCCCTCGATGCGCCGCTGTCACTGCGTCGCCTGACGGATGCCGAGGCGCGCGCCATCTCTCCGATGCGCATTCGCGTGCAGGCCCCCGATCCCAGCACCGGTATCGAGGCGCTGGCCGCCCAGATGCGGATGCTCGACCACCCGCTCGAGTGGCTGCGCATGCTCAACCATCTCGACGCGGGTGCAGGCGTGGCGGCCGGCGACAAAGTGAAGGTCGTCGTCCACTAACGAAAAGAAGCGCCCCTCCGGGGAGGGGCGCTTTTCCGAGTTCCCTGTCTTTGCGAGCCTAGTCGGTGACCGCTTCGAGGTCTCCGGCCTGGCGCAAGATGGCGTGGCGCAGCTTGTTGAGCGCTTCCTGCTCGATCTGCCGCACCCGCTCCTTGCTGATGCCGAGCGAGTCGCCGAGCGATTCCAGCGTGCGCGTGCTCTCGCTCAGACGCCGCTCGCGCACGATGGTCTGCTCGCGCGGGCTGAGCTCGGACAACGCCGACGCGATCCAGCGCGAACGCATCGCCGAGTCGTGCTGCGTGCGCACGATGTCCTCGGGCCCGGGGCGATCATCGGGCAGTACGTCCTGCCACTCTGCGTCCGCTTCCTCGGCGAGCGGCGCGTTCAGGGAACGATCCGACGCCGCCAGGCGCTCGCGCATGCTATCGACGTCCCGCTTCGGCACGCGCAGCACGCGGGCGATTTCCGCCGCCGACTCGGGCGTCGATGCGTTGCCGCCGGCGCGCTCGATGCGTGCCTGCAGACGGCGCAAGTTGAAGAACAGCGACTTCTGCGCCGCTGTCGTGCCGGTACGCACGATCGACCAGTTGCGCAGCACGTATTCCTGGATCGCCGAACGGATCCACCAGCCGGCATAGGTCGAGAAGCGCACCTCGCGATCCGCGTCGAATCGCTCGGCAGCCTGCATCAGGCCGACGTTGCCTTCCTGGACGAGATCCGCCTGCGGCAAGCCATAGGCGCGGTACCGCGCGGCGATGCTGATGACGAGACGCATGTGCGGCTCGACCAGGGCGTGTAACGCGCGAATATCCCGCTTGCTCGCCCAGCGGCGGGCAAGCTTCTGCTCCTGGTCGCGCTCGAGGAGCGGGATCTTCATGGCGGCACGAACGTACTGGCGAATAGCCAGCCGTCCCTCGCGGGTATCGATGTAGCTCATCGCAATGTCCCAGTTGCTACTCCGGCCGGGGCACGGGCCTGCCGCCCAAGGATGCCCACGGGGAACGAGGGCCGGTGTCCCGGCCGGAGTAACGAGGTTTCCCGCGCTCTGCGGGGGAAAAAAGGCCCCTGCATTTTCGTCAGGAGCACGAAGAATAGTATAGTCACGAACTCGGATATTACAAGACCGGCGCCGGGCGCAGCGCCACTGCCGTCTTGGGGCGCGCGCCGCCAAAAGACTACTCGGGCGTAGGACTTAGCCCCGCCGGCCGAGGGGTCTTTAGGCTTCGATCCAGTCCACGGCCTTGCCGTCGTAGTCGAAGCAAACGGCGTTGAGGGTGCCGCCAAGGCCGCTGCCGCCGTCGATGGTCGCGCCGTAGCTTTCGACATCGACCCCGTCGCGCGAGCGGCTGTAGCCGCGCACCACCCGGCGGAACCCTTCATATGGGTTCGCAAGCTGCGAGAAGTAGCCCGAGCCCCACCAGAACACGTCGCCCTGCTGCTTGAGCGGCCGGTTGGGATCGATGCCGGCAGCGACGAACAGGAGCTCCTGTCCGGCGGTGTGGGCGGCGCGGCGCAACGACGCGAACAACTCGTCGTGGCCGGCGTGCGCATGCACCGCGTTGCGGACCTGGACGGTCCATTTGGCGATGGCGAGCGCCCCTTCCCGGCAGGCGATCTTGGCGTCGCGCGCGTCCTGCCGGTACGCCCTCAGGGTCGGCTCGACCCCCTGGCCCAGCATCCAGTCCAGGACCTCGCCGGGACTGGTGGCGAACTGCAGCTGCATCAGCTTGCGCCACATCTCCTCCTGCGCCCCGCGCAGAAAAGCGACGTCGCAGGCAAACACGCCCGGCCGCGCGATGATCTCGCGGCGGAAGGCCAGCATCTGGTTCTGGACGCCGAGCACGTCCGGCCCGTGGCCAAGGTAGTTGCCGAGGTAGACCAGCCGGTCGCCGGTCGCGAAGCGCGCGCGCAGCGTCTCGTGGAGGGCAGCGAGACGCGCTGCCTCGCCGTGGATCGCGCCCACCGCCCACACGCGCCGACCGGGCGCCAATACGGAGAAGAAGCTTGCCGGTTCAGCGGCCACTCAGTGTGCGCACTCCCCGCGCAACCGCGCACGATGCCCGCGCCCACGCGCATCTGCACGCTGCATCTACTGACGTATGCACGCGGTCTTCAAGCACGGACTTGAGGTGGGTGCCGGGCGGCGCCTACTCGGCGCGACGCCCGGCATCCGCATGTGGAAGAGCGGCTAGGCCGCTTTCAGGACCTTCTCGAGGCGCTCGGTCGCCGCCTGCTCGTCGATCTTCTCGACGGCCGCCAGCTCGCGCGCCAGACGTTCCAGCGCCGCCTCGTAGATCTGGCGTTCGCTGTACGACTGGTCGGGCTGGTTGGCGCTGCGGTGCAGGTCGCGGATGACCTCGGCGATCGACACGGGATTGCCCGAGTTGATCTTGGCCTCGTACTCCTGGGCGCGGCGGCTCCACATGGTGCGCTTGACGCGAGCGCGCCCCTTCAGGGTCGCCAGCGCCGAGTCCATGATCTTGGGCGTCGACAGCTTGCGCATGCCGACGTGCTTCGCTTTCGAGACGGGCACGCGCAGCGTCATCTTGTCCTTCTCGAACGTGATGACGAACAGATCGACGTGCATGCCGGCGATCTCCTGGCGTTCGACCGCCTGGATATAGCCGACGCCGTGGGTCGGATAGACGATGTAGTCCTTGGCGCCGAATTCCTGCAGCGCCTCCGCGTGCTCCTTCGCCTTCTGCTTGGCGGCAAGCTTCGCGTTGACCGGCGGTGCCTTGACCACCTCCGGCTTCTCCATACCCTTACGCACCACTGGCACCTGTCCTGGGCGCGGCATCGCCTTCGCTGGCGGCACCGCTGCTTTCTTGATGGTTGGCGGCGCGACCTTGGGAGCTACCGGCTTTGCCGCGACCTTGGCCGCGGGCTTCGCGACACTCTTGGGCGCCTGCCGCGCGGCTGGGGGCCGCGGAGCTTCTTTCTGGACCTTCCGGCGAGTTCCGGCACTCGCGGGGCGCGCCTGAGCGCGGCCTGGACGGGCCGCCGTGGCGGCCGCCTTCACGGGTGCGCGCTCCGCCGGGCGCTTCGACTTGCTTTTAGGCGTCACGTGATTTCTCTCCATGAGCTTTGGTTCGCGCCTTGCGCCGGAACGCACCTCCCCGCCGATTCGCCGCCGTTCGTGGCGATCGTGGGCCCCCGGTCCGTCTTTTGCGCTGGTCGCTACCGTTGTGTGACAATATAGCACAAACAGGGGCCAAAACCTAGGGCGCGGGGCCCCAACTGGCCTTCCAGCCCCGGCAAGCGGCAGAAATTCTCGCAGATCCTCGTGCGGAGGCAGCCGAGCGGCCCGTGGTCACCCTGCAACTGAACGGTCGTTCGACCGAAATCGTCTCCGATCCGGATATCCCCCTTTTGTGGGTCTTGCGCACCGAATTGGGCCTTCTGGGCACCAAATACGGCTGCGGCGTCGGCGTTTGCGGGGTTTGCACCCTGCATATCGACGGCCGCGCGGCCAAATCCTGCCAAATCACCCTGAAAGAGGTCGCCGGGTGCGCCGTTACGACCATCGAAGGCCTGGCGGCGACCGGCCACCCGGTCATCGAGGCGTGGATCGGGGAGCAAGTGCCGCAATGCGGGTATTGCCAACCTGCCATGGTCATGGCCGCTGCAGCCGCCACCGCACAGCCCGGTGCGTCCGCCGGCGCGGTCGGGCGCGCGATGTCGGAAGTCCTGTGCCGCTGTGGCAGCTACACGCGCGCCCGGCGGGCTCTCGCACACTTGGCTGCCAATCCGCCCCGCGCTGCAGCATCGGCGCGTATGCAGGCCGCGCCGCCCGCGTCTGCGACGACGCATGCGTTCAATCCGTGGGTGGCGATCGGCGACGACGGCATCGTCACCGTGCGCATCGACCGCGCCGAGATGGGGCAGGGGGCCCTGACCGGCATCGCCATGCTCGTCGCCGAGGAGCTCGAGGTCGATCTCGCCCAGGTCCGCACCGAATTCGCGCCGGTGGATCGCGCCTACGCCAACCCGATGTTCGGCGAGCAGTCGACCGGCGGCAGTACCAGCATCCGCTCCAGCTATGAGCCGTTGCGTCGCGCCGGCGCCAGCGCGCGCGAGATGCTGGTGGCGGCCGCGGCGGCGGCGTGGAATGTCCCGCTCGTCGAGTGCAGCGCCGACTCCGGCGCGGTGCGTCACCTGCCCAGCAACAAGGTGCTCGGCTACGGCGCGCTCGCCGCGAAGGCTTCGAAGCTCGCGCCGCCGGCCAGCGCCGCCCTCAAGGAGCGCGCGTCTTTCCGCCTGATCGGAGCCAACGTGCCGCGCATGGAATTGCCCGGGCACGTGCGCGGCGAGACCGTCTATGGCTTCGACGTGCGCGTGCCGGACATGGTCTACGCCGTCATCCAACGTCCGCCCGCCGCCGAGGCGCGCCTCGCCGAGGCCGACACCAGCCGCGCCGAAGCGACACGCGGTGTGGTCCAGGTGATCGAGGTGCCCGCGGGTGTCGCCGTCGTCGCCGAGAGTCCGTGGGCAGCCTTCAGCGGCCGCGCCGCACTCGCTCTGCGCTGGAAGGCGCGCGCCGGGTTCGACAGTGCCGGCATCACGCGCGCCATCTCTGCCGGCCTCGCCAAGAACGGACGCGTCGGGCGCAGCAGCGGTGAGCTGGACGCCGCGCTCAAGCGCGCGGACAGCGTCATCGAGGCGACCTATGCGACCCCGTTCCAGGCGCACGCCCCGATGGAGCCCATGAACTGCACGGTGCGTCTCGGTGCGCGCGACGGTGAGATCTGGGTCGGCACCCAGTCGCCCGCTGACGCGCGTGCGGTGGCAGCCGAGGTCGCCGGGCTCAAGCCGGACGCAATCGCCGTCCACACGACGTTCCTTGGCGGCTCGTTCGGTCGCCGCATGGACAGCGACTTCGTCCAGGAGGCAGTGGAGGTCGCCAAGGCAATCGGCCGTCCGGTTCAGCTCCTGTGGTCGCGCGATGATGACATGCGCCACGGCTCCTTCCGACCAGCCAACTGCGCGCAGATGCGCGGAGCCGTGAAGGGCGGGCGCATCGAAGCCATTGCGATGAAGGTGGCCGGCCCCGGCATGTCGCTGGACGGCATCAACATGCTCTACGACGTGCCGCACTACCGCGAAGAGCAGGTGCGCATCGACGTGCCGGTGCCGACCAGCGCATGGCGCGCCGTCGGCGCCAGCCAGAATGCATTCCACGTCGAGTCGTTCGTTGACGAGCTCGCCCACGCCGCCGGCGCCGATCCGCTCGCCTTCCGCATCGCGCACCTGTCGGCGCAGCCCCGACTGGCGGGCGCGCTCTTGCTCGCCGCAGCCAAGGCGGGATGGAACGAACCCCTGCCTGTCGGTCGCGGCCGCGGCGTCGCGTGCTACCGCTCGTTCGGCAGCTACGTGGCGATCGTCGTGGAGGTGACGGTGCGTCCCGCCGGCGTGCCGCGCGTCGATCGTGTGGTCGTCGCCGCCGACTGCGGCATCGTCGTCACGCCGGACGCCGTCGCAGCGCAGATGGAGGGCGCGGTCATCTTCGCCCTCGGTGCAACACTATTGAGTGAGATCACCTTCCGCGACGGCGCCGTGGTCGAGCAGAGCTTCGCCGACTATCCGATCGTGCGCTTCCACGAAGCGCCGGCCGTCGAGGTGCATCTGGTGCCGAGCAACGAGTCGCCCGGTGGCGCCGGTGAGCCGGGCGTGCCGCCAGTGGCGCCGGCCGTGGCCAACGCCTTCTTCGCCGCGACCGGCACGCGCTGCCGGTCGCTGCCCATCAAGGGATTGGCCTAGTCGCCCGAGCCGGGCTTCTCGCTGAAGTACTTCTCCAGCTTGCCCTTCTCGTCCTTGAACTTATCGGCGTCGGCGGGCGCGTCCTTGCGGCGCGTGATGTTCGGCCACGCCTGCGCGAACTTGCGGTTTAGCTCGATCAGCGAGCTGACATCCTGTCCCTTCGTGTCGGGCACGATCGCCCCGACCGGGCACTCGGGTTCGCACACGCCGCAGTCGATGCACTCGTCGGGATGGATGACGAGCATGTTCTCGCCCTCGTAGAAGCAGTCGACGGGGCACACCTCGACGCAGTCGGTGTACTTGCACTTGATGCAGTTCTCGTTGACGACGTACGTCATCGCATTCTCTGTGACAGGAGGAGTCAGGTCTCGGCGCTATATAGCGCCCGATATAGGGAACGTCTAGGCCGGCGGAAGGTCTTCCAGTCCAAGTCGCGCCAGCACCCGCTTGCGCGCAGCCCCCGCTTCGCGGTCGGAAACATAGAGAAGACCGCTGATGCGGCGCAATAGATTCGCCTCGTAGTGATGCAGGACGCCGTCGGCGTAGGCAACCTCCCACAGCATCTCGAGAATGGCCGCACGCTCATCAGGGCCATAGGCGTCCTTCAGGGTGCGCGTGAAGTGCACGAGGTGGTTCGCCTGGGACTGGGCCTTCTCGGCTTGCGTCACGAGCTCCGCGGCTTCGTCCGCGGCAAGGCTGAAGTTGCTCACCAGGATGGCTTTGATGGTGACGCGTTCCCTGTCCGCGAAGGTGCCGTCGAGCAGAGCTGCCTCGACGAGGAGCGCCGCGGCGGCGAGATTGCGGTCGCCGAGCGGGTTGGCGCCCTTGCCGGCCTGCGGCGCGGCGACACCGGCGAACAGCGTGCGGATGCGGTCGAGCATGGGTGCCGGGCCTACCATGGCGGAGGCCAAGGCGTCACTGACCATCGCTAGCTTCCTGATTCCTCGTGATCTTCCGCCTGCAGCCGATCGATGGCGCGCCGCTCGGCTTTCGTCGGACGGCCCTCGCCCTTGTCGCGCTGTCCGGTCGTGGGCGGTGCGGCGGCCGGCGCCGTGGGCGGCGAGAGGTCTTCGTACAGCAGACGCGCCTCGGCGAACGGTCCGCGCCGCGCCGCCAGCGCCGCGACCTTGATGACGCGGATGTGCGGGCCGAGCGGGAACGTCAGCACGTCTCCGACGCGGATGCCGTGCCCCGGCTTGGCCACCGGCGCGCCGTTGATGCGCACACGGTGGGACGCACACGCTTCCGCCGCGAGCGTGCGGCTCTTGTAGAAGCGGGCGAACCAGAGCCAACGATCGACACGCAGCGACTCGCTCATGCGCGCCCTTTGGTGGGGGGCTTCTTGTTGGGGCGCGGCGACAGGGACTGCAGCGCGGCGAACGGCGAATGCTCGACCCGCTTCGCCGGCGGGCGCCGCAGTGCCGGACGGCGCGCAGGCGCCGGCACGAATGCCGGTCCACCCTCCGTGTCCATGCGGCGGAAGCCGATGCCGAGCAGCACCGTCTCGAACGCCTCCTTGCTGCAGCCGACCAGCGCCTGCAATTCGCCGGTGACCGGCACGGGTCCCTGGCGGGCGAGCGAGCTCATGGTGGCCGCCAGCCGCTCGACCATGTCGATGCGAATGGCGCGCGTGCCGAATACCGTGTAGCCGGCCGCCTCGTAGTAACCGAGCGCCAGCGCCCGATCGACCTCCACCGAGACGCGGCCTGCGGCGAGCGGCGCCGGCAGCGGCTCGATGCGGTGGTGCACCGCCCACAGCAGCGAGCGCAGGGTCGTGGCGCGCGCCTTGAGCAACGCGGGCAGGAACACTGCGTGCGCGCCAACCTGGACGCCGCGTGCCCGCAGCGCCTTGCGTTCCACGCCGCTGAGGGCGTGAACCTGGTCGGCGATGCGGGTGCGCGGCACGAAGCCCAGGCTCTCCTGCAGCTGGAACGCGATGCCGCGCGCCGTGCCGTTGAGGCCGTCGGCGCCGAGGCGATGCAGCGGTGCAAGCACCTTGCCGAGTTGCGCGCTCAGCCATTGGCCGAGCCGCGTCTCGACCTCGGTGCGCAGGCCGCCCTCGAGCAGGTCGCCGTGCATCAGCTCCAGACGCGGGGTCCGCACGGTGGTCCCGGCCTGCAGGCGGGCGATTGCCGCGCCACGCCACAGGACACTTCCCGTCGGCTCCAGGGAGAACGCCGTGTCGGCCTCGGCAATGAGCTGGGTCGCGCGCGTCTGAATCTCGGGTCTCAGGGAACGCTGCGCCGCCGTGCGCAACAGGCGCGTCTCGGCGTTGGAGTCGGCGAGGTCCGCCTTGAAGCGGAAGCCGTCGAGCCGCCCGATCGCATGCCCTTCGACCGACACGATGCCGCCGTCATCGACTGCGCTGAGCAGATCGGTGCGGTCGCCGAGCTTGCGCGTCAACGCGGCGCTGCGGCGATCGACGAAGCGCTGGGTCAGCCGCTCGTGCAACGCGTCGGACAACCGGTCTTCGACCTCGCGGGTGCGCTCCTGCCAGTGGGTCGCGTCGCGCAGCCATCCGGTACGATGGGTGACATAGGTCCAGGTGCGGATGTGGGCGATGCGCCCCGCCAGGGTGTCGATGTCGCCGTCCGTGCGATCGAGACGCGCGACGTGGTCGCCGAGCCAATCGCTCGGCAACTGTCCCGCGGGCCCCGACAGGTGATCGTAGATCTGACCGAGCAACCGGTTGTGCGACTCCGCCATGGTCTTGCGGTAGTCCGGCACCTGGCACACGTCCCACAGCAGGCGCACCGCCGCGCGACTGCGCAGTTCGCGAGTCGCCGATAGAACCTCGAACGCGGCCTGGTCGATGGCGCGGCGCGGCCGGACGGCGAACTTGCGCCACTCCGGCGGCGGCGGTTCCTCCAGGCTGTCGATGAGCGCGCGCGGCGAGGCAAAGCTCAGGTCGCTGTTGCGCCAGAAGATCGTGCGCACCGCATCGAAGCGATGGTTCTCGACGCGCTCGATCATCTCGGCCTCGAACTCGGTGGCCCGCGCCGTGGTGCCGAACGAGCCGTCCGTCAGGTGGCGCCCGGCGCGGCCAGCGATCTGACCGACCTCGCCGGGAGTGAGGGCGCGCTCGTGGGAGCCGTCGAACTTGCGCGTCGCGGCGAAGGCAACGGTATCCAGGTTGAGGTTGAGCCCCATGCCGATGGCGTCGGTCGCCACCATGAAGTCTACCTCGCCGCTCTCGAACATGCCGACCTGGGCGTTGCGCGTGCGCGGGCTCAGCGCCCCCAGCACCACCGCGGCGCCGCCGCGCTGGCGTCGCACCAGTTCGGCGATTGCGTAGACGTCTTCGGCCGAGAAGGCGACGACGGCGCTGCGGCGCGGCAGGCGCGCGAGCTTGCGATGACCGCCATAGGTGAGCGTGGAAAGGCGCGGGCGCGCGATGAACTCGGCGTGGGGGATGAGCTGGCGCACGATGGTGCGCATCGTCTCGGCGCCGAGGAACATCGTCTCGTGGCGGCCGCGCGCGTGCAGCAGGCGGTCGGTGAAGACGTGGCCGCGCTCCGCGTCGGCGGCAAGCTGGATCTCGTCCACCGCGAGGAAATCGAACTCGCGGTCGGTCGGCATCGACTCGACGGTGCAGACGAAGTGGGTGGCGTGGGCCGGGACGATCTTCTCTTCGCCGGTCACCAGCGCGACGGTTGCGGCGCCCTTGTGGCGCACGACGCGGTCGTAGATTTCGCGGGCGAGCAGGCGCAGCGGCAGGCCGATGACGCCGGAGGCGTGACCGACCAGACGCTCGACGGCGAGGTGCGTCTTGCCGGTATTGGTGGGACCCAGCACCGCCACGACGCGGCGGCCGCCCTGCGCGCGCCCTTCCATGGACTAGATGGTAGAGCAGCGCGCACGGCCGGCAAGCCGCGCGCGCTGAGGTTCAAGCTAGGGAGTGGCGGAGGGCTGCTCGCCGGAGGGACGCGGGCCGCGGCGGCGCTGGCGCGGGTGGGCGGCGCCGTCCTTGCGGTGGAACTCGAAGCTCGGCTGGGCCGGATCGTCGTCGCCGACCATGGGCGAGCCCTGCGGCCACGGCGAGAACGGCCACGGCAGCACGTCGGTGCGGAAGGTCAGGAATCGGGCGATATCGTGGACATAGGTCGCCAGGCTGTCGGCGAACGCCGCCGCATTCTCGAACAACTTCCCGGTGACGAGGCGGAACAGAAACTGCACGACGATGAACACCAGCAACACGGTGTTCACAACGTTGATGATCAGCGCGAACAGCACCATAAACACCAGGCGCTGCCAGGTGGTCCGATCCTTCAGGTTCTCGGCGGCCGCTTGCGGGTCCATCGGTTCCTCCCGTTCTGCGCGAAGCGCTAGTCGACCATGTCCGCGGGCGCCGGGCCAGCGGTAAGGGTCGTGGGGCGTGCGCGCGCATCATCCGGCGCGCCATCGGGCCACGGCGCGAACGGCCACGGCATGTCGTTGGAGCGGAACGTCAGGAAGCGGATGATCTCATAGATGTAGGTCGCCAGGTTCTGCCCAAACTCGGTGCCCGCAGCGAGCACACGGCCGGAGAACGCTTTGACCAGGAACTGGATGCACGCGACCACGAACAAGACGAACTCCGCGACATTGAAGGCGATCGCGAAGAGAATCATGAACACGAGGCGGAGCCAGATGCTCTCGTCGCGTTCGCTGCGGGTTTCCATCGAAGGGTTCCAGTTCTGCGTAGGGTCGTATCGGCCTCGGGGCCGACTTTTGATAGATAGGTAGGGTGCGACTGACTGCAAGGCCAAGACGGCCCTGTCGACCGCCTAACGGCGCTTCGCCTTGATCCGCGCCTGCTGCACCGGGTCCCGTAGCTCGTTCAGCGCGTCGCGAGCCACCCACCGCGCCGGCGCCGTGTCCTGGGCCAAGATGCGCACCGCGCAGGCGATGGCCTGGGCGTTGAGGGCGGCGTTCCGCTTGCCGATCTGGCGCAGCGCCCAGTTGACGGCTTTCTTGACGAAGTTGCGCGGGTCGCTCGCCCCCGCCTCGATGCGTTTCAGGAATGGCTGGAACGCGGCGTCGGGAGCGTCCTTGGCGTGCACCGCCAGCGTTGCCATCAGCGCATAGCCGGCGCGGCGAACGAACTCCTCGTCGCGCTTGCTCCACGCCACCGCCTTGTCCCGTGCGACCGGCAGCTTGGACATCAGGCTGGCGCAGAAGTTGTCGCACACGTCCCACGAGTTGAGATCGGCCACCCAGCTCTCGAGCAGGCGGTCGTCCGCTTGCTCCGGGTCGGCGATCATGGGCGCCAGCAGCCGGCACTCCGGAATGGCCGTGGCCCACAGGCTCCGCGCGAGCTTGTGGTCGGTACCGATCTCCTTCGCGAGCCCGCGCACGAAGGGCAGGGAGACGCCGAACGCCTTGGCGACCGCGATGCCGTAGCGCGCCTTGCCCGCCACGGCATCCGCGTCCGCCTGGGCCGCCATGCGCGCCAGAACGTCTTCTTTCGTCAACGATGTCCGAGGCTTGGTTGTCCCGGCCGGCGTGCGGGCCATTTTGTTAACCATTGGCGGTCATTGTAGAGTTGTCGCCCATGTCGTGGTTGAAGCGCGTCTCCGATCTGCTGCGTCACCCGCCAGTCCCGGACGGGAAAGCGCTCGTGGCCGCGCCCAAGCCGGAGGAGCCCCCTGTTGAGGTGGAGCCCGTGGTCGCGCCCGGCCCGGTCACGCCCGTCGTTCCGCGTCCCACCAAGGCCTCCAACCGTCCCGTGGCGCCGCTCTTGGCGGCCCAGGCCGCCGCCGCAAAGGCCGCGGCAGAGGCCGTCCGCCGCGAGCAAGCCGCCGCTTCGGCGCGCCAGATACTCAGTTCCCTAGGCGTTCAGGTGCCGCAGCCGGTGCGTCGGGCCGCTCCAGCCCCGGCGCCGCTGCTGTCGCCCGAGCGCAAGGCCCTCATCACGGAAGCCATGCGCCATTGGTCGCATGGCCACCAGATCTACGAGCGCCTCGACCCTGGCCTGAAAGATCGCGTGCGGGCCATCGCCGAGCGGATGGCGCCCAAGTAGGGCCGCTACGCTCCAGCTAGGGGTCGAAACCCGCCGCCGCCAAGGCTTGACGGCCCGGCCGCCCACCCCCTACAAGACCGCCTTCGCCGCCCCTCGGTTGTCCCTGGGGCCGGCCAGACCAGGAATTCCGATGTCCAGACAGTGCGAGCTCACCGGCACGAAGCCGATGGTGGGGCGGAACGTCAGCCACGCGAACAACAAGACCAAGCGTCGCTTCCTGCCCAACCTGCAAGAGACATCGCTCCTGAGCGACTCGCTGGGCCGCACCATTCGCCTGCGCCTCACGACCGCTGCGCTGCGCTCGGTCGAGAAGCAGGGTGGCCTCGATGCGTTCCTGCTGAAGCAGAAGGACGAGAAGCTGTCCCAGCGCGCTCGTCGCCTGAAGCGCCTGATCGAAGGCCGCACTGCCACCGCCTAGTCGGCACCGGCGCAAGGCAAACCCAAACGCCGGCGTTACCGCCGGCGTTTTGCTTTTCTGGGCATGCGGGACGTCAGGGCATCCAGAACTGCAGCAGCAGCGTGCGCTGGAACGCGCTGAAGTTGTCGTCCGAGACGAGGAAGATGCGTGTGCCGCCGTTGGGGTCGGTGATCGCGTCGATGCCCTCGAAGTTGTCGACCTGCATCGGCGGTAACAGCCGCGCCAGTTCTTCGCCCACCAGGCGCGCGCCGTCGCGGATGTCTGCCGCGCGCAAGCGCACGATACGCGACGCACGGTCGAACACCGTGAAGCGCCGCTCCAGCACCAGCACGTCGCCGTTGGCCAGGGTCGCTGCGTCCGTCGGGTTGAACCCGGCCGCCGGCACGTAGTGGAGCGCCTCGGCCGGGCGCGCGCCCCGGGCCAGGATCCACGCGCGCACAGCGCCGCCGTCGAAGTCGCCTTCGCTGATGACCAAGAGGCGCCCGTCGGCGAGCGCCGTCATCGTCTCGAGGCCTTCGTTCATTGGTACGCGGACAATCTTGGCGGGCACCGCCTCGGGTCGCCCGCGCGCACCGGCCACCGGTCCGTTGGCATCGGCGTCGTAGCGCAGCACGCGCGGCTGGCGTTCGAACGCCACATAGGCCGCGGCCGCCGTCAGCACCAGGGCCTCCGCGTCCGAGCGCGGCGGCACCAGGGCGCGGCCATCCGCGTCGAGCATCGGCGTCATGTCCACGCCTGCGAAGCCGGTGAGCATGCCGCGGGCGTCGTATCGCAATTCGGCGCGCACCCAGCCGGCACGGTCGCTGATCGCCAGTACGCGCGCGCCGTCGGCGCTGACGCGCAAACCCGACAAACCGCCGAAGGCTGCATTGGTGGACGAAAGGCGCAATCCACCGCGGAACTCCAGCGCGCCCACTGTGGTACGCGGCGAATCGGCAAACTCGAGAGTGACCTGCGTGGCGACCACAGTCACCTCGGCAGCGCGGGCATCCGCCGCCACCACCGCTGCCCCGATCATCGCCGCCAGGAGGACGGGGCGTGACACCTAGTGCAGGCGCCCGCCGCCGCGCGCCAAGGGCTTGCCACGCGGCGTGGGTTTCTCGTCGAACAGCGCGGCGAGCTGATCCATCATGGCGCCGCCCAGCTGCTCGGTGTCCACGATGGTGACGGCGCGGCGATAATAGCGCGTCACGTCATGGCCAATGCCGATGGCAACGAGCTCGACCGGCGAGCGCGTCTCGATCCAGTTGATGACCTGACGCAGGTGATGGTCGAGGTAGTGACCGGCGTTGGCTGACAGCGTCGAGTCGTCCACCGGCGCGCCGTCGGAGATCACCATGAGGATGCGGCGCTCTTCGGGGCGCAGCAGCAGACGCTGGTGCGCCCACAGCAGGGCCTCGCCGTCGATGTTCTCCTTCAGCAGGCCTTCCTTGAGCATCAGGCCGAGCTTGCGCCGCGCGCGCCGCAGCGGCTCGTCGCCGCTTTTGTAGATGACGTGGCGCAGGTCGTTCAGGCGTCCCGGGTTGGCGGGCTTGCCCTCTGCCACCCAGCGGTCGCGCGAATGCCCGCCCTTCCAGGCGCGCGTCGTGAAGCCGAGGATCTCGGTCTTGACGCCGCAACGCTCCAACGTGCGGCCGAGGATGTCGGCGCACATGGCGGCCACCGTGATGGGACGGCCGCGCATCGAGCCGGAATTGTCGATGAGCAGGCTCACCACCGTGTCGCGGAAGTCGGTCTCCTTCTCCTGCTTGTAGGAGAGCGGGTTGTCCGGATTGGCGACGATGCGCGCGAGGCGCGCCGAGTCGATCACGCCTTCGTCGAGGTCGAAGTCCCACGAGCGGATCTGCTTCGCCAGCAACAGGCGCTGCAGGCGATTGGCAAGACGGCCGATGATGTTCTGGAACTGCTGCAGCTGCTGGTCGAGGTTGGCGCGCAGGCGCACGAGCTCGTCGGCGTCGGCCAACTCGGTGGCGTCCACCGTCTCGTCGAACTCCTCGCTGTAGGCGCGGTAGGGCGGCTCGTTGTGGCCGATCGGCGCATGGTTGAGCCACGGCGGCTGGTGGGCACCGCCCGGTTGCTCGGCGCCGAAGCCGGGCATGTCGGTGGCGGCTTCGGTCGGCGAGCCGGACTCCGCCTCGCCCGCCGCCGCGTCGGCGCCGGACGTGAACACGGTCGGTTCGCCGGACGACTGGCCCTGGCTGCCGGCGTCGTCGCTGCCGTCGTCCTTGTCGGTGTCGTCTTCCTTGTCGCGATCGTCGTCCTCGCGCGGGCTGGAGCGGTGCTCATCCTCGAGGCCGAGGTCGGCGAGCACCTTGTGCACCGCCGCACCGTACTCCTGCTGGTCGCCGATGGCGCGGCCGAGCGCGCTCAGCGCCGCGCCGGCGCGCTCCTCGATGTAGCCGCGCCACAGGCTGGCGATGTGGCGCGCCGCCGGCGGCAGGGTGCGGCCGGTGAGCTGTTCGCGCAGCACCATGCGCAATCCCAGCGCCAATGGCGCCTGCTCGCGCGACTCGATCCGCTCGTATCCGCTGGCAGCGATCTCGCGTGCCGCCCACTGGTCGATGTTCAACGCGAGGCCGGCGAGACGGCGGCTTCCCAGCGCCTCGACGCGCGCTTGCTCGCAAGCGTCGAACGCGGCGCGCGCTTCCATGCCGCTGGGGGCGGTGCGCGCGTGCAGCGCCGCGTCGTGGTGGCGCAATCGGACCGCGAACGAATCGGCGGCGCCGCGCACCTGGGCGACCTCGATGTGGGACGGATTGCGCGTCAGCTGCGGCAGCTGGACGCGATTGCCGGCGAGGACCGGCGCCTCCTCGGCGAAGGCGAACGTCAGGTCGGTGCGCTCGGCGATCGCCGACGTCGCCGCCGCGACGACGCGGCGCAGCTTGGCGTCGTTCGATTCGCCTTCGCTCACGGCGATCTCAGGCGCGGCGTGCCGCCGACTCCGGCAACTCGTGGCCGAAGCAGCGCTGGTAGTACTCGGCCACCACTGGGCGCTCGACCTCGTCGCACTTGTTGAGGAACGTCAGGCGGAAGGCGAGGGCGACGTCGCCGAAGATGTTGGCGTTCTCCGCCCACGTGATGACGGTGCGCGGCGACATGACGGTCGAGATGTCGCCCGCCATGAAGCCGGCGCGCGTCAGGTCGGCCATCGTCACCATCTGCCCGGCAACCTTGCGCCTTTCCGGCGTGGCGAACGTCGGCACCTTGGCGAGCACGATCTCGAGTTCGGCGTCGTGGGGCAGGTAGTTGAGCGTCGCTACGACGTTCCAGCGGTCCATCTGACCTTGATTGATCTGCTGGGTGCCGTGGTAGAGGCCGGTGGTGTCGCCGAGGCCGATCGTGTTGGTGGTCGAGAACAGGCGGAAGGCCTTGTGCGGGTGCAGCACGCGGGTCTGATCCAGGAGCGTGAGGCGGCCATCCGCTTCCAGAACGCGCTGGATCACGAACATCACGTCGGGGCGGCCGGCGTCGTATTCATCGAATACGAGTGCGACCGCGGACTGCAGCGCCCAGGGGAGGATGCCTTCGCGGAACTCGGTGACCTGACGGCCGTCGCGCACGACGATCGCGTCCTTGCCGATCAGGTCGATGCGGCTGATGTGCGAGTCGAGGTTGACGCGGATGCACGCCCAGTTGAGGCGCGCCGCAACCTGCTCGATGTGCGTCGACTTGCCGGTGCCGTGGTAGCCCTGCAGCATGACGCGGCGGTTGAAGGCGAAGCCGGCGAGAATCGCCAGCGTCGTCTCGCGATCGAAGCGATACGCCTCGTCGATCGGCGGCACGTGCTCGTTGGGTTGCGAGAACGCCGGCACCTGGAAGTCGCACTCGATGCCGAACACCTGGCGCGGATCGACCATGATGTCGGGCGTGGCGGCGATGTGCGTGTTCTCGTCGCGGGCGGCAGACAGCATTCTGGTCCTGTGCTTCTAAAGTGCGCCGCGCACCACATGTGCGCCGCGGGCCGCGCCCTTGTCGCTACGACGAGTGGGCGCGTACCAGGGTGCGATAGGCTTCGTTGACGTCCTTGAGCTGGTCCTCGCCGCCGCGATCGCCGCCGTTCATGTCGGGGTGATAGCGCTTCACCAGCTCCTTGTAGCGCTGCTTGATCTCTTGAAGGGTCGAGCCCGGTGTGAGGTTGAGCTTGGCGAAGGCCTTGCGCTGCTCGGGCGGCACGGCGGGCTTCGGCGCGCGCTGTTTTGCCTTCGCGGCCGCGTACATGCCAAGCGAATCGCGCACCTGGTCGCCCAACAGTTCGCTCATCGCCGCGACACCGACGGTGCCGAGGCCGAACGGCCAGGTCGGGCGGTGGCCGGTGACGTCGTCCTTCACGTACTTCTCGATTTCCCTCTGGCTCATGCCCTGAAAGAAGTCCCATGCGGCGTTGTATTCGCGGGCGTGGTCCAGGCAGAACCAGCGGGTGTCTTTCATGTTGTCGCGCGAATAGGGCGCCCGGAACGCGGCATCGCTGACGCAGCCCGGCGCCTCACAGGGGCGCGGCTCGGCCAGCGGCTCGGGGTGCAGGAGCTTCTTGCGCTTCACGAAGGTTCTATGGTGCTAAAGACCTAGCGCCAGTATGGGAACTGGCCCGGGGCCGCGCAAGCAAGGTGGGGCGCGGCGCTCCGGAAATCCAGCGGGTTCGTTGCTTGACGCGAACCGGCCCCAACTCTACCTAAAGGGGCCATGCTCCTGCCCATCATCACCGCCCCGGACCGGCGCCTCAAGGTCAAGTCTCAGCCGGTTGCGGTCGTGGACTACGAGGTGCGCCGGCTGCTCGACGACATGGTCGAGACCATGCGCGCGGCGCCGGGTATCGGCCTGTCGGCGATCCAGGTCGGCGTCGCCAAGCGCATCGTCGTGGTCGAGGTGGACGAGAACGAGCCGCTTGCCTCCGAGGAGGCGGCTGCGCAGGAGAAGCGCGAGCCCGTGCGCACCACCCGCTACCTCGTCAATCCCGAGATCACCTGGACCTCGGACAAGGTCGTGTTCTGCGAGGAAGGCTGCCTGTCGTTGCCCGATCAGTACGCCGACATCGAACGCCCGGCCGACGTAGTGGTAAAATTCCTCGACCGCGACGGCAAGCCGCAGGAGATGAAGGCGACCGGCATGCTTTCGCGCTGCATCCAGCACGAGCTCGATCACCTCGACGGCGTCCTGCTGGTTGATCGCCTGTCGGCGGTGCGCCGCCACATGATCCTGCGCAAGCTCGCCAAGGCGCGGAAGCAAGAACAAGAACCCGCCGTCACCGCGTAGCGCGATGCGCGTCGTCTTTCTGGGCACGCCGGACTTCGCCGTGCCTACGTTGCGCGCCATCGCCCACGCCGGCCATCAGATCGTCTGCGCCTACACCCAACCGCCGCGACCCGCGGGGCGCGGCCAGCGCGAGCTGCAATCGGC
The DNA here is from genome assembly GCA_945947575.1 of Rhizobium sp. Q54. Classification (GTDB taxonomy): domain Bacteria; phylum Pseudomonadota; class Alphaproteobacteria; order UBA2966; family CAIVPW01; genus CAIVPW01. The sequence goes on from CAMEYM010000004.1 coordinate 92,386, forward strand.
GGTGATGCGCGTCGCCGAGGCGAGCGCCATTCCTGTGCGGACGCCAAGGTCGCTCAAGGATGTCGCCGCCCAGGCCGAATTCGCGGCGCTCAACGCCGACGTCGGCGTCGTAGTGGCGTACGGCATGATCCTGCCGCCGGCGATCCTGGCGGCCCCCCGGTTCGGCTGTCTCAACCTGCATGCGTCGCTCTTGCCGCGCTGGCGCGGCGCCGCGCCGATCCAGCGCGCCGTGCTGGCGGGTGATGAGCGCTTCGGCGCCAGCGTCATGCAGATGGATGCGGGCCTCGACACGGGACCGGTTCTGCTCGAGGACGAGGTCGCCGTCGGCCCGCGCCCGACCGCGGGCATCGTCCACGATGCGCTCGCCGAACGCGGTGCCGCCCTGATGGCCGAGGCGCTCGCCGGCCTGGCGTCCGGTACGTTGACGCCGCAGCCGCAGCCCACCGAGGGCGTCACCTACGCCAAGAAGATCACCAACGAAGAGACGGTCATCGACTGGCGCCGCACCGCCGTCGAGATCGATCGCCAGGTGCGCGCCTTTGCGCCCGTCCCCGGCGCCTGGTTCCGCGTCGGTGAGACGCGCATCCGCCTGCTCGAGGCCGAGCTCGAGCCCGGCGCGAGAGGCACACCCGGCACGGTCCTGGATGCCGTGCCGATCGTAGCGACCGGAGCGGGGGGGCTGCGTCTCTTGCACGTGCAGCGCGAAGGCAAGAAGCCGATGACCGCGTCCGAGCTGCTGCGCGGCTTCGCGCTGCCGCCCGGCACGCCGCTCGCGGGCGCCTCCTAGTGCCGCGCTACAAGCTGGTGGTGGAGTACGACGGTACGTCGTTCTCCGGCTGGCAGCGCCAGGACAACGGCGAGACCGTGCAGGGCGTCCTCGAGCGCGCCATCCATGGTTTCTGCGGCGAGGAGACGACGGTGGTCGGCGCCGGGCGCACCGACGCGGGCGTTCATGCGCTGGCGCAAGTCGCGCACTTCGACCTGACGCGCACCCATTCGCCGCACACCATTCGCGGCGCCCTCAACGACCACTTGCGGCGCAATGCGCCGGGGCCGCGCCAAGTCGTGGTGGTCGCAGCGGAGGAAGTCGCGCAGGAATTTCATGCGCGCTTCTCGGCGATAGGTCGGCGCTACGTCTATCGCATCTCCAACCGCGTCGCACCGATGGCCCTCGATCGCGACCGCGTCTGGCACGTCTTGCCACCGCTCGACGTTGCCGCCATGCACGATGCTGCACAACGCCTGGTGGGCAAGCACGACTTCACGACCTTTCGTTCGGTGCAGTGCCAGTCGCCGTCGCCGGTGAAGACGCTCGACTCGGTCACGGTCACGCGCGTCGGTGAGGAAGTGCGCATCGAGGCGGCGGCGCGCTCCTTCCTGCACAACCAGGTGCGCGCCATCAGCGGCACCCTGGTGCAGGTCGGCGAGGGCAAATGGAGCGCGGATGACGTCAGCGCCGCCCTGCTCGCGCGCGACCGCGCGCGCTGTGGCCCGACCGCGCCGCCGACCGGCCTCTATCTCGCAGAAGTGCGCTACGACCCGCGCAGCTAGTAGAAGCGCTCAGACTGGATCAACAGCCAGTACGACAGGACGAAGTCCAACACTGTCACACCCACCGCCAGCAGCGCGCTCGCGGACAGGGACATCCGCGCCACGAACACCTGGTACATGAACGCGTAGACCAGGATCATCAGCGAGATCATCTGCAATGCCAGCAGCGGCAGGACGTTGGCCTGCACGAAGACCGACAGAACGAAGAACAGCGCCGACTGGATGACCGTGCTCCAGTTGCTGGCGATGATGAACGGGATATAGGTCTGCGACAGGCCCATCCTGCGCGCGATCGGAACCATCACGAGCGGAAACGAGATCCAGTCGATGACGTAGTAGGCCGCGACGACCAGCACCACCCACATCCGGCTCGCCTCGGTTTCCGGGTAGCTCACAACCAGCGAGTAGAGGCCGAACGGCAGTATCAGCACGAGCGCGAAGAACGAGCGCCAAAATCCCTGCAGCGAGACGTCGAAGTGCTGCATGCCGCGCGCGTCGAAGCGCGCCAACAGGAAAGCGCCGTACAGGGCCGCCGCCAGCTCTTCCTTGCGCGGCATCGCGCTCAGGCGAAGTAGCGGCGCAGGATCATCGCGTAGGCGTCCGTGAGCGCGGCGAGATCAGCAAGCGGCACGTGCTCGTCCACCTTGTGGATGGTGCGGTTCACCAGGCCGAACTCCGCCACCGGGCAGTAGTCCTTGATGAATCGGGCGTCGGACGTGCCGCCGGACGTGCTGAACTCCGGCGGCGCGCCGAACTTCTCCGCAATCGCGTCGCGCAAAAGGTCGGTGAACGCGCCGCTCTTCGTCAGGAACGATTCGCCCGACACCTCGATCGCCAGCTCGTACTTCGGCGTGACGCGATCCAAGGTCGCGCGCAGCCACTTCTCCAGACTCGCCGACGTGTGCAGATCGTTGAAGCGGATGTTGAACGTGGCGCGCGCCTCGCCGGGAATGACGTTGGTCGCCGGATTGCCGACGTCGACCGTGGTGACCTCGAGATTGGACGGCTGGAAGCGCTCGCTGCCCTCGTCGAGCGCATTCTCTTTCAATGCCGCCAGCATCCGCACCAGGCGCGGGATGGGATTGTCGGCCTGACGCGGATAGGCGACGTGCCCTTGCGTGCCGCGCACCACCAGCCGCCCGGTCATCGAGCCGCGGCGGCCGACCTTGATCGCCTCTCCGACGTGCGCCGGGCTCGTCGGCTCGCCGACGAGCGCCACGTCGGGGACGTGGCCGCTGGCGCGCATCCACTCCAGCACCTTCCGGGTGCCGTTGCGCGCCGGCCCTTCCTCGTCGCCGGTGATGAGCAGGCTGATCGAGCCCTTGCCCGTGCCGACGCGCGATACGGCGGCAACGAACGCTGCGATGGCGCCCTTCATGTCGGCGGTGCCGCGGCCGTACAGCGTGCCGCCCTCCACCGTCGCGGCGAACGGCGGATGCTTCCACTGCGCCTCGCTGCCGGTCGGTACCACGTCGGTGTGCCCCGCGAAGCAGAAGTGCGGCTTGGCGGTGCCGGCGCGCGCGAACAGGTTGTGCACGCGCTCGACGCCCTCGCCGAACGGCAGCCGCGTACACGTGAAGCCGAGCGGGGTGAGCGCGTTCGCGAGCACATCGAGCGCGCCTGCGTCCTGCGGCGTCACCGACGCGCAGCGCACCAGCGCCTGGGTGAGCGTGACCGGATCGAGAGCGGTACTGGCCGGCATCGGCTGCCGGTCAGTCGCGCAGGAGTTCGTTGATCGACGTCTTCGAGCGCGTCTGCGCGTCGGCCTTCTTGACGATGACGGCGCAGTAGAGGCCGGGGCCGGGCTGGCCGTTGGCCATCGGCTTGGCTGGCTGGGTGCCCGACACGACGACCGAATACGCCGGCACGCGGCCCATGTGCACCTCGCCGGTGGTGCGGTCGATGATGCGCGTCGAGGCGCCGATATAGACGCCCATCGACAGCACCGAGCCGGTCTCGACGATCACGCCTTCCGCGACTTCGGCACGCGCGCCGATGAAGACGTCGTCCTCGATGATGACAGGTCCGGCCTGCACGGGCTCCAGCACGCCGCCGATGCCGGCGCCGCCCGAGATGTGACAGTTCTTGCCGATCTGCGCGCAACTGCCGACCGTCGCCCACGTGTCGATCATGGTGCCGGATTCGACGCGCGCGCCGACGTTGACGAACGATGGCAGCAGCACCGCGCCGGGCGCGATGTAGGCGGGATAGCGCACCTGGGCGCCGGGCAGCACGCGTACGCCGGCGTCGCGGAAGCGCTGCTCGTCCCAGCCTTGGAATTTGGGCCGCACTTTGTCGTACCAGGACGAGCCGCCGGGGCCGCCGGGGATCATCACGGAGTCGTTCAGGCGGAACGACAACAGCACGGCCTTCTTCAGCCATTGGTGCGTGACCCACTTGCCGTCGATCTTCTCGGCGACGCGCAACGCGCCCGAGTCGAGCCCGGCCAGCGCTTCGTCGATCGCATCGCGCACCGGGCCACGTGTGCCCGGCGTGATCGTTTTGACGTTCTCCCACGCCGCATCGATGGTGGCGGCGAGGCGTTCTTGGCTCACGGGAGACTCCTAGGTGAAACGGCAGCAGGCGCCGGAAGATAGTCGCGCTTAGCGCGGCGCGGCAAGCGCGCGGCTAGCGCGCGCCCAAGGGCGCGACGGCGCGAATCCAGGTTTCCAGGTGCTCGACCACATGGTGGGCCTTGGCGCCGATCTCGGCGTATTGCTGGCGCAGGCCCTCGCGGCTGTTGCCGGGCAGAGCCCATTCGCCGTCGTTCTTGACCCAGACCGTGGTCATGCCCAGGGCGGCGGCAGGCTCCAGGTTGCGCGGCAGGTCGTCCACCATGGCGGCCGTGCGCGGGTCGATGCCGGCGCGCGCCAGCATGCCCTCATAGGTGGCGCGGTGAGGCTTCGGGATGTAGTCCGCCGCGACGATGTCGAAGATCAGGTCGAAGTGGCGCCGGATGCCGATGCGGTCGAGCACCCGCTCGGCATACGGCACGTCGGCATTGGTGAAGATGATCTTGCGACCGGGCAGCTGGGTCAGCGCTTCGTCGAGTCCGGCATCCGAGGGAATGCAGGTCACGTCCACGTCATGCACGTAGGCGAGGAACTCCTGCGGATCGGTGCCGTGCTCGCGCGTCATGCCGAGCAGGCTGGTGCCGTAGGCATGGAAGTACTGCTTCTGCCGCTCGTAAGCGGTGTCGAGGTCGAGGCAGAGGGCGCGGGCGATGAACGCGCGGATGCGCTGGTCGATCTGCGGGTACGGCCCGCAGGCCACCGGGTAGAGGGTGTTGTCGAGATCGAATACCCAAGTATCGACGTGGGCGAGCGCCGCGTGCAGCGGCCGGGAGGCGTCCGTGTTCATCCGCGGTCTGGCTGAATCCTACAGTATGCTAGAAGGTCGCGCCGAAACGACACCCTGGGGGCCCGCATGGGCGAAAATACGCCCGGCACTGCGGACATCAAGTACGAGCGCGATCGATTCGTGGCCTTCGCATTCGCGACTGCCGACGCATTCGTCGAGCTCGACCAGTCCCAGCGCGTGGTCTACGCCACCGGCGCCGTGCAGTGGCTTGCGGCAGCCCCGGCCGACAAGCTGGTGGGCACGCCCTTTGCCAACCTGGTCAGCGACGTCGATCGGCCGCTGTTCGTGGCTGCACTCGCGGCCGGCCAGCGGCAGGGCCGGGTCGGCCCCCTGGCGCTGTCGATTCGGCGGCTCAATGGCCAGTCCCTGCGGGTCAGCGTGTCGGGGACCTGCCTGCCGGTGCGGGGTGGCCGCAGCTATCTCTCGATCAGCGCCCAGCGCCTGCCCGCCGCGGTCACCGCCAAGGGCACCGAGGTCGGGGGCTTGCTCTCCAAAGATGCGTTCGCCGACGCGGCCAAGGCCGCCCTGCAGGCCGGCGCCGCCGCCGGCCGCAATCCCAACCTCACCATGCTGACCTTGGACGGCATCGGCGCCCTCAAGGGCCGGCTCGACCCGAAGTCCGCCGAAGCGATGATGGTCGAGATCGCCGCCCACCTGCAGGCGAACTCCGTGAACGGCGCCGCCGCCGGCCGCATCGGCGAGGACAAGTTCGGCCTCGTCCATGACACGACGCTCGACATCGCCGGACTCAAGGCAGCGATCGCCGACAAGGCCAAGGAAGTCGACCCGGCCGGCAAGGGCCTGACCGTCGCGACCGCGACCGTTGACCTCGACCCGGGTGCGATGTCCGACGGCGATCACGCCAAGGCGCTGCTCTACACCATCAACAAGTTCTCCGAATCGCGCGGCGAATTCACCGTCGCCTCGCTGATGGACGGCTACAAGGAGATGCTCGACGACACGCGCGCCAAGATCGCCACGACCAAGGCGACCATCACCAAAGGCGCGTTCGACGTCCTGTTCCAGCCGATCGTCGATCTCGGCACGCGCGCGGTGCATCATTACGAGGCGCTCGTGCGCCTGCGCGGGCAGGGCAAGGAAGCCTCTCCGTTCACCTTCATCACCTTCGCCGAGGAAGTCGGGCTCATCCCGGAGTTCGACCTCGCCATGACGCAGAAGGTCATCGCCAAGATCAAAGGCGCCAAGGAGCGCGGCGACTCGGTCGGCATCGCCGTCAACATCTCCGGCCGCTCGCTGGAGAGCGTGCCGTTCATGGCCGCTCTGCACGGCCTCCTCAAGGACTGCGCCGGCATCCGCGAGGAGCTGATGTTCGAGGTGACGGAATCGGCAAAGATCACCGACCTCGAAGCGACCAACAAGACTTTGCAAAGCCTGCGCGCGCTCGGCCACCACGTCTGTCTCGACGACTTCGGCGCCGGTGCGGCGGCGTTCCAGTACCTGCGCGCGCTGCAGGTGGACTTCGTGAAGATCGACGGCGTCTACGTGCGCGAGGCGTTGACCAAGCCGAACGCGCCGGCGTTCCTGCGCGCCATGGCCAGCCTGTGCACCGAACTCGGCATCGACACGGTCGGCGAGTTCGTCGAGACCGACGACGTCGCCAAGTTCCTGCAATCCGTCGGCGTGCGCTACGGGCAGGGCTGGCTGTTCGGCAAGCCTGGCATGGGCGTGGCCCCCACCAAGCCGGCGGCGGTACGCTGAGACATGGCTCTGTTCGGCTTCTTCGGCCGCAAGAAGGACAAGCCGGTCGCCCTCAAGCGGGTCGCGCCTGGCGCAGCCAAGGCGACGGCGCCCGCGCCGCCGCGCCGCAAGCTCATCCCGCAAGACATCACCTACGAGCAGGCCAAGACCTTCGCGCGCGCCAAGGACCCCGACGTGCGCTCGGAGCTCGCCAGCCGCGACGACGTGCAGCCGGAGATCCTCTACTTCCTGTCCGAGGACGAGCACGCCGAGGTGCGCCGCCAGGTCGCCGCCAACAATGCCACGCCGCGCCAAGCGGACCTGGTGCTGACGCGCGACAAGGACGACGAGGTGCGTTGCGACCTCGCCCTGAAGATCGGCCGCCTGATCCCCGGCATCTCGCAGATGCAGAACGAGCGCCTGCAGGAAGCGACCCTGGAGGTGCTGCAGATTCTGGCGCGCGACCAGCTGCCGCGGGTGCGCGCTATCATCGCCGAGGAGATCAAGCACGCCACCAAGGTGCCGCAGCCGGTCATCAACAAGCTCGCCCGCGACGTCGAGCTGATCGTCGCCGCGCCGATCCTCGAATACTCGCCCCTGCTCGCCGACCACGACCTTCTGGAAATCATCCACGCGGGCGTTGCCAAGGGTGGCCTTTCCGCGATCGCGCGGCGAACCAAGGTGAGCCAGAAGCTCGCCGAGGCGATCTTCGATGCCGGCGACATCGCCGCCAGCGCCTCGCTGCTCGCCAATCCGAACGCGAAGCTGAAATCGTCCACGCTCGACAAGGTCGCCGAGACCGCCGAGCAGCACGAGCCGCTGCACGAGCCGCTCGCTCGCCGGCCTGAGCTTTCGGTCGGCGCCATCCGCCGCATCACCGCGTTCGTCAGCTCGGCGATTCTGCAGGTGCTGCAGAACGAGCACGAGCTCGACGACGACACCGCCAAGGTCGTCAACGAAGCGGTGAAGAAGCGTCTGAAGCAGGAGGAGGCCAATCCGGCCCAGGCCGAGACCGCCGCTGCCAAGGTGCGCAAGCTGGAAGAGCTCGGCAAGCTCACCGAGGAAACCATCGTGCAGTCGGCCGAGACCGGCCAGCGCGGCTTCGTCGGCGAGGCCCTCGCCCTCAAGGCAGAGGTGCCGATCGGCGCCATCAACAAAATGCTCGATTCGCGCTCCGGCAAGGCGATGACCGCGGCGTCCTGGAAGGCGGGCCTATCGGCGCGCGGCGCCATGAAGCTGCAGCAGCTGGTGGCGCGCGTTCCCGCCAACTCGATGATCCACGCCCGCGACGGCGTGAAGTACGCCCTCTCCGAGACGGAGATGGAGTGGTTCCTAACCTACTTCCGCGAGCTGGTCGAGAAGGACGCGGCATAGGTCCTTGAAGTTTTGCTCACCAGGTGCAATATTGCACATGACGTACAATAATGCACGTCAGGAGCAAGCGGAGGATTCTATGGCGGACAAGAGTGAACCGAAGCACTTCGGTGTTGGAGACCGCGCGAACGTTCAGGCTCAGCAGATCTGGCTGGTCCTTGTGGCGAACGTCATGTGTTCGAAACGGGACGCAAAGCGGCCGTGGACCATCACCTACGGAGACTTGGCCAAACTCATGGGCCGCGGCCCTCGCGCGGGCCGCAACTTGCGCCTTGGGTTAGGCGTCGTGGGTGCCTATTGCAAGCTGAACGACTTGCCGACGCTCAACAGCATTGTTGTGAACGAGAAGACGGGCGCGCCAGGCGACCATGTTGTTGTTCGCGAGGGCCGCACCGCGGCGAAGGAACAGATCGCAGCAATGAAGGAAGACTGGTTTAGCCATCGTGTCCCGACTACCGGAGCTTTCCGCACTGCCTGGACGACGGCGAAGAAGAAGTGGGGAGCCGACCAGTGGTAGGCGCAGCTGCGGCCTAGCGCGCCTTCGGCCGCGCGCGGTCGGGCGAGATCATCGTCCCGATGCCGAGCTCGGTGAACACCTCGAGCAGCAGCACGTGGTGCTGGCGGCCATCCAGGATGTGGGCGGCCTGACAGCCGCCGTTGATCGCGGTCAGGCACGTCTCCAGCTTCGGGATCATGCCGCCGGTGGCGGTGCCGTCGGCGACCATCGCCTTGGCTTCCTTGGCGGTGAGCTTCGGCACCAGCTTCTTGTTCTTGTCGAGCACGCCATCGACATCCGTCAGCAGGATGAGCTTGCTCGCGCCCATGGCGGCGGCGATGGCGCCGGCCACCGTGTCGGCGTTGATGTTGTAGGTCTCGCCTTCCGGTCCGATGCCGATGGGCGCCACCACCGGAATCACGTCGGTGCTCATCAGCACTTCCAGCACGTGCGGATTGATCTTGGTCGGCTCGCCGACATAGCCGAGGTCGGTCGCCTTTTCGATGCTGCCGCGCGGCGGGCGCTTCGACCGCAGCTTGCGCGCCTCCACCAGGCTGCCGTCCTTGCCCGAGATGCCGATGGCATGGCCGCCGGCTTCCTCGATGGCGCTGACGATCGACTTGTTGATGGAGCCGGCCAGCACCATCTCGACGACGTCCACCGTGGCCTTGTCGGTGACGCGCAGGCCGCGCTCGAAGCGGCTCTCGATGCCGAGGCGCTTCAGCATGTCGCCGATCTGCGGGCCGCCGCCGTGCACCACCACCGGGTTGATGCCGACCTGGTTGAGCAGCATGACGTCGCGGGCGAAGCTCTCGGTCAGGGTATCGTCGCCCATGGCGTGGCCGCCGAACTTGATGACGAAGGTCTGGCCGGCGAACAGCCGCATGTAGGGCAGTGCCTCGGACAGCGTCTTGGCGGTTTCCAGCCACTGTTCGCGGGTGCGAACCGGCCGGGCGGGCTTCTTCTTGATCGGCATGCGGGGGTCCGGGGGCGGGAAAAGGCGGCCCTGCTATAGCGGAATGCGGCCGCACGGGCCAGGGTTGGCCCAAGGTCCGGCCACGGTCCACGCTCTTGAGACTTGTTTGCAGTGGCGACATAGACTGACACACGCGGACTCCAGGTCCTGGGCTACGGTGACGCTTGTCACACGTTGCGGGCAGCATCGGCTCCGTTCGGGGCGCGGGGATCTCTAGGCATGGCGAAGGGGGAGGCAGCCGAAAGGCTGCAGGGAATCCTTGAGGTCCCGGGCCGTCTGGTCGCGGTGATGCTGACGACGCTGGCCGTCACCATGACGGTCGGCGCGCCGAACCTCGCGTTCTTTGCCGCCGCCGACGTGCCACCCATCTTCCTTGCCGGCTCGGCGGTCGCATTCACCGCCGCGATCATCGGCGGCGTTTCCGCCTGGCCCGGCATCTTCGTCGGCGCCTTCCTGCTGAACGCGGCGTTCCTGGACGTGTCGCTCAGCCTCGCCGCGGTGCAGGCGCTGGCGGTGACCGCGGCGGCGGCCATCGGTTCCGCCGTAACGCGTCTCCCGCTGCATGTGCGCGGGCCGATGCTCACGGTGCACGAAGTGTTGTCCCTGTTCCTGGGTGCGCTGGTCTTTGCCACGGTCGCCGCGCTCGGCACGGTCGCGGGCGACAGCATCGCGGGTATCAACGAGGGCGAGTGGCCGCGCGCCTTGCTGAGCTGGTTTGTGCCGCACCTGGCCGGCGTCATCCTCGTCGCGCCGATGCTGCTTCTTTTATGGATCGACCGGCGCGCGCCGTCGCGCGATCGCCTCTACGAGGTGCTCGCCATCGGCGGCGCCGTCCTGTTCGGTTCCGCCCTGCGCCTCGCGCCGGGCGGCGCCGTCATTCACATGGGACTGCCGATCCTGTTCCTGCTCGCATGCAGTTGGTTGTCGATGCGCTTTCCACAGCGCGAGGCGGCGATCCTGTTCGCCTCGGCGCTGACGGTCGCGTTCGTCAGCGCGGTGTTGCAGCCGACCGAAGCCGCCGCCATTCCCGGCGCCGGCCTGATGGGCGGCATCGCCATCACGCTCGCCATGTTCAACGTGCTGCTGGTCACGTCGCTGGCCGAAGAGCGGCGCGTCGCCCTGATGCTGGCCGGCGTCGATGCGCTGTCGGGCATCGCCAACAGCCGCACGTTCGTCGATCGAGCCTCCCAGGAAGCCGACCGCGCCAAGCGGCACAAGCGCCACCTCGCCATCGTCACGTTTGACATCGACAACTTCAAAGCCGTCAACGATACCCACGGGCATGCCGCGGGCGACGCCGCGATCCGCGCGCTCGCAGGCGCAGTAGCCTTGCAGCTGCGCCGCCTCGATACGCTGGCGCGCGTCGGCGGCGAGGAGTTCGCAATCCTGATGCCGGAGACCGAGCCCGGCTCGGCCGAATCGGTGTGCGAGCGCTTGCGCCGCGCCATAGCCACCACCGCGATCCGCGCCGGCGCCACCCCGTTCTCCGTGACGGCGAGCTTCGGCCTCACCGAGTTCGATGCGGACAACGACACGGTCGACTCGGCGCTGCAGCGCGTCAACCGCGCCCTCTATCGCGCCAAGGAAGAAGGCCGCAACCGCGTCGTCGCGATCTAGTCGCGCCGGAGGCGCGCCCCGCGCGCCAGCGCGTTAGGACTCTAGGAGTGCCGCAATGTCTGCGCGCAGCTCCGCCATGCCGGCGCCGCTATGCGCGCTGGTAATGGTCACCTGCGGAAACGCTGCCGCGTGAGCCTTGAGGCGGTCTTCGACCGCCTTCGCCTGCTCAGCGAGTTCGCCGCCCTTCATCCTGTCCGTCTTGGTCAGCACGACGCGAGTCGCCACTGCCGCATCATCGAGCACCCGGAGGGCAGCCTCGTCGCTGTCCTTGATGCCGACGCGCGAATCGATCAGCAGCAACGTGCGCCGTAGCGAGGGCCGGCCGCGCAGATAGTCCTCGATGAGCTGCGTCCACGCGTCGACCGCCGTCTTCGACACCTTGGCGTAGCCGTACCCCGGCAGATCGACGAGGCGCAGCTTCCCGTCGAGATCGAAGAAGTTCAGCTTCTGGGTGCGTCCCGGCGTTTGCGAGACGTTGGCGAGCGCCTTCTGGCCGACGAGGGCGTTGAGCAGGCTCGACTTGCCGACGTTGGAGCGGCCGGCGAACGCCACCTCCGGCACGTTGTCGGGCGGCAGGTCGGTAACCGCTCCCGCCGACCACATGAACGCGCACGGCTTGGCGAACAGGAGCCGCCCGCGCTCGATTTGCTCTGGCGTGGGCGTCCCGGTCATGCCGCCTGTCTCAGGCCTTGGCTTTGGCCGGACCGGACCGCTCGACGCGGCGGATGATGATCCACTGCTGCGCCATCGACAGTACGTTGTTCACCGTCCAGTAGATGACGAGGCCGGCCGGAAACGGCGCCAGGATGAACGTGAAGACGATCGGCAGCAGCATGAAGATCTTCTGCTGGATCGGGTCGGGCGGCGCCGGGTTCAGCTTCTGCTGCACGAACATGCTGATGCCCATCAGCAGCGGCCAGATGCCGACCATGAGGAATCCCGGCGGATCCCACGGGATCAGTCCGAACAGATTGAAGATGGTGGTGGGATCGGGCGCGGACAGGTCCTTGATCCATCCGTAGAACGGCGCGTGCCGCATCTCGATGGTGACGAACAGCACCTTGTACAGCGCGAAGAACACCGGGATCTGCACCAGGATCGGCATGCAACCCGACAGCGGGTTGACGTGCTCTTTCCGGTACAGCTCCATCATCTCCTTGGTCTGGCGCTCGCGATCGTTCGCGTAGAGCTCGCGCACCTTCATGATCTCGGGCTGGATCTTGCGCATGCCCGCCATCGACTTGAACGACTTGTTGGCGAGCGGGAAGAACAGCGCGCGCATGAAGATCGTGAAGACGATGATGGCGATGCCGAAGTTTCCCGTCAGGCGGTACAGCCAGTCGATCGCCACGAAGATCGGCTTGGTCAGGAAGAAGAACCAACCCCAGTCGATGGCAAGATCGAAGCGCACGACGCCCTCGCGCTCCTGGTAGCCCTCGAGGGTCGCGACCTCTTTGGCGCCGGCGAAGAGCATGTGGCGCACTTCGGCCGTCCCGGCCGGGGCCACCGTGATGGCCTCGCGGCGGAAGTCGGTCTGGTACTTGTCGCCACCGACGTTGGCATAACGGAAGCCCGCCTCGACCGGCTGCGTCTGATCCGGGATGACGGCGACCAGCCAGTACTTGTCGGTGATGCCGAGCCAGCCGCCCGTCGAGCGCATGGTCTGCGGGCCGTCCTCCTTGAGGTCCTCGTAGGAGAACTCGACGAGGCGCTGCTCCATCACGCCGAGCGGGCCTTCATGCAGAATGAAAAAGCCCTGTGTCGGCGGCGTGCCGGTGCGCGAGACGAGGCCGTACGGATAGAGCGTCACCGCCGCGCCGGTCGTGTTCTCGACCCGGTCGGTGACCGTGAACATGTAGTTCTCGTCGATGCTGACGGTGCGGACAAAGCGCACGCCGGCCCCGTTGTCCCACGTCAGCGTCACCGGCGAGGTCGGCGTCAGCTCATTGCCGCTGGCGCGCCACACCGTGTCGGCTCCGGGCACCGCGACGTTGGCGCCGGGCGGCGCCACCCAGCCGAACTCCCCGTAGTACGCGCCGGCCGAGCCGGGCGGCGACAACAGCACGACCAGCGGGCTCTCCGGCTCGATGGTCTCGCGGTAGTCGCGCAGGCGCAGGTCGTCGATGCGGCCGCCCTGCAGCGAGAGCGAGCCCTGCACGCGCGGCGAGTTGATGCTGACGCGCGCGGCGGCGGCCACCACCTCTTCGCGCGGCTGGGCGACTACCGGCGCGGGCGCCGTCACTGCCGCAGGTGGAGTCTCGGTGACCACGACGTTCTGCTGCTCGGGCGGCACCGGGCGCGGCGTCGGGAACAGCAGTTGGAAGCCGATGAGGATCGCCATCGACAACACGAGGGCGAGGATGACGTTGCGTTGTTCCATGCTCGCCTAAGGTCGGTGATGCGCGGCGTGATCGTGCGCGCCCAGGATTGATTGCTTCTCGGAATGCGGGGGCACCGGGTCATAGCCCGAGCCACCCCAGGGATGACAGCGGGCGATGCGTCGCACGGCAAGCCAGGAGCCGCGCAACGCACCGTGCTCCCGCAGCGCGTCGAGGGCGTACGCCGAGCAGGTCGGCTCAAAGCGGCAAACCGGGCCGATGATCGGTGACAGGGTGTAACGGTAGGCGTGCACCGCCAGCGACAGGACGCGGGCGAGCGGCGTCATGAACCGGTGCGCCCTTGGTGTGCGCCGGGACTGGACTCGCTGTGTGCGCCGAGACGGCGCAACGCACCCTCGATGTCGGCGATGAGCAAGGGGAAGGGGCGGGTCAGGGTCTCGGTCCGTCCAATGAGTACGTAGTCGTGGCCGCTCACCGCCACGCGCGGCAGCACGGAGCGCGCGGCCTCGCGCAGGCGCCGGCGCGCCCGGTTGCGGGCCACGGCGTTGCCGACCTTGCGGCTCACGGTCAGGCCCAGCCACAGATCGGCTCCCGCATCGAGGTGGGGCGCGCTTGCCGCCGCCGCAAAGCTCTGCAGGATCACGCCCGGCGTGGCGGCCTTCTTGCCTTGGGCCGCGACCCGTAAGAACTCCGACCGCTTGCGCAAGCGGCCGAGACGGCGGTTGGTGGGAGGCTCGTTCACCGGTTGGCGCGCGGCCGGCACCGCGTCGGCATCCGGCCTAGGCCGAGAGCTTCTTACGGCCCTTGGCGCGGCGGCGGGCCAGAACCTTGCGGCCGCCCACGGTCTCCATGCGGGCGCGGAAACCGTGACGGCGCTTGCGCACCAGCTTGCTCGGCTGATAGGTCCGTTTCACGACGATTTCTCCCGCGTTCTTCTGTGCTTTGTGCTTGATAGGGCCGCGCGCCGGCGACGGTGCTGCGGCCGCACCTAATACGGCAGGCCCGGAAGGCCGTCAACCTTCGGCGGAACCGAGCCATTTTGGTTCTGGCCACGGCCAAGGTGCGGCCAAGGGGGCGAGTTTGCTGGCTTGGGCCCCATAGGACTAGAGTCCCGGCCCATGACCGGCCTACCGCGTACGGAAGGTTCGCTGGCCGGCGCTGCCCCAGGCCCAGCCGATGGCCGGCCGCGCACTTCGAACTCCGCCGTACCCGCACCTTCCGCGGACACCGCCCTGGCTCAAGCTAGGGGCGCGAAGCCGGCTGTGCGCTGGTATCGGGGTCTGTCGGGCCAGCTCCTGGTTCTCACCATCCTGTTCGTGATGCTGGCCGAAGTGATGATCTTCGTGCCCTCCATCGCGCGTGAGCGCATGAGCTTCCTCAACGCGACCATCGCCGACGCCGACCTCGCGACGCTGGCGCTCGAGGAAACGCCCAACAACATGGTGAGCCCCGAGCTCGCCCGCCGTCTGCTCGACACGGTCGGCGTCCGCGCCATCGTGCTGCGCGGCGGCCAGATCAGCCGCCTCGTTCTGGCCGACGTCATGCCGCCGGCCCTCGACGTCACCATCGACCTGCGCGAGACGACGCTGCTCGGCACCTTGGACGACTCTCTCGTCGCCTTGGTGCGCGGCGGCAACCGCGTCGTGCGTCTGATCGGAACGTCGTCGCAAACGCCTGGCGCCCGCGTCGAAGTGGTGATGGACGAAGCGCCGCTGCTCGCCCACCTGCGTCTCTACGCCGGAGAGATCCTGAGTGTGTCGATCCTGATCTCGCTGGTGACGGCGCTGCTCGTCTACTTCGCGCTGCATTGGCGGCTGGTGCGGCCGATGGCGCGCGTCACGCAAAGCATGGTGGATTTCCGCCACGATCCTTCGAATCCCTGGGCGGTGATTCGGCCCGGCACGCGCGAGGACGAGATCGGCATCGCCGAACGCGAGCTCGCTGCCATGCAGATCGACCTGCGTGGTGCCCTGCGCCAGAACCGCCGTCTCGCCGAGCTCGGCCAGGCGGTCAGCAAGATCAGCCACGACCTGCGCAACATCCTCGCGACCGCGACGCTGGTCTCCGACCGCATCGCCTTGATCGACGATCCCGAGGTGCAGCGCCTCGCGCCGACTCTGCTGCGCTCGGTCGATCGCGCCGTGACGCTCGCCAGCGAGACCCTGCGCTACGGCCGCGCCGAGGAGCCGGTGCCGCACCGCTCCAAGTTCGACCTGCACGATCTGATGGAAGACGTCGGCACCTCCGCCGGCGTCGGCCAGGTGCCGCGTCTCGCGTGGAAGAACGAAGTGCCCGCGCCCTTCGCCATCAACGCCGACCGCGACCAGGTATTCCGGGCGCTCCTCAACATCGCCCGCAACGCCGTGCAGGCCATGGATGGCGGCGCCGAGGCGAGCCGCGGCGCCGGTGGCCAGGTCGTGGCCCGCGCCGAGCGCGTCAACGGCCACGTCGCCATCGACATCATCGACACCGGTCCCGGCCTGCCGCCCAAGGCGCGCGAGGCGCTGTTCCGGCCGTTCGCCGGCAGCGCCCGGGCCGGCGGCACCGGCCTTGGCCTGGCGATTGCACGGGATATCGCGCGGGCCCATCGCGGCGAGATCCACCTGGTGCGCAGCGATGAACGGGGCACGCAGTTTCGGCTGGAGATTCCGGATGCGTAGCCGGCTTTGGTTAATTCCGATCGCGGCAATGGTAGGCACAATCGGCCTGTCCGGATGCGTCGGTACCGAGCGCATTGCGCTGCGCATCCAACAATTCGGCTGTCAGCTTGCCGGCGACGTACCCGTCGAGGACAAGTGCCTGCAGCCGTATGTTCCCGTCGAGCCGCCGCGGTACTGCTACCAGAACCTGGCGCGCATTGACTGCTATGCCGAACCGGTGCGGTTCGGCAACCCCGACCCCGGCCTCCTGCGTGCGGCACCGCCCGACCTCGGCAAATAAGACGACCGGCGCCCCGGGCGGCAACGCCGCCCAAAGCGGCGACCGGTGGCGCAACCTGATCACCGACGTCGACGGCCTTAGGGTCGGCAACGCCGAGGACACACGCGTGCGCTCCGGCGTCACCGTCGTGATCGCCGACGAGCCATGCGTCGCGGCGGTCGATGTGCGCGGCGGCGCGCCGGGAACGCGCGAAACGGATTTGTTGTCGCCGACGTCGCTCGTGCAGCAGGTCGATGCGATCGTGCTGTCGGGCGGCTCGGCGTTCGGATTGGACTCCGCGTCCGGCGTCTCCGCGTGGCTCGCCGAACAGGGGCGCGGCTATCCGGTGGGGCCGGTGCACGTACCCATCGTGCCGGCGACGATTCTGTTCGACCTTCTCAACGGCGGCGACAAGGCGTGGGGCGAGCAGCCCCCCTATCGCGCGCTCGGCAAGCACGCCTGCGAGCGTGCCGCGGATGACTTCGCTCTCGGCAACGCCGGCGCAGGACTCGGTGCCATCGCCGGCGAAGTCAAAGGCGGACTCGGCAGCGTCTCGATGCAACTGCCGAACGGCATCACGGTGGGCGCGCTCATCGCGGTCAACGCGGTGGGCTCGCCGATCATTCCCGGCACTCGAACCCTATGGTCCTGGGCGGTCGAGCAGGACGGCGAGTTCGGCAACCAGGGCCCGCCCCCGTCCATGCCGGACTGGAGCCTGCCCTACGGCAAGCAGCGGCCGAAGCCCGGCGGCAACACCACCATCGGGGTCGTCGCCACCAACGCCGCGCTGACCCCGGCGCAGGCACAGCGCATGGCGCTGATGGGCCACGACGGCATCGCCCGCGCCGTGCGCCCGGCCCACAGCCCCTTCGATGGCGACACCCTGTTCGCCTTGGCGACGGGCCGCAACCCGCGCCTCATCGACGCCGCGGAGCTTGGCCGCATCGGCGATGCTGCGGCAACGTGCGTCGAGCGCGCCATCGGCCGGGCTGTTTACGCGGCCGACGCTTTGGGGGATATTCCGGCCTTCCGCACACGTTGAGCCCAGGAGGCCCGCGGTCATGAAAATGACTCGCGCTCTGATTATATTTGCAGTTGCTCTTGTCGCTGCGCTTGGCGCGGCGCCGGACGCGCGCGCGCAAACCCAGGCCTCGGCGCGTCGCGCCCTGGTCATCGGCATGACCCTCGAGCCGCCGGTGCTCGACCCCACCATCAATCCGGCCGCGGCGATCGCCGAGATCACCCAGCTCAACATCTACGAGGGGCTCACCCGCATCGACGAGCAGGGCCGTGTGTTGCCCGGACTCGCCGAACGCTGGGACGTGTCGGCCGACGCCCGCACCTACACGTTCCATTTGCGCCGCGGCGTGAAGTTCTCCGACGGCACCGATTTCGATTCCGCCGACGTCAAGTTCACGTTCGAGCGCAACGCGCGCGAGGACAGCACCAACGGCCGCAAGGGCTACTTCACGCAGATGGAGCGCATCGCGACGCCGGACGCCGGCACCGTGGTGGTGACGCTCAAGGAGCCGAGCGCGCTGTTCCTGTTCAACATGGCCGAGAACGCGTCCGTCATCGTCGCGCCGGAAAGTGCGCCGACCAATCGCTCGAAGCCGATCGGCACCGGCCCCTACGTGCTCGAACGCTGGCTGCCCGGCGACTCGGTCGTGTTGGTCAAGAATCCCGCGTACCGCTCTGCCGCCGGCGTCAGCATCGAGCGCGTCACCTTCAAGTTCATCGGCGACGCCGCCGCCCAGGTCGCGGCGCTGCTGGCGGGCGACGTGGACTTCTTCGCCAACCTGCAGGCGGTCGAGGCGGTCGCTCAGTTCCGGCGCGACGCCCGCTTCCAGGTGCTGCTCGGCAATACCGAAGGCGAGACGATCCTCGCCATCAACAACAAGCGCGGTCCGCTCGCCGATGTGCGCGTGCGCCGCGCCTTGTCCCACGCAGTGGACCGCCGCGAGATCATCACCGGCGCCATGGCGGGCATGGCGCAGCCGATCGGCTCGCACTTCGCGCCGCACCATCCGGCCTATGTCGACCTCACCGGCACCTACGCGCCCGATCTCGACAAGGCGCGGGCGCTGCTGCGCGAGGCCGGCGTCCCCAACGGCTTCGAGGTGACGCTGACGCTGCCGCCCGTGGATTATGCGCGCCGCTCCGGCCAGATCATCGCCGCGCAACTCGCGCGCATCGGCGTGCGCGCACGCATCGAGGAGGTCGAGTGGGCCCGCTGGCTCGACGGCGTCCTCGACAAAAAGAACTACGACCTCACCATCGTCAGCCACGTCGAGCCGATGGACATCGTCATCTACGGCAACCCGAACTACTACTTCCAGTACGACAGCCCGGCGCTGCGCGCGATCCTTGCGCGCGCCAACGGCGCCGCCGATGTCGCCGAGCAGAACCGCGCCTGGGGCGACGCCCAGCGCCTGATCGCCACCGACGCGGTCAACGTGTTCCTGTTCGAGCTGCCGAAAGTCGCGGTGGCGCGCGCCGGCCTCAAGGGCCTCTGGACCAACGCGCCGATGTTCGTGAACGACGTCGCCGCGATGCGCTGGGAGTAGCGCAATTGACCCGTCCGTCTGCCGGTATTACCTTTGGCCGAGAATGTAATACAAGGCGGGCAGGTCATGCCAAAGCGCACTAGGCGTTCCGCCCAGAGTCGGAACGCGGAAGGGTCTCAGCGATCCTCCGAGCCAAGCAACCGTGACGTGCGCGCTCCGGGACTGGGGGAGGACAGCGCGCACCCTTGGGCGAGTACCACGTGGTCCGCGACAACGGTAACCATCAAGGGGCAGGTGACAGTCCCTAAGCGCATTCGCGACCACCTAGGCGTCGCCGCCGGTAGCGCAGTTCAGTTCGAGATTGTAGAGAGTGGCGACGTCGTTCTGCGCCGCGCTGGCAAGGCTGCTGCGCCGTCCCGCTTCGAGCGCTTTCGCGGGAAGGCCACAGCGGGTCTCACCACCGATGAGATCATGGCAATGACGCGCGGGGACGATTGAACGGCATCCTCGTCGATACCAACGTGCTCTTGGACCTCGTGACGAACGACCGCCGATGGTCTGAATGGTCCAGGCAACAGCTGGATATTTGGGCGGGCCGCGGTGCGCTCTATGTCAACGCGATCGTGTATGCCGAGCTATCCATCGGATTTCGGCGCATTGAGGAACTGGAGGAGCTCCTTGCCGCCACCGGCCTACGGTTGGTCGATATCCCGCGCGCCGCCATGTTCCTGGCTGGCAAGACGTTTCAGGCGTATCGCCGCGCGGGCGGAACCAAATCCGGGGTCTTGCCCGACTTCTTTGTGGGCGCTCACGCGGCCGTGGGTGGGATGCCCCTCCTGACGCGCGATACCGCGCGCTACACGTCTTACTACCCTAAGGTTCCGCTCATCGCGCCGTCTCCGGACCGCTAGCTGTTCCAGAACCCGACGACGTCGGCGATGCGTCCGTCCGGCGCCACCCGCAGCACATTGGTGCCGCTGGCCTTTCCCGCCGTCCAGCGCACCAGTGCGGTGCCCTGACATTGCTGCGGGTCGCCGTCGCGTACCAGACGCGTACCCGGCACGTGTTTCTGCAGCGCGGTCAGGTGATCGTTGAGGTCGTTGCGCCCCGTGATGGTCGCGTAGGGGTCGCGGAATCCGACGTCGTCAGTGGTCGCCTCCACCAGCAGTCCGGCGCGCGTGGCGGCGTCCGGCTCGCTCCAGGCCGCGAACAGCGCATCGACGCGCTGGGCGAGGCCGGTGTGTTCCTCGCGCGCCACGACGTTGGCGAACAGCGACAGCTGGAAGCGCCAACCGGCGGCGTGCTCATCGCGCACGTGCTCCTCGGCGACCTCGTGGATGATGGTTAGGCTGGTGCCTTCCGCGTGCGCGGCGAGTGTGATGGTCACCCGGCTGGCACCGCGCTCGATCGGCACCGCCGTGTCGTTCGGTTTCTGGTCGTAGCCGTAGGTAAACACGATGCGCCGGTCGGGTTCGATCGCCACAACCTCGCCGCCGGCGGTCGTGCCACCCGGATAGACGATGTGCACGCGGCCACCCGGCCGCGGATCGATCGTCGATCCTGGTCCCCACCAACTCGCAAAGCGCGTCGAGTCGGTGAAGTAGCGGAACACGGTGGCCGGCCGCGCACGAATGAGGATCGTGCGCTGGTAGCGGAACGGCAGCTCCATCATGGCGACTTCCTCCTGCGACTGCGGCGTTTGGGTTTCGGCCCGCGCTTGGCTTCTTCCATCTCGGCGCGCAGCTTCAGTTCCGCCAGCGCTCCGTCCCACATGTCTTCCAGCATCTTGGCGAGCGGCCCCAGCGCCTTGCGGTCGGCCCGGTAGTACCGCTCCCGGCCTTCGGCGCGGCGCCGCACCAGTCCCGCGCGGGCCAGCACTCCGAGCTGCTGCGAAACAGCGCCGAACGTCACGTCCGGCAAAGCCCGATGCACCTCGCCGGCGGTGCGCTCGCCGTCCCACAGCAGCTTCAGGATCATGCGCCGCCGCGGCGCGCTGACCGTGCTCCACAATCCGTTCATCAATTTAGAATAAACTAAAATGTTTGCCGCGCAACGCCCCGCCGATGAGACCAAGAACTCGTGATCGTCTCAGCGCTTGATCGCGGGCGTGAGACGCACGATGTCGGTTCGATGCTGCGGGTGCAGGCAGGGCAGGGCGGAATGGGCCGGTGGGCGATCGCGCCCCGCCGATTCTTGGTTTTCGCGTATTCTCGTCTCGCGCAGGCGCCAAACCGGCAAATTCCCGCCGGTAGCAGCCTCGGCAGGCGTCCGCGCAGTACGCAAATTAACGCGAACGATACGCCGCCGAAGCGCGACGGTTACGCCGCGGCGCGGCGTCCGTCGCGTTCTTCGTCGCGTCTAGCGGACGAAGATGCGGACTTCGTTGGTGGTGACGTCGGGGCTGCTGGTCGACGACAGGCGCACGCGATCGGCGGGCAGGCCCATGTCCGTGAGCGTACGCAGCACTTCCTCGGCGTTCTGCTTGGCGCGCGTGACGTTGAGCGCCATGTTCGCGGCGTTGCCCTGGGCCGACGCAACGGCCACCAGGTCGAACGTCGCGGTTGCCTTGCGCTCGAGCGCCGCGGCCACCGCGTTGTACAGCGGCTGCTGGTAGGCGACGTTCGGGCGGTCGAAGCGGATGACGACGAGCGCCTGCTCGCCGACGCCGATCTGCGCCGCGCCAAACTGCTGCTGCGCCGCGGCCGCGTTGGCGGCGGCCTGCGCGGCGCCGAAATCGGCGGGCGCCGCCGCGTTGGCGAAGGCGCGGTTGAACAGGCTCTGGCCGAGGATCTCGCCGTTCTGGATGGCGATGGCGATGGTCTGCAGGTTGCGCCGTTCCGCCGACAGGTAGGCGGTCTGGCGGCTGATGTCCTCGCTCAGCTCGTTGAGCAGGCGGTCGATCAGCACGACGGTGCGGTTGGTCTCGTCTTCCAGAATGGCGAGCTGGCGGTGATCCTCGTCGATGGCGCCGGCAAGACCGTAGGTCGCGCGCGCCGCCTCGAGCAGGTAGGAGGCCATCGCCGAATCGGAGGCGACGGAGTTCGCCAGGCTGTTGAGGTTGGCGACGTCGCCGCTCAGGCGCTCGAGCTCGCTCTGGGCGCTGCGCCACTGGCCGAGCAGCACCGGGTTGCCGGGCGTCGTGCCGATCTGGAGGCGCGAATTGATGGCCGCGATGGTGCCGTGATAGCGCTGCGAGTCCTCGGTGGTCTGGGTGCGGACCTGCTGCAACTGCTGGTTATGGCCGATGATCTGGTCCTGCAGCGCGATGAGTTCACCGCGGTGCTGGGCGACCTTGCCGCCAACGAAGGTGCCGGTGCTGACCCCCTGGGTGACCGCCGGCGGCACGAACGTCGTCGTGCCCAGGGCGGGTGGCGCCGGAAGGGGCGAAGCCGCCACAGTCGGCCCGGTCGCAGTAGTCCGCTGCACCGCGGCCGTCTGGGTCTGGGCGGGTCGATCCCCACCCCCCAAGGACGGCCACAAAGCGTTGGAAGCAAACGAGCAGGCGGACAGCCCCAGCAGGGACGCCACCGCACCAAACCGAACCACCTTCGCAGCCATCATGGCCGAATCAACCCCCCACGCTTTCGAGCCGGCCCGTGGCTGGTCTCGACCGCAGTCGACGACAGAAGATGGAACCCCCCGGACAAGACAGCAGTCTCTTGACTACGGTCGATCCTAGCCCAAGGAATCGGCGGAAAACAAGCGCCAAGTCAGTGGCTTGGCGTGTCTTCTTGGTCTCAACTTTAACCTTTCGGCGCCGCCCGGACGCCACGGGGGGCGGCGAATTGCCGCTCCCGTGGCCGCGTGATACCTCTCCGGGCCCCCCGTTGGCCACTCGCCTTTGACCCGCTCCGGGACGCTGCATGACCGCCGACCGCAAATGGCTGTTCGTGGCTCTGGCCGCCCTCGTCGCGGCGCTTGCCGGGGCGGAAGCTTTCTATGTGATCGGCGGCAACCGTGGCGGCGTCACCGTACAGGGGCATGCGACCGTGCCGACCAACCAGGTCGTCCAGGTTGGCGGCGTCCTGCAGGTCCAAGGCCGCCTGATCCATCTCATCGGCCTGGTGCCGCCGCGCGAGGAGCCGAACTGCACCATCAGCCGCGGCGTCGTCGTCCACTGCACTCTCATTTCAGCGGCGAAATTGGCTGAACTCGTGGCGGGCAAGACAGTGCGCTGCCAGGTCCAGCATTTCGGCCGCGACGATCGCAACTGGGGCGTGTGTAGGACCGTCGGCGCCGGTTCGCCGGCGGGCGACCGCCTCGAAGACTCCATCAACGGCCAGATGCTGTTGTCCGGCTGGGCGGTGCCCAAGGAGGAGCACGGCCGCGAGTGGGTGCAGCTCGGCCTGCGCGCCCGCAATGCCGGCGCCGGCCTGTGGCCGGGCAATGTGCTGCCCGATCCGGTGCGTGTCGGCACGCTGTACGGCGTCATGGAGATCAACGACGGCAACCACCTCGAGATCCAAGAGGTGCGCATGCGCCTCTACGGCATCGACGCACCGGACCTCGCCCAGGAATGCACGCTCAACGGCGTCGCCTATCAGTGCGGTCTGCTCGCCTACGTGCAGCTGATCGACATCACCGCCGGCAAAGGACGCGTCACCTGCTATGCGTCGAAGATCGAGGGCGATGACCGGCCCTACGGTAAGTGCGGCCTGCCGACCGCGAACGGCGCCGACATCCGCGCCGATGCGTCGAGCTTCAACGAGATGATGGTGCGCTCTGGGTGGGCGCTCGCCGATCGCCGTTTCACCAGCGACTACGTCGCCGCCGAAGAAGAAGCGCGCCGCGAGAAGCGCGGTCTGTGGGCGGGCGAGTTCGTCGTGCCGTCGGAGTGGCGCAATGGCAAACGGTAGGCGCGCCCTCGGCGCGATGGCAAGCGCTAGACACATCCTTCTGGCGCTGGCGCTGCTGCTCGCGGCGCAGTGCGGTCCCGCGCTTGCGCAACAAGGTCCGGCTGCCGATGTGGTGATCGGTGACGTCCGCGTGCGCGGCGCCGGCGTCATCGTCGTCGCCAACCAGTGGTTCCATCTGCTCGGTGCGATGAGCTTCGAGCGCGACGAGGTCTGCCAGCAGAACAACGTTCCCTATCAGTGCGGCCTGATCGCCCAGGGCAAGCTCGCGGAGCTCGCGCATCTCACCCAATACCAGTGCACGCTGCGCGAATTCCCCGGCGACAACCGCCGCTGGGGCAGTTGTCTCCCGTACGACTTCGTGACCCGCGGCCCGATCCCCGGCGGCGAAGATTTGGCGCGCGCCTGGGTGCGCTCGGGTTGGGCGTTCGCCCATCGGCTGCACGTGCAGACCCTGGTTGCCGACGAGGAGGTGGCGCGCTCCGCCAAGCTCGGCATATGGGCCGGCGCCACTCCTGCCATCGGCGGCGAAGCGCCGAAGCAGGCGGCCGGCACCGCGTACGTGATCGACGGCAACACCCTGCGCGTCGGCGGCACGCTGGTGCGCCTGTCCGGCATCGATGCACCCGAGGCGCCGCAGTCGTGCAGCCTGGGCGTCGGCCAGGGCGGCTACTTCTGCGGCATCGTTGCGCGCGGCATTCTCGTTTACGCGACCATGGGCAAACGCATCTTCTGCACGATCGAACGCCTGCCGGGCGACGACCGCAACTGGGGCACCTGCGGCGAAGCGAACGCCGCCGGCACCGGCATGAAAGAGGGCGACACGATCAACGCGCAGATGGTACGCGATGGCTGGGCCCTGGCGGACCGGCGCACCAGCACGCAATATCTCGACTTGCAGATTCAGGCAGACAACCAGAACATCGGGCTGTGGCAGGGTACTTTCACCAATCCGCGCGAATGGCGCCTCGGCTGGCGCTGACCGTGCACCCATCGCAGGTTCGCGCCGCCCCATGAATCCGCGCCGCAACGCAGTCACCGCCGGCGCGCTCGTGCTGGTGGCGGCAATCGCCGCGCTCGCCGGCTATTTCTATTTCACCGGACCGCTCAACTACGCCGTCGAGGGTTCGGCGACGGTGCCGGACGCCGGCCGCCTCATCGTCGGCAACCATCTCATTCAACTGGACGGCCTGGTCGCGCCGCGCCGCGACGGCGATTGCCGCATCGGCGGCAATATTCTGCAGTGCTCGCTCATTTCCCAGGCGCGCCTCATCGAGATGGTCGCCGGCAAGACCGTGCGCTGCGACGTGACGCGCTACGACGGCGACGACCGCAACTGGGGCCGTTGCCGCGTACGCAATCCCGATTCCGCGCTGTTCGCCGCCGGCGAGGACGACCTCAACCGCACGCTGGTGCGCATGGGCTGGGCGATCGCCGACCAGCAGCACGTTCCCGACTATCTGAACGACGGCCAGCAGGCACGCACCCAACGCATCGGGCTGTGGCAAGGCACCGTCGGCGAACGCCGCGTCGGCACCAACGTCCTGGCCGGCATTCCGATCGTGAAGGACGGCGACACCATCGAGTTGATGGAGATCGACATCCATTTGCGCGGCGTCGATGCGCCCGATCTGTTCCAGACCTGCAAGCTGGACGGCCTCGAATACGATTGTGGCGCCCGCGCCCGCGCCAACCTCATCGACCTGCTGGCGGGCGTTCCCATCGTCTGCCATGTCGGCACGTTCCCCGGCGATGACCGGGTGTGGGGCCGCTGCGGCGAGGACGACGGAACCCGCCGCGACTTCAAGGCCGACTCGGTGCCGCTCAACGCCGCTATCGTCACGACGGGATGGGGCGTTGCGCGCCCCGACACCGAAGTCACCTATACCGAGGCGGAAGCATTCGCGAGGAACGAGAAGCGCGGCATGTGGGCTGGCCAATTCGTGCGGCCCGCCGACTGGCGCCGGGGCGTGCGCTGATGCGTTCGCTGGCGCGTGCTCTTCTTCTGCTGTTGATGATGGCGGGCGTCGCCGTTGCGCAAGAGCCGCCGCCGGGCGCGCCCCAGACTGCACCGCTCACTGCGCCGGCTCCGGCGCGTCCCGCCGACCCCGAGGTGATCGGCGGCCTCTTGGTGCGCGGTCCGGGCGTCGTAACGGTGATGAACCGGTGGTTCCACCTGCTCGGCGTCGAAGGTCTCGACGAGGACGCCCAGTGCACGCGCGACGGGGCAGCCTACGCGTGCGGCATCGTCGGCATGGCCAAGCTCGCCGAAATCGCCAACGGCAAAGTCCTGCACTGCCGCCTGCGGCAGTTCACCGGCGACACCCGCTGGTGGGGCACCTGCGCTCCCTACGATCCCGGCACGCGCGCGCCGGCAGCGAACGCGCCGACCGTCAACCAGGAGTGGGTGCGCTCCGGCTGGGCCAAGGCCAACACCCTCCACTCCGACGCCTACAAGGCACACGAGGACGCGGCGCGTGGCGCCAAGCTCGGCATGTGGAACGGCATGCCGCCGGCGCCGCCCGCGGCTGCGACGGTTGCCGAAGGCGCCGCGCGGGTGCTCGACGGCAACACCCTCGTCGTCGGCGGCATCAAGGTGCGCCTCGACGCCATCGACGCGCCGGAGCTTTCCCAGATCTGCCGCGTCGACGGCCGCAACTATGACTGCGGCGAGGTCGCCAAGGGCTACCTGCTCGACTCGGTCATGGGCCGGCGCATCACCTGCGCCCTGTCCAGGCGCGAAGGCGACGATCGCACCTTCGGGGTGTGCCGCGTGGCGGGGACCGACCCGGCGACCGTCACCAGCCTCAACGAACGCATGATCCTGGCCGGGTGGGCGCTCGCCGACCGGCGCGTCGCCGAGACCTACACGCGCCACGAGGGCATCGCCCAGCGCGAGCGGCGCGGCATGTGGGCCGGCCAGTTCCTGCAGCCGTTCCGCTGGCGCCAGGGCGATCGTTAGGCGCTCCGTCGCGCCACGGGCGCGCCGACAAAAACGTCCGTCCTTGCCCCTCAGCCGCAATCGCACTACTTTCGCGGCCTCTCGCGCCCCGGTACCTGCTTCGGTGCCGCCGTGGTCGTCAGAAAAGCGCCCGTAGCTCAGCTGGATAGAGCACCAGACTACGAATCTGGGGGTCGGGAGTTCGAATCTCTCCGGGCGCGCCAACCTTCTCAAGCACTTAATCGGAAGCGGCGCCACGCCTTTGCCTCCGCCTAGCCTCTCACTTGGAGCCTCCTCCGGTTCCGCCGTCGACTTCCTTATCTTGGAGCCGCTGCACATTCGCTTATGCCGTCGCAGCTGACTGCGCCGTTGGTTGCTCGGAGCGGAGCGCTCGCACAGGTTGCTCCGGGTAGCTCACTGCGTGGCTCGCGTCGCGTGGAACGGTACCCGCCAGCGTCACCCAGCTCTAGATGCCGGGGCGCCGGAGATGTGGATACGGGGCCAGATACTGTGTCCACACCGGGAGACCAGTCCGAGTGATTGGAATTGCCGCGCCGCACAAGGCGTGCGCGCCAGCTGCCGCGTGCGTTTCGGTGCACGACATATCCCGAGCGGAAGTTCTCTTTGGTTCTAGGCCGGCGCTGTGCTGCCAGCGCCGGCCCAACAGCGACTCCAAGGAGTCCTGATGGATGCCACCGACTTGGTCGGCGGCGACGTTCACAGGTACGCTTGGCCTATCGGGTTCTCTCGCGCGAGCCGATCCAGGGACTGAAAACGGCGGTTGAGGGCGTCCCATCCAACAATCGCGACGAAGCGACGGTGCAGATCCGTCAAGTCCACGGGGGTCGCTTCAGCTGGAACTTCATTGGTCGCCCCCTGTGGGGTGGCGTACAGAATTGATTGGCCTATCCACATTACCCCCTAGGCCCATTGCGGGTGGGCCCGATAGGCGGCTTGACGTGGTTGGCGCATAGTGCGCTGGAGTTGAGCAACCCCTGAGGCGAAACGCTACGTACCGCACCCTGAACTCGCACGAAGCGATCCACCACAACAACAACGAGTGTGATGCCGGTTCCCCGCATCTTGCCGGAATCCCGGGCCAGAATCCCGGGAGAGTACGGTGGCGGGCCGATATGCGCCGCGAGGGTCAGCGCAGTTCGATGAGCAGCGCCAGCGCAGATTTCAGATCGAGGATGTCGAAGGGCTTGGTGACTACCGGCGCCTTGGCGAAGCGTGGCTCAACGCCGGCAATGCCGTACGCGGTGCTGAACAGGAAGGGCACCGCGCGCGCGGCGAGCGCGTCGGCCACGGGCCATACCATTTCCCGGCCGAGGTTGCAGTCGAGGACGGCCGCGCCGGGCAGCGCCGCGCCGGAGTTCAAGAGTGCGCACGCCGCGGCGACGCCGCCCACCGGTCCGACAACCTCGCAGCCAAACTCCTCCAACATGTCACTTATCGTGAGGGCGACGAGGACTTCGTCTTCGACGACGAGGATGCGGGGGGGGGGGGGGAGGGGCCCAATCGTTGATAGGCCAAGGCGCGTGGTTACGGAGGGTGGTCCATCGTAATCCCTAGGCGATCTCTTCACGCGGGAATTCGCGCCCCGCACCCAACCCCAATGGAAATCCTAGGCATGGCCTCAACCCCGTCACGCGCGACCTCCCTGT